>NZ_JBLJBW010000035.1:0-29196 GCF_047638095.1 Azonexus sp.
GAAATATCCGTCAGCGCCTTGACGCCGCCAAAGCGCAGCGAAATGTTTTGCAGGTCGAGAATGACCTCGCCGATTTTTTTACTCATGCGGCACTTCCAATCTTTAACACGGATTCGGCGGATGTCGCGGATAGACGCGGATCGAAGGCAAATGCGCTGACGGGTTGATCCGCGCCAGCCGATTTGCGCCGCGAAAATCCGCGTTCCATACGGTTTTTCCAGACAGTCATCTCAGGCCGCCTTTCGTGCAATCGGGAAGGTTTTCACGTCGTCGATGCGTAAATCCGCCGACACCTTGCCGCGCCGCCCGTCTTCAAACTTGACCTCGGTTTCGATGAACTGGCTGGCCTTGCCGTCGTAGAGCGCGTCGATCAGCACCTTGTATTTTTCTGACACGAAATTGCGCCGCACCTTGCGCGTGCGCGTCAGCTCGTCGTCGTCCGGGTCGAGTTCCTTGTGCAAGATGAGGAAACGATGCACCTGCGAATCGGCCATCATGGCGTCGCTGGCCAGCGCGGCATTGACTTCTTCCAGACAGCTCTTGATCAGTTCATAGACTTCGCTCTTGGCCGCCAAATCGGTGTACCCCGAATAGGCAATACCACGCCGTTCCGCCCAGTTGCCGACGGCACCCACGTCGATATTGATGAAGGCGGTCACCATCTCGCGCTCGCTGCCAAAACACACGGCTTCCTTGATGTGCTGGAAGAATTTGAGCTTGTTTTCGATGTAATTGGGCGCAAACATCGCGCCGTTGGAAAGTTTGCCGACATCCTTAGCGCGGTCGATGATCTTCAAATGACCGTCTTCATCGAGAAAACCCGCGTCCCCGGTGAGGAACCAGCCTTCGGCATCGCAAGCGCCCGCGGTGTCTTCCGGACGCTTGTAATATTCCTTGAGCAGCATTGGCCCTTTGACCAGCACCTCGCCGTTATCAGCAATTTTCAGCTGCACCCCGGGGGCCGCCGGGCCGACGGAGTCGAACTTGATCTTGCCATCCGGCTGCAAGCAGACATAGGCGCAGGTTTCGGTTTGGCCGTAGAACTGCTTCAAATTAATGCCGATGGAGCGGTAAAACTTGAACAAATCCGGCCCGATCGCTGCGCCAGCGGTGTAAGCCACCTTGACCCGGCTCATGCCCAGGACATTACGCAAGGGCCCATAGACCAGCAAATTACCCAGCCAATACTGAAAACGATCGCCGCCGGAGACCGCTTTGCCGTCCAGAATATCCGCGCCGCAGCGTTTGGCGACGTCCATGAAGTGATGGAACATTTTGTACTTCAGCTTGCCGGCGTCTTCCATACGGATCATCACCGAGGTCAAAAGACTCTCGAAAACGCGCGGCGGGGCAAAGTAATAGGTGGGGCCGATTTCACGCAAATCGGTCATCACCGTGTCACCGGATTCCGGGCAGTTGATGGTGAAACCCGCCACCATGGCCTGCGCAAAGGAAAAGAGGTGGTCGCCGACCCAGGCCATGGGCAGGTAGGAAAGAATGTCGCCCTCGGCGTTCATCCGGTCGACTTCGACACCGCCGCGCGCTGCCGCGATGAAGGCTGCGTGCGTCTGGCAGACACCTTTCGGTTTACCCGTCGTCCCCGAGGTGTAGAGCATCACGGAGACATCGTCGAAATGTCCGCGCTCGATTTCGTGGTCGAGAAAATCGGGATGGTTGCGATCGTGAATCCGCCCCATCTCCATCACCGCGTGCATGTCATGCAAGAAAGGCTGGTTGTAGTGGCGCATGCCGCGCGGATCATCGTAGATGATGTGCTCGAGCATGGGCACCTGCGCCTTGATTTCGAGCATTTTGTCGACCTGCTCCTGATCCTCGACGGCAATGAAGCGCACGCCGGCATCTTGCAGAACGAAGAGCATTTCTTCCGCCACCGCATCTTGATAGAGCGGCACCGGCACCCCGCCCAAACACTGGGCGGCGGTCATCATCATGTAGAGATGCGGGCGGTTATCGCCGACGATGGCGAGATTGTCGCCCCGGCGAAAACCCAATTCGGCCAGCCCACAGGCCAGGGCGCGCACGCGTTCGGCGACCTCGGCCCAGCTCCAGGTCTGCCAGATGCCGAGATCTTTCTCGCGCATGGCGGGGGCCTGCGGACGCACGACGGCATGGTGCATCATCAAGCGCGGGAAGGTGTGCTGACCATCCGGCGCGGCGTACTTTGCCTGCATAAATTGTCTCCTCACGCCACAACTCTTCGTTTGCGGTCTTTGGTGGTGGTTTCATTGTGCGCGGCCTTAACTTACAGCAGACTTGCATGACGCGCAGTTTTGTTACCGTGCTGCCAGTGTAGGAGGCTTTGCTGCTTATAATTGTCACCGGGCAGACAATCCGGACAAAACATGAAAAATGCTGAGGAATTGCTACGCTCCTCCCTCTGGGGCAAGGCATTGAGTGAAGAAGAATTGCAGCGTGCGCTGGCCGGCACCATCGAGCGCAGCTTCGCCCCCGGCGCTTTCATCTGCATGAAGGGCGAGCCGGTCAAACACTGGATGGGTGTCATCAACGGTCTGGGCAAAATGGCCAGCCATTGGACCTGCGGCAAAACCACCTCGCTCACCGGCATCGGCAACGGCGGCTGGTTTGGCGAAGGTTCGCTGCTCAAGGAAGAACCGCGCCGCTACGATGTCATGGCGATCCGCGAAAGCCGCATCGCCTTCATGAACCGCGCCACCTTTTTATGGCTGCTCGACCACAGCATCGCCTTCAACCGTTACATGATCACGCAGTTGAATGAGCGCTTAGGCCAGTTCATCGGCATGATGGAAAACGAGCGCATGCTCGATATCGATACCCGCATCGCCCGCATACTCGGGGCCTTGTTCAACCCGGTGCTCTATCCGAACACCCAGCAATTTCTGCAAATTTCGCAAGAAGAACTGGGCTACCTCGCGGGTATTTCCCGCCAGCGCGCCAACCAAGGCATCAAAATTCTGGAAGAAACCGGGCTGGTGCGCTGCGAGTACGGCGGCATTCATGTCGTCGATCTGGCTGGCCTGCAATGTTTCGGCACGGCGCGCTAGGCTCAGGTATATTCGCGCCCCACCCCAAAACCTTCCAAACGCAACTCGTTTTCGATGAAAAAAGCAGTCGTTCTTCTTTCTGGCGGCCTCGATTCGGCCACCTGCCTTGCCTTGGCACGCCAAGAAGGCTTTGCCGCCCATTGCCTGTCGTTTGACTACGGCCAGCGGCACCGCGCCGAACTTGCTGCCGCCCAGCGTGTCGCCGCCGCGCTGGGGGCCGCCGAACAACGTGTCATCGACTTTGGTCTGGCGCAATTCGGCGGCTCCGCGCTGACCGATACCAACTTGGCGATACCCACCGACGGCGCACAAACCGGCATTCCCATCACCTACGTTCCGGCACGCAACACCATCATGCTCTCGCTGGCGCTGGCCTGGGCCGAAGTACTGGGCAGCCGCGACATTTTCGTTGGCGTCAATGCCGTCGATTATTCCGGTTACCCGGATTGCCGCCCGGAATACATCGCCGCCTTCGAAACCATGGCCAACCTCGCCACCAAGGCCGGGGTCGAAGGCCGGGGGGTGCGCATCCACGCACCGCTGATCGCTCTTTCCAAGGCCGACATCATTACCCAAGGCGTGCAACTCGGTATCGATTACAGCCTCACCGTTTCCTGCTACCAGGCCGATAACGCCGGCCGCGCCTGCGGCGTCTGCGATTCCTGCCGCCTGCGCGCCGCCGGTTTTGCCGCCGCCGGCATCAGCGATCCCACGCATTACCAGTGTTGACCATGACCGAAATCTCGCCCCCGCTGATCACCGGGCTCGCCTTCGCGCTCGCCTTCGTTTTCGCCCTGATCGGCCAAAAAACCCACTTCTGCACCATGGGTGCCGTCGCCGACATCGTCAACATGGGCGACTGGAATCGCATGCGCATGTGGCTATTGGCCATCGGTGTCGCCATCATCGGCACGGGCACGCTCGATCTGGCCGGTTGGATCGACTTGAGCCAATCGGCCTATCGCGTCAGCAAGCTGCCCTGGCTGTCTTTCCTGATCGGCGGCTTCTGCTTTGGTTTTGGCATGGTGCTGGCTTCCGGTTGCGGCTCGAAAATGCTGCTGCGTATCGGCGGCGGCAATCTGAAATCCCTGGTCGTTTTTCTCGTTCTCGGCATCTTCGCCTACATGACGATGCGCGGCATTCTCGGCGTCTTCCGGGTGAATTTTCTCGATCCCTGGACGCTCCGCCTGCCCCCCGGCGCGGATCTCGCCGGTCTGCTGCGCAGCCTTGGTGTGAACGCCGAAATCGCCGGCACAGCGGCAGTCTACGGCGCAGGCGGTGCGCTGGTGACGTGGAGCCTCGCCAAACGCGATTTTTGGCAACTCGATTCTCTCATCGGCGGCATCGGCAGCGGTCTGGTCATCGTCGGCATCTGGTATGTCAGCGGCCACTTGGGCTATGTCGCCGAACACCCGGAAACCCTGCAAGAAGCCTTTATCGCCACCAACAGCGGGCGCATGGAAGCTTTTTCCTTTGTCGGCCCCACCGCCTACACCTTGGAATGGCTGATGCTCTGGTCCGACAGCAGCCGCGTCCTGACCCTGGGCATCGCCACCGTCCTCGGCCTGTTTGCCGGTTCGCTCGCCTGGTCGCTCAGTACCCGCAGTTTTCGCTGGGAAGGTTTCGGCGGCGTCGAAGATACGGCCAATCACCTGATCGGCGCTGCCCTCATGGGTTTTGGCGGCGTCACCGCCTTGGGTTGCAGCATCGGCCAAGGCCTCAGCGGCATCTCCACCCTCGCCCTCGGTTCCTTCCTGGCGCTGGCCGCCATCATCGGCGGTGCCATAGCCGCCTTGAAATTTCAGTATTGGCGGATTTTGCGGGCCGGATAAAGCGCAAGGCCAAAGACCATTCCTGCTATCGCGAAAGACTCCAGCGGCATTCTTCTATAATGTGGGCATAACTCGACAGCCAGGGGGCGATGTGTTCAAGAAGATTTTTGGCCGTTTCATGGGCGGCACACCAGATGCGGCAGCCGATACAGGTCAAACGGCGCAAGCCCAGCGCTCGCCGCCTGCATCTCCGGCACAGCAGGGCGCGCCAACAGCTTCGGCAGCGCCGTCCCTTGCGCCTTCCCTTGCCGCAACGATCACAACCGCTGGCGAAGAAAACCCAACGCAGAGCACCAACAAAACGGCGACCTATCTTTGCCGCGAGCCTATCCTCAACGAAGACCAGCGCATCGTGGCTTATCTCTTTTCCTTGCAAGAGACAACGCACCAGCATATCCGCCATAGCAGCCGGCGCTTGCAGCATTTGTATGCGGAGATTCTGGTCGGGCATCTACTCGATGCGCGCATCGATCGGCTGCTCGGGCAACGTTTGGCGTGCATCGAGATTCCGGACTCTTTCCTCAGCCACCCTTTGCTCGATAAATTACCTGCCCAGCAAATCATTTTGCTGCTGGCACCGCCTTTTTCGGATACCGGCAATTTAGCCCCGGAAACCTTGCTCAATACGATACGCCAGCGCCAAGCCGCAGGGTTTCGCATTGGCCTACCCGACCCGCTGGTCATTCAAGAATATGCTGGTGCCTTGGCCAGCGCGCAATTCATTGCCTTACAAGCGCCCACACTCTACCCCAACCACTGCACTCGCCTGCGCCAGCTACAGGCTGAGCAGGGAAGCAAAGCGCGCTGGCTGGTGCGCGATCTGCCGGCGCTGGAAGATTTTCGTTTTGCGCACAAAATGGGCGCTAGCCTGTTCCACGGCGAATTTATCACCCGCCGCGAGGAATGGGGCAAGCGCGAGCCGGGGCCGGACACCCTGCGCATCGCCAATCTACTGGCCAAGGTGCGCGCCGACGGCGACACCAAGGAAATCGCCCAGCTGCTCAAGCAAGACGCCGCGTTGTCGCTGCGCCTTTTGCGCTATGTCAATTCGGCCGCTTATCAGCCGCAAGAACCCGTAACCTCGATCGAGCACGCCTTGCTCATGTTTGGCCGCGAACGTCTCTACCGCTGGCTGATCCTGCTGGCCTGTGCGCCGGATGCCAACAACGGACGCACCTCTGCCGCGCTCGAAATCGCTCTGGTGCGCGCCCGCATGCTGGAATTACTGGGCGGCGCGCAACTGCCCGGACAGAGCGATTCGCTCTTTCTCGTCGGCCTGCTTTCCCTGGCCGACATCGTTTTGCAAGTGCCACTGGCCAAAGCCATTGCCCCCTTGTCGCTGGCCGATGACGTCCGCGCCGCCCTGCTCGACGGCAATGGCCCGTACGCCCCCTATCTGGAACTGGCGCTCGCCTGCGAGCAGGGTTTCAAAGACCCACAAGGTTTACAAAACGCCGCGGCGCTCTGTCGCGTCAGCCCGGAACAGGCTACCGACAACCACCTCGAAGCCCTGAACTGGGCTATGGAAGTGCAATCGTAAACCCGGTTTGCGATCCGCGACTGATGCGTTGCAAACCATGAAAAAAGCCACTTGCGTGGCTTTTTTGCTGACGGCTGTGCGCTAACGACTACAGGCGCTCAAGCCTGCTCGATCCCGGCAATCACCCAGCCCTGGCCGCCGTCGACCGGCTTGGTCATGTGCCAGACTTCTGCGAAGTCTGCCACCGGGCCGCCGCGTTCTTCGCGGATCTGGCCGCTGAAATGCACGCTGACGATATAGCGCTGGGCTTCTTCGGTCACGTCCAGCACCTCGGCATCCAGATGCACGACATCGGTTTCCTGTGTTGCGCCTTGGCGCTCGTCGATGGCGAGCTTGATTTCGGCAAAAACTTCCGGACTGGTGAATTCGCGAATGTCATTGAGATTGCCGGCATCGTTGGCGGCTTGCAAACGGATGAAATTCAGCTTGGCGTTGCGCACAAAAGCCGCCGCATCGAAATCTGCCGGAATCGTCCCGGGCGTCGTTCCGCTGTTACCCGCCACTGCGCCACTTGCGCCGCCTGCCGCCGGAGTAAATTCTGGACGGGCAGCCGCGCTACCACCCGGCCTTGCGCCGGCATATTGCAGTCCATTTTGCAAACCTTGCGCCGGGGCATTTTTGTTGCGCGTGAAATAACGAAAGAGCATCAGCGCGGCAATCGCCAGCAGGGCGATCATCATGATGTTGGCCATTTCTTCACCGAAACCCAGGTGCGAAGCCAGAGCGGCCAGACCCAGGCCAGCGGCCAAACCGGCCAATGGCCCCATCCAGGAGCGCTTGGGTTGTGCTTGTTGCGCCGGCGTGCCGGCCTGCTGCTTTTGCGGGGCTTGCTGCGCAGTATTCTTGGCCGGCGGCGTCATCTGCCGCTTCATGCCGAAGGAGCCGCCGCCGCCCAAACGCTTGGCTTCGGCATCGCCGATATTGAGGGTGAAGCCGACGACGACGGCGGCCACCAAGGCGAAAAATTTGTTCATGCCTGTCTCCAGAAAAAAAGTAGGCCGATTGTACCCGGCCATGCCGCTTCGTAAAAATCAGCGTTAGGCGCAATAAAACTTCGGAAAAAATGAAATATCGAACCCTGTGCTCAGAGCGAGTCTTCCTTGGCGCTGCTTCAAGCCAAGGGCTTAAAGGGGCAAAAACAAGGCCGCCGTGGCACTGGGGGAAGATGGGAAATAAAAATGCACATAGGAGGCCGTGAGGCGCTGCCGACGATACACCGCTTCGCCTGCCTTGCCCTGGGCGGTTTCTGCCTGACAAAGCGGCGACAAAGGCGTGTGACTCAACGAATAATGAAAGCTGTGTCCGGCCAGACGGCCTTCCGGCAGGCTGACGAATTGCGTCCCCAAGGCCGCCAGGCGTTTTTGCATGCGGGTTTCGCCGGGCAAAATCCCTGCCATGGCGTGCCTGCGACCCTCGGTGTCGTACAGGCTTTCAAATAGGCTCATCATGCCGCCACATTCTGCCAATACCGGTTTTCCAGCGGCCACGTGCGCCGCCAGCGCCTGCCACAAAGCACCTTGCTGGCTGAGTTTGGCGGCATGCAGTTCGGGATAGCCGCCCGGCAGCCAGAGGGCATCGCAGGTGGGCAGCACATTGTTCACATCGCCCGCCAAGGGTGAAAAAAAATGCAACTGCGCACCCAAGGCGCGCAGGCAATCGAGATTGGCCGGATAGATGAAAGCAAACGCGGCATCTTGCGCAATGGCGATGCGCCGGCCAGCCAGCAGGGGTTTCAGCACGGGCGCGGGCGTATCGGCAAAATGCACCGGGGCGGGTAGATCGATCTGCGTACTGGCCGCCAGCGCATCGGCCCATTGCTCCAGACGCTGCGCCAGATCGTCGATTTCTGCCGCCGGGAGCAAACCCAGATGCCGCTCCGGCAAAGGCTCTCCCTGCTTGGGCAGGCCACCGAACCAACCCAAACCGGGCGGCAGGCTCTCGCGCAGCATTTGCCCATGGCGCGCGCTGGCCACCCGATTGGCGAGCACGCCGGCAAACGGCAGGCCAGGGCGATAACTCGCCAGGCCGTGCGCAACGGCCCCAAAGGTTTGCGCCATTTTCCCGGCATCGATCAAGGCCAGCACAGGAATGGCGAAACGCTCGGCAATGTCGGCGGCGCTCGGTGTGCCGTCGAACAAACCCATCACCCCCTCGATCAGGATGAGATCGGAATCTGCCGCCGCCTGCGCCAAACGCCAGCGCGCATCGGCTTCGCCGCACATACCCAGATCGAGGTTCTGACAGGGCCGGCCGCTGGCAAAGGCATGAATCTGCGGGTCGAGAAAATCCGGGCCACATTTGAATACCGTTACCCGCCGCCCTTGACGGGCGTGCAGACGGGCAAGCGCGGCAGTCACCGTGGTTTTTCCCTGGCCCGAAGCGGGGGCGGCAAGCAGCAAGGCAGGGCAGCTCGGCATGGCGACTACTCGTTCTCGGCAGCCGCACGCAAGGCGGCCGCGATGTAGTTTTCTGGCAGACGGTAGCGCGCCGCCAAAACCGCCGGGCTTTCTCCGCTGGCACGAATCTCCGCCCGCCAGCCCTCCAGACCCGTTGATAAAGAGCGCCCCGCCTGCTCACCGGCGTGGGTGTTGCGCGCCCCTTCTTCCACCGCATATTTATTGGCGTAGCCGCGCGGCGTCACCATCAGGCCGTGGCGAATGAAGGTGTTGGAATTGCCGATGAGTACGGTAGACAACATGCCGATATCGGCTTCCGCCATTTTTTCCAGGGTGGTGAATTCGATGCGCTGCTTGGGGCGATAGGCCGACTTGACGATGGCCACCGGCGTCTCCGGCGCACGGTGGGCCAGGAAAATCCGCTGCGCTTCAAGAATTTGTCCGGTACGCCGGCCACTTTTCGGGTTGTACAGGGCAACCACAAAATCGGCATAGGCTGCAGCGTCGAGCCGACGGGCGATGCTCGGCCAAGGGGTGAGCAGATCGGAGAGCGAAATGGCGCAAAAGTCATGGGTCAGCGGCGCCCCCACCAGCGCTGCGCAAGAGTTCAAGGCAGAGGCCCCCGGCACGATTTCCACGGCAATCGGCGAATCCGGCGTCCAGCCGGCTTGAAACAGCACTTCAAAGGTCGGTCCAGCCATGCCATACACCCCGGCATCGCCAGAGGAAATGAGGGCGACGTTTTTCCCCTGTTGCGCCCGGGCCAAGGCCTCGATGGCGCGGTCGAGCTCTTCCGTCATGGCTTTTTTGATGACTTCCTTGCCGGCCAGCAAATCGTCCACCAGGCGCACATAGGTGGCGTAGCCGATCACTGTATCGGCTTCGGCAATGGCGGCGCGGGCGCGCGCGCTAAGATGCTCGACACTGCCGGGGCCTAGGCCGACCAGGGTAATTTTTCCGTTTTTCATGCAAATAGCCTCTCAGGGGGAAAAGTAACGACGGAGACGGTGGCATTACGCCCATCCGGGCCGCGCAATTTATGTTTTTCGATGCTCAAACAGGCCGCATCCAGGCCGCTGACCAGGAGTGCCGCCGCCTCTGCTACCGACGGCGTGCCGGTGTAGCGGCGCACGGTCTCGGAAGGGTTGGGGACCGGCACCACGGCCAGTTCTGCCGCCGGATAAAACCGAATCTGCCAGCCGTACTGCGCCGCCACGGCGGCCAGCCCGGGTTCGTCCGCTTTAAGATCGATCGAAGCCACCGCCACGACATCAGCCGGTTTCGCAGCCGGATTCGCGGCCAGCGCGGCGAGCGCTTCCGTAATCGCCTGTGCGATCGTGCTGGCCGGCGTACCTCGGTCGCAGCCCAGGCCAAGTGCTAAGCGCACGCCGCATCTCCCGGGCGATAAACGATGCAGCGCCCGGCCAGCGCGCCGGTCAATTCTGCCGGCAGCGGACGCCGGCTGATCCACAAAACAGCCGCCACTTCGGCCAGCGGCACGTCTTCCAGGGTGGCGAAATGGCGCAGATTGGCCGGCAAAGGGCCGCTGCGGCCATTGGCATGAGCGCTCCACCAATCGCTTTCGCCGGCCTCCTGAACCAGGGCCACCGTCTCTTCATTGACCATGGCGGCGCTCGCGTGCACCAAGGCGGCGGGACTCGCCTCGATACGCCACCCCCATTCACGCCCGAGTAAATCCACCGCCAATGTTTGCCGCACATCGGACGCTGTGGTCAGCACGGGCGTTGCGCCCAATGCTGCCGCCAACTGCCCGGCCAACTGATTCGCCCCGCCCTGGTGGCCGGACAATACGGGAATGACGAACTGCCCGGCTTCATCGACCACCAGCACCGCCGGGTCACTCGCCTTGTCGCCCAGATGCGGAGCAATCAGACGCACGACCGCACCGATCGACACCACACAAATCAAAGCATCGAAACCGGCCAGCAAAGCCGGTACCTGGGCCGCCGTTTTGCCGCTGTACACCTGACAAAGCTTGCTCGGAAACGCCGCCAGCGCAGAGGCAAACTTGTCCGGACAAAAAAGCCGCGCCTCCGGCTGTGCCGCAAGAATGCGCGCGGCTTGCGCCAGACCATGTTTGGTAATGGCAAGCACCGCCACCTTCATGGCGCCCCCTCGGCATTTGCTGCGCCTTCCTGGCGTTTGCGGCAGCCCCGGCGCAGCTCGCCGCGCACGCGTTTGGGGTTTTGCACCAGCATCAGCGACAGATAATTCACCGTTTGACCTTGCAAACTGGCCACATCGCGCACGATGCGCTCATCCGGCGCACCGACTTTTTCGACAAACACCGAACTGGCCAACAAATCGCGCCGCGCCAGGAGGTCGATCACCTCATCGACCAGCGGCTTGACTTTCAAAAGCGCCAAGGTGTCGAATTCATCGAGTAAATGATCGATCACCGCCACCCCGTAAGCGGCCGGGATGATGGCAAAGGTTTCATCTTCCTCGGCCAGGGTGACTTCTGCCGCCGCTGCCGCTGCCGCGAAGGAAGAGACACCGGCGATGGTTTCCACGCAAACCTCCGGCACCAATTCGCGTACCACGCGGGCGAGGTGGCCGAAGGTGGCAAAAGTGGAGGCATCGCCTTCCACCAAAAAAACCAGATCGCGCCCTTCCGCGAGCAAGGCGACGGTTTGCTCGGCCGCCCGCATCCAGGCTTTGGCGAGAATGTCTGCCTCACGCGTCATGGGAAAAACCAGCTCCACCCGGTCTTGCGGCAGCGCAATGCCGGCGCGCTCGGCAATCGACAAGGCGTAAGACATTTCTGCCGCCTTTTTCACCGGATACAACCAGCGCGCCCCGCTGTGCAGGGCATCCCAGGCGTGGCGGGTGATCAGGCCGGGGTCGCCGGGGCCAAGCGAGGCGCCAATCAACTTGCCATAGGTTTTTTCTGTGCTCATGTGTTTTCCTCGTGCTGGGGCGGGGTCGCCGAAGTTGTTTTGTGCGCCGTCAGCACCCACACCGGGTTCTGTGCTGCCAGGCGGTGCATATCCAGCAGCGGCTGGCTGCGGCTTGCCTGCAGCTGCACCACATCCCACGGCACACCCAGCTGCTGCAATGTGGCCGTGGCCGTCGCCAGATTTTCCAGGGTGACGAAATTCATCACCAAGCGCCCGTCTGTGCGCAGACGCTGCAAAGCCAGGGCAATGAGTTGCGTCAGCTCGCCGCCGGAGCCGCCAATGAAAACCGCGTCAGGGTCCGGCCATGCGTGCAGATGTTGCGGTGCTTTGCCTTCTACCAGGGAATAATTGCCAATCTGCAGGCGTAGCGCATTGGCGCGGGCATTGGCCGCATCGCCCGCATTTTTCTCGATCGCCCAGACGTGACCGAAACTCGCCAGCTGCGCCGCCTCCAGGCCGACCGATCCAGCCCCTGCGCCAATGTCCCAGACCACGCTGTCCGGGCGCAAACGCAATTTGGCGAGCGACAGGGCACGCACTTCCTGCTTGGTGATCAAGCCTTTTTCCGGACTGCGCTGGATATATTCGGCATCCTCCAGGCCGAACAAGGGGTGTCGCGGTGCGTTTTCGCGTTCGACCAAGACCACGTTCGGCTGAGGGAAATCCATGCGGGCTGCAGTTTCCAGCGCCAGCCCGGTGTAGATTTTTTCTTCTGGCAGCAATAAACAACAGGCTACCGAAAGGCGCGCCGTCGCACCATAACCTGCCGTCAGCAGAGCTCGCGCCAAGCGGGCCGGGGTATTTTCCGGGCCGGTGAACAAGGCCACGCGCGGGGCGTGCGCGATGCTGCGCATCAGTTTGTATAAGCCGTGCGTGGGCGGCGCGCCGAGAAACCATTCGCCGGCGTCCGCACTGTGGCAGGTGGCAATCCGCACGTCCTGCCAGGGCGTTTTGAAGCGGGCAAACGCCAGTTGCAAGGTGGACGCCGCCGGCTCGATGAGGCAAGCCTCAGGCCCCAGCTTGCCGGTCAACCAGGATGCGATGCCGTGGCAAAGCGGGTCGCCGGTGGCCAGCGCCACAACGCGCTGACCGGCCGCACGGGCGGCGCTGATCCAGGCCGGCACCTGCCCGAGCTGCCCGTCCATGGCGCGTAGCTGCGCCGCAGGCGGCAATTTGTCGCGCACCAGTTCGAGCGTACGCGCGGCACCAATGACCAGATCGGCGGCCAGCAAATGCGCACGGGCGCGATCGCCCAGACCGCCCCAGCCATCATCGAGAATACCCAGCAAAAGGCAGGGCGCTTGTGATTCAGACGAGTTCATCGTGCTCCAGACGACAAATAAAACGGCCTTCAAAATCGCAGACCAAGAGGTTCAAGCGGTAATTGCCGGGGTAACAGGCGAGCAGACTGCGCCGCGCGGCCTGCGCGAGCTGGCGGTGAAAAGCCACGGTCAGCCCGAGGGCGGCCAATTTTTCGGCAGCAAAACGGGCCGTTTCGGCGGCCCGGATATGGGCGATCAAATCTTCCGGCGCACCCACGGCACGCGCTGATTCGGCCAAAACTTCGCGGTCGATTTCCGCCTTCCAGGCATGCGTCACGGCCAAACCCTGACTCATTTTGGTCAGCTTGCCGACCATCGCCCCCACCGTAATCTCGCTCGCGGCGCGCTTAATGGCGCTGGTGAAGGCGGCTTTGACGAAATCGCCCATTTGCACAAAACAAGACTCGTCGAGCATGGGCAGTTCGCGCATGGCGAATTTTTCCGTGCGCCCGCCCGTGGTAAACACCAGATGCCGCTGCCCCTGATTGGCCGCCACATCCACCGCCTGCACCACGCTGGCACGAAAGGCGGCGGTCGAATAGGGGCGCACGATACCGGTGGTGCCGAGTATGGAAATGCCGCCGAGAATGCCCAGGCGGGCGTTCAGGGTTTTCTTCGCCATTTCTTCGCCCCCCGGGACGGAGAGCGTGACGGCCAGACCATCGTGTTCGAGCAATTCCCCGGCCACGGCGCGCAGATTGTCGGTGATGTTGCGCCGTGGCACCGGGTTGATCGCCGGGCCGCCCACCGCCAGCCCCAGACCTTCCTTACTGACTACGCCGATGCCGGCACCGCCTTCGAGCAAAATTTCGCCGGCACGATGCAATAACAAGCGCACCCGCGCCGTCATGTGCGCACCGTGCGTCGCGTCCGGATCGTCCCCGGCGTCTTTGATGATGACGGCTTGCGCCCAATGCTGCGCAAGATTCACTTCGCCTGCGGCAACGGCAAATTCCTGCTCCTGCCCATTGGGCAAGCGGCACTGCACACGGTCCGGCAAAACGCCGTGCAGCAGCCCCAAACACGCCGCACGCGCTGCTGCCGCCGCACAGGCACCCGTGGTAAAGCCGGTGCGATTACCGCGCTGGCGCCGGGCATCGCCCTTGCGTACCTTGTCTTGCGCCGGCGCACTCTGTGCTGACATTTCTTGCCCCATCCGCGCTCAAACACCCGCCTTCTGGGCCGCCTCAGCCAGCGACAAGAGGGCGTGAATGGCTGCCACGACCAAAGTCGAACCGCCTTTGCGACCCTGAATCGCCACCCAGGGCACTTCATCCACGCCCATCATCAAATCTTTCGACTCCGCCGCCGCCACGAAACCGACCGGCATGGCAATGACCAGGGCTGGACGCACGCCTTCTTCGCGGATCAGGCGCACCAGCTCGATCAACGCCGTGGGCGCATTGCCGATACCGACGATGGCCCCGTCGAGCTGGCCCAGGCGCTGCGCCTTGCGCATGGCCTGCACGGCGCGCGTGCTGTTTTCGGCCTGTGCGGCGCGAATCACGTCGGCATCGGAAATATAGTGCTGCGTAGACAAGCCAAAATGCGCCAGACGCGGCTTGGAAAGGCCGACACAGATCATCTCCACATCGGCCACGATCGGCGTGCCGCCTTTGAGCACGGCGCGCAAACCGGCCTGCATGGCGTGCGGATGAAAACGCGTCAGGCCGTTGAATTCGAAATCGGCATTGGCATGAATCATGCGCCGCACCAGCGGCCATTGCTCGTCGCTGTAGGCGTGCGGGCCGACTTCGGCATCGATGATGGCAAACGAATCATGTTCGATGGCACGCCCGGCCGCCGTCAGCTGCTCGGTCACTGTGTTTTGCACTGGGGTCATGATCTCTCCGCTTCAGGAATGGGAATGGGAATGGTGATGGGCGCAGGCGCTGCTGGCGTGCGAGTGATGGTGGTGGTGGTGCTCGTGGCTATGATGGCTGTGATGGCTGTGCCCGCCGCACAGCTGCGCCGGCGCATCGATCTCGGGCGCGCCCGGTGCCTGAGCATCGGCCTGCGCCGCCCGTTGGTCGAGCAGGGCAAAAATGCCCGGAGCAAAACCCAGCGGCGCGCTCAAGACAAAATGAATCTGCGGGTACTGGGCGCGCAAACGCGCCACTTGCGCCGCGATGCGCTCGATCAAAACCCCCGAAAAAAGATAGGCCGGCACAATGGCGATCTGCATCATGCCCAGGCGCACCTGCCGCTGCACCACGGTTTCCAGGCGCGGCCAAGTGACACCGGTAAAGGCCAGATCGACGAGTTGGTGATCATTGGCTTCGAACAGCCAGCGTGCCATTTTGGCCAGCTCGCCGTTGGCTCCGGCATCCGAAGAACCGCGCCCGAGTAAAATGACGCCTGTGGTTTGCGGATCGGGCTGGGCCAGTTCCTGCTGCAGACCGCGCAAAGCCTCCTGCAGCACCGCAAACATCGCCGCCCCCATGCCCAAGGCCGGGGTAATCACGAATTCCACCGCCGGGTGGCGCGCTTTTGCCGCCGCCACCGCCTGCGGCAGATCCTGCTTGACGTGGCCGGCCGTATTCAGAATGACGGGCAGCAGCACGACTTTCTGCGCCCCTTCTGCCGCCTGATCCAGCCCGGCAGCGAGCAAGGTTTCAGCGTATTCGATGTAGCACAAGGCGATGCGCCGCTCGGGATGGCGCTGTCGCCACAGCTGCGCGAAGCGCTCGGTATCGACGTTGCCGTTTGGGCCGCGCGAACCGTGGCCAACGAGAAGGTAAGTGGTCGTCATTTTTGCCCTCTTGCAGTCGATTTGTTTTCCCCCGCCTGCGCTCCCAAAAGACCGCGAAAACGGTGCGCAAACTGCGGATCGTAAAGTTTCGAACGCACCAGATCGGCCCAATCCGCCGCGCCTAGAGTGGGGCTGGCGACGATCATGGCCTGGCTGGCGATTTTCTGCGCCTGGCATTTCTGCTTGATGTCGGCCAGGGTGCCGCGCACGATAATTTCCTCACCGGGCCAGCTCGCTTTATGCACCACCAGAATCGGCGCGTCTTCTGCCCAGCCGGCCTGACGCAAGGCGTCCTGCACCTTGTGCAGCAAAGTGATCGAGAGATAAATGCAAAGCGTGGTTTTATGCGCCGCCAAAGCGGCCAAATCCTCGCCTGGTGGCATGGGCGTGCGCCCGGCGACGCGGGTGAGGATGACGGTTTGCGTCACTTCCGGCAGGGTCAAGGTTTCGCCTGCCGCCGCCATGCTGGCCATGGCCGAGGACACTCCAGGCACCACCGCCCAGGCAATGCCGGCGGCCGTGAGCGGGCGTGTCATTTCGATCAGCGCGCCATACAGGCCAGGATCGCCGGTTTGCAGGCGCACCACCGTAGCATGCGCGCGGACGGCAGCCATCAGCCAGTCGCTCATTTCTTCCAGCGTCATGTCCTTGGAATCGCGAATGAGGCAACCCGGCGGCGCGTATTGCGTGGCCGCACGGTCGACCAGGGAACCGGCGAAAAGAATCGCCCCCGCCTGTTCGAGCAATTTGCGTCCCTTGACGGTAATCAGGTCGGGATCGCCCGGGCCGGCACCAACGAACCAGATGGTGCCGGGTAAAACGGAAGAAGCAACACAAGTCATGATTTCTCAGAGGAAGAAGGAAGCGCGGCAAGCCCGGACAGCAAATCCGGCAGACTGCGCGCTGGCCGCGAAAAAGATAAACCTTGTTGCGCCAAGGCTTCTTGCACCGCCAACACCGCCGGCAAACGCTGCCCGGCGGCGTGCAAGATTTCGGCGTGTTGCGCCAGATCGGCACTGGCAAAAGAAGCCACGCAGCGCCCGGCCGCCAAGAGATGAATCGCATCGGCCCAACGGTAGGCAAAATCGATATCGTGCGTCGACAAAATAATGGTGATGCCGCGCGCCGTAAGGTTTTCCAAGAGCGCCAACAAATCGTCCTGCATCGCGGCATCGAGTCCGGCCATCGGCTCATCGAGCAAGAGCAGCTCCGGCTGCATGGCGAGCACTCCGGCCAAACAAACACGCTTTTTCTGCCCAAAACTGAGGCGGTGGATCGGCGTCTGCGCCGCCTCCTGCATCCCCACCGCGGCCAATGCGTCGGCGACACGCTGGCGTACTTCAGCCTCGGGGAGCCCGAGATTGAGCGGACCAAAAGAAACGTCTTCCGCGACATTGGCAGAAAAAAGCTGCTGCTCCGGATTCTGAAAAACCAATCCCACCCGCCGACGCAAGGCATGTAACTCCGCCCGCCCGTAAGCGAGCGGCGCGCCAGCAAAATGCACGCTGCCGGCGCTGGGCTGCAGCAAACCGTTGCAGTGCATGAGCCAGGTGGTTTTACCCGAGCCGTTGCCGCCCAACAAGGCATTGCGGCTGCCGGCACGCACGGCCAGCGAGCAATCCTGCAAACCGGGATGGCCGCCGGGATAGACATGGCGCAAGGCGCGGCTTTCCAGTAGCACACTCATAACGGCCAGCGCACTGCGCCCACAAGCAGACTGCCGGCCAGCGCGGCACACAGCACATCGCGCCGGGCGTGCGCATAGTACGGCGCAAGAAAACGCCAAGCCCCTTCACTCGCGCGCGCCTGCGCCGCCCGGTGCAAAGCCTCGGCCCGTTGCCAGACCTGCACCACCAGATTCGCCAGCAGCGCGCCCAGCGCCCGCCGTGCCGCGCTGCGCCCACCGTAGCCCAAACGCGCCCGCTGGGCCGTCGCCGTGTCCCGCAGCGCCTGCTCAAACACAAATAGCATGCGATAACACAGCACCATGACATCGAGCAGCGCTTCAGGACAACGCAAACGCCGCAGCAAGGCCAACAGGTCAGGCAAAGGCGTCGTCAACACCAAACTCAGCAAGGCCGCCAAGGCTGCCACGGCACGCGCCAACAGCGCGACCACCTGCGGCTGGGCTTGCGCTGACCACCGCCAACCGCCGGACGGGTCGTTTTCCCACAACAAGGGCAATACGGAAAGCAGCAAAAACACCAGCGCCGGAGCGGCAACACGCGCATAGGCTGCGCCGGACACGCCCGCCGCAAAGCAGGTGGTGGCGGCCAGTATGGCAGCCAGGCACAGCGCCGTCAGCGGCGAAGCAGCAATATAGGCAGCCACCAGAGCGGCCAAGGCAAAGAGCGCCTTGGCCGCCGGACTGACCTGCCGCCAGCGACTGCCATAGGCCAGGCGTTCAATCAACATGCGCGCTTCGTTGGGAGGGCGGCCGGGTTGCTTGTTGCGCCGGGTTTTCTGGCACTGTTTTCTCGCCGCTGCGATAACGTTCACGCGTGACCGCAGCACCCAGCCAGTAACCGATCACCCCGGCCCCCAAAGCCGCCTGCAAGGCGAACAGCAAGGATTCCACCTCCCCACCCGCCGGCGCCAAGAGCGGCGCAAACCAGGGCACATAATCCGGTGCCAAGGTGCCGATCGCCTCTTGCGCCTTGCCGTCCGCCCCGGCAAACGCCTCCGCCTTCTCGCCATCGGCCCCGATCTCCACCGCCGGCGCAAACACCAGGGAGGCGAGGGTGATCACCAGCACGGCGGCAATCAATAAAAAATTACGCCCTTTCATCGCAGCACCTCCCGGTGCGCCAAAGAAGGCATCAGGCGCAGCTCCTCGGCATTGAAACGGCGCAAGGCATTGACCACCAGCACCGTCAACAAACCTTCGCTGATTGCCAAGGGCAGCTGGGTGAAAGCGAAAATACCGACAAATTTCTGTAAGGCGGCAATAAAACCGCCGACCGGATCCGGAAAAGCCCAGGCCAACTGGATCGATGTGCACAGATAAGTGGCCAAATCACCCAGGCAGGCCGCAAGAAAAACGCTGGCCGACAAACCCAAACCCAAGCCCCCTGCCGCGCGAAACACGCCATAGGCCACCCAGGGGCCGACCACCGCCATGGAAAACACATTCGCGCCCAGGGTCGTCAACCCGCCGTGCGCCAGCAACAAGGCCTGAAACAACAACACCACCGTGCCTATCGGCACCATCACCCAGGGGCCAAAGAGCAAAGCGCCCAAACCGACGCCAGTGGCATGCGAGGAACTACCGCTAACCGAAGGCAGTTTCAGTGCCGACAAAACAAACGCAAACGCCGCCGCCAGGCCCAGTACCGGGCGCAACTGCGGCTGGGCCGCCAACTGTCGGCGCAAGGCCACGACTCCAGCGGCAACACAAGGCAGCGCCGCCAGCGTCCAGCCCACGGCGTGGCTGACCGGTAAAAAACCTTCCATGATGTGCATGCTCGACTCCCCTACGACAGCGCCTCGTTCTGACATGCGCGCGATTGAAGCGGGGAAAATACGGAAGATGCAGGTGCGGGCGAAAAAAAGCGTGCGCGGGCACCGGCCCACCACCCCCACCCCGGAGCGCATGCAACCTGTTTTTCAGGCCGGTCTTCTGGCTCGTCCTCACCCTCCTTCGCCCCTTCCCGTGCCTGAACACAGTGGTGTGATGCGAATTCGTCGGACTTACAGCAGCGGGGGCTGCGCCGGAATGGTTAACATAACGTCACCGGCTTCCCGTTTCATCCAGCGCACAAACGCCGGAAACCTGAAAGAGGCGGATTCTAATCAAAAGTCGGCCGCCTGACTACCTGCAAGCTCTTGACTGCAGGACAAGGCCGAACACGCCGCCACTCCCTGAACGACACCTGGCGCGGCGCAGAAATGCGCCAAGCAGGGTCGCCGCTTCATCTCAAATGAGCTCACCACTCCAAGCCCGGCATAGCCTGCACGCCGGCCTGGAAAGCGTGCTTTTCCATGCCGATGTCGCTCACCGTATCGGCGAGTTCACGCAAGGCAGGCGGCGCGCCACGGCCGGTAACGATGACGTGCTGCATCGGCGGGCGGGTGCGCAACACGGCACAGACGGCATCCAGATCGAGCCAGCCGTATTTGAAGGCATAGGTGAGTTCATCGAGAATCACCAGATCGATGCCGGAATCCGCCAGATGCCCGCACGCCACGGCCCAGGCCGCCTGCGCGGCGGCGGCATCGCGCGCCTTGTCCTGGGTTTCCCAGGTAAAACCCTCGCCGCCGGTATACCAGCGCACGCCAGCTTGCTGGCGGAAAAACGCTTCCTCTCCGGTATCGCTGCGCCCCTTCACGAACTGCACCACCGCCGCCCGCTGCCCATGCCCCAAGGCCCGCGCCAGCACGCCAAAAGCGGCGCTCGACTTGCCCTTGCCGTTGCCGGTATGCACCACCAGCACGCCGCGCGCCACTTTTGCCGCATCGATCTTGCCGTCGATCACGGCCTTCTTCTTCTGCATGCGTTCCTGATGGCTGATGCTCATGGGGCTCACTCCGAAAAAAACGCCAGCTTATACGAGCGCAGTCGTTTTTGTTCCGCCTGCCTGCAGGCATTTCGGTGCCGGAGACAGTCACATGCACGCTTGTTGCGCAGAGAAAGGCCTGGCCGGGGCCATGCCGGGCGCTGTTACAGCGCAGGAAACGGGCCGGGCGGACAGAGTGAGTGGCCCACGCCCGCGCCATCGGTTCAAGGGCAGTCGAATACCTCGTCCAGCGTGCGGGCATCGAGGATGTTGTCGGCCCATTGCTCCAGCTCAGCCGAACCGGCGTTTTGCAAGCGCTCGTGCGTCGCCGCATCGAGCGGCCCGAAACGGCGGGTGAGTAAGCGCAGCAGGACGGTGAGTTCGCCTTGCTGCACGCCTTTCTGCTCACCCAGTTGCATCCCATGCAAAATGCCCTGTTCCCGGCCTTCGGCCCGCATGCGTTCGCTCCAGGTCGTCATGGTTTGTTTCTCCTGTGGGTATTTTTCGCTGAAAAGCCGTTTTTCATTGTCGTCCAGTTGGCTGTAAATGTCGACGAAGTCCATGTATTTTAGGCGTTTTTCCTGATCGGGTTCAAGTTGCAGCAAGCCGCGCAGCGCCTGGGCGTAGATATCGACGATGGCCTGCCGCGCATAGGCCATATTGGGCAGATTGAGGCGGGCGACGATGTTGCTGCTGTCCTTGAATTCTTCGGCAGGCAGCTCGTCGAGGATGCGATACAGGTAGCGGAAGGAGAGGAAAATACAATGCTCGCTGCCCAGTTGCAGGTTTTTGCGAATGCGCGGGCGGCCTTTGAATTTGACGCTGCACCGAGCCACACGGCAGCGCTGGCCTCACTCCGGAATGAAACAGCGCTGGCCGCCGTCGCTGATCTGGCGCAGGCGGTAGGCGTAGAGGTTGGATAGCTGATCGGCGGTCAGGACTTCATCCGCCGTGCCTTGGACACAGCGGCCATCACCATGCACGAGCAGGGCGCGGTCGCAGAAACGGTGGGCCAGGGCGGGTTCGTGCAAGACCATGACGACTGCCGCACCCTGCTCGCGGGCAAGTTGGGAAAACAGGCTCAAGACCGCCATCTGGTGGTTGAGGTCCAGGTGCGACAAGGGTTCATCGAGCAGATACAGGGGTGGTGCCTGCACCAGCAGGGTGGCGAGGGCCAGGCGCTGGCGCTCACCACCCGAGAGGGTGTGCACCTGGCGCGCTTCCATGCCATTCAGGCCGAAGCCTTGCAGGGCGGCGCGCACGCAGTCGCAGTCGCTGGCAGATTCCCAATCCCAGCGCCCGAGGTGCGGGTGGCGTCCCGCCAGCGCCGTTTCCAGCACGCTGGCACCGAAAGGATCTTGCTGAAACTGGCCCAGCCAGCCGCGCCGCAAGGCAGCCTCCCGCGGGCTGAGCTGCGCGTAGGGCGTGCCGGCGAGCAAAACTTCGCCACCTGCCGGCGAACGCAAACCCGCCAGGGTCGTGAGCAGCGTCGATTTGCCGGCCCCGTTGCGGCCGAGAATGGCCAGGCTTTCGCCCGCCGCCAGATCGAACGTCAGCCCATCGACCACCCGCTTGCCGCCGATTTCGACGACCAGTTGGCGAGCCTGCAACAAGGGTGGAGCGGAGATGGCGTGCGCCGTCATCGCGGCTGCCTCGCCAGCAGGAAGAGGAATACCGGCACGCCGATCAGGGCAGTGAGTACGCCGACCGGCAGTTGCTGCGGGGCGATTACGGTACGTGCCGCCGTGTCGGCCAGCACCAGCAGTGCACCGCCAGCCAGCGCCGCCGCCGGCAGCAGCACGCGCTGATCATTGCCGATCGCCAGACGCACCAGATGCGGCACCACCAAACCGACGAAACCGATCGAACCCGCCGTGGTCACTGCCGCCGCCGTGGCCAATGAGGCCAGCACATAGACGATGAAACGCAGCCGCCCGACGGCCACGCCGAAAGCCTGCGCCTGCATCAGGCCGCGCGCCAGCAGATTCAGTTCGCGGGCAAAAGGCAGGCTGACCAGCAGCGCCAGCACCAGCACCAGCATCGCCGGCCACCAGGTGAAGGTTTGCCCGAGATCGCCCATCAGCCAGAACAGCATGCCGTGCACCCGACCTTCCTCGGCCAGCGAGAGCATCAGCGCAATCAGCGCGCCACAGCCGGCGGCGACGATCACGCCGGTGAGCAAAAGGCGCGTCTGCGTCCAGCTGCCGTCACCGCGCGCCAAGCCAAAAACGGTCAGCATGGCGGCCAGCGCCCCGGCAAAGGCCAACGCATCGACCGCCCACAGAGAAAAACCAAAAAACAGGCCAGACATCGCCCCCACCCCAGCGCCGCCGGAAATGCCCAGCACATAGGGATCCGCCAAGGGATTGCGCAACAACACCTGCATCAAGACCCCTGCCAAAGCCAGCAAACCGCCACAGGCGAAAGCCGCCAGGGCGCGCGGCAAGCGCAATTCGAGCACCAGCGCACCGGGCGTATTGGTGGCATCGTTCGCATGAAACGCATGGGCCAGCACCGCCGCCCACAATTCCTGCGGGGCCACCGCCAGACTGCCGCTAAAAAGCGACCCAAAGAGCGCCAGCAGGGCAAACAGCGCCAGCAAAAGAAGAATCAGCGCAGCACGGCGCGGTGTCGGCATCTCGAATAAAAACGAACCAGGGGGAAGGCATTCTACCGGCCTTCCCTGAACGCTCGCAGCCCGGGGCAAAAAGGACGCACAACATAGTCGATAAAACACTTTGAAAATAGCCGCTTAGTCCTTGACTCGCTTATCTTTTGCCCTCTATAGTGCGCGCCATGAATGCTGAACTGACCGTACTCGAAGACAAAATTGAGCAGGTGCTTGCCCTGGTCAAACAACTGCGTGCCGAAAACGAGGTGCTGAAAAACCAGCTCGCCACGGTCGATCACGAACGTCTGAATCTGCGCACCGCCATGGACAGCGCGCGCGAACGGCTGACAGGCCTGGTCGAGCAATTACCCGAGGAAGCCTGAGATGAGCGCCGAACCGAATTTTCTCGACGTCAAGATCATGGGTCGTGAATACCGCGTCGCCTGCCACGCCGAAGAGCGCCCGGCGCTGCTTGCTGCAGTCGAATTGGTCGATGGCAAGATGCGCGAAATCGCCCAGAAAACCAAGAACACCATCGCCGAGCGCGTCGCCGTCATGGCCGCCCTCAACATCGCCCACGAACGTCTGAGCAACCCCACCGACGAAAACGCGCCGACAACACTTGCATCACCCGACACGAAGGGTAGAATCGAGGCCATGGGCGCACGTTTGGATGCCGTGCTGGTTTCCCAGCAGCCGTTGGATCTCTGACACCGACGGCAACGGACAGCCCACCCGTTGTTCCCTGCGGTGTTTGTTAAGGCCATAGATTCCTTGAACCAATGCTGATTGGCATCGGTTGCCGACCAAAACCTCGCTGTTGTGCGCGTTCTTCTTCGAACGCACCTGATGCGAAAGGAAAGCAGCCACTCTGAACCCCGGTTCAGGATGCCGGCCTAACGGCACATGCGGGGACTTTATTCCACAGGTGGCAGAATTCTTCTGTCACCTGTTTTCGTTTCCGGACCACAAAAATGTCTATCGAATGGCTCGCCGCCTATCTGCTCCTGGGGGCGTTCGTCGGTTTTTTTGCCGGCCTGCTCGGCGTCGGCGGCGGCGGCATCATGGTGCCGATGCTGACGAGCCTGTTCGCGGCGCAGGGCTTTCCGCCGCAGCATTTGGTGCACGTAGCGCTTGGCACCTCGATGGCGGCTATCGTTCTGACTTCACTTTCCAGCCTACGCGCACATCACCGGCACGGCGCGGTGCGCTGGGAAATCGTGCGCGGCGTCGCCCCCGGGGTACTCGTCGGCACCTTTGCCGGCACCTTTCTCGCCACGCGCGCCAACAGCGCCCATCTCGCCCTCTTTTTTGCCTGCTTCATGGCCTATGTCTCGCTGCAAATGGTGCTCAACATCAAGCCAAAACCTTCGCGCAGCTTACCGGGCAAGGCTGGAATGGCGGCCGTGGGCGGGGTGATCGGGGGGGTTTCATCACTCGTGGCGATCGGCGGCGGCACTTTGTCGGTGCCCTTCATGACCTGGTGCAACGTCAAAATGCAAGAGGCGATCGGCACTTCTGCGGCGATCGGCCTGCCGATTGCACTCGCCGGGGCGGCAGGCTACCTCATCAACGGCTGGGGCAGCAGCGGCTTACCTGCCGGCACGCTAGGCTATGTCTATCTGCCGGCCCTGGTGTTGATCAGCCTGGTCTCGATGTTCACCGCCCCAGTGGGCGCGCGGCAGGCGCATCGGCTGCCGGTGGCGACCTTAAAAAAGATTTTTGCCGGCGTGCTCATCCTGCTTTCGGCAAAGATGCTGCACACCGTACTCGGCGCGTAATCAGCGCGCCTTGAACTGGGCTTTGCGCTTTTCAAAAAAAGCCGCCAAACCTTCGCGGTAGTCTTCCGTTTCCAGAAAGGCAAAAGAGGCGGCCTTTTCTTCTTCGCTCAAGGGCTGGCCGGTCAACAGGCGGGCGATCCATTGTTTGTGCCAGCCCGCCACCAAGGGTGCCCCTTGGCAGATGCGCTGGGCGGTTGCGGCAACTTCATCAGCCAGCTCTTCGACCGCCACCACGCGCGTCAGCAGGCCTTTTTCGTAGGCCTCCTGTGCCGTCAAAATGCGCCCTTCGAGCAAAATTTCCTTGACCACAGCCGGTCCCGCGAGCTGCAGCAAGCCGGCCATTTCGCCCGGATACATGGAAAACCCCAATTTATTGATCGGCGCACCGAAACGCGATGGACTGCTCGCAATGCGCAAATCGCAGGCCGCGGCAATTTCCAGCCCACCGCCGATGCAGGCACCGCGAATCATGGCCAAGGTCGGCTGCGGACAATCGGCAATCGCCTGCAAAGCGGCGGCAACCTCGGCGTGGTAGTGCAGCGCCTGGGCCAGCGTCGTGCGGGCGGTTACGAACTCCTCCAGATCACCGCCGGCAGCGAATGCTTCTTCTCCCGCGCCACGCACAATGATGCAACGTACCTCGCGCCACGCCGCCAAGTCGGCCATGCGCTCTTTCAGGGCGCGCCACATGGACAGGTCGATGGCGTTGAGTTTGCCTGGATTGGAAAGCGTCAGTGTGGCAATAGCGCCGTCAAGGGCAAGATCGATGCTGCTCATGGGATACCTTCGTTGAAACCCAAAGCGCGAAGCTTACACGCACTGTAAGGTTATTCGCTCCTATATAAGATACAATGCGCCCGCTGTTATTTATAATTATGAATAAGGAGAATGGTTATGAGCAGCGCAATGTATGAAAGGATGCGGGATAACCCCAAATTCCAAGAGTTGGTCAGCAAGCGGGGGCGGTTTGCCTGGACTTTGGCAAGCATCGTTTTGACCCTGTTCTACGGCTTCGTGCTGGTGGTGGCTTTCGCCCCCGAGTCGCTCGGCAATCCAATTGCCGAAGGTTCGCGGTGGACGGTCGGCGTCAGCCTGGAGCTGTTCCTCTTCATCTTCTTCTGGGTAACCACGGTGATTTATGTCCGCCGTGCCAACACAGAATTTGATGCCCTGTCGCAGGAAATCATCCGCGACGCCTGGAAGGAGGAAAAATAATGCGTAAACTAATTTCTGCGCTGGGCCTCTTGAGCCTGTGCGCCGTTGCCGTGGCGGCCGACGCCGTGGGCGCAACGGAAAAACAGGCGACCAACTGGCACGCCATCATCATGTTCTGCATCTTCGTGACGCTGACCATGGGAATCACCTACTGGGCGGCTAGCCGCACCAAGTCGACCTCCGACTTCTACACGGCCGGCGGCGGCATCACCGGCTTCCAGAACGGTCTGGCGATTGCCGGCGACTACATGTCGGCCGCCACCCTGCTCGGCCTCACCGCCATGGTGTACACCTCGGGTTACGACGGTTACATCTACATGCTGTGCTTCTTTGCCGGCTGGCCCATCATTTTGTTCCTGATGGCTGAACGCCTGCGTAATCTGGGCAAGTTCACCTTCTCCGACATCACCGCCTACCGCCTCGATCAAGGCCGGGTGCGCACCATGGCCGCGATTTCCTCGCTGACCGTGGTCTGCTTCTACCTGATCGCGCAGATGGTGGGCGCTGGCCAGCTGATCAAGCTGCTGTTCGGCCTGGAATACAACGTGGCGATTTTCGCCGTGGGTATCCTGATGATGGTCTACGTCACCTTCGGCGGCATGGTTGCCACCACCTGGGTGCAGATCATCAAGGCCGTGATGCTGCTCTCCGGCGGCACCCTGGTGATGCTGCTGGCGATGAACCAGTTCGGCTTTTCCTACGAGAACCTGGTCAATCAGGCGATGTCGGTGCATAAGCTGGGCGAGCGCATGATGCACCCGGGCAGCCTCCTGGCTGATCCGGTGACGGCCATCTCGCTTGGCCTGGGCCTGATGTTCGGTACCGCTGGCCTGCCGCACATCCTGATGCGCTTCTTCACCGTGACGGACGCCAAAGAAGCGCGCAAATCGGTGCTCTATGCTTCCGGTTTCGTTGCTTATTTCTTCAACGTCATCTTCTTCATGGGCCTGGCAGGCATCCTCATCGTCGGCCAAAACCCGGACTTCTTCGAAGGCGGCACCATCGGCGGCAAGCTGATCGGCGGCGGCAACATGGTCGCCATGCACCTGGCCAAGGCGGTAGGCGGCAACATGCTGCTCGGCTTCCTCGCGGCAGTTGCTTTTGCCACCATCCTCGCCGTGGTTTCCGGTCTGGCACTGGCGGGCGCATCGGCCATCTCGCACGACATCTACGCCCGCGTCATCATGAAGGGCACGGCGTCGGAAGCCTCTGAAATCCGCGTCTCGAAGATCGCCACCATCATCTTGGGCGTCGTTGCCATCATCCTCGGCATCATGTTCGAGAAGATGAACATCGCCTTCATGGTCGGTCTGGCCTTCGGTGTGGCTGCTGCCGCCAACTTCCCGGTGCTCATCCTTTCCATGTACTGGAAGGGTCTGACCACCCGTGGCGCGCTGATGGGCGGCTATGGCGGCCTGATCTCTGCCGTCTGCTTCGTGCTCTTCTCGAAGTCGGTGTGGGTCGACGTGCTGGGCAACGCTGCCCCGCTCTTCCCCTACACCCAGCCGGCCCTGTTCGCCATGCCGATTGCCTTCCTGCTCGCCTGGATCGGCTCGACCACCGACAGCAGCGTCCGCGCCAAGTCGGAAATCGAAGCCTTCGACGACCAGTACGTCCGCGCCCAAACGGGTTACGGCGCAGCCGGTGCCGCCCAGCACTAAGCCGCACGCACTGACTTAGAAGCAAAAAATCCCCGGGTAGTCTCAGGCTACCCGGGGATTTTTTATGGTGCAGCGCTTGCCCGGCGCGCTCGGCACTGCCGTGGTGCCACTGCCGTAGTGCAATACGCAGCGTTCAGGCCAGACCTGCCACCGCCATCCGCGCCAACGCCTCGCGCCCGGAAAGAATGTGGGCGGACATGGCGCGCTCGGCACCCGCCGCATCCAGCGCCTGAATGTGACGCAAAATTTCCCTATGCTCGGCCAGCGACTGCTGCAAGCGCCCTTCCAAGGACAAAGAATGCAAGCGCGACAACTTCAGCACCTTGCGTAAATCCTGAATCACCGAAAGCAACCAGCGATTGCCGGACAGGCTTTGAATCGTGCGGTGAAATTCCTGATTCGCTTCAAAAAACTGCGCGATTTCTTGCTCCGCCGCCGCTTTTTCCAGCTGCTCATGCAAAGCCGCAAGCCCCGCCAAATCTTCGGCTTTTAGCCGCTGCACGGCTTCAAAAGCGCAACGCCCTTCGAGCAGGGCGATCAACGGGAAAATGTCATCCAGATCTTGCCGGGAAATTTCTGTCACATAACAGCCGCGCCGTGGCTTCAACTCCACCAAACCTTCTGCCGCCAGCACCTTCAAAGCTTCGCGCAGGGGCGTGCGGGAGATGCCGTATTGCTCGCAAAGCTTTTGTTCATCGACCCAGTCTCCCGGGGTGAGTTCGTGCGCAAAAATTTGTTGCCGCAAACGCTCGGCAACCTGCAAATAAAGGGCGGTGGATGTGATTCGTGTCATTGTTGTCGGGACCTTCCCACTCCGCGCGGGTGCGCGCGCGTGAGAAACTTGTTCCGTAATTATGGATAACGTATTATGTCCGGCTAAACATTTCTCGCCAATCCCCTGCGCAACACATTTTTTGCGTTTCGCATGGATTAGCCCAATCTAGTCCGATCTAGTCCAATCAACACCCGCTCGAATCAGCGAAAGGTCTTTCATGTCTGACAAATTCCTGGATTCCAACTCTCTCGATGCTTGGGAAAAGGCCGCGGCCAAGCAAGCCCCCGGCGGCGATGTCGCCAATCTGGTCTGGCACACGCCGGAAGGCCTCGCCGTCAAGGCGCTGTACACCAAGAAAGATACGGAAAACCTCGAATTCGCTGACACCCTGCCCGGCGTCGCGCCTTTCCTGCGCGGCCCGCAGCCGACCATGTACGCGGTCAAGCCGTGGACCATCCGCCAATACGCCGGCTTCTCCACGGCGGAGGCGTCCAACGCCTTCTACCGCAAGGCGCTCGCCGCCGGCGGCCAGGGTGTGTCGGTGGCGTTCGACCTCGCCACGCACCGTGGCTACGATTCCGACCATCCGCGCGTCACCGGCGACGTCGGCAAGGCGGGCGTGGCCATTGATTCCGTCGAGGACATGAAGATTCTCTTCGACGGTATTCCGCTCGACAAGATTTCCGTGTCCATGACCATGAACGGCGCGGTGCTGCCGATTCTCGCCGGCTACATCGTCGCCGCCGAGGAACAGGGCGTGAAGCAGGAGTTGTTGTCCGGCACCATCCAGAACGACATCCTCAAGGAGTTCATGGTCCGCAACACCTACATCTATCCGCCGACGCCGTCG
>NZ_JBLJBW010000036.1:0-27175 GCF_047638095.1 Azonexus sp.
ACGACCCCGCGCCGGTCGAAGCGACGGCGGTGCTGCTTGCCCTGCACGCCGCGCCCATCCACTTCCACCGCAAAGGCCGGGGCCATTTCAAGAAAGCGCCCGCTGACATCCTGGCCGCTGCTCTGGCCAATCTTGAAAAAAAACGCCAGCAAGCGCAAGCGATGGAAGGCTGGAGCGCCGAGCTGAGCGCCGGCCGCCTACCCCCCGAATTTATCCCGCTGATCGACGCCCTGCTCTACGCGCCGGATCGCAACAAACCGGAAACTAAGGCGTTCGAGGCGGCCTGCACCGCCAGCGGCCTGACCCCGGCGCAACTGCTGCACCGCTGCGGCGCGATCCCGTCGGCCTACCAGCTGCACTACAAGCGCTTCCTGCACGAGCAGTTTCCCAAAGGCACCGCCTTCCCCGACCTGCCCGCGCCGGCCCTGCCGGATGATCTGCCGCGCGCCGAGGTGCGCGCCTTTTCCATCGACGACGCCAACACCACTGAAATCGACGACGCCTTTTCCGTCACCTGGCTGCCCGGCATCGGCTGCCGTATCGGTATTCACATCGCCGCGCCGGGGCTGGCCATCACGCACGGCTCGCCGCTCGACGGCGTGGCGCGCGCGCGCCTATCCACCGTCTACATGCCCGGCAACAAAATCACCATGCTGCCGGAGCACGTGGTGAACAACTACACCCTCGCCGCTGGTGTTGATTGCCCGGCGGTATCGCTCTACCTGACGGTCAACGAACAGTACGAAATCACCGCCCACGAATCGTGCCTGGAAATCGTGCACATCGCCGACAACCTGCGTCACCACGACGTCGAACCCTGGTTCAATCAGGCCAGCGCCGACGGCCCCCTGCCGGCAGAACGCCCCTTCGCCCGCGAACTGCAGCACCTGTGGCGCTTTGCCAACGCCTGCGAAGGCCGGCGCGGCAAGCCTTCCGCCACGCAGGGCGTGAATGACTACAACTTTGCCATCGAGGGCAGCCTGGACGACCCGGAAAGCTGCACGGTGCATATCGAGGAACGCAAACGCGGCAGCCCGCTCGACAAGCTGGTCGCCGAACTGATGATCGTCGCCAATTCCACCTGGGGCGGCCTGCTGGCGGAGCAGCGCATCGCCTGCCTGTACCGCTCGCAAACCATGGGCAAGGCGCGCATGACCACCGCGCCGCAGCCGCACGAAGGCCTGGGCGTGCCGCAATACGCCTGGATGACTTCGCCGCTGCGCCGCTACTGCGACCTGGTCAATCAATGGCAACTGATCGCCTGCCTGCAGGAAAAAACCCCCGCCTTCGCCCAAAAATCCGCCGAACTCTTTGCCGTGATGCGCGATTTCGAACTCACCTACGGCGCTTACGGCGAATTCCAGCGCCTGATGGAACGCTACTGGTGCCTGCGCTGGCTGCAGCAACACGACATCCGCACAATCGATGCCACGGTGCGCCGCGAGCAGCTGGTCAAGCTCGATCACCTGCCCTTCCTCATCCGCGTTCCTTCCGCCCCCGCCGAGCTGCCAAGCGGCCAACGCCTGCGGCTGGCCCTGGAAAGCATCGACCTGCTCGGGCCGGATGCGGAATTGCGTTTTGTCGAACTGCTGGATGCTGTCGGCATCAATGAAGAAAGTGAAGTGGAGTGAATTCTTTTTTCTCCAAAATATTCGCTTCAGTTACGTCGCTCTCCATCGGAATCGTCATTTCTGTAGTGCTACACACTACCGTGCTGTCGGTTCACTTCACCTTCCCGGAAGCCTCCCGCGTCGCCCGCGAAAAGGCGCTCGACATCATCCTCGTCAATGCGCGCAGCAAGAGCGCGCCCAAGGAAGCACAGGCGCTGGCCCAGGCCAATCTCGACGGCGGCGGCAACACCGACGAAAAACGTCGCGCCAAAACGCCACTGCCGGCCACCCACCGCGAGGCGCAAGGCGATGAACTGATGCAGATGCGCAAGCGGGTGCAGGAACTGGAAGCCGCCCAGCAGCGTATGCTGACGCAGGCGCAAAGCCCCGCCCGCGTGGCCACTGCCGAAAAACAAAGCGAACAGCCGACACCGACCAAACCCTTAAGCGGCCAGGACCTCGCCGATGCCGCGCGCGCCATGGCCCGGCTGGAAGGCGAAATCGCCAAATCGATCGACGAATACAACAAACGCCCGGTCAAGAAATTCATCAGTCCGCGCACCCAGGAATACGCGCTGGCCCCTTATTTCGATGCCTGGAAGAACAAGGTCGAGCGCATCGGCACGCTCAATTACCCGGAAGAAGCGCGCGGCAAGCTCTATGGCCGGGTCATCATCTTCGTCGAATTGAACGTCGCCGATGGCAGCCTCTACAGCGCCGAAATTTCCCAATCCTCAGGCCACAAGGTGCTCGACCAGGCGGCGCTACGCATCCTGCGCATGGCTTCGCCTTTCGGGGCCATTCCGCAACAGGCGATGGGCAACGCAACGATTCTCTCCTTCGCCCGCGAATGGAATTTCGTCCCCGGCGACACTTTGGCCACCAAAAACCAATAAAACCATGGCCGCCCTCTATTGCGTTTTCGGCAATCCGATCGCTCACTCCAAATCTCCCGCCATTCACCGCGCATTTGCCGCGGCCACCGGGCAGGACATGCGCTACCACGCCCAGCTCGCGCCGCGCGAAGATTTCGCCGGGGCCGTGCGCGACTTCATCGCTGCCGGCGGCTGCGGTGCCAACGTCACCGTGCCCTTCAAGGAAGAGGCCTTTCGCCTGTGCACCACCTTGAGCGCCGCCGCCCGCCTGGCCGGCGCGGTCAACACCTTGAGTTTCATGCCGGACGGCAGGATTCACGGCGACAACACCGACGGTGCCGGTTTGCTCGCCGATCTGCAAAACAATCTGCACCAGCCCCTCGCCGGCCGGCGCATCGCCTTGCTGGGTGCGGGCGGCGCAGCCCGGGGCGTGCTTTCCCCCTTGCTCGATGCCCAGCCGGCCGGCCTCTGGATCGCCAACCGCAGCGCCGACAAAGCGCGGGCGCTGGCCGGCTTGTTCACCTCCGGAGCGCCTGTTCGTGGCGGCAGTTTCGCCGAACTTGCCGGAGGCTCTTTCGACCTCGTCATCAACGCCACGGCCGCCAGTTTGGCGGGCGAGCCCCTGCCCTTGCCAGAGGGTTTGTTTGCTCCCGGCGCACTCGCCTACGACATGATGTACGGCAACAATGAAACGCCTTTTCTCACTCAGGCCCGCACCCTGGGCGCAGCCCGCTGCGCCGACGGGCTGGGCATGTTGGTCGAACAGGCGGCCGCCGCCTTTGACCTCTGGCGCGGCCAGCGCCCAGACACAGCCGATGTACTGCGCAACTTGCGCGCCAGCCTGAACGCCCCGGCGTAAATGCTGCGTTTCATCCGCCTCCTGCAATGGAGCCTGCTCGCCTGCCTTGCCGCCGGAGTTTTGTGGTTTTTCTGGCTGTTTGCCTGGGTGCTGTACTGGGGGCATTTCAACCCGGGCAGCACGCGCTTCATGGAAATCCGCCTGGCGGAATTGCAGGAAAAAAACCCACAGGCACGCCTGCAATTTACATGGCTGCCCTACGCAAAAATCTCCATCCACCTCAAACGCGCCTTGATCGCCGCCGAAGATGCAAAATTCGTCGATCACGAAGGCTTTGACTGGCAGGGCATTCAACTGGCCATAGAAAAAAATCAGAAAAAAGGCCGCTTCGTCGCCGGCGGCTCGACCATCAGCCAGCAACTCGCCAAAAATCTCTTTCTCAGCCCCAGCCGCAGCCTTTGGCGCAAAGGCAACGAAGCCGTGATCACGCTGCTACTGGAAAGCCTGTGGAGTAAACAGCGTATTTTCGAGGTCTACCTCAACGTCATCGAGTGGGGCAACGGCGTATTTGGTGCCGAGGCCGCCGCCCGCCATTATTTCCAAAGCGGTGCCGAGCGCCTCAGCCCAGCCCAGGCCGCCCGCCTGGCCGGCATGGTGCCTAACCCGCGTTATTACGACAGCCACCGCAACAGCTCGGGGCTGAACCGCAAAACCGCCATCATCTTGGCCCGCATGCCCACCGCCCAGCTACCGTAAAAACAGCGCCCAGCGGCATCTCCTAAGGGAAATCCACAAAACGCCCGGCCCAGGCCGGTGGTAGAATGCGGCGTCTTTTGCGGCACTGCACCATGAGCGAAGAAAACCAACTCTCCGATGCCGAAGAATTGCAGGAGCGCCTGGCCGAGGTGCAGACCCTGCTCGCGCGCCATAAACTGGTCGAAGATCTCGTACAGCGCCAAGAAGGGCCGCGCCACGAGCTGGTCGAGGAATTGGTACACAAGCAACACCTGCACGAGCTCCAGCAAAAACTGGACCCGATGCACCCGGCCGACATCGCCTATCTGCTGGAAGCCCTACCGCAAGACGAACGCCTGCTGACCTGGACCCTGGTCAAGCCGGAATACAACGGCGACATTCTGCTCGAAGTTTCCGATGCGGTGCGCGAAAGCCTGATCGAGGTCATGGCCCCGAGCGAACTCATCGCCGCCGCCGAAACCCTCGATGCCGACGAACTCGCCGACCTCGTCCCCGACCTGCCGCAAGAAGTGGTGGACGACGTGTTTCGCAGTCTGCCGGCCGAAGAGCGCGAGCATTTGCGCGCTGCCATGTCCTACCCGGAGGATTCCGTCGGCTCGATCATGGACTTCGACATGGTCACCGTGCGCGAGGACGTCACCCTCGAAGTCGTGCTGCGCTATCTGCGCCGCTTCGACGAATTGCCCGACCACACCGACCAGCTCTTCGTGATCGACCGCGACGAACACTTGAAAGGCGTGCTGCCCATCAACGTGCTCCTCATCAACGACCCGGAAGCCGAGGTCGGCGCGCTCATGCTCACTGAATACGTCGATTTTGAACCGGAAGACGAGGCCGAAGACGCCGCCAAGGCCTTCGAACGCTACGACCTGGTTTCGGTGCCGGTGACCGATGCCGACGGACGGCTTCTGGGGCGCGTCACCGTCAACGACGTGGTCGACTTCATCCGCGAAGAAGCCGAATACGAGCAGCTCGCCAAAGCCGGTCTGGCCGAAGAAGAAGACATTTTCGCCTCGGTCTGGGATTCAGTGAAAAACCGCTGGGCCTGGCTGGCGATCAATCTCATCACCGCTTTTGTCGCCTCGCGCGTCATTGGTTTATTTGAAGATTCGATCGAAAAACTCGTCGCCCTGGCCGCCCTGATGCCCATCGTTGCGGGCATTGGCGGCAATTCCGGCAACCAGACCATCACCATGATCGTGCGCGCCATCGCCATGGGGCAGGTGCAGCCGGACGCCATGCGCCGTCTGTTGCGCAAGGAACTCGGCGTAGCCACGGTCAACGGCCTGATCTGGGGCGGCATGCTCGGCATCGCCGCCTGGTGGATGTATGGCAGCCCCCTGCTCGGCATGGTCATGACCGCCGCCATGACCTTGAACCTGCTGCTGGCGGCCTTTGCCGGCGTCGGTATCCCGCTGCTGCGCCTGCGCTTTGGCGCAGACCCGGCGGTCGGCGGCTCGGTCATGATCACGGCGCTGACCGATTCCGGCGGTTTTTTCATCTTCCTGGGATTGGCGACGCTGTTCTTGATGTAATCAATGGCTGTCGGGTGTCAGCAGTTTGAGCCCGACGATGCCCGCGACGATCAGCGCAATGCTGGCCAAGCGCAGCGCTTCGCGCGACTCGCCGAACAGGATCATGCCGCAAATCGCCGTGCCGACGGCTCCGATCCCTGTCCACACGGCATAGGCCGTCCCCAAGGGCAGCACCTTCAGCGACCAGCCGAGAAGAACGACGCTGACCACCATCGCCAGCAAGGTCGCCACGCTCGGCCCCAGGCGCGAAAACCCTTCGGTGTATTTCAGGCCGATTGCCCAACCCACCTCACACAAACCGGCGAAAAAGAGCATCAGCCAGGCCTGCCCCGGGCTCATTGCCTACCTGCAAAATACGCCTCTGCCGCGGCAACGGTGGCGGCAATATCTGCATCGCTGTGCGCAGCCGAAACAAAACCCGCCTCAAACGCCGAGGGCGCAAAATAGTGGCCGGCCTTGAGCATGGCGTGGAAGAAACGATTGAACGCCTCTTTATCGCAGGCGAGCACCTCAGCGTAAGTTCCCGGGCATTTTTCAGAAAAATACAGACCGAACATGCCGCCGACGTTCTGCGCAGCGAAGGCAACGCCGTGTTTTTTCGCCGCAACCACCAAACCATCGCACAGCGCCTTGGTTTTCGTCGTCAACGTTTCATAAAAACCCGGTGCCTGGATCAATTTCAACGTCGCCAAACCAGCAGCCGTCGCCACCGGATTGCCGGACAGGGTGCCGGCTTGGTACACCGGCCCGAGCGGCGCGATTTTTTCCATGATCTCGCGCCGCCCGCCAAACGCCCCCAGCGGCATGCCGCCGCCGACCACCTTGCCAAAGGTGGACAAATCCGGCGTGATGCCAAACAAGCCCTGCGCGCTTTTCAAGCCGACGCGAAAACCCGTCATCACTTCGTCAAAAATGAGTACCGCCCCGTATTGCGCGGTCAATTCGCGCAGCGCCTTGAGAAACTCAGGCGTCGGCGCAATCAGGTTCATATTGCCGACTACCGGCTCGAGAATCACCGCTGCGATTTTGTCGCCGTGCGCCTTGAACGCCTCGGCCAAACCTTGCGGATCGTTGTAGGTGAGTACCATGGTCGTTTCCGCGATACCCGCCGGCACCCCGCCAGACGATGGGTTGCCGAAAGTGAGCAGGCCGGAACCGGCTTTCACCAGCAGATGATCGGCATGGCCGTGATAGCAGCCTTCAAACTTCACCAGCAAATCGCGCCCGGTATAGCCGCGCGCCAGGCGAATCGCGCTCATCGTCGCTTCCGTACCGGAAGACACCAGACGCACCATATCGAGCGAGGGCACCAATTCGCAGAGCAGGTCAGCGATGTCGACTTCGCGCTCGGTCGGCGCACCGAAAGACAGGCCATCGACCACCGCTTTTTGCACCGCCTCGATCACCTCCGGATGCGCATGACCGAGAATCATCGGCCCCCAGGAACCGACGTAATCGGTGTACCACGCGCCGTCGGCATCCTGCACCTGACTGCCCACCCCTTTCTGGAAAAACAAGGGGGTGCCGCCCACCGAGCGGAAAGCACGCACCGGCGAATTGACACCGCCCGGAATGTGTTTCTGGGCGCGGGCAAAGAGAATTTCGTTACGCGACAAGCTGCTCATGGTTTGGCTTTCGTAAAAAGTTGCTGATAACAGGCGGCCTGTCCGGCAATCTCCGGGGCCGTGAAAAGATCGTTGATGACGGCGAGCAGGTCGGCCCCCTGGTCGCGCAGCGAGGCTGCCGTCGACAAGGTGATGCCGCCAATGACGCACAGGGGCAAGGCCAGTTGCGCCCGCGCCCGGGCGATAAAACCCGGTGGCAAAACGGCGGCTTGCGGCTTGCTGGGCGAAGGAAAGGCCGCACCAAACGCCACGTAATCGACCCCCATGGCACTGGCGCGCTGCGCCGCCTCCAGGTCGGCATAACAGGACACCCCGAGCAGACGCTGCGGCCCGAGAATGGCGCGCGCCAAGGCCCAGTCACCGTCGTCCCGGCCCAAATGCACACCGTCGGCGGCCACGACACTCGCCAGGGCGAGATCGTCGTTGATAATGAAGCGCGCCCCGTAGCGCGCCGTCAGCGCACGCAAAGCGTGGGCGCGGGCGAGCAGTTCGGCAGGCGGCAGTGTTTTATCGCGCAGTTGCACCTGACGACAGCCGCCGCGCAAGGCCGCCTCGACTTGCGCCAACAGTGTCTCGCGCGGCAAACCCGCGGGCGTAATGGCGTACAAACCTTGCAATTCAGCCACCTCCGGCCTCCGCCTTGGTTTGTATTTGGGAGTGCGGCGAAGCATCATCGCTGCGCGCCCAGAACAGGCGATCCGGAATGAACTGCCCCATCCCGCCACGAAAACCGTGGCGCAGCGTCTTCCAAGTATATTCCTGCGCATCGCGCACGGCTTCTTCGATGCCCGCCCCACCGGCCAGACCCGCCGCAATCGCCGAGGCCAGCGTGCAGCCGGAACCGTGATAGCTGCCGGGCAGGCGCTCCCAGCGCGTGCGCTGCAATGCACCGACGGCACCGTGCAGGGTATTGATGACCACCTGCTGCGTATTTTCATGGGTGCCGGTAATGAGCGCGTACTCCGCCCCGGCTTCGATCAAACGCCGGGCGCAGAGGTCGAGCTCCGGCTCTTCAGCATCCGCATCCTGTTCCACCAAACGCCGCGCCTCCGGCGCATTGGGCGTGATGATCGTGGTTTGCGGCAAGAGCATCTCGCGCATGGCAGCGACGATTTCTTCATCGGCCAGCACATCGCCGCGCCCAGAGGCGAGCACCGGATCGAAGACCAGCGGAATTTCCGGGTAATCGGCAACGATCTCCGCCACCCGCTGCACATTCTCCAGGCTACCCAGCAAACCCAGTTTGAAGCAGGCGACCGGCATGTCCTCCAGCACGGTGCGCGCCTGATCTTCAAGAAAATCTGCCGGCGTCGCCGACAACGCCCGCACGCCGCTCGTGTCCTGCACGGTCAGGGCGGTTACCGCCGTCAAGGGATGGCAACCCAGGCTCACCAGGGTCAGGATATCGGCCTGGATACCGGCACCGCTGGTCGGATCGCTGGCGGCGAAAACAAGCACTTGGGGAAAAACCGGGAGAGAGGAAGGCATCGGCGAACTGTGGCGGCGAATGTAACGGCATCAAGCGCACAATACGGCGCGCGGAAAATTCTGGAGCCCGATTTTAGCCGATTCCCCCGCCCCACCCAAGGCTCGCCAATGCTATCTGCTTGCCGCCGCCCCGGGGTTCCGTAGTAATATGCCAAGTAGCGACGCGGAAAAAGTGTGTCATAAAACACCAAGGGGGGCAGGAAATTGTCTGATGTATCGCAGTTACAAGGCGTGCGGGTGATGGTGATCGACGACAGCAACACCATCCGCCGCAGCGCCGAAATTTTTCTCGTACAAGCGGGTTGCCAGGTCATTCTGGCCGAAGACGGTTTCGATGCACTGGCGAAAATCGCCGACCACCAGCCCAATGTGATCTTCTGCGACATCATGATGCCGCGCCTGGATGGCTACCAGACCTGCGCCCTCATCAAAAAAAACCCGCGCTTCAAAGCCACCCCGGTGATCATGCTCTCCTCCAAAGACGGCCTCTTCGACCGCGCCCGGGGCCGCATGGTCGGCTCCGACCAATACCTGACCAAACCTTTCACCAAAGACAGTCTGCTGCAAACCGTTGCCAGCTTTGCGCTCAACGCGCCGTCGGCCGCACTTTCATCCTAATTTCGTCCTCATCCGCTCTCAGGAAAACCACATGCCCGTCAAAAACATTCTCGTCGTTGACGACTCCCCCACCGAACGTTTCTTTTCCGTCGACCTCCTGACCAAGGCCGGCTACCTCGTGACCACGGCCGAAAATGGCGAAGAAGGCATCGCCAAAGCCAAGGCTATCAAACCCGACCTCATTTTGATGGATGTCGTCATGCCCGGCCTGAACGGTTACCAGGCCACCCGCACCTTGTCGCGCGACGAAGAAACCAAGCACATCCCGATCATCGTCTGCACCTCCAAAGGGCAGGAAACGGACAAAATCTGGGGGCTGCGCCAAGGGGCCATCGATTATCTGGTGAAGCCGCTCAACGGCCAGGAGCTCCTGCAACGCATCGCCGCGCTGCCCTGAACCATGGCGCGCAAAAACAGTCTGCGTGATTTCCAGGCCTATCTGGCCGGGCGCTTGAGCGATGCCGCGCAAGGTCAAGCCGGCATTTCCTGGTTGGGCATCGAAATCAACGGCGAAGGCTGGCTGATCGATTTGGCCGACAGCGGCGAAATCATCCTCGCCCCGCAAATTGCTCCGGTGCCCTTGGTACGCCCCTGGTTTGCCGGCATGGCCAACGTGCGCGGCAATTTGTTTGCCGTCACCGATTTCAGCGCCTTTCTCGGCGCGCCGCCCACGCCGCACAATGCCACGGCCCGCCTATTACTAATCGGCATGCGTCACGCATCAAACGCCGCCCTGCTCGTACCGCGCATGCTGGGCCTGAAAAAACCGGACAATTTCACCCCCCAAGCCGACGACGAAAATTTTCCCGCCTGGGGCAAGCAACGTTACTCGGACAGCGACGACCGACTATGGCGCAAGCTCGCCGTGCGCGAATTGCTGACCGACCGCGCCTTCATGAACATCGGCATTTAAAAAACACCTGCACAGCCGCCCAATCCGGGCACGCAAGGAGAATGAGCATGGCCTTGAGTTTCAAATTTCCCAAACTGGGAAAAAAAGATAACAACGAAGCCCCTCTCACCATTACTGAAGACCTGTCCGCACCGCCGCGCGCCGCCGCGCCGCCGACCGTCACCTCCGCGGCCCAACGCATGAAACAACTGGGCGGGGTGTTCGCGCTCCTGCTCGTCATCATCGCCGTTTTCGTCGTACAAGACAGCCGCAACGCAACACACGCCACGGCCTACGTTGCTGCCGCCGGCGAAATGCGCATGCTGTCACAACGTTTGGCCAAAGCCTCCTCGCTCGCCCTGCAAGGCGACCCGGTGGCCTTCGGGCAACTCAAGGAGTCGCGCGCCGCCTTTGGCGAGCTGATGGACAAATTGCAACACGGCGGCGACATCGGCGGCACCAGCGTGCCGAGCTCGCCCTCCGCCGTGCAGGAACAGCTGGAGGCACTGAGCAAACTCTGGGCGCAAACCGACAAAGACGCCAACATCGTCATCGGCCAGGAAAAAAACCTGGTCACCCTGGGTAAGAACGTTGCCCTGGTCGATGAGAAAAACGGTGACATTCTCGAGTTGGCGGAACAGGTTGCTACCTTGAAACTGCAAACCGGTGCCTCGGCACGCGATATCGCCACGGCCAACCAGTTGGTGATGCTGACCCAGCGGATCGCCAAAAACGCCTCGGCTCTTCTGGTGGGCAGCGAAATCAGCCCGGAAGTCGCGTTCTTGCTGGGCAAAGACACCAACAACTTCCGCGAACAGCTGGCCAGCTTGGCGCGTAACACCACCGACGCCGACGCGCGCAGCAAGATCGACGCCCTCTCGGCCGGTTTCAAAGAATACGAAGCCGCCGTCGCCGGCATACTCGGCAACATGCAGCCGCTCGTGCTCTCCAAGCAAGCCGGCACGCGCATCTTCCGCGGCAGCGAAACCCTGCTCAAAGCCACCGACGATCTGGCGCAAGGCTATCAGACGGTATTTAGCAGCCGTATCCTGTTCATCGTCAGCATGATCGTCCTGATCGCTGCCGCCATCGCCGTGCTCATCCTGCTCGTGCGCGTCTACCGTGGCGATGCCGACAGCCGCACGCAAGAAGCCGACAAACAGCGTCAGGCCTCGGAACTGACCAACCGCGAAAACCAGGACGCCATCTTGCGCCTGATGAACGAGTTGGGCGATTTGGCCGACGGCGACCTCACCGTCACCGCCACGGTGAGCGAAAACATTACCGGGGCCATCGCCGACTCCATCAACTACACCATCGAAGAATTGCGCGTGCTGGTCGGGCGCATCAACGACGCCGCCAACCGCGTCACCGGCTCCACCGAAACCGCCCGCCAGACTTCAGCCGAACTGCTCTCCGCGGCCGAACGCCAATCGCAAGAAATTCAGGAAGCCGGTCAATCGGCACTGAACATGGCGCGCTCCATGAACGACGTATCGAACGAAGCCACACAATCGGCACAGGTGGCGAACCAATCATTGCACGCGGCAGAAAAAGGGACGCTGGCGGTGCAGGATTCGATCAAGGGCATGAATGAAATTCGGCATCAAATTCAGGAAACCTCCAAACGCATCAAACGCCTGGGCGAAAGCTCACAGGAAATCGGCGAAATCGTCGAACTGATTTCCGACATTACCGAACAAACCAACGTGCTCGCCCTGAACGCCGCCATTCAGGCGGCCTCCGCCGGCGACGCCGGGCGTGGTTTCACGGTGGTAGCGGAAGAAGTCCAGCGGCTTGCCGAACGCTCCGGCGAAGCCACCAAGCAGATTTCCGCCATCGTCAAAACCATTCAGACCGACACGCAAGACGCTGTTTCCGCTATGGAAGAATCCACCCAGGGTGTGGTCGAAGGGGCCAAACTTTCCGACGCTGCCGGCCAGGCGCTGGCCGAAATCGGTCAAGTGTCGAACCGTCTGGCCGGCCTCATTCAAGGCATCTCCAGCGCCACCCAGGCGCAGGCCAATTCCGCCACCCACGTCGCCCGTCTGATGCAAGACATTTTGCGCGTCACAGAACAAACGACCGCCGGCACCCAGCACACAGCGGAAGCCGTCGATGAACTGTCCAGTCTCGCGGCCGAACTCAAGGGCTCGGTCGCCGGCTTCAAGGTGGATTGAGGGCACACGATGAGCGCAGAAAGTACGTTCGATATCGGCCCGCTCTCCTGGGTCAAAGGGGAAATCGACCAAGCGCTGACGCGCGCCGACGAAGCATTGGGGGCGTTTGCACAAAACAGCGTATCGACCCAGCTCAAATTTTGCCGCACCCACGTGCACCAAGTGCATGGCGCGCTCGACATCGTCGGGCTCAATGGCGTCACCGAACTCACCGAAGCCCTGGAAAACCTGCTGCAGTCACTAGAAAACGGCCCCAGCGAAAATGCCATCGCAGCACTCCCCGATCTGCACGCCGCCTTGGCTGGCTTGCGTGATTACCTTGACAGCCTGGTCAGCGGCGAGCCGCACCAGCCCTTGCGCATCCTGCCGCTCTGCGCCCGCCTGGCCGAATTACGCGGCGCGCCGCCCGTGCATCCGGGCGATTTTTTCTATCCCGATCTGAGTCTGCGCCCCCCGCGCTCCACCATCGCCGCCCCCGAGTTGAGTGCCGACGAGACGCGGACGGTTCTGCGCAGCCAGCGGGCGAACTTCCAAAAAGCTTTGCTCAAGTGGCTGACCCGCCCCGCCGAACAAGACGCCGGCCGCGCGGCCATGGCGGAAGCGCTGGCCGCCATTGAAGCGATTCAACCCAACCCGGGCGCCCGCACTTTCTGGTGGATTTCCCAGGCTTTCCTCGAAGCGCTGAACGATCCCGCAGTCGCCGGCGACCAGTTGGCGCGCCAGCTCTGCGCGCGCATCGACCTGCAGATTCGCCGCCTGCTCGATGGTTCCTCGACGCTGGCCGAGCGCGTGATGCGCGAAGCGCTCTACTACGTTGCGCAAACTACGCCAGAAGCCGATTCTCTCGCCGCGCAAGCGCAACAAATTTTTGCCCTTCCCGCACTCATCCCCAACCCGGCGCTGACCGAAGACACTCAGCCCGGACAAGAACAACAGCTGCGCCGCCTGCACGACATCCTCGCCCTGACCGAGGAAGCCTGGAATAAATATTGCGCCGGCCACGCCGCCAGTCTCAAAGCCTTCGCTGAACACGCAAAAAACTGCGCCGAGCTGACTGCCGGCACCGGCCTCACCGATCTCAAACGCCTCGGCCAGGCCCTTGCCGCCATTGCCCAATGGCTCCTTGAAGACAGCGTGCGTCATAGCGACAACGTGGCTATGGAAGTGGCCACCAGCATCCTGCTTTTGCAAAATGCGCAGGAAAACTATCGCCACCTGGGCCGGGATTTTGCCCAACAGGTCGACCACATGGTCGAACGTATCCACTGTGTCATCGCCGGGCGCAGCTGCAGCCCAGCCGACATTCCACTGCTCGACGAAATCACCCGCCGGGCGCAGGAAAAACTGCTCATCGCGCAGGTCGGACGCGAAATCCAGAACAACCTGGCGCAGATCGAACAAAGCCTGGACGCCTTCTTCCGCAACCCCGCCAAGGGCTTTGCCATGGCCCCGCTGGCCGCTCCCCTGAAACAAATCAGCGGCGCGCTGGCCATGCTGGGGCATTTCTCTGCCGTCAATCAACTGCAAACCTGCAGCGAACACATCGCCCGCTTCGCCGCCCCAGACTATCAGGCACAGGAAAAAGACTTTCAGTCGGTCGCCGACGAGCTTTCTCTCCTGGGTTTCTTCGTCGATGCGCTGGCCAACGGCGAAAACGATTTCGATGCTTTCGTCGCCCGCCTGCACGGTGAAACCGCCAGCCAGACAGGCGCGGGCCAGGACCAGCACATCACCGTCGAAGCCGAGCTCGCACAGCAAGCCCGCGAAACCCGTGCGCTGGCCAATGCCTTGCGCCAAGCCCCGGATGACACCCGCCTGCAGCAAGAGCTGAAAGACAACCTCGAAGCCATCCAAAAAGACGCCGACCTCGTTGCCGACCGCAGCCTCAGCGATTCCGCCAAGGCCACTCTGGCCGCGCTCGCCGCAGGTGTCGAACCGAGCGCGGCACTTTCCAATCTTGCCGCCAACACCCCAGAAGCCCCGCAACCTTCGGCGCAAACCCTGCAGCTTGCCAGTTCCAGCCACGAAGAAATCGATGCCGAATTGCTCGACATCTTCATCGAAGAAGGCAAAGAAGTCCTCGCCGAGCTGCGCCAGCAAAAAGAACGGCTGGCCGCCAATCTGCACGACCAAGAAGCGCTCACGACGATCCGCCGCTGCACCCACACCTTGAAAGGTTCCGGGCGCATGGTGGGGCTGGCCGAGCTGGGCGAAACCGCCTGGGCGCTGGAGCAAACGTACAACCTGTGGCTGCGCCAGGATCGCGCCGCCGACACCGATCTCCTGCTCATGATCACCGAGCAGGTGCGCGTCTTCACCGGTTGGGTGGCTCACCTCGAAGGCCAGGCCGCGACCATCCCCGACACCCGCGCCCTGCTCGCACTGGCCAAACGCCTGCGCGGCGAAGAAGACAGTGCCGTACCGCAAGCCTTAACCACTGCGGGCTATACCAACAGCGCAAGCGAAGTACGCCCCCTCGCACCAGAAAAAGAGGCCCCGGCACAACCTGACGCGCCAGACTCTCTGCTCCAGACGCAATTCCAGCAAGAATCTACGCCGGAACCCCCCCAAGAAAACACGCCAGAACTCCCCGCGCAACCCAGCCCGGAAACCGCTGCAGAAATACCCGAAGAAACCCCGGTCAGCGCAGCGGATCAGGACGACGAAAACACGGCCGATCCCGATGATTTTGAGCTCGATTTTCCCGATCTTGCAGACATCGAACTGGTCAGCACACCCGCTTCACACCTTGAGACACTGCCTGCTGCCGAGCCCGACAGCGCACTCGACAGCGCAACAGAAGACCTTGATGCCCGCGTGGCCGACCGCAGTGTGCCGCCACTCACCGAGGCAATACCCGAAGCAATACCCGAAGCAATACCCAATGCCAGCGTGCAGACTGACGCTGCCCCCACGCTTTATGACATTTTCCGTCAGGAAGCAAGTGGGCATCTGGCCACTCTGATCGAGCACTTCGCCCGCCTCGAAGACGACCCGACACAGCCCACCGCCTTCGACATGATGCGCGCCGCCCACACCTTGGGCGGCATCGCCGCCACGGTCGGCCTCCTGCCCATCCACCACCTCGCCATCGCCCTCGAACACGCCCTGGTGCGGCGCGAAAAAACCGCGCATCCAGAAGCGCTCGCCGGTCTGGAAAGCATGCGCCAAGCCATTCTCACCTTGGCCGACATGTTCACCCAACTCTCGGCGCAACACAGCCCGGAAGAACAACCGCTCCTCGTCGCCGCGCTGGAAGACAGTTACCCCCCCGCCTTGAACGACACGCCGGACGCCAGCACACCTTTGCTGGCCGAACTCAGCGTCGAACTCACCACTGAATCCAACGAAACCGCCAGCGCGCCACCCAGCGTTCCCGCACTGACCGACGAACTGGATGAGCAGCTTCTCCCCATCTTCCTCGAAGAAGCCAGCGACCAAACCCGCGAATTGAGCGCCCAACTCGCCGCCTGGCGTGCCGCCCCCAAGGCAGCAGAAGCGCCGCAAGCCATTGCCCGCCTCCTGCATACCTTCAAGGGCAATGCGCGCATGGCCGGCGCGATGAATCTGGGAGAAGCCACCCACCTGCTCGAGAGCCGCGTACAAGAAGCCCTCAAGGAAGGGCACGCGACCCCGGCCCTGATCGATGACGTCGAAGCCGGCTGCGATGCGCTGGCCCAAGCCGCCGACAATCTACGCCACGGCCAGTCCGGCGCAGTCGACCTACCGGAAAGCGCGGAGCCCAGCGCAAGCGCAGCGCCCCCCCATACGCCCAGTGCAAACGACACGGCCCCCGCGCCGCTGACCAGCGCCTTCCCCGAACCGCTGGCCCCCGAAAGCGACAGCGGCCAGCAGACCCTGTTACGCGTGCGCGCCGATCTGATCGATCGTCTGGTCAGCGAAGCCGGCGAGCTGTCCATTGCCCGCAGCCGTATCGAAGGCGAAATGCGTGGTTTGAAAACATCTTTGCTCGATCTGACTGAAAACGTCATTCGTCTGCGCCGCCAGCTGCGCGACATCGAAATTCAGGCCGAAACCCAGATGCAGGCGCGCGTTTCGCACACGCACGAAGGCCAGGCCGAGTTCGATCCGCTGGAACTCGACCGCTTCACGCGCTTTCAAGAGCTCACCCGCTTCATGGCCGAGTCGGTCAACGACGTTGCCACCGTCCAGCAAAACCTGCTCAAGAACTTGGATGACGCCAATGCCGCCATTCTTGCCCAGGCCCGCTTGAACCGTGGTTTGCAGCAAGAGCTAATGGGCGTGCGCATGCTGCCCTTTGCCAGCCAGGCCGAACGTCTCTACCGCGTCGCCCGCCAGACGGCCAAAGAAATCGGCAAACAAACCCATTTCGAGATCGTCGGCGGCCAGGTCGACATCGACCGTTCGGTGCTCGACAAAATGCTCGGCCCGATCGAGCACATGCTGCGCAATGCCGTCACCCACGGCCTCGAAACGGGCGAAGAACGCCTTTCCGCCGGTAAAACCGAACGCGGCCAAGTCACGCTGACGGTGGCCCAGGAAGCCAACGAAATTCTCATCTCCTTGGCTGACGACGGGCGCGGCCTGGATCGCGAACGCATCCGCAGCCGCGCCGAAACGCTGGGCTTACTCAGCGCGGGACAAGAGATTGCCGATGGCGCGCTCCTCGATTTCATTTTTCAACCCGGCTTCTCCACCGCCGCCAGCCTCAGTCAGGTGGCCGGACGCGGCGTCGGCATGGACGTCGTCAAAACGACCGTCGCCAACCTGGGCGGGCGCGTCGAAACACACAGCACACCCGGACACGGCACCACCTTCCGCCTCTACCTGCCGCTCACTCTCGCCGTCACGCAAACTCTGCTGGTGCGTGTTGGCACGCAGCTCTACGCGGTGCCATCGAGCATGATCGAACAGGTGCTGGAATTGAAGGAAGGCGGCCTCACCGAACTACGCGCGGCCGGCAAAGCCGAATGGCAAGGCAACAGCTACCCCTTCCACTTCCTGCCGCATCTCCTCGGGCAGCCCGAGGCCCTGCCCGAAGCTCACCGCCAGTACTGGGTGCTGCTGCTGCGCTCCGGCAGCCAACGCGTCGGCGTGTTGGTCGATGAACTGCGCGGCAACCAGGAAGTCGTGGTCAAGAATATCGGCCACCAACTCGCCCGCGTGGTCGGCATCGCCGGCGCCACCGTACTCGGCGACGGGCGCGTGGTACTCATCCTCAACCCGGTGGCGCTGGCCAGCCGCACGCCTGATACACCGGCCACCAGCGGCGAACCGGCCTTGCTAGAAACGGCTCCACTACCTGCGCGCAGCCATTTGCCGACCATCATGGTCGTCGACGATTCGCTCACCGTGCGCAAGATCACCAGCCGCCTCTTGCTGCGCGAGGGCTACCAGGTGCTGGCCGCGAAGGACGGTGTCGATGCGCTCGAACAGCTGATCGACGAACGCCCGGACGTCATTCTCTCCGACGTCGAAATGCCGCGCATGGACGGTTTCGATTTCGTGCGCAATCTGCGCGCCGACGAAGGCTTGCGTAACATTCCGGTGATCATGATTACCTCGCGCACAGCGGACAAACACCGCAACTACGCACTGGAAATCGGGGCCAATCATTATCTCGGCAAACCCTACGACGAAGACACCCTGCTCAGTTTGCTGAGCGACTACTGCAAGAAAACACCCTGAGCGCCGCGCCGCGCCGCGCCGATCCGCGGCGCGGTCATCGTCACGACTTGAGCAATTCCTCGCGCTGGCCCAGCCAGCGCTGGAGGTGCGCAGCGCTGGCATCGGGGTGCTCCTGCAGCATTTCATCAACGCAAGCGCGAGCCGCTTCGACCAGCTCCGCATCCGCCTCGAGATCGACATGGCGCAACAAAGGCACGCCGCTTTGCCGCGCCCCGATAAACTCCCCTGGGCCGCGCAAATGCAAATCCTGCCGGGCAATCTCAAAACCGTCGGTATGCTCGAAAATTATTTTTAGACGCTGACGGGCAATTTCGCCCAAAGGCCCGGCGTAGAGCAAAATACAACTCGATTCATAGCCCCCGCGCCCGACCCGGCCGCGCAACTGATGCAGCTGCGACAAACCAAAGCGTTCGGCATGTTCGATCACCATCAAACTGGCATTGGGCACATCAACCCCCACTTCGATCACCGTCGTCGCCACCAACACATCGAGCGATCCGGCGGCGAAAGCGCGCATCACCTCCTGCTTGGCGTCCGCCTTCAAACGGCCATGCACCAGTCCAATGCGGCATTGCATAAGTTCCGCCGACAAGCGCGCGAAAGTTTCTTCCGCCGTCTGTAACTGCAGGGTTTCCGATTCCTCGATCAAGGGGCAAACCCAATAGGCTTGCCGCCCTTCTTCGATTTGCTTGGCCACAAAATCGATCACATCGCGCCGCCGGTTATCGGCCACCAACCGCGTCTTGATCGGGGTGCGCCCCGGCGGCAATGCGTCGAGCACACTGACATCGAGATCGGCGTAATAGCTCATCGCCAAGGTGCGCGGAATCGGTGTTGCCGACATCATCAACTGGTGTGGATTCGCGCCTTTGCTGCGCAAGGCCAAACGCTGGGCAACGCCGAAACGATGCTGCTCATCGACAATCACCAGCCCCAGCCGGGCAAAATCCACCCCTTCCTGAATCAGGGCGTGCGTGCCAACGATGAGTTGAGCGTCAGCGGCCGCCGCGGCCAACTGGGTGCGCTTGGCTTTGCTGCTCAAACTGCCGCTCAACCAGGCCAAACGCACGCCCAAGGGGGCCAACCAGTCGTTCAGTTTCAGATAATGCTGTTCCGCGAGAATTTCGGTCGGCGCCATAAAAGCCACCTGCCAGCCGGCGGCTATCGCCTGACAGGCGGCGAGCGCGGCAACGATGGTTTTCCCCGCGCCGACATCGCCTTGCAGCAAACGCTGCATCGGGTAAGCCTGCGCCAGATCGGCGGAAATTTCGGCCACCACCCGCGTTTGCGCGTCAGTCAAGGCAAAGGGCAAGGCGGCACAGAGGGCGGCACGCAAGACACCATCGTCCACCAACACCGGCGCGCCTTGCGCGCGGCGCGCCAAAAAGGCACGGCGTAAGGACATCTGCTGCGCCAGAGCTTCATCGAACTTGATCCGCCGCCAGGCAGGGTGGCGCTTGTCCTGCAGCGCCTCGAGATCCGCGTCGGGCATGGGATGGTGCAAAAAACGCAGGCTGCGCGCAAAGCCGGGCAGGCGGTGGCGGGCGCGTAAATCTTCCGGCAAGGTTTCCGCCAAATCGGCGCGCTCGAGCGTGCGCCGTATCAATTTCTCCAGCGCACCGCTGGTCAGGCCGGCAGTGCTCGGGTAAACCGGCGTCAGGGTTTGTGCCAGCGGCGTTTCCGGGGCCACACTATGGCAGCGCGGATGCACCATTTCCAGCCCCCAGAAATTACCGCGCACCTCGCCAAAAACCCGCAGACGCGCTCCCGGCGCGAACATGGCCTGCTGGCTGGGATAAAAATTGAGAAAGCGCAGATTGACCTCGCCGCTGGCATCAAAAGCCTGCGCCACCAATTGACGGCGCGGATTCATTTGAATTTCGCAATGCCGGATTTCAACCTCAAGCAACACCGGCGCGCCGCACAGGGCGCGGGCAATCGGCGTCAGACGGGTTTCGTCTTCATAGCGCAGAGGCAGATGCAGGAGCAGGTCGTCTTCCGTGCTCAGTCCCAGACGCGCCAATTTTTTCTTCAGCGCATCCCCAACCTGTATGGCCCGACTGGCCATGCCCCTTAGGCGAGAACCATCACCGCGTCTGCTTCGACCAATGCGGCACGCGGCAATTCCTTGACGCCGACTGCCGCACGCGCGGGAAAAGGCGCGCTGAAATAACGCGTCATGCACTCATTGACCTTGGCAAAATGCGCGAGATCGGTCAAATACACATTGAGTTTGACGACATCGTTCAAAGAACCGCCAGCCGCTTCAGCCACCGCTTTGAGATTATCGAAAACGCGCACGATCTGCGCATCTATCCCCTCCACCATCTGCATACTGACCGGATCGAGACCGATTTGGCCGGACAGATACACCGTATCACCGGCACGCACGGCTTGCGAATAGGTGCCGATTGCGGCGGGGGCGTGCAAAGTACTGATAATGCTGCGCGTCATGAAAATATCCTGTAAAAATTGAATGATGCGGTGCCAAGCTCAGCGCGTCGCTTTGGGTAAAACCAAGAGACTTTCGATGCCCAGCGCCTTCAGTTTTGCCTGTGCCGCCAAGGCCTCCTGGCGCGTATGGAAGGGCCCGACCTGGACCCGGGTTTCGACCTGCGTCGGAATACCGTTGAGCGTGAGTTTGGCATGTAACTCCTCGGCCCGCTCGGCGCTGTTGAACACCCCAGCCTGCAACAAAAAACCTTCGGCCGAGCGCGCCGGGCGCGGTGGTGGTGGCGTCAGCTCAAGATTTTGGCGCGGCGGCGTGACGACGACGGCATGCGGCGCGCTTGCTGACGAGGTTTTTGCCTGTTTTGCCTGCGCCGGGCGCGGTGTATCGAGCGCGAGCGGCGGCGCGGCGGTGCCTTCTGCGACAACGACTTCGTTCTTCGTCGCTTTGCCTGCGGCCGGAGCCGGCGCATGTTCTGTTTTTCCCGGGCTGGCGGGCGTGGCCGCGATATCCGGCGGGGGCGGGGCGTCCGTAACTGCCGGCGCAGCCTCTTCTGCGGTATTTGCCGGTGCCTCGCTTTCTTCCGGGGCCAGTGAAAGCGGTTGGGTTAATGGTTTTTTCGGTGCCACCGGAACAGCTTCAGTAAATTCCGGCGCATCCGCCTCCTCTGCCGGCTGCGAAAGGCGATCAAAAACAGCCAGCAAGGCCAGCAAAAGCAGCACCAAACCGCCCGCCACAGCCAAACGTTTACTCAACTGGCGGCGTAAATCCGCTGATTCTGTCGTCGGCGTACCTGCTGTGTGTAAATCTTCTGCCATGCCCGCCCCTCAATGTGCGTTTGTTGCCTGGTTTTGCGTCAAGGCCACGACCAACTCGGCCTCCGCCCGGGCGATGCCGCAGCGTTCTGCAATCATTTCTGCCGTATGTCCGGCCAGCGCCATCTGCATCGCATCACCATACAAGGGCGAAACATTCTGCGCCACGCGCATTTGCCCAAGATCGTGCTGCATGTCCTTGCGCAAAGCCGCCAGTTCGCTGCGCAAAATATCGACCTCGTCGCGCAAGAGTGAAATTTCCTGCGCTTGCGCCGCAAAATCAGCGGCGCGCGCGCTTGCCGAGGAATGTGCCGCCACAGCAAGATCTTCCTCCAAGACCTGGGCTGCGCGCTCTGTTTCTCTTTCTCGCGCTGAGTGGGTAAGCGCGTCGTCGGGAGCAGGCACAGGAGCCTCGGGCACACCCGCGGTCTGCCGTGCCGTCGGTGGTTCGATATGGCGCATGCGCCACAACACCCGGCCGATATAAAACGCCACCAGCACGATGAGGAGCAAAACGCCTTCGCGTAACCCCAGACTCATCCCGGCGATATTCATGCCTTGCCTGTCAGCTTAAAAACCGACGGAATATTGCACGCCAAAAACGTGGCCACTGCCTTCATATTTACCCACGGCGGCGCCATCGGCCACCTTGCCGTCGCGCAAATACTGATAGGCGTAGCCCACATCGAGCACGCTGGCCTTGCCAAAGGCCCACTGCCCACCCAAGGAAAGCCACAGGCGGTCGTTATCTGGCAGCAAGACGCTGCGTTTATGTTTGCTCATCGGCGCATGATCGTAGGCGATACCGAATTTCACCTTGCCTTGCGCATGAAACTTATACGCCGCGCCCCAGGCAAAGCGCCAGGCGTTGTCAAGGTCATAGCCGTCGATCGACTTCCACTGCGTATAAGACAAATCCCCCATCGCTTCCCAACGATCCGACATCTGCTGCCACACGGAAAGCGTCAGGCTGCCCGGGGTGTCGAGATCACCTTTATACGCAGCGCCATTGTTACGCCCCGAAAGGCGGTGTTCGATTTTCGAACGGTAAGCCAAGCCCACGCGCATGGCGGGCGACAAGGTGAACAAAACACCCAGATTCCAGCCCGTGGCCGAGTCATCCGCTTTCACATCATTGGTCGCATTAAGCCAGCGTCCATCGAGGCGCTGGTAGTTCAAACCCGCGCCCAGGGCGACCTTGTCGTTGAGTTTGTAGGCCAGCGCCGGATTCACATTCAGCGAACGAATTTCAACGCGCCGCCCGCTGGCATCACCCTGCCAGCCTGCCGTGTAATCGAGATCGAGCATGTAAGGGCGCGATACGCCCAATCCAGCGCTAAGCTGCGGCGTGATTTGCCAGCTGAAATAGGCATTGGGCAAAGCATACGGCTCACCGGCTTCGCCGCCAGAATGACCCGCCGCGCCGCGAAATTCGCGCTGATCATTGACGCCTACGATACCCGTCGAAATAGTGATCCCGTTCAGGTTGGCCAAACCCGCCGGATTATAAAAAATCGTCGCCGCATTATCAGCAACTGCCGCCGAACCGGCATAGGACACCCCCAGCCCGCTGGCGCTCTGCTCCAAAGACTGAAAACCTGCTGCCACGGCAGAACCTACGCAACCCAAGGTAATCATGGCCGAAAAGATAGGCAGTTTCATGCTTTTGCGTTTCATTTTTTCTATTCCACCCCAAGGGCATGTACAGCGCAACTTGCGCCCAAAAGAAAGCTGATTTTATTCCATTTTTGCAGTTTTTTTAGCAGATTCCTTGCCGCATCCGGCACTTTTTAAGGCTATGTCGTAAGTACCCCACCTTGGCTGAGTTTGCCGAGCGAAGCCGGAATTTTCCCCTGTTTGTCCCTATACTCCCGCTTTCTCATACTGCCTTGCCGCCTGTCATGCGCCGCTCCAACAAACCGCCCGCTGGGCCGCCCGCCACCGATCTGCATATCCGGCAGACCCTGCGCACACTGTCCCCCTATCTCTGGCAATTTCGCGGGCGGATTCTTGCCGCACTGGCCTGCCTGATTCTCGCCAAGCTCGCCAATGTCAGCGTGCCCATGGTGTTCAAGGAGATGATCGACAGCTTTGCCGGGGAAACCCCCTGGGCACTGCCGGTTTTACTCCTCCTGCTCTACGGCACGCTGCGCTTTGCCAATGCCTTATTTACCGAATTACGCGAAATTCTCTTTGCGCGCGTGACGCAACGCGTCATCCGGCGGGTGGCGCTGGAAGTCTTCCAACATTTACACAACCTCTCCTTGCGTTTTCACCTTGCTCGCCAGACTGGCGGCATTTCCCGCGATCTGGAGCGCGGCACCCGGGCCATTTCCAGCCTGATTTCCTATACCCTGTATTCCATCCTCCCCACCCTCATCGAGATTTTGCTCGTTCTGGGCATCTTGTTCGTGCGTTACGACATTGGCTTTGTGCTGATCACCTTGGCCTCCCTCGCCACCTATGTCATTTTCACAGTCAAAATCAGCAACTGGCGCATCAACATCCGCCGCGCCGTCAATGAAAATGACAGTGCCGCCAACAGCCGCGCCATCGACAGCCTGATCAACTACGAAACAGTCAAATACTTCAACAACGAAGCCTGGGAAGTGCAGCGCTACGACGCGCAGTTGGTGCACCTGGAAACCGCCAGCGTGCGCAGCCAAACCACGCTGGCTTACCTCAATCTGGGGCAACAGGGCATCATTGCGCTCGGCGTCACCGCCATGATGTGGCGCGCCGCGGCCGGTGTCACCGAGGGCAGCATGACGATCGGCGATCTGGTGCTGGTCAATGCCTTTCTGATCCAGCTTTATCTGCCGATGAATTTTCTCGGCATCGTGTACCGGGAAATTCGTCAGGCGCTGGCCGATATCGAGCGCATGTTCGCCCTGCTCGCCAGCGAGCGGGAGATCGTCGACCGCCCGAACGCACAGGAACTGCCGGCGCAGGCACCGCTCGCGGTCGAGTTCCGGCAGGTCGATTTCGCCTACGAGAGCAACCGCCCCATCCTGCATGGCGTGGACTTTCACATTCCGGCCGGGCGCACTTTGGCGGTGGTAGGCGCTTCCGGCTCAGGCAAATCGACACTGGCCCGCCTGCTTTACCGTTTCTACGATGTGCGCAGCGGCAGCATCTGCATCAATGGCCAGGATATCCGCGACCTCACCCAAAACAGTCTGCGCGCCGCCATCGGCATCGTGCCGCAGGATACGGTGTTGTTCAACGAAACCATCCTCTACAACATCCGCTACGGCCGCCCGCAGGCGAGCGACGAGGAGGTTTTCCAGGCGGCCCAGGCGGCGCATCTGCACGGCTTCATCGAGAGCCTGCCGGAGGGCTACCAGACCCCGGTTGGCGAGCGCGGTCTGAAACTCTCCGGCGGCGAAAAACAGCGCGTCGCCATTGCCCGCGCGCTGCTCAAGAACCCGCAGCTGCTCATTTTCGACGAAGCCACTTCCGCCCTGGATTCCAATACAGAGCGCGCCATTCAGGGCGAACTGGAACAGGCGGCGCGTGGGCGCACCAGCCTCATCATCGCCCACCGCCTGTCGACCATCATGCAGGCCGACAACATCCTGGTGATGGACGGCGGGCGTATCGTCGAACAGGGGCGGCACCTGGAATTGCTGGCGCAAGGTGGCCACTACGCCCGCATGTGGGCGTTGCAACAGCAGGAGAATTGATCGCTTATGGAAATTCCGCCCAACAAAAAACCGGCCTGAGCCGGTTTTTTGTTGGATCGCAGTGCCTTACTCGGCGCTATCCTCTTCTGCTTCGACCGCTTCGGTATTTTCCGGACGATCGACCAGTTCGACGAAGGCCATCGGCGCATTGTCACCCACGCGGAAGCCGCACTTCAGAATGCGCAGATAGCCGCCCGGACGGGTGGCATAGCGCGGTCCGATTTCAGCGAACAGCTTGACCACGATCTCACGATCGCGCAGGCGGTCGAACGCCAGACGCTTGTTGGCCAGAGTCGGGGTTTTGCCGAGGGTGATCAGCGGCTCGACCACACGGCGCAGTTCCTTGGCCTTGGGCAGGGTGGTTTTGATCGCTTCATGACGAAGCATGGAAACCGCCATGTTGCGCAGCATCGCCAGGCGATGGCTGCTGGTGCGGTTCAGTTTACGAAGACCATTACGGTGACGCATGGTTAATCCTTTCTATGTTCTGCAGGCGTCCCTTGGCAACCTGATCTGTTAAAGGCTTACGCCTTCTCCAGACCGGCAGGCGGCCAATTTTCCAGTTTCATGCCGAGCGTGAGACCACGCGCGGCAAGCACTTCCTTGATTTCATTCAACGACTTGCGGCCCAGATTCGGCGTTTTCAACAACTCGTTCTCGGTGCGCTGAATCAGATCACCGATGTAGTAGATGTTTTCTGCCTTCAAGCAGTTGGCCGAACGCACCGTCAACTCGAGATCATCGACCGGGCGCAGGAGCACCGGATCAACCTGAGTCGGCTTGGCAGCTTCCGCCACCGGTGCCGTCCCTTCGAGATCGGCGAACACGGCAAGTTGCTCGATCAGCACGCGGGCAGCGTAGCGAATCGCTTCTTCCGGCTCGACGATGCCGTTGGTTTCGATATCGACGATCAGCTTGTCGAGGTCGGTGCGCTGTTCCACCCGCGCCGCTTCAACCGCGTAGGCCACCCGGCGCACCGGGCTGAACGAGGCATCCAGCACCATCTGACCGATGGTTTTGGAGTCGCCCAGGTTACGCATGTTGCCCGGCACATAGCCACGGCCTTTTTCCACCTTGATTTCCATGGCCAGCTTGCCGCCAGCGGAAAGGTGGGCGATGACGTGTTCCGGGTTGATGATCTCGACATCGTGCGGCAGCTCGATATCGCCGGCGCGCACCGGGCCTTCGCCTTCCTTGTTGAGCTTCAGGCTGACCACCTCGCGGCTGTGCAGCTTGAATACGATGCCCTTCAGGTTAAGGAGAATGTCGACCACGTCTTCCTGCACGTTGTCGATCGACGAATACTCGTGCAACACCCCGTCGATCGAAACTTCGGTCGGGGCAAAACCCGGCATCGACGAGAGCAGGATGCGACGCAGCGCATTACCCAGGGTATGTCCGAAACCGCGTTCAAACGGCTCCATGATGACCTTGGCTTCAACCGGCGAAACACTCTGTACGTCAATGATGCGGGGCTTGAGAAGTCCACTGCTTTGCATGGGCTAAATTCCTCTGCTTGCGGGTTACTTCGAATAAAGTTCGATGACCAGACCTTCATTCAGGGTCGGCGACAGTTCAGAACGCTGCGGCATTGCTTTGAACGTGCCCTTGCCTTCTTTCACATCCACCGAAATCCACTCCGGGAAACCCCGGCTCTCAGCGGCTTCCAGCGCGGCCTTGCAACGCAAGGAAGCGCGGGCGCGGTCGGTGAGCTGCACCACATCGCCGGCTTTGACGATGTAGGAAGGAATGTTCACGCGCTTGCCATTGACCAGTACGCCGTTGTGACGGACAACCTGACGCGATTCGGCGCGGGAAGCACCAAAACCCATGCGGTAGGCGACGGCGTCCAAACGCGACTCCAGGAGTTGCAGCAGGTTTTCGCCGGTCTGGCCCTTGCGGCGGTCAGCTTCGGCAAAGGTCTTGCGGAACTGGCCTTCGAGCACGCCATAGACGCGGCGAATCTTCTGCTTGGCGCGCAGGTGCACACCGTAGTCCGACAGACGGGCACCGGACTTCTGGCCATGCTGGCCAGGCGCATAGGCGCGGCGTTCGATGGCGCACTTGTCGGTAAAGCACTTTTCGCCCTTGAGGAACAGTTTTTCGCCTTCGCGGCGGCACTGACGGCATTTCGGATCGAGATTACGAGCCACTTGTCTTTCTCCTTAGATGCGGCG
>NZ_JBLJBW010000037.1:0-24330 GCF_047638095.1 Azonexus sp.
AGCGGCGTCGGCTCGACGATGGGCATGCGGATCGGCTTGTAGCCATAGCCTTTCAGCCAGCTGCGGATGGCGTCCTCGAACAATTCCCAGAATGCCGCTTCTTCCGGCAGGATGTCATTCATCCCGCGCACGGCCTGCAAGTGTTGACTCATGCTGACAACTTCTTCATGCGGATAACTTCTTTTTGTAGGTACGCGCCACATAGCGCTCGATGATGTCCTTGAACTCCTGGGTGATGTTGTCACCCTTCAAGGTCACGGTTTTTTGGCCGTCTTCAAAGACCGGCATGGCCGGCGCTTCGCCGGTGCCGGGCAGGGAAATGCCGATGTTGGCGTGTTTCGATTCGCCCGGCCCGTTGACGATGCAGCCCATGACGGCGAGCGTCATGTTTTCTGCGCCGTCATAGTGCAGTTTCCATTCCGGCATGCGCTGGCGCACGAAATCCTGCACTTCGCCGGCCAGTTCCTGAAACAGCGTGCTGGTGGTGCGCCCGCAGCCGGGGCAGGCCACCACCATCGGCGTGAAGGCGCGCAGCCCCATCGTTTGCAGGATTTCCTGGGCGACGATCACTTCCTGCGTGCGCGCGCCGCCCGGCTCCGGCGTCAGCGAAATGCGGATGGTGTCGCCGATGCCTTCCTGCAACAACACGGCCAGCGCCGCCGTCGAGGCGACGATGCCCTTGGAGCCCATGCCGGCCTCGGTCAGCCCCAGATGCAGCGCGTAATCGGAGCGCTCGGCCAGTTTGCGGTAGATGGCGATCAAATCCTGCACGCTCGACACCTTGCAGGAAAGAATGATCTTTTCCCCCGCCAGACCGATTTTCTCCGCCTTGGCCGCAGACTCCAGGGCCGACACCACCATCGCGTGCCGCATCATTTCGGTGGCATCGAGCGGCTGCGCCAGGCGCGAATTTTCATCCATCAGGCGGGCCAGCAATTCCTGGTCGAGACTGCCCCAATTCACCCCGATACGCACCGGTTTGTCGTACTTGCAGGCGAGTTCAATCATCTGCGCGAACTGCTCATCCTTCTTTTTACCGAAACCGACGTTGCCGGGATTGATGCGGTATTTGGCGAGCGCCTCGGCGCAGGCCGGATGTTCGGTGAGCAGGCGATGCCCGTTATAGTGAAAATCGCCGATCAGCGGCACATCGCAGTGCATGCGATCCAGATGCTCGCGGATCAGCGGCACGGCGGCGGCAGCTTCCGGCGAGTTCACCGTGATGCGCACCAACTCGGAACCGGCACGCGCCAGTTCGGCGCACTGGATGGCGGTTTTCAGATAATCGGCGGTATCGGTATTGGTCATCGACTGAATGACCACCGGAGCATCGCCGCCCAGGCGGACGGTTCCGACATGCGTGACACGCGTCATGCGTTTGGCAGAAAAACCCACGGCTTACTCCAGCACCAAACGGGCCACGTCGCCCCGACTATGCGGTGCCAGATCGATCGCCTTGCCGCGCAAAAAAACCTGCACACCGGGCGCATAACCCACCGTCACCGCCAGCGGCCCCCGCCCTTGCACCTGCGGCTCGCCCCCCGGCGCAACGCGCTGCGAAAACAGCACTTTTTGCTCCTGGTCACGCACTTCGATCCAGGCTTCCTTGCTCACCACAAAACGCAGTGTGGCATTGGCAACAGGCGTCAGCGCGGCGGCACCGGGAACGGTGTCCAGCGTCGCCGCCGTCACCGTCGCCGCATTGCTGGCCGGCGCAGCGTCCACCGGCACCGTGCCGATGGGTAAGGTTTTTACTGGCGATTCCCCCGGGGGCACATTCGGCTGTTCCGCCTTTTGCTCCGGCACGGGCTCACCCTCATGCTCCGCTGCCCCTTCGCCCACCGGCGCGATCAATTCCTGATTGTTTGCGCCGGGCGGATATAAAGGTTCATGCGTTTTTTCCTGCGCCGTGCTCGCACTTTGTGCTGGCGTGCCGGCCAACAAATCCTGCACGCGGCTTTGCAATACGCCCCAGTCCCCGGGCAGGAGGAGATAGCCCAGCACGGCCACCAGCAACAAAAACAAGCCCAACAAGATGACCGAGCGATCGTTTTTCTTACTTGCGCCAGCCATTGGCGCAGTCGGCGCGGAGGCCGGAATGTCGAGTTTGGCGCGCGGTTTTTCCAGCTGTTGATCGAGCATCTGCATCAGGGGCTCGGCATCGAGCGCCAGCAGGCGGGCGTAGTTGCGCACGAAACCGCGCACAAAAGTCGGCCCTGGCAACTCCGACCATTGATCGGCTTCCAGTGCCTGCAACTGACGTTCGCTTAACTTGAGCGAGCGCGCCAGATCGGGCAGCGGCAAGGCACGCGCCTCGCGCGCCTGGCGCAGACTGCGCCCCACCGATTGCGGCGCGTGATCGACGATGAGCGTCGCCGCATCATCGACAAAAGCCTGATTGTCACTCATAGGCAATGACTCATTCAAAATTCCCCTTCAGGAATTGCTGGTATTCCTCGGAGGTTGGATAACGCCCGCGCAATTGCGCCGCAAAACTGCTTTCCGCCGATTTATTGCCCGCTTTGCGCTCCAGCCGCAAACCCAGCCACAAGGCGGCCGGGCTGGGGGGCTCCATCATGCGCAAGGCATCATTGAGATAAACGCGCGCTTCTTCGCTATTGCCCTGGCGAAAGAAAATATCGGCCAAGCCCAGACGTGCCGCCAGCGCCCCACTACGCGACAGGCGCACGGCCTGCAGATAATGGCGCTGCGCACCTTCTTTATCGCCGGCGCGCAACAGGCAATTTCCGGCATTGGTATGGGCACGGTCAGGGGTTTCATAAAGCGGATCGCGCAAAGCGCGCTCGAAATACGTCATGGATTCCTGAATTTTGCCCGTTTCACAGAGAAACCAGCCGTAGTTGTTATTCACTTCCGGATCATTGGGCGCACGCGACAAGGCGCGATTGAAATCCGCCTCCGCCTTGGCAAATTCCTTGAGATCGGCATACACCAAAGCACGCACGCTATAGGCAGTGGAATAGCTCGGATCGACCTCGATCGCCATGCTCAGATTTTCAATCGCCGCGGCCGGATTGCCTTCTTGAAAATACAAAGCCCCCAATTCTGTGCGCGTGCGCGCCCGGGTGCGCGGATCGGCCGGCGTCGGCTCGCTGCTACGCCCTTCGTTCATGACCGGCGAAGGGGTGCCGCTCGTCGGCACCTTGGAAAAATCATATTGCGACTGCGCAACAAGCGACTGGCTGCACAGCAAAACGGCGAAAACACTCGCCAAACACCAGGGCGACAGCTTCTTTTTCATGCACGAGACTCCATGATGGGAATGGTTTTTTCCACCCGACGCCGGGTTTTGTCCTGCACCTGCCCGGCCAGCTGGCCACAGGCGGCATCGATATCATCGCCGCGCGTTTTACGCGTGGTGGTGACGATACCGCCCTGCAGAAGGATTTCTCCAAAACGGCGTACCCGTTCCGCCGGCGAACGGCGAAAGGGCGAATCCGGAAACGGATTGAACGGAATCAGATTGAATTTGCACGGCACATCGCGCACCAAGGCCAGCAACTCGCGCGCCTGCGCATCGCTGTCATTGACCCCGGCCAGCATGGTGTATTCAAAGGTGATGAAATCGCGCGGCGCTTTCGTGAGATAGCGCTGGCAAGCGCCCATCAGGGAAGCCAGGGGATATTTCTGGTTGATCGGCACCAGCTGATCGCGCAGCGCATCATTGGGCGCATGCAGAGAAACCGCCAGGGCCACCGGGCAATCATCGCGCAAGCGATCGATCACCGGCACCAGCCCCGAGGTCGACACCGTCACCCGCCGGCGCGACAAACCGTAAGCGTTGTCATCCAGCATCAAATGCAGGGCCGTCACCGTGTTGTCGTAATTGGCCAGCGGCTCGCCCATGCCCATCAAAACAACATTCGAAATGACCCGCTCATCGCCATGCACCGCCCCCAGCGCCTTATTGGCCAGCCACAACTGACCGATGATTTCAGCCACCGTCAGGTTGCGGTTAAAACCCTGTTTACCGGTAGAACAAAAAGCGCAATCGAGCGCGCAGCCGGCCTGCGTCGAAATGCACAGGGTGCCGCGCTCGTCTTCCGGGATGAAAACAGTTTCGACGGCGTTCGCGTTACCAACGTCGATCAAAAATTTGCGCGTGCCGTCATCCGACAGCCTGTCCGAGACGACGGCTGGCGGCAATACCGCCGCCAGCGCCTTGAGCTTGTCGCGCAGGCTCTTGGCGAGGTCGGTCATGGCATCGAAATCTGCCACGCCGGAACGATGCATCCAGCGCAACACCTGTTTCGCCCGAAAAGGTTTTTCGCCCTGTTCGGCAAACCAGGCTGTCAGGCCGGCGGCATCGTAATCCAGCAGATTGACTGTCATGTATGCAGTTTCAGCGGCCAGCGTAGGTGTTCATGCCGGGGAAGAAAAAGGCCACTTCCACCGCCGCAGTTTCCGGCGCATCGGAGCCGTGCACGGCGTTGGCATCGATCGATTCCGCGAAATCGGCGCGGATGGTGCCCTTGTCGGCTTTTTTCGGATCGGTGGCACCCATCAGCTCGCGGTTCTTGGCAATGGCGTTCTCGCCTTCCAGCGCCTGGATCATCACCGGGCCGGAGGTCATGAACTCGACCAAATCCTTGAAGAAGGGGCGATCTTTATGCACCGCGTAGAACTGGCCGGCTTCCTGCGCGGAAAGCCAGGTCATGCGGGCGGCGATGACTTTCAGGCCGGCGGCTTCAAAACGAGCGTAAATCTGGCCAATAACGTTTTTCTTGACGGCATCGGGTTTGATGATGGAAAGCGTGCGTTCGATAGCCATGATTACTCCAATAGAAAGGCAGTCGGTTGAAAAGGGCGAAATTTTAGCAGATTCGCCGCTCAGCGCGCGGACGGCAGCGCGCCTTCTGTACTGTCTTCCCGCTTGGCCAAGGCGGCCAGCAGAGGATCGCGCAAACGCGCAAAATCGCGCGGTGGCACATATTGCAACAGCTCCTTGCCCTTGGCGTCCACCACGATATCCAGCCCCTTCTCGGCATACAGCAGGTGTACGCGCTCCGCCGATACCGGCAAACGCTCACCCGGCGCGCCAAAACGTTCGATCAAGGTCGCCTCGTCGAGATTGACCGTGGGAATCACGCTGATCGCCTGCACCGGCAGGCTTTCCGCCAAGACACGATCTTCTGGCGCCAGACGAATCTTGCGCGTCGTGCTTTCCATGTATTCCGCCTTCGGCGCGCGTTCGATCATCTGCGCCATCTGCTGCGGCGAAACTTCCAGGGTCAGCACCACTTTGGCCAGCACAAAACCCAGGCGCAGTTCGTGAAAATACATTTCCAAACTACCCTTCTCGCCCGGCGCAACGATAATCGCCAATTCTGGCTCGCCCCCCAAAACCGGCAGCATATCCGCCAGACGATCGCGCCCCAGCACAAGACCAAACACCCGGCTGTTCCCCGCCGCATCCGCCTCGATCTGCCACGGCAAACCCACCGTATGATCCGCCCCCTGTTGACGCCCAATATCGCTAAAAAAGAACGGCAGCAACAGCGCCAGCACGATCAAACCCAAAATCCAAACGGCACGTTTCATGATTTAACTCAAAATTTTGCAGAGCGCATTGTGGCACAGGCGGCGTTTGGCCTCTTGATACCGGCAGGAATTCAAATAAAAACAGTGCAAATAAAAACAGTGCAAATAAAAACAGCGCAAATAAAAACAGCAGGTCGGGAAGCCTCTCCCGGCCTGCTGTTTTTTCCCGATGTAAGAAAACTTCGGGAAGCCAAGGCAGCAATCAGGCTTTTTTGTGTCCCGCCAGGCGCATCCAGGTGTCGACCACCGTATCCGGGTTCAGCGAGATGCTGTTGATGCCTTGGTCCATCAGCCATTCCGCCAGATCGGGGTGGTCCGATGGCCCCTGACCGCAGATGCCGATGTATTTACCGGCTTTGTTGGCGGCGGCAATGGCCATGGCGAGCAGCATTTTTACCGCCGGATCGCGCTCGTCGAAGAGGTTGGCCACCAAGCCAGAGTCGCGGTCCAGACCAAGCGTCAGCTGAGTCAGATCATTGGAGCCGATGGAGAAGCCGTCGAAAATCTTGAGAAACTCGTCGGCGAGCAGCGCGTTCGACGGAATTTCGCACATCATGATCAGCTTCAGGTCATGCTCGCCCTGTTTCAAGCCGTGTTCAGCAAGCAATTCGACCACGGCCTGACCTTCGCTGACGGTGCGCACAAAAGGCACCATCAACTGCACGTTGGTCAAACCCATTTCCTCGCGCACCTTCTTCATGGCGCGGCATTCCATCTCGAAGCAATCTTCAAAGGTATGCGCGATGTAGCGCGAAGCGCCACGGAAACCGAGCATGGGATTTTCTTCTTCCGGCTCGTAGAGTTCGCCGCCGAGCAGCTTGCGGTATTCGTTGGATTTGAAGTCGGAGAGGCGCACGATCACCGGGTTGGGCCAGAAAGCGGCAGCGATGGTGGACACCCCTTCCACCAGCTTTTCGACGAAAAATTCCTTGGGCGAAACATAGCCACGGGCGCGGCGCTTGATTTCTTCGCGCTTGGAAGCCGGCAAACGCTCGACATCGAGAATGGCTTTCGGGTGGATGCCGATCACGTTATTGATGATGAACTCAACCCGCGCCAAACCGACACCGGCATTGGGCAGCTGGGCGAATTCAAAGGCCAGCTCGGGATTGCCGACGTTCATCATGACCTTGACCGGCACCTCCGGCATGGCCGAAATGTCGCGCGTCGTCACTTCAAAATCGAGGCGACCGCGATAGACATGCCCGGTATCGCCTTCGGTGCAACTCACCGTGACCACATCGCCTTCGGTCAGCGTTTCCGTCGCATCACCACAACCCACAATCGCCGGGATACCCAATTCACGCGCAATGATCGCCGCGTGGCAGGTGCGCCCGCCACGGTTGGTGACAATGGCCGAAGCCCGTTTCATCACCGGCTCCCAGTTCGGGTCGGTCATGTCGGCCACCAACACATCGCCCGGCTTGACCTGATCCATTTCGCGCGGATCCTTGACCACCCGCACCGGGCCAACACCAATTTTCTGGCCGATGGCACGCCCGGAAGCGAGCACCTTGGAGAAGGATTTCAGCTTGAATTTTTCCTGCTTGCCGGCGCTCGCCTGCGACTGCACGGTTTCCGGGCGAGCTTGCAAAATATAGAGCTTGCCGTCGACACCATCTTTACCCCACTCAATGTCCATCGGACGCTGGTAATGCTTTTCGATGATTTGCGCATAGCGGGCCAATTCCATGACTTCTTCGTCGTTGATCGAGAACTGCTGCCGCAAATTTTCTTCGACCTCTTCGGTAATCGTGGACTTGCCGGCCACCTTCTCCGGCGAGAAAGTCATCTTGATCATCTTGGAGCCGAGGTTGCGGCGCACGACGGCCTTTTTGCCGGCATCGAGCATCGGCTTGTGCACATAGAACTCGTCCGGATTGACCGCGCCCTGCACCACCGTTTCGCCCAGGCCATAGCTGGAGGTCACGAACACGGCATCACGAAAGCCCGATTCGGTGTCCAGCGTAAACATCACGCCGGCTGCGCCCTTGTCGGAGCGCACCATGCGCTGAATACCGGCGGAGAGGGCGACATCTGCGTGTAAAAAACCCTTATGCACACGGTAGGAAATGGCGCGATCGTTGTACAGCGAGGCGAACACCTCTTTAATCGCGTGCATGATGTTTTCCAGGCCGACGATGTTGAGGAAGGTTTCCTGCTGCCCGGCAAAAGAGGCATCGGGCAGGTCTTCGGCAGTGGCCGAGGAACGCACGGCAAAGGACATATCGGCGGTCGATTCCGCGACCAGGCGCTGGTACTGCTCGGTAATGGCAATGGTCAGATCCATCGGAAAGGGCGTATCGAGGACCCACTGGCGGATTTCGGCCCCTGTTTTGACGAGAGCATTGACATCATCCACATCGAGCGCATCGAGTGCGGCGTTGATTTTTGCATCCAGGCCGGACTGCGCCAGAAAAATACGATAGGCGTGTGCCGTAGTGGCAAAACCGCCCGGCACGCGCACGCCGGTGCCGGCCAGTTGGCTGATCATTTCGCCAAGGGAAGCATTCTTGCCGCCGACCTGTTCGACATCGGTCATGCGCAATTTTTCAAAGGGGATGACAAAGGTTTCCACGAACGTCCTTTCTATAGACAAAATATGAAAATCAACTCTCGCCGCCGGCAAACTCGGCCTCCAGGCGGCGTTGCGCGGTTTCACGGCGCGCCACCGAACGCAGGGTTTGGGCCAGGGTTTCCCGGACGAAATCAATATGGGTTTCTGCCGCACTGCGCGCCGCCTGCGGTTTGCGCTCACCAATGGCGGCATGAATCGCGGCGTGCTGGCTGGCGAGCAAACGCCCCGCCGCCGCCACGTCTTTCAACTCGCCCAGGTTGAGCGCGATGCTGTCTTGCATCAAGCGCAACAAGGCAGAAGACAGATGCGCCAGCAAGGCATTGTGCGCGGCCTCGCCAATCGCCTGATGAAAGGCAATATCGGCGGCGGCGCGACTGGCAACATCGCCAGCTTCGGCAGCGCTTTGCAACTGGGCATAGGCGTGATCCAGACGCTGTAAATCGGCATCGGTGGCGCGCTCTGCCGCCCATTCTGCCGCCTGCCCTTCGAGCATGCGGCGAAATTCCAGCATGTCTTCGCGCAAATTGGGGTAAGAGCCGACCATGGCTTGCCAAGGGTCGAGAAAACTCGCTTCCAGGGCTGCCGTGACAAAGGTGCCGCCGCCCTGGCGGCTGTTCAGCAAACCTTTGGAGGCCAGTTTTTGAATGGCCTCACGCAGACTCGGGCGCGACACCCCCAATTCCGCCGCCAATTCGCGCTCCGCCGGCAGCCGATCGCCCGGTTTCAGGGAACCTTCGAGGATGCGCTGCTCCAGCGTACTGGCGACGGCATCGGAAACACGCAGGATTTTCAGCTTCTCCACCACTGGTAAGACCAAATGTTTTGGTAAGACCAGCGCATTCTAGGGAAGGCCGGCGCGTAGGGCAAGCAATTTTTTACACCCAAGGCCAAAACACAGCGCAACAAAACAAGAATTTAATTAAATTTTTAATCAAATCACGCGCTTAATCAAAGCAAGCGCCAAGTCAAGCAGCAAAACTTTTCTTTTGCAGCGCAAGATTGACCCCCAAGACAGTTTGCTTTAGATTGACGCATTCGTAGCAAAAATGGTCTTACCATTTAACCAAGCATCTGAACAAAGGCCAAATCATCATGTCCACCTTCCCCCGCGACGTATATTTTTTTGCCACCTGCCTGATCGACCAATTCTTCCCCGATGCCGGCATGGATGCCATCAGCTTGCTCGAACAGGCCGGCATCCGCGTGCACTTTCCGGAGAATCAAACCTGCTGCGGCCAACCCGCCTACACCAGCGGTTTTCCCGAAGAGGCGCGGCAAGTTGCGGCGCAACAACTGGATTTATTCCCGGAAGACTGGCCCGTCATCGTCCCTTCCGGTTCCTGTGCCGGCATGATGCAGCACCACTACCCCAAGCTCTTTGCCGAAGACCCGCTGCGCCGGCAACAAGCCGAACGGCTCGCGCCACGCATCTACGAATTCACGCGTTTTCTGATCGATGTGCTCGATTACCAGCCGCAAGACTGCGCAGAAAAAACCCGTGTCGTGCTGCATACCTCATGCGCTGCCCGCCGCGAAATGCAGAGTCATTTGAGCAGCCGCAAGCTGCTCGAACGCCTACCCAACGTCATCGTCGCGCAACAAGAACACGAGGCCGAATGCTGCGGTTTTGGCGGCACTTTTTCCCTCAAGCAAGCCGAAATTTCCGCCGCCATGGTCGAAGACAAGGTCGCCGCACTCAAGGCCAGCGGTGCCGAACGCGTGCTCAGTGCGGACTGCGGTTGCCTGATGAATATTCTCGGCCATGCCGCCTGGCAGGACGCCCAGGCCGGACGCACCCACCCCAGCCTGCCGGGCGAACATATCGCCAGTTTTCTGTTGCACCGCGCCGGAGCAAAAACATGAACGACCGTATCGACGCCCGCCAACGCATCCTTGCCCGCCTGCGCGCCAGCGCCCCGGCCCAAGCCCCTGAACCACCTGCCGTGGCCGCCTGGTTTGCCGCGTACCGCCCGGCAAGATCCAGCGCAGAAAAAATCGCGTGTTTTCGCCGCAACATCGAACTCGCCCACGCCGAAGTCCACACGGTCACTCGCCAAAACTGGCCGGAGCGCCTGCACAGCGTCTTAAAAGCGCGCGCCATCAACCAAATTCTCCTTGCCGAAGGCACGCCGCACGGCGAAATCGCCCTGGATGAACTCCCGCCGCGCGGCATCGCATGCAGCACCTATGATCTGCCGATCGAAGCCTGGAAATCCGAACTTTTTACCGCCACCCCCGCCAGCTTGACCGGCGCCCGCGCCGCGATTGCCGAAACCGGCACGCTCATCCTCTGGCCTGATGCTCTCGAACCCCGTCTGATGTCGCTGGTGCCGCCGCTGCACATCGTTTTGCTCGATGCCGGAAAAATCTACGATACTTTTTATGAAGCCATGCACGCAGAAAACTGGCGCGCGGGTTTGCCGACCAACGCCCTGCTCATCTCCGGCCCATCAAAAACCGCCGATATCCAGCAAACCCTGGCCTACGGCGCGCACGGCCCGAAAGAATTGATTGTTTTGCTGCAGGAGGACGCCGCATGAGCGCCCGCAAAAACGAGCACAGCGTGCACTTCAAACCCGCCGAAAATTTTCGCGCGCGCGCCCAAGCCGTCGTCGACGACCCTTTCCTGCGCCAAAGCTTTCGCGGCGCAATGGATTTTTTGATGCAAAAGCGCGCCGCGCAATTTCCCGACAGCGCAGAACTGGAAAGCCTGCGCAGCCTGGGCGAAAGCATCCGCCAGTACAACCTGGCCCGTCTGCCGGAGCTGCTCGTGCAGCTCGAAGACAAGCTCACCGGCAATGGCATCCGCGTGCATTGGGCGCAAACACCGAGCGAGGCGAACGCCATCATCCTCGGCATCATCCAGGCCCACGGCGCGCACAAAATGGTCAAGGGCAAATCCATGGTCAGTGAGGAAATCGAGCTGAATCATGCGGCACAAGCCGCCGGCATCGAGGCGCTGGAATCGGACATGGGCGAGTACATCGTTCAGCTCGCCGAGGAAAAACCCTCACACATCATCATGCCGGCGATTCACAAAACGAAAGAAGAAATTGCCCGCCTCTTCGCCGACAAGGTGCCGGGCGTCCGCTACACCGACAATGTCGATGCCTTAATTCAGATCGGGCGCGAGGTGTTGCGGCAAAAATTCATGGAAGCCCAGATCGGGCTGTCCGGCGTCAATTTCGCCGTGGCCGAAAGCGGCACTCTCTGCCTCGTGGAAAACGAAGGTAACGGCCGCATGTGCACCACCGTGCCGGCCATACATATCGCCGTTACCGGCATCGAAAAGGTGGTGGAAAAACTCGAACACCTGCCGCCGCTGCTCTCGCTGCTGACCCGCTCAGCCACCGGCCAGAACATCTCCACCTACTTCAACATGATCTCCTCGCCCCGCCAGCCCGGCGAGAAGGACGGCCCCGAGGAAGTGCATCTGGTGCTGCTCGACAACGGGCGCAGCCAGGCCTATGCCGACGAGCAGCTACGCAAGACACTGCAATGCATCCGCTGCGGTGCCTGCATGAACCATTGCCCGGTTTATGCCCGCATCGGCGGCCATGCCTACGGCACCACCTATCCTGGCCCCATCGGCCAGATCCTCTCCCCTCACCTGCTCGGCCTGGAAGCCGCCGGCGGCCTGACCACGGCATCTTCTCTGTGCGGAGCCTGCGGCGAAGTCTGTCCGGTAAAAATCCCGATTCCCGAATTGTTGATGCGCCTGCGCGCAGAAAATTTCAGCGCGCCGCACCCCAATGCCGCCCTCAGCGACCAGGGCGCGGGCCATAGCATTCTGCAATCGAGTATCTGGAAAATCTGGGCCGGCCTCTATCGTTCCCCGCAGCTTTACCGCCTGGCGTCTTGGTTGATCAGCCGTTTTGCCTGGCTGACCCCCGCACACCAAGCCGGCTGGAGCAAAGTGCGCACTCCATTGCAACCCGCCAAGCAACGTCTGCGCGATCGCTTACGGGCGCGGGGCGCGGCGCAGCAATGATCCGGCGCAAGACGCTCAGCTCAGATCAACATATTTCGCCCGCGAGCCGCGTGCTTTATCGACGGGGTATTTCGCCGCGTTTTTAACTAGTTTTGCCTGTGCCGCCGCCAGCAAATCGATCTTGGCCTGTTCGGCGATGAGCAAAAGATAAAGCAGCACGTCGGCACATTCGTCGGCCAGGGCTTCGCGGCGCACGGGGTCGGCGGGCAAGGCCTCCACTTCTTCATCGCGCTGCCATTGGGTCAATTCGAGCAATTCGGCGGCTTCGAGATTGAGCGAGACGATGAGATTTTTCAGGTTGTGGAATTGCCGCCAGTCACGCGCATCGCGAAAGGCGAGTACGGCGGCGCGCAACACCGCCAAAGAATCTGCCGGCGGGAGCATCAGCCGGCCTGATTGCGCATGAAATCGGCAGTATTGAAGAAATTCGTCAAGAGTTTGCTACGCAAAGCCTCATCGATACCAACATCATCCATCGCCAGTAACATGCAGGCCACCCATTGATCACGCTCTTTCTCGCCGATGGCAAACGGCATGTGGCGCTGGCGCAGGCGTGGATGACCGTATTCTTCGACGAACAGATCCGGGCCGCCAAACCAACCGGAAAGAAATTTATAGAGCTTGTCGCGCGAGCTCTGCAAATCTTCCGGGTGCATGGCGCGCAATTCAGCAAATTGCGGCGTTTCGGCCATGCGCTGATAAAAACGCTCGGCCAGCCGGGCAGTGCCGGCGTCGCCGCCAATTTGTTCGTAGGTCGTAGGCTCACTCATAACGATCATCTCTCGTGAAATTAGCGGGAAGGCTTGCGGGCGGCGGGTTTGCTGCCCGGTTTAACAGCCGTGGCACGGGCCGTTTTGGGCGCAGTGTTGCCGCTTGAATTGACTGCCGGTTTGCCCATGTTTTTGCCCATGTTTTTGCCCATCAGTGGGCGCGGCGCAGCCTGACGTTCGGGGTAAAGCTTTTTCCCAGAAAGCGCCTTACCCGGCGCACCGACGGCTGCGCCGGCTTTGCGCTGAGCGCAGCTCAAACCGGTACCGGCGGGCTGCCAGGCGGGGACGAGCTGTTTCTTGCCATTGCCGATCAAATCGGCGCGGCCCATTTCCTTCAGGGCCTCGCGCAGCAGGGGCCAGTTTTCCGGGTCGTGATAGCGCAAAAAGGCTTTGTGCAGCCGCCGCTGCTTGGCGCCGCGCACGGCCCCGACGATTTCTCCGCCTTGACGCTGCAATTTGCGCAAAGGGTTTTTCTCGGTGTGATACATGGCCGTCGCCAGCGCCATGGGAGTCGGCACGAAGGCTTGCACCTGATCGAGGCGAAAGTTATTTTTCTTCAGCCACAGGGCGAGGTTGAGCATGTCGGTATCGGTCGTGCCGGGGTGGGCAGCGATGAAATAGGGGATGAGATATTGCTCTTTACCCGCTTCGCGCGAAAAACGGTCGAACAACTGCTTGAAACGATCGTAGGTACCCATACCCGGCTTCATCATTTTCGAGAGCACCCCCTCTTCGGTATGCTCCGGGGCAATTTTCAGATAACCGCCGACATGGTGCGTGACCAGTTCCTTGATGTATTCCGGCGAGCGAACCGCTAAGTCGTAGCGCAGACCGGAGCCGATCTGAATCTTTTTCACCCCTTTGAGGGCGCGCGCCTTGCGGTAGAGCGAAATGAGCGGGCCGTGGTCGGTGCCCATGTTTTCGCAAATATCGGGGTAAACGCAGGACAAACGGCGGCAGGCGGCCTCGATTTTTTCATCCTTGCATTTCAGGTGATACATGTTGGCGGTCGGCCCTCCCAAATCGGAGACCACGCCGGTAAAGCCGGGGGTTTTGTCGCGCATTTCCTCGATTTCGCGCAATACGGAATCTTCCGAGCGGCTTTGCACGATGCGCCCTTCGTGTTCGGTAATCGAACAAAAGGTGCAACCGCCAAAGCAGCCGCGCATGATATTGACCGAAAAACGGATCATCTCCCAGGCAGGAATCTTCGCCTCGCCATAGACCGGGTGCGGGCGACGGGCGTAGGGCAGCTCGTAAATACCGTCGAGTTCGGCGGTGGTGAGCGGCAAAGGCGGCGGATTCAGCCAGACGTCCCGCTCGCCGTGCGCCTGCACCAGGGCGCGGGCGTTCCCCGGATTGGATTCGAGGTGAAAGGTGCGCGAGGCGTGCGCGTACAACACGGGATCTTCTTTCACCTGCTCGTAAGACGGCAAGCGGATCACCGTTTGCGCCCGCTGGCTACGCCAGGCCTGCATCCGCTCGCTGCGACTGACGATGCGAATCGGTTTATCGACACCGGCAGAGGCGTTTTCCGGCGCGCAAGCCGCCGTATTCTGCGAGGTTTCTGCATAGGGATTGAGCGCCGGCGCGACCGGCCCCGGAGTGTCGATTTCGCTGGAATCGATGGCGGCCCATCCGGCGTGCGGCAACCAGCCCGGCGCGACCATGAAGGCCGTACCGCGCAAATCGCGAATCTCGCCAATTTTTTCCCCTTGCGCCAAACGATGCGCCAATTCCACCAGCGCCCGCTCGGCGTTGCCAAAGATGAGCAGGTCGGCCTTGGAGTCCGGCAGCACCGAGCGGCGCACCTTGTCCGACCAGTAGTCGTAATGGGCGATGCGGCGCAGGCTCGCTTCGATCGAGCCGATCACCACCGGCACGCCGGCAAAGGCCTCACGACAGCGCTGGGCATAGACCGTCAAGGCGCGGTCCGGGCGTTTGTCGGGCTCGGCATGCGGCGTATAGGCATCGTCCGAACGCGGTTTACGGTCGGCGGTATAGCGGTTGATCATCGAATCCATATTGCCGGCTGTGACGCCGTAAAACAGATTCGGCTTGCCCAGGCGGCGAAAATCGCCCGCCGAATGCCAGTCTGGCTGGCTGATGATGCCCACCCGAAAGCCCTGCGCTTCCAAGGTACGCCCGATCAGCGCCATGCCGAAACTGGGATGATCGATATAGGCATCGCCGGTAATCAGGATGATGTCGCAGGAATCCCAGCCGAGCTGCTCCATCTCGGCGCGCGACATGGGCAGAAAAGGCGCGCGACCAAAGCGCTGCGCCCAGAATTTACGGCGGGAAAAAAGCGGCGGCGCGCTCGCAAATGCTGAGGCGCTGCTGAGATTCGGCGCGCTGGCCGGGGTGGTATTTTTTTGCATGCAATATTTTACATAAGGGGCCAGACGGGCGTGGCATACTCCCCGCCTTGGCTGTTTAATCAAAAACCATTTTCAATACACGTCCGCTTACGATGAAACTTCCTGTTTCCGAACAAAAAGGTGCCCGCGTCGCCCAGGTTACGGGGCGTATAGACCACGCACTGACCGAAGAGTTCACCCAGGCCTTAAAACCCTTGCTCGACAGCTGTACTGCCGGCCAGAGCGCGCTGGTGCTCGATTTTTCCGGCGTCGTCTATATCAGTTCGGCCGGTTTGCGCGTACTCATGTTGGCGGCACGTCAGGCTAAGGCGCAGCGCGGCCATTTCGCCCTCGCCGCCCTCACGCCCCTGGTGCAGGAAGTCTTTACCATCAGCCGTTTCAACCTGATCGTCCCCTGCTACGCCACGGTAGAAGCCGCCTGCGAGGTACTCGGCACATGAAACAAGTGATTTTCTGGGGCACCCGGGGGTCCTTGCCCGCGGCCATCAGCCACCACGAGGTACGCGCCAAGATCAGCAGCGCACTGCTTGCCGCCAACGGGCGCAATTTTCGCAAACAAACCGAGCTCGATGCCTTCATCGACACCCTGCCTTTTGCCGTGCGCGGCACCTTTGGCGGCAATTCTTCCTGTGTCGAAATCGTCACCGGCGGCCCGGAGCATTTCATCTGTGACGTCGGCACCGGTGCCCGCGTGCTGGGCCAGGCCAAAATCGCCCGCTACGGCATCCCCAATCCGCAGACCTATCATCTTTTCATTTCCCATCTGCACTGGGATCATTTAATGGGCATTCCTTTTTTTACGCCCATCTACGTTCCGGGCAACCGTATCATCATCCACGGCTGCCACAGCGGGCTGGAAGAAGCTTTCCGCCGCCAAATGCGCGCCCCCAATTTCCCGGTGGACTACACCCAGGCCGGTGCCGAAATCGAATTCGACCTGATGATCCCTGGCGAAACACAATATATCAGCGGCATCAACGTGACGCCAAAATTGCAGAAACATCCCGGTGATTCTTACGGTTACCGCTTTGAAAGTGTCGATAAAACCGTGGTCTACAGCACCGATTCGGAACATCGCCTGGACGATAAAAGCGACCTGCAAGGCTTTGCCGAGTTCTTCAAAAATGCCGATCTGGTCATCTTCGATGCCATGTATTCGCTCGCCGAAGCCGCCTCGGTGAAGGCTGAATGGGGGCATTCGAGCAATGTCGTCGGCGTCGAATTGTGTCAGGCCGCCGCCGCCCGGCGACTTGCCCTCTTCCACCATGAACCCGCCAACGACGATAACCAGTTGAGCCGCCTCCTGGAAGAAACTCGCCGGCTGGAAAAACTCACCCGCGGCGAGCGCCAGGCGCTGGAAATCATTTCCGCCTACGACGGCCTCACCGTCACTTTGTAGACCATGCGCGCATCTTGGTGGCGTTGGCTGCCGGCAGCCCTGCTCCTTGCGGCGGCCTTGCTCCTGCACCAGCTCGCCAACACCCCGCTGAACGCCCTGCAAGCAGCGCTGTTTGACCGTTACCAACGTTTTTCACCCCGTCCGCAGCACCCCGACCAGCCGGTGCTCATCGTCGGTATCGACAGCCAAAGTCTCGCCCAATACGGCCAATGGCCCTGGCCGCGCGATCTGTTGGCGCAACTCGTGCAAAAAATTCAGGCCGGAGCCCCTCTCGCCATCGGGTTGGACATGCTGTTTGCCGAACGCGACCAAAACGCGCCGGAGCTTTTGCAGCGTCGTCTGGCCGCCAACGATGCCGCGCTATCGGCAAATTTTGTTAGTGCGCTCGCGGCCCTGCCCGACCCGGATCAAAAGCTTGCCGCCAGTTTCACGGGAGCGCCGACGATTCTGGCCAGCGTCGGCCTCAGCCGCCCCTTGCCGGGAGCCCACCCCCCCATCCACCCACTGCCGCAGCTGACCCTGAGCCCGGAGCAGCAACAGAGCCTGCCGCATTTTCCCAGTGCGCTCTCCAGCCTGGCGCAATTGCAGAGCAAAGCCAGCGGCGAAGGTTTCATCAATGCCGGCCCGGGCGAGGCCGAGGATTTCGACCAGCGCAGCATTTTGCGCCGCGTTCCCAGCCTGGCCTTCATCGCCGACCAACCCTATCTTTCGCTGCCGCTTGAAATGGTGCGCCAAGCGCTGGGCGGCGGAGCCGTCGCACTGGAATCGGGGGGCGAAGGCGTGCGGGCCATTCGCCTGGGGGATTACCGCCTGCCCACCCAGGCCAACGGCGAAATCCTGCTGCATTTCAGCCCCCCCAGCGCCGATCACCATCTTTCTGCCGCTGACGTGCTCTCCGGCGTTTATCCGCCCGAAACCTTCCACCAGCGCCTGATCCTCATCGCCTTCAACAGCGTCGGCCTGCAAGACCGCATCATCACACCGCTGGGCGACAGCCTGCCGGGCAGCGACGTACACGCCCAGGTGATCGAAAGCCTGCTCAGCAACCACGCCCTGCAACGCCCCGCCTGGCTGCCCTGGCTGGAAATGGCGCTGCTTTTACTGCTGGGCGGCGGGCTTTCATCTGCCTTGCCGCGCCTGAAACCGCGCTATGCCGTGGCCAGCTTTGCCGCCACCGGCGTGCTTCTGCTCACGGCCGGTTATGCCGCCTTTAGCGCCGGCGGCTGGCTGTTCGACGGTGCCAGCCTGTTTTTGTTGATGTCGCCCGCCGTCATCGTGCAGCTGGGCAATGTACTCATCCGCGCCGACCGCGCCCGGCGTGAAAACGCCCGGCAATTACAAAAAAGCCGCGAAGACGCCGCCCGCCTGAACGGTGAACTCGATGCGGCGCGCCACATCCAGATGGGCCTGTTACCCGACCCGGCCACACGTTTTCCCGGCGAACGGCGCTTTACACTGGCCGCCCTGCTCGAACCGGCGCGCGCGGTGGGCGGCGACTACTATGATTTTTTCATGCTCGATGCCCAGCATCTGTGCCTCGCCGTCGCCGATGTTTCCGGCAAGGGCGTACCGGCCAGCCTGTTCATGAGCATGGCAAAAACCCTGGGGGCCACCTTGCTGCGCCGGCACAAGGATCTCGCCGCCGGGGTGCATGATCTGGAAATTGAACTGAGCCGGGAAAATCCCGCCTATCTTTTCGTGACTGCCTTCATCGGCGTGCTCGATCTGACCCAGGGGCGTTTCGAATACGTCTGCGCCGGCCACGACGCACCTTTGCTGCGCCGCGCCGGCCCCACTGGCCCCACGGTCAGCCCGCTGCCCATCGCCGCAATCAGCGGCCCGCCGTTGTGCGCCCTGGGCGATTTCGCCTATGCCAGCGCCACGCTTCAACTGCAAGCGGGCGACCTGCTCTGCTTCTACACCGACGGCGTCAGCGAAGCCGGCAGTGGCACACACAGCGAGATGTATGGCAATCAACGCCTGACCGAGAGTTTTGCCGATTTACCCGCGCTGCCGCTGCAAGAGCGCTGCGCGCTCATGCACGAGCGCGTTCGCGCCTACGAAGCCGGCGCTGCACCGGCAGACGATTTAACCTTGGTACTACTGGAATGGCACGGGACGAACACTTGAGAAAGCCCTGAACAAATTCGTTCACCCTGAGGGGCTCGGCAGCGATTTGTTCAGAACAGCTTTGACGCGGATTCGGCGGGGGGACGCTGATGAACGCTGATGAACGCTGATGAACGCTGATCAAAAGCAACCGATCACGGGTTTATCCGCGCAATCCGATTTGCTCCGCGAAAATCCGCGTTTAATCCGCGTTTAATCCGCGTTCAATCCGCAATCAATCCGCGTTTAACCCCTATCCTTCTTCAATCCTGTTTTCAGCGCAACACCTAACGGATATTGATTTCCACCCGGCGGTTACGCGGTTCAGCCACGTCATCGGCGGTCGGCACCAGCAATTCGCGCTCGCCGCGCCCGGAAGCGCGCAGGGTGTCGGCCGGAAAACCCGCATCGATCAGCAGGGTACGCACGGCATCGGCCCGCTGACGCGACAAGGCATCGTTACTCTCCTTGTTGCCAACGGTATCGGTGTGACCGATCACTTGTAATTCTGCCGCCGGGCGCTCGCTCAGAAGTTTGCGGATTTTTTCCAGTTCGACCTGTGATTCCGGTGCCAACTGATCTGCACCGCTCACAAAATACAGCACGAAACTCAAGGGGCGCGCCGGCATGGCCGACAAAGTCGCGCCATAGCGTTCATTGACTTCTGCCGCGCTGGCCTGATAGGGGCGTGCCACCCCCAGGCGGCGCACCGTGGCGGCATAGGGGGTGGCCAGTTCCTGTTCGCCGTTGGCATCACGCACGACGACGGCATTTTTTTCACCCTCCGGAACGGGCAGCAGGACCACCCGCTCGCTGGCGCAACCGAACAAAAGCAAGGCACTCAAACAGGGCAGGAATTTATTCATCGCGCCCACCGATCACTTCAACCACGAATTCCGTGCCACGCACCCCCAAAACTGCCGTCGGCGTACGAAAATCCACCGACTCCGGCGCTCGCTTGGCGATTTTTCCGGTCGCCACCGACAAGGTCCCCTTACGCACGCCCACCGACATCTTGCCGTCATGGGTGGTGTCGTCAAAACTGAATTTTTCCAGCGCCACCAAGGAATTGGGGCCAGCAGAGAGCAGGGTATTGTCGCGCAAGGTCACGCCCAAGGCCCCATCTGCGCCGGTACGCAAACGATCTTTTTCAAACAGTTGCGCCCCGACCGTTGCTGGCAGTTTTTCGGTACCGCGTTCGATCATTGCCGTGCCACGGCTCGTTTTGACCATGCCCACCGCCTCGCTCGAAACCGTGCTGGAGGGGCTATTTTGTGCGCCGTTTTCTGCGGCATGGGCAGGCAGCCCCAAGGCCAGCAGCAAAAAGCAGGAACATAGGCTATGCCGCACTGTTTTCATGGTCGAACTCCTTATTTTGGCCAATGAGCGCCGTGTCAATTTTCGCATTCTAACAGCCCTGCCGGCCTCAAGCCCGCAGCGCATCCACCGCTGGTGTATCGAGCAAGCGCCGCACACTCAGCCAACCCGCAGCGGCCACACCCAATGCCGCCAGCGCTGCGCTGAAAAACAGCGTCAGCCAGGAGGTATCGGCCGCCGTGGCAAAAACTTGATAGGCCAACAACTGCCCAAGCAGCGCCGCACCGAGCGCCGCCAAACCCCCGGCGAGCGCCCCCAGGCTGGCCAGCTCGATCAACACGGCACGGCGTAATTGCGCACGCTGCGCCCCCAAGGCGCGCAAAACGGCAATTTCCTGACGGCGCGCATCGACTACCGCAAGCAAAGCGGCGTAGAGCACGACGACACCGGCCGCCAAGGTAAACAAAAACACCAGTTGCACGACACCGACGATTTGCCCCAAAACGGCCTGTATCTGAGCCAGCAGGCTCGCAATATCGATCACCGTCAAATTGGGAAACTGCGCCACCAGCGCCGCCAGCGGATCATGACCATCTCGTGTCGGCAGATGAAAGCTGGTGATGAAACTGGCCGGCGCATCTTCGAGCACGCCGGAGGGGGCCAACACGAAAAAATTGACCCGCATGGAATCCCAATCGAGTTTGCGCAGATTCGTTACCGTCAGGGTTTTTTGCAGCCCGGCCACGCTAAATTCAAGACGATCGCCGAGCGCAATCCCCAAGCTCTTCGCCAAACCCTCTTCGACTGAAGCAAAAGCCCCTGGCCCGGCAAACCACGCGCCGGCGCTGAGCCGGTTACCGGCCGGTAAACTGTCACGCCAGGACAAATTGAATTCGCGCTCGACCAAACGCTGGGCGCGCTCGTCGGCGGGGAAATCAGCGGCGCTCACGGCTTTTCCATTTTTGGCCGTCAGCCGGGCGCGCACCATGGGCGAAAGTTCCGCCTCTATCCCCAGGCTGCGCAAGGCCGCCGCCACCGCTGCCCGCTGCGGCGGCTGGATATTGATGATGAAACGGTTCGGCGCATCCGCCGGCAAACGCTGCTGCCAGGTATCGATCAACTCCAGGCGCGTCACGCCCAGCAAAAGCAAGGCCATCATGCCGCTCCCCAAGGCCACGACGTTAAAGACATTGGCCAGACGATGGCGCGCCAAAGACAAAGCACCGTAACGCAAGGAAAAGCCAAACCCTTGCGCCAGCTTGCCCTGGCGCAGCAGACGCAAAAGCAGCGACAAAAGCCCCCCGGCACTGGCTGCAAAACACAGTGCCACGGCAAGAAAACCCGCCACCGCCATAGCGCCCAAACGCAATTCGCCCGCCGTCAATAGCACCAGCGCCACCAGCAAGCAGCCGCCCACGGCATAGGCCAAAATCGCCTGCCCGGCGGGTGGACCGAATTCACGGCGTAAAACGCGCACGGTCGGCACCTGCGCCAGCTGCAAAATCGGCGGTAAAACAAAACCAAAAAGCAAAACGAAGGCCACCAGAGCGCCCTGCCCCAGCGCATGCCCTCCCGGCGGGGGCAAGGGAATGGCAAAAAGGCTGGCCAAGCCGCTCACCAAGGCCAGATGCACGATAAAACCCAGCAAAATCCCGCAAATCGCAGCCCCCAGCGCAAGCAGAAAAAATGCCGCCAGGTGCAGGCGCAGCACTTGTTTTTGCGTCATGCCAAAACAGCGCAGCAAGGCGCAGGTGTCCAGATGGCGCGCGAGATAACGCCGCGCGGCGAGCGCCACGGCAATGGCCGCGAGCAAAACCGTTAGCAAACTCGCCAACCCAAGAAACCGCCCGGCCTGATCGAGCGCTTTGCGCACTTCGGGCTGCGCATCCTGCACCCCTTCCAGGCGCTGCCCACGCCCCAGGCGCGGCGCGGCCCAGGCGCGCCAATTCTCCAGCGCCGCGGCCTCACCGGCCAACTGCAAACGATAGGTGACGCGCGCCCCAAAGGCCGTCAAGCCGCTCTCCGGCACCGCCTCCAGTGCAATCATCACGCGCGGCGAGAGGGAAAAAAAGTTAAATGCCCGGTCGCTTTCGCGCAGCAAGACGCGCGCTACCGGCAGCTGCAAACGCCCTACCCCGAGCATCGCCCCACTGTGCAAAGCCAACTGCTGAAACAGGCGCGCATCGACCCAGGCTTCTCCTGCCGCCGGCCCCTGCGTCGCGCCCTGCATTTCTGCCTCCGGGTTTTGCGCCACCTGCAAACTGCCGCGCAAAGGGTAGGCCTCGTCTACCGCCTTGATTTCCACCAGCTGCGTCCGCCCATTGGCAAAGACCATGCTGGGAAAAAGCTGGATCTGCGCCGTACGCAAGCCACGTTTTTGCGCTTCGGCGGCGAATTCGGGGGCCAGCGGCTGATCCGCCGTCAAAATCAAATCTGCCCCCAACAACTGCGCCGCCTCGCCTTGCAAGGCCCGCTGCAAACGGTCGCTGAGAAAACCCACCGCCGTCACCGCCGCAACGGCGAGCAACAAGGCCGCAAAAATCAAGCGCAATTCGCCAGCGCGCCATTCGCGTCCCAGCATGCGCCAAGCCAAGCGCCAATTCATTGCAACTCCCGAATCCGCGTCACCGCCTCATCCACCCGGCGCACGGCGATGACTTCCAGGCCGGGGATCGCCTGACGCGGCTTGTTGGCTTCCGGAATCAGGGCGCGGGTGAAGCCCAATTTGGCCGCTTCGCGCAGACGCTCCTGACCGCGCGGCGCAGGGCGAATCTCCCCGGCCAGCCCGACCTCGCCGAAAACGATCAGCTTCTCCGGCAAGGGCTTGTTTTTCAGGGAAGAAGTAATCGCCATCAGCACCGCCAGATCGCCCGCCGGCTCGCCAATTTTCACCCCGCCCACGGCATTGACGAAAACATCCTGATCAAAGCAGACGATGCCCGCATGCCGATGCAGCACGGCGAGCAACATCGCCAGGCGCTGCGCATCCAGCCCGACGGTCAAACGGCGCGGGTTGCCGTGCGCCGTATCGACCAGCGCCTGAATCTCCACCAGCAAGGGGCGCGTGCCTTCCTGCGTGACCAGCACGCAGGAACCGGCCACCTCCTGCCCATGCTGCGACAGGAACATGGCGGAAGGGTTGCTCACCCCTTTCAGCCCGGTTTCGGTCATGGCGAACACACCCAGTTCATTGACCGCGCCGAAACGGTTTTTCACCGCCCGCACCAGGCGGAAACTGGAATGGGTGTCGCCTTCGAAATACAGCACCGTATCGACCACGTGCTCCAGCACGCGCGGCCCGGCCAGCGCGCCTTCCTTGGTCACATGGCCGACCAGAATCACCGTGATGCCCGTCTGCTTGGCCAGCCGCGTCAGCTGCGCCGCGCATTCGCGCACCTGGGCCACCGAACCCGGCGCGCTGGAAAGCTGATCCGACCACAGGGTTTGGATCGAATCGATCACCGCCACCTGCGGCCTTTCTGCCTGCAAGGTAGCGAGGATGCGCTCCAGGTTGATTTCCGCCATCAAGGGCAGATTCGCCACCTCAAGATTCAAACGCCGCGCCCGCAAGGCCACCTGCTGCCCGGATTCCTCCCCCGTCACATACAGTACGCGCTGCGTCTGCGCCAGATGCGCCAGCGCCTGCAACAAGAGCGTGCTCTTGCCGATGCCGGGGTCGCCGCCAATCAACACCACGCCGCCCGCCACCAGGCCGCCGCCCAAGGCCCGGTCGAATTCACCGATGCCGGTGGCGATGCGATCCGCCTCGCGCGCTTCGATCTCAGCCAAATTCTGCAAGCGCGCCGCCGGGGCCAGCGCCTCGAAACGATGCTTCCCCGGCGTTTCCGCCACGCTCTCCACCAGCGTGTTCCAGGCAGTGCAGCCGGGACACTGGCCTTGCCATTTAGGATTGGTGGCACCGCATTCGGTGCAGGAATAGAGGGTTTTGGGTTTGGCCATGGGTTCTGTTTTTACTTTTCAGGTGGTGTCGATTGTATTACCGCTGTTTTTTGTGTGGTGGTGGGGTTTTGTTTTTGGAGTTTTGCTTTTCGGGCTGGGTTCCTTGTGCGACCGCCGGGTTCCGCGCTGCGGCGCGGGCGTACTTTCTTTTGCTTGCCCAAAAGAAAGTAGCCAAAGAAAAAGGCCCCCCGTGGTCGACGCCCCGCTGCGCGGGGTGCCTTGCGCTACTCGGCAGGCCGGGCGGCTGGCTAAACTCGCCGCTG
>NZ_JBLJBW010000038.1:0-23783 GCF_047638095.1 Azonexus sp.
AGTGCACCATCGATCTTGCTTGCCACCCCCCGATCTTTCTGATATTTATCGCTTTTTTTGGCAACTGGAAGCGCTCAACCTATGGCAGAAGAATTGCTCCACAAACAGTTCGTTCCCTACGAGCCCAAAGCGGGCGAAGCGTACATGAACGGCAAGCAACTCACCCATTTCCGGAAAATTCTGGAGTCGCTGAAAAAGGAGTTGAGCGAGGACATCGACCGCACGGTACACACCATGCAGGACGAAGCCACGGTGTTTGCTGACCCGAACGACCGGGCGAGCCAGGAAACCGACATGGCAATCGAATTGCGTAACCGCGACCGCGAACGCAAACTGATCAAGAAAATCGACGAAACCTTGACCCGCATCGCCGACGACGATTACGGTTACTGCGACAAATGCGGCGTCGAAATCGGCATCAAGCGCCTGGAAGCCCGCCCCACGGCCACTCTGTGCATCGACTGCAAAACCCTCGATGAACTAAAAGAAAAGCAAATGGCCAAGTAAGCAGCCTCGATCGTTCTGTCGTAACGACCTGCCATAAAAAACCACCTTTACGGTGGTTTTTTGCTTTCAGCCCGGCGCTCAGCACGCCGTGCCGCCAGATCCATCGGCAGCATCGGCAAAGCGATAATCTCCCTTGCCCGCGGCCTTGACGGCGTACATTGCCGCATCGGCTGCGCGCATCAAGGCGTCTGCCGTGGCGGCGTGCTCGGGGTAAAACGCAATGCCAATGGAAGCCGAAACATGCGCGGCATCCTCACCCAAGAGAAAAGCCACCTGCAGGCTACGCAAAATGTTTTGCGCCACATGCACTGCACCGCCACGCCCTGAAACCTGCGACAAAATCACCGCAAATTCATCGCCCCCCAAGCGGGCCACGGTGTCGCTGTCGCGCACGCAGGCCAGCAGACGCCGCGCCACCTCCTGCAGCAAAAGGTCGCCGGCGGCATGGCCCAAGTTGTCGTTGACAGCCTTAAAGCCATCCAGATCAATGTAGAACAGCCCGCTCTGGGCATTGTTTCTTTCTGCCTGGGTCAAAGCCTGATTCAAGCGCTGGGCAAACAGGGTGCGATTCGGCAGCCCGGTGAGGCTGTCGTAATTCGCCTGGTGCCAAATGGTTTCCTCCTGCGCTTTATGGGCGCTGATATCTTCCATGAGCAAGACGAAGTGGGTGATTTCCCCGTCTTCACTGCGGATCGGCGAAATTCGCGCGCGCGCCCAGAAAACCTGCCCTTGGCGGGTTTTATTCTGCCATTCGCCTTCCCACAACTCGCCGGCGTTGATCGTCGCCCACAGGCGCTGATAGGTTTTCAATGGGGTCAGGCCGGATTGCCAGATGCGCGGGTTTTGCCCCAAAACGTCAGCCGCATCAAAACCAGTCATTTCGCTGAAACGTGGATTGACATATTCGATCAGGCCTTGGCGGTCGGTAATTACAGCCGCCGCCGGGCTGTGCTCGATGGCACTGGAGAGTTTGCGCAAGGTCGCCTCCGCCGCCCGGCGTTGGCTGATATCGCTGAACGTCACCACCGCCCCCAATAAATAGCCGTCGGCGTAAAGCGGGTGCGAGCGGTATTCGACCGGAATCGACGTACCGTCCATGCGCCAGAACACATCGCTATCGTCATGCACGGCCTGGCCGTCCTGCAAGGTGCGATGCAAGGCACAGCTTTGCGCGCTATGCGGCGTGCCGTCACTGTGGCGGGCATGGATGAGGGCGGGCAAATCCTTGCCCAAAAGCTGCTCCGGCTGCGCCCGCAGCAGGCGCACCGCCTCTGGGTTGGCCAGCGTGCAGCGCCCGCGCAAATCCATGCCAAGAATGCCTTCACCAGAAGATTCGATGAACAAACGCAATTGCGCCTCAGCCTGCTGGCGCTCGAGCACCTGCTCGCGCAATTCGGCGGTACGCTCCTGAACCAGCAACTCGGTCTGCGCTTTGGCTGTTTCCAATTCAAAAAGATGGCGGCGAAAGCGCACCAAACCAAACAGGATCAAGGCCGAAACCAGCGCCCAAACGATCAGGTGCATCATGCCGATGCGCCGCAACTGCACCGCCTCTTGCGCGCGCAAGGGCGGAGCCGGGAAGGACACGCTCAAACCGCCGCGAATATCGCCGATCTGATAACCCTGGTGACGGTGGCATTTCATGCACGGCTCTTCCACCTTCAAAGGGGCCATGAAACGAAAACGCTCGCCGCCTTCCTCACGCACGGTTTCGAGCACCTCGCCCGCCCCCCGGGTAAATTTTTCCAGTTGTACCGCCTCCCAGGCATCGGCCTGGTTTTTTGGATTGAGCGGCTTGAGACTGGTCAAATGCAGGCGTAAATCGGTGCGCTCGGCCACCACCTCGATCAACTGGCGCGTCATGTAGGCAGGATTGACCATGGTCAGCTCAACCCCGCTCGGCGTGGTGATTTCCCGCTCCGGCACTTTCAGATAAGGATTGGGCGGCGTGCGCTCGTCGATTGCCGCATAAACGCCACCGTGACGCGCATTCCACAGGCGCGCGGTTTCCACCATCTTGAAAACGAATTCGGCACGGTCTTGCGCCAAATGCATCAATTTGTGCTCGACCAAGGCCTGATTCCACAACCAGGAGGCCACCACCAACATCGTCCACACCACAACCGGGACCGGCCAATAACGATAGCGCAAGAGTATTCTCTGCATTTTTCCCATCCTTGCGAGCTGCACCGAACATTCCACATGAATATGTCGATTTCTGCCGCTTTGCTCACTGTTTTAGAATTGTAACAACAGAGCGCAAAGAAAACTGCGCGATGATTTTTCCTCGGTGTTTCTGAGACAAGCGCCCCAGCACGCACCATGCGCTCTGCGCCCCGCGCAGCTTTTGGGTAGAATCCGGCCATGCTCGATGATCGCTCCCATTCCCTGCTCAAAACCCTGATCGAACATTACATTGCCGACGGGCAACCGGTCGGCTCGCGCGCTTTATCGAAGTTTTCCCGACTCGATCTATCGCCGGCCACGATCCGCAATGTCATGGCCGATCTGGAGGACGCCGGTTTTGTCGCCAGCCCGCACACCTCTGCCGGGCGAGTGCCGACGGCACGCGGTTACCGCCTCTTCGTCGATCGTCTGCTCACCGTCGAGCCGCTCGCCGACAGTCAGCGTGACGCGATTGAAGACGCCTTGCAGGGACGGCCGAGCAAACAAATCATCGCCAGCGCCTCGCAGCTGTTATCCAACCTGACCCATTTTGCCGGCGTCGTCATCGCCCCCCGGCGCAGCGGGCAGCGCATCCGCCAGATCGAATTTGTCAGCTTGGCGAAAAAACGCCTTTTACTCATCATCGTCACCGGCGATGGCGACGTGCAAAACCGTATTCTCGAAGTCGACCGCGCCTACAGCCCCGCCGAACTCATCGCCGCCAGCAATTATCTCAACCAGAATTTCGCCGGTTTGGATTTTGAGCACATCCAGCAGCGCCTGGCCTGCGAAATCGACCAGTTACGCGATGACATCCGCCCGCTCATGGCGCTCACCCTGGAAGCGGGCAGCGCCGCGCTGAACGAGAGCAGTACGGCCTACGTCATTTCCGGGGAAAGAAACCTGCTCGATGTCGAAGAGCTTTCCTCTAACATGAAACGCTTGCGCGAGCTCTTCGATTTATTCGAGCAGCGCAGCAGCCTGATGCACCTGCTCGATATTTCCAATCAGGCCGAAGGCGTCAAAATTTTCATCGGCCAGGAATCCGGCATCGCCAGCCTCGATGAATGCAGCGTCATCGCCGCTCCCTATTCGGTCAATGGCGAAATCGTCGGCTCGCTCAGCGTCATCGGCCCCACCCGCATGGCTTATGAACGCGTGATTCCCATCGTAGACATCACCGCCCGCCTGCTCTCCTCGGCCCTGAGCCAAAACACGCATAACACTTAGAGCACATCCCCAGTTCATGCCCCGTTTTTTTCCCGAACCGCCGCCGCCCTCTGCCGCGCCCGCCTCACCAGCCGTCGTATTGATCAACCTGGGGACGCCAGAAGCCCCGACCGCGCCGGCGCTACGCCGTTATCTCGCCGAATTTCTTGGCGACCCGCGTGTCGTGGAAATTCCGCGCCTGATCTGGTGGCCGATTTTGCACGGCATCATTCTCACCACCCGACCAAAAAAATCTGCCGCCAAATACGCCGCCATCTGGACCCAAGAAGGCTCGCCGCTGCGCGTCCATACCGAAAAACAGGCCAAACTGTTGCAGGGCTATCTCGGTGCGCGCGGCCATCGGCTGACGGTCTGCTATGCCATGCGCTACGGCAAACCGGCACTGACCGAAGTGCTCGAGCAATTAAAAGCCGCTGGCCACTCGCGCATCCTGCTGCTGCCGCTCTACCCGCAATACGCCGCCAGCACCACCGCCACCGCCATCGATGTTGCCGCACAGTGGTTGACGCGCACGCGCAATCAGCCGCAGATACGCTTCGTGCGCGATTATCACGCGGACCCCGCCTACATCGCCGCGCTTGCCCAGAGCGTGCGCCGGCACTGGCAAATCAACGGCCACCTGGGTGAGCGCGACCGCTTGTTGATGAGTTTTCACGGGCTTCCCGAACGCAGCCGCCGCTTGGGCGACCCCTATTACGACGAATGCCTGGTCAGCGGCAAAGCCTTGGCCGATGCACTGGGTTTAAACGCAACACAGTACCGCATCAGTTTTCAATCGCGCTTTGGCAAAGCCACCTGGTTGCAGCCTTACACCACCGCCACTCTGGAAAATTGGGCGCGCGAAGGCATCGAACGCGTCGATGTCATCTGCCCTGGTTTTGCTGCCGATTGCCTGGAAACCCTGGAAGAAATTGCCCTTGAAGGCCGCGCTGATTTTCTCGCCGCCGGCGGCAAAAGCTATCACTACATCCCGGCGCTCAACGACGACCCTGCCTGGATCGAAGCCCTCGCCGACCTGACTGAACGGCAGCTGGCCGGCTGGCTGTAATATTTGCCTGCTGCCCCAGTTCGACAAAATTTGAAAATTCGTCAACACCAGGGCGCGCGACGCTCGCCTCTCCAAACAGGCATGCCTTACCGTGCTGCGACAGCAGCGGCCTGCTCAGCGTTTTTGCCGCCCCGCGCCAGCCGGCGCACCGCAGACGACATCGCCACCCGCCCCTGCCCGGCAAAGGCTTCCAGATTGCTTTCTAGCGCCTCCAGTTCGTAGCGGTAATTGACCATCATGCCCAAAGACTGTGCGAAGCCCTTGGTCGAGGTATCCGCCAGATAATTCAAACGCTCGATCTGCGCGCCATTGCCCAGATGAAAACGCGCCACGGAATCGTAGGGCAAAGGGCAGGCCCCGGCCCCGCGCTTGGCCTCTGCCAGGTAGTAAGCGGCCAGACGGCACAGCGGTTCGCGCAGGGCGCGCGCCTTGGCCTTATCTGCCGCCCAAGCCCCCTGTATTAAATCTTCCAGCGAAGCCTCCAGGCCGAATCGGGTTAAATTTTGTGGATTTTTACGCAGCCAGCTGACCAGACCGGGAATCGGGGACAGCGTGGCAAATTGGTCGAGTTTGGGAAAATCACGCGTCAAATCGTCGATCACCCGCTTCAACAAAAAATTACCGAAAGACACCCCGCGCAAGCCGGTTTGCGTGCTGGAAATGGAATAGAAAATCGCCGTATCGGCCTTTTTTTGATCAAACAAGGGTGCATTGACATCGAGCAACTCCTGCACATTGCCGGCCAGATGGTCCGTCAGCGCCACTTCGACAAAAATCAAGGGTTCCGCCGGCATGCGGGGGTGAAAAAAAGCATACAGGCGGCGATCGGCGTCCAGCCGGTTCTTCAAATCGTGCCAAGACTGGATTTCATGCACCGCCTCATACTCGATCAATTTTTCCAATAAGGCCGCCGGCGAATGCCAGGTCAGCCGCTGCAGTTCGAGAAAACCGACATCAAACCAGGCCGACAAGCGCGATTCCAGTTCCCGATCGAGCACCGCCAATTCGCGGTCGCTGTCCAGAAAACGCAGCAGATCGGCGCGCAGATCGACGAGAAATTTCACCCCCTGGGTAATGGCATTGAACTGCGTCAAAATGCGGATGCGCGCCGAACGCATCGCCGCCCGCAACGCCGCTTCCGCCTTCCACTGCTCCGGCGTCCCCACCGCCTGCTGATACGCCGCATGCGCCGCCGCCACCGCTTCGGGCTGCGGCCCGAACTCCACCGCGATCAAGTGCAGGAACTGCTGCCGCCCGGCATCGTCGAGCTGCAAATAAGTTTCCGCCAGCTTCGCCGCCCGAGCGCGCGCCGAAACCTCGCCGCCCTGCCCCGCCGCGCACTCGCGCAACTGCGCACGCAGCCGCTCGACGCCTTTCTCATTCAGCGAACGCCGCTTCTCCGGCGCCCCGACCAGCGCCCGCAAGCGCCCCATCCAGCTTTCGTTGTGCATGATCATCTCCTCCTTGCGAAACATTTTGCCTGCATCTTGGTAAAAGACAAAAAACAAACCAACGCAGCCCCCAAAGCACCGTATTTAGTCGGAAAGCAACAAAAACACACTACCAATAGTAAGAAAAACCCATTTTTCTGCTTGACAGCCCCCGCGCTGCGCCATAGACTGCGCCGCGTTGATGGTTCCCCTATGGGATGAAAAGGGAATCCGGTGAGAGTATCCGTACTCGAATCCGGGGCTGCCCCCGCAACTGTCATCGGCGAGCATTCTGCCCATCTTTGCCACTGGTCGCGTACCGGGAAGGCGGCAGAAAGCGTTGAGCCGAGAGCCAGGAGACCTGCCACAACCTTGACTGACCAACGATGGACGGGGTGTTCCTGACGATGGGTCGCGGTTCGGGCATCCTGCGCGCCCTTTGTGCTCTTGATGGGCGCTGGCGCACGCATGGCGCATCTTTCCCTCGGCTCGCCGGCGCACTCCGTTTTAACCGGAGTACACCATGCCTGCTCGCTCGATGACGACACCCCCCGAATTTCCTCCGTTTTTTCGGCTGACGGCTGCCGCCAGCGCACTTTTTTGCCTGGCGCAGTGCAGTTGGGCGCAAACCACTCTGCCGGCGGTCGAAGTCAGCGCGCCGCGCGATAGTGCCAGCCTGCATCTGGATCAGCCCAGCACGAGCGGCAGCCGGACCGGCCTGAGCGCGCGCGAATTACCGGCCAGCCTGAGCACGGTGGATGCCATGCAGATTGAAGAACGCGGCGATTACCAGATGCGTGAAGCGATCACCCGCGCCCCTGGCATCACCGATGTCGGCTCCGGCGGCACGGGGGGTTTATCCTTCTCAGCCCGGGGTTTCAGCGGCACCAATTCTGTCGGCATCGCCGAAGAAGGCATCCGCATCCAAACCGGTGCCGGCACACAAAACTACCCGGATAGCGCCTGGGGTTACGAACGCATCGAAGTGCTGCACGGCCCGGCCTCGGTGGTCTACGGCAGCGGCACCGTCGGGGCCACCCTCAATGCCGTGCGCAAAGCACCAAGCCGCACCGCCGCTCAGGAAGCCATTGCAGGCCTCGGCACCGACGGCCTCAAGCGCCTGGGGTTTGGTGCAGCTGGGCCGCTGGGAGAAATTGCCGCCTATCGCGTCGATATTTACGGCATGCACAGTGAGGGCTACCGCGAGCTGGGCGAAGCGCAGAGCGGCAAAATCCTCAGCCGCCTGCGCCTGCAGCCCGACAGCGCTCTACGCATCGATTTAACCGCTGATTACAGCCTGCAACGCCCTGAGCGTTACTGGGGCACGCCGCACGATAAGGGCCGCATTCTCTCCAGTCTGCGCCGGGAAAATTACAACGCGCACGATGCGCTCACCCGCTACGCTGACACCCGCCTGCGCGCAAACCTACAGTGGCAAGTCAATGACCGCCTCAGTGTAAGCAACGAGCTCTACCATTTGGCCTCGAAACGGCGCTGGAAAAACATCGAAAACTACCGCCTCAACCTTGCGGCCAACCGCGTGGAGCGTAGCGATTATCTGCAACTGGAGCATCAACTGGCGCAAACGGGCAACCGCCTGGAAGCCAGCTTCAAACAGGCAGGTCACCGCGCTGTGCTCGGTTGGGAAATGGCGCAAATAGATTTTCGCCACATCAACAATGCGCCCTACCGAGGCAGCTCCAATGTCAGCATTCGCGACCCAGAACACGGTTATTGGGCCAGCCCGGACCCTGTGCTGGCCAAGTTCGACACCTTCACCCGCATGCAGGCTTTTTATGCCGAAGAGGCCTGGCAGTTGGCCGACCAATGGCTCTTGCTTGCCGGCGTACGCCACGACCGCGCCCATGTTGCGCGCGATGAACTGATTGCCGGGCCGGATTTTCACAGCATCTTGCGCAGCACCTCCTGGCGTCTGGGCCTCACCCACTTTCTCGACCCCAACACCAGCGTGTACGCGCAGTATGGCGTCGGACACGACCCGGTCACCTCGATCATCACGCTCAATCTCGCCAATGCCGATTTCAAGCTGACGCGCGGCAAGCAAATCGAATTCGGAATCAAACAAACGCTGGGGCAAAACCTCGGCGAATGGCGCGCCGCCCTCTACCGCATCGACAAAGACGACATCATCACCCGCGACCCGAACAATGCCGCGCTTTCCGTACAAGGCGGCAGTCAGCACACCCAGGGCATAGAGCTGGCCGCTGCGCTGACGCCGTGGCGCAACTGGCGTTTCGAAGGCAATCTCAGCCGCTTGCAAGCCCGTTACGACGAACTCAATGAACGCCAAGGCGCTGGCAGCATCTCGCGCGCGGGCAAGGTGCCGGCCAACGTTCCCCAGTTCATCGCCAACCTCTGGGGGCATTACCGCTTTGGGGCCTGGCAAGCTTCGCTGGGGCTGCGCCATGTCGGCCATAGCTATGCCGACAACGCCAACACCTTCAAAATCGCCGCCTACACCGTCGCCGATGCCAGCCTTGCCTGGCAAATGAACCGCAAAACGACCTTGCGCTTGATCGGGCGCAATCTGGCCGACAAGGTCTATGCCACCCGCAGCTACAACAGCCAACTCATTTTGGGTGAGGCGCGACGTTTCGAGCTTCTGGCCGAAATGAAGTTCTGACATGGCCAGCGGGCCTCACAAGCGGATCCTGCACCTTGGCCACCGCTGGCTGGGTATCGGGCTCGCGCTCCTCATGCTGCTCTGGTTTGTCTCCGGGCTGATCATGCTGTTCATCGCCCGGCCGCAGTTGAGCGATAGCGAGCGTCTGGCCGCGCTGCCCGCACTCAGCGCGGCAGACATCCGCATCAGCCCCCGGCAAGCCTGGCACGCCCTGCAGTTGCCGGGCGCGCCGGAGGCACTGCGCTTGAATGTCGCCGCCAGCGGTACGGCCTACCGCATCCTTGCGCAGCAAACCTGGCACAGCATCGATGCCAGCAGCGGCACGCTTTTGCCGCCCGGCGACATCGCCCTGGCGCGCCAAAGCATCGAACGCCACGTCGGCCAAACGGCAATACACAGACTGCGCCCAATCCACATCGACCAATGGACGCTGTACCGCCGCTTCGATGCCGAACGCCCTTTTTGGCGCGCAGAACTCGTCGACGGCCGGCACTTTTATTTCTCCAGCCGCACCCACCAAATCGCTCTGGACAGCAGCCGCAGCGAGCGCATCTGGAACTGGTTGGGCAGCGTCAGCCACTGGATTTACATCACGCCCTTACGGCAAAACCCGCCTCTGTGGCGTCAAATCGTTTTGTGGGTGAGTTTTTTTGCCCTCATCCTCGTTGTCAGCGGTGCCTGGCTGGGCTGGCAGCGCTGGCGTCTGCGCACGCCTTACCGCGACGGGCGCAGCAGCCCTTACCGCAAGCGCTGGAAACGCTGGCATCATCTTTTCGGCTTGGCCTGCGCCCTGATCCTGTTTGGCTGGCTGCTCAGCGGCTGGCTTTCCCTTGCCCCACTCGGCTGGGCCGGCAACGGGGCCAAAAAACCGCCGGCACGAGCACTTGACATCGAGCAACTGACACTGATTCCCGAGATTGCCGCCGGTACCCGCGAAATCGAATGGTCACAGTTGGGCGGCACGCTTTTACGCAACGACAAAAGCGCAACGCAAAGCTTCATCCGTCCGGCAGGATTCGCCCCGCAAAGCCAGTTGTCGCTGGATGACATCACGAATGCCTTGCGCGGCATTCCCGATCTGCAGATCGCCCAGGCCCACTGGCAAACCGAAGCCGACAGCCGTTATTTTCCGCTGCGTCACCATCCGCGCAGTTTTCCCGTGGCGCGCATCACACTGGCGGACGCCAGCGTCCTCTACATTTCTCCGCACAATGGACGCATCGTTGCAAGCGCCCACCCGAACGATTTCGCCCAACGCTGGCTCTACCACGGCTTGCACCGCCTGGATTTCCCCATGCTGATCAACCCACCTTGGCTGCGCGAACTGCTCGTCGTCCTCCTCTCCCTCGTCGGCATCGCCTTCTGTCTGACCGGCATCGCCCTGGCCTGGTCGCGTTTGTCTCGAACCACGGACAGCGTGGGCTGCGCCAAGCAAAACACAGGCGGGTAACGGCAGCAAAGCGTAGTGCCGCCCAGCGCGTGCGGCGGCAATCAAAGGCCAGAGGGCAACAAGCGCAGCCCAGAGCGTTTTGATTTACTCAGAACCCCCTGAACGCGCCAGCGACAACAGGCAGGTTAAGCTTGCCGTCTTTTGCACTGCCGGAATTCGATAATGAAATCCAAAATGCTCCGCTCCCCCACTCGGGCGCTCTACCTGCTGCTCGCCCTGCTGGCAACCGCCCCGGCTGGTGCCGATCCAGCGGCGCTCATTCCAGAAGCAACCGCCGCCGAACTGCCGCAAGCCGCCCTGGCGCTGCCCGCCGAACTGGCTGCGACGGCAGAAATCGTGCGCGGCGAGCGCGACGGCGGGTGGGAAAAAACCCTGGTGCTGCGCTTTCCGACGGCGCGGCGCAGCCTGTCGACCAGCGACGGCCTGCTCGAGGCGCAGGCCGTATCCAACCACGCCGCGCATCCACGCATCTGGTCGGCGCTGGGCAGTGCCGGGCAGGGCTACAGCGACGCCATGCGCGAGAAAACGGCGCAGCGCCTGGGCCTGCCGCTCCCGGCTGTCGCCCAGATGTCCACCGCCGCCGACATGGACAAGCTCGCCATCGTCACCCGCCGCCACGGCCCGCTGATCGTCACCGTCCTGGCCACCGCCGGAGCGCGCAGCAACGCGCAGCGCACCGGTGTCGACAGCGGCAGCCATATCGAGGGCATCGACGATGCCTCCCAAGGCAAGCCCGCCGGCACCATCAACCTGCTGGCACTGAGCAATATCGAACTCAACGACGCGGCGCTGGCACGGGCGCTGATTACCGTCACCGAAGGCAAGACGGCGGCGCTGCAAGACCTCGCCGTGCCGAGCAGCTACACCCCCGGCGCGCAGGCCACCGGCACCGGCACGGACAGCATCATCGTCGTCTCCGGCACGGCCGCGCCGCGCGCCAGCTATACCGGCGGCCACAGCCGCATCGGCGAGCTGCTCGGCAAGGCGGCCCACGCGGCGGTGATCGAAGCCCTGGGCAAACAGAACGGTTTTTACCTGCCGGGCGCGCACACCTACGCCGATCCGCCCGCCATGCCGGCCAAAGCCGCAGGCGACCGACGCCTGGCGCTGCTGCATCTGAACCCGATTCCGGGCGACATCGCCGGCAACCGCCGCCGCATCGAAGCCGCCATCCGCGAAGCCACCCGCCACGGCGCAGACTGGATCGTCACGCCGGAGTTGGCCGAAACCGGCTACAACTTCGTATCGCGCATCGGCACCCACTGGATCGCGCCTTTCCCCGATGCCTGGATGCACCGGCTGGCCGCCATTGCCCGCGACAACCGGCTGGCGCTTTTCATCGGCTTCGCCGAGCGCGACCGCACCAAAGACACCCTGCACAACAGCGTGGCGGTGATCGACCGCGACGGCAGCATCCTTGGCAGCTACCGCAAGCAGCATCCGGTCGGCTCAGCGGAAGCCTGGGCCTTGCCGGGCGATCTGGGCGGCGTGTTCAAGGTCGATGGCATCAACGTCGGCACGCTCATCTGCGCCGATGCCTGGCGTCCCGCTCCGGCGGCGCGCCTGGCCCAGGCTGGCGCACGCATCCTCATTTCCCCCGCCAACTGGCCGCCAGCCGGGGCAGATGGACCGGGCGAGGTCTGGGAAAAACGCAGCCAGGAAACCCGCCTGCCGCTGCTCGTCGCCAACCGCACCGGCACAGAGCCGGAACTCGATTTCTCCGCCGGCGAGAGCGCCGTATCGCTGAACGGCAAACGCCTGTTCAGCTTCAGCGCGCCGAATGGCGGCATTTTTTACGTAGACTGGGACGGCGAGCGGAGCTTCCGCGAAGTCAGGCCGCCCACTTCCCGCAAAGAAAAATGATACGCGCCGATTCAGTCCGGCACATGCGAGAATCGCCGGCCATCGATTTTCAAGACAGCACGCGTGCCACTGCCCCCCTCACCTCCTACGCCACCCCCGCCTTCTGCCCACGGCTTGGCGGTAGGTCTGATGTTTGCCGCCACCGCCGAGCAATTAAACGCCCACTACGAATACGGCACATGGCTAAAGCCAAGACAACTCACACTGGCGATGGAGGAATGGCAACAGCGCCGAGGCGCAGCTTTGCCAGAAAAACGACGGCACCAATTGGCTGAACTCGCCACGACACTTGCGCAACACATGGCCACAACACTCTCCCGCGAGGCAGGTCTGCATGCCGCCCACGACATGCGCGAGGCACTTGATCCGCGTCATGAATCAGCCTTCAGCCAAATCCTCCTGGAAGAATGCGCACGTTTGATCATAGCTGCCGAACAAGGCGAAAACACTAACGCCTAAAAAACAGGCGGCACAAAAAAATCCTTGCCAGACAGCGCTTTGCCGCAAAGCTCCCCGGCAAATCCACATACTTACCCACAGATTCCGGGGATAACTCGCTCCAGCGCAGCGCGATAGTTTTCGCGCACAAAAACACATCCCTGCTGCGCTATAATGCGCCCCGTTCCAGGTGCCGCCGACTGTTTTCAGTCGCGGTGAAACGGGAAAGCGGTGCGCCCCCTCATAGGCAACCCCGCTGCTGCCCCCGCAACGGTAATCAAGTGCGGGCGTATCCATTGCGATTGAGCAACTGCCACTGGGTATTTCACCTGGGAAGGCGATACGCCAAAACTTGTCAGCCCGGAGACCGGCCTTGAACACCCTCATCGTGCTGCGGGGAAGTGGCGCTGGCGGCTCCTGCCTCCTTCCTGGCTCCTTCCTTTCTCTGCGCATTTTTCAACGCAACCGACGTGCGGGGACGCGCGCCGGGAAAAAGGAATCCAACATGCAACACAGCCTCCACCCTGCGGCAGCTCTTCTGCTGCCGCTTTTCGCCGGCAGCCTGCACGCGCAGAACAGTCTCGAACCGGTCGTCGTCACCGCAACCCGTTTTGAAACGGCGGCACAGGAGCGCCCAATCGCCGCTCAGGTCATCACCGCCGAAGAAATCCGCAACAGCGCGGCAACCACCCTTGGCGAGGTGCTCAACAAAATCGGCGGCGTGCATACCCGGATGAACCTACTCGGTATCCCGGACAGCCCACTGGATCTGCGCGGCTTCGGCGTGACCGGGGATCAGAACACCCTGGTGCTGGTCGACGGCCAGCGCATCTCCGAGAACGAACTCGCATCGGCCCGTATTTCGTCGATTCCGCTGGACTCCATCGAGCGCATCGAGATCCTGCGCGGCTCGGGCGCTGTCCTCTACGGCGGCGGCGCAACCGGCGGCACCATCAACATCATCACCCGCTCAACGATCAATACGCCCCTTTCCGGCAACGTCTCCACCCGCATCGGCAGCCACGACCTGCGCGAAGTGCGCGGCGGCGTGCGCGCTGGCGGCGAAATGTGGGGGCTGCGCCTGAACGCCCAGCATTACAAGACCGACAATTACCGCGACAACAACGCAGCCGAACAGAATGCCGGCAGCGGCGAATTGCGTTTCGGCAACAAGGAAGGTTTCGTCGCACTCGGTTTCAACGTCGACAGCCAGAACACCCGCCTGCCCGGCGCACGCAGCGAAGCGCTGCTCAAAACCGACCGGCGCGGCGCCAACACCCCCTTCGACCATATGAGCACCGACAGCCGCCTGCTCACCTTGCGTGGCGAGAAGCGTCTGGGCGAAATCACCCTGGCGCTGGACATCAGCGATCGGCACAAGAAGGCCGACATGTTCAACGATTCGGCCTGGGGCAGCACGCGCGCCAAGACCGACGTCGATGTCACCACGGTCTCCCCGCGCCTGTTGTGGTCGACATCCTTCGCACGAGTCGACAACCAGTTGACGGTCGGTGCCGACTGGAGCCGCTGGTCGTATGAGAACGACACCGCCGCCACCGGCTGGATGACGCCACTCGACCAAGAAGGCAAGCAGAAAAACCGCGCCGTCTACCTGCGCAACGATGCCTACTTCACTGCCACGGGCACCCGCCTGAGCATCGGCGGGCGCAAGGAGCGCGTTCAGCAAACCCAGCGCGAAACCCTGGCCGGGCCGAACAACAGCAAGGAAACCGACCATCTGTCCGCCTACGAAATCGCCGTGCAGCAGGATCTGTCCGCCGGTTTCAGCGCCTATGGCCGGATTGGACGCAGCTTCCGAGTCGGCAACATCGACGAGAACCGTTGCTGGTTCGCGCCCTGCGCATCGGCACTCAAACCCCAGCGCTCGCACGACAAAGAAATCGGCACCAACTGGCGCGGCCAGCGCAGCGACATGCGCCTGAGTCTGTTCGAGATGGACATCACCAACGAAATCCACTACTTCGCGCCGACCTTCTCCAACATCAACCTCGACCCCACCCGCCATCGCGGCCTCGAACTCGAAGGCCGCACCTGGCTCACCGACACGCTCGACGTTTCCGCCCGCTACACGCGCACCCAGGCCCGCTTCCGCAAAGGCAGCTACGGTGGCGTCGATGTTTCCGGCAACGACGTACCGCTGGTACCGAAAAACCGCCTCAGCCTGAATCTCGGCTGGGAATTCCTGCCCGCCACCCGCCTCGGCCTGAGCGCCACCTATGTCGGCAACCAGCGCTATGACAACGACCAGACCAACCGCTTCCGCAAGATGCCGAACTACACGGTGGTCGATCTGAAGCTGAGCCACGATCTGAAGCGCTGGCGTTTTGCGGCCGGGGTGAACAATCTGCTGGACAAGAAGTTCTATTCTTACGGCACCACCAACGGCACCACCTTCAACGCCTATCCGGAAGATCGCCGCAACGCTTACGTGAGCGCCGAATACCGCTTCTGACCACGCTTTCGCACCACATCGCAACCCGGCCGCCGCACATGCCGGGTTTTTTCTTGCCATAGCCTTACCGTTCCCCTCCCCCCACTTTTACGCCACAATGCCGCCTTTTCCCACCGGCACCGCCCATGCAAGCCCTCGCCTTCGTCGATCTGGAAACCACCGGGGCCACCTCGTCCGCCGACCGTATTACGGAAATCGGCATCGTCACGGTGGATGCTGACGGGGCGGTGGAGGAATGGCAGCAGTTGGTCAATCCCGGCGTGCCGATTTCGCCCTTCATCGAAAATCTCACCGGCATCAGCAATCGCATGGTGGCCAGCGCGCCGCCGTTCGCGGCGGTGGCCGATGAAACCCTGCGGCGCTTGCAGGGGCGGCTGTTCGTGGCGCATAACGCGCGCTTCGATCACGGTTTTTTGAAGCATGAATTCAAACGCGCCGGCGTGCGTTTCAAGGGACCGGCGCTGTGCACGGTCAAACTGTCGCGCGCGCTCTATCCGGAACAGCAGCGGCACAGTCTGGATGCGCTGATTGAGCGCCACGGCCTGCAAGCGGCGGCGCGGCACCGGGCGCTGGCCGATGCGCAACTGATCCACCAGTTCTGGCAGATCGCGCATCGGGAGCGCTCGCCGGAACAGATCGCCGCCGCCATCGCGGCGCAAAATCCGCCCTGCGTGCTGCCGCCGCAAATCGACCCGGCGCTGGCCGACGACCTGCCGGAAACGCCGGGGGTGTTCATTTTGCAGGACGCCGAGGCGCAGGTATTGTGGATCAGCCGCGCCGGCAACATCGCCCGCCAACTTTCGCAGTTTTTTGCCGCGCCGGAAAAAACCAGCCGCGACCGCCAGGTGCGCGAGCAAGTGCAGCGCATCCTCTGGCACGAAACCGCCGGCGAGATCGGCGCGCGCCTGCTCGAAGCGCGGCTGCGCGCCCTCTCGCCGCCCAGCCTGCAACGGCCCCGACGCCACAGTGGCGGCCCGGCGCCGCGCTGGCCCTTTGCCGGCCCGGCCATGCTGCGCGAACTGTCCACCCTGCATCTGGTCGATCAGTGGCGTTACCTGGGTACGGCGGAAACGCCGGACGCTCTCCCCGCCCTGCTCAACAGCGCACGCCCCAGTTTTGATGCCGATATTTACGCCATTTTGAGCAAACACGCCGAACACCTGCGCCCGCTCGAGCTCATCACGCCCTCATGAAAATCAAAAATTATCTGCCCGACTGGGCCTTGCCCTGGCTATCCGACATCACACTCGGCCTGCAAATCGCAGCCGCCGTGCTGCTCGCCTTTTTATTACGCGCCTTGTTGCACTGGCTGATCCGCCGCCTGGTACATCGCCACAATCTGCCGCTGGAATTGATCGTCGGCGGCGGGCGCATCAGCACGGCACTAATCTTCGGTGCCCTGACCCTCTTCATTCTCGATCGCTTCGGGGTTTCCAGCATGGTGCTCTGGGGTGCGATTACCGGATTTACCACGGTGGCTGCCGTGGCTTTTTTCGCCGCCTGGAGCGTGCTGTCCAACCTGTTCTGCTCGGTGCTGATCTACACCACCCGCCCGTTTCGCCTGCATGACCACATCGAAATTCTGGAAAATGGCGACAAACCCGGTCTGGGTGGCGAAGTGCTGGACATCCACCTGATCCACACGACCCTGCGCGAAACCCTGCCCGGCAAGGAAGCCACGCTGCTACAGGTACCCAACAGCCTGTTCTTTCAACGCATGGTGCGGGTAAAAATCAGCGATCCGGCCTGAGAAACCCAAGCCACAGGCTCAACCAAGCACCCCCAGGACGTGCAAAAAGATAATCAAGATGGCCACCGGCGAAACAAAGGCCAGCACGCGATACCAAAAAACAAACGCTGCGCCGCGCAGGCCGATTTCCTCGGCCACATCGGCACGGCGCATGACCCAGGCGGTAAAGAGGGCAATCAGCAAACCGGCGAGCGGCATCAAAAATTTTGTCGTTGCCGTATCAAGCAAATCGAACAGACCCAGCCCGAACAGGGAAAACCCTTTCCAGTCGTTGAACGAAAAAGCCACGGCCACACCCAGCAGCCAAATCGCCAGCGTCACGCACAGCACCGCCTGACGCCGCCCCATGGCAAAACGCTCAACCAGCAAAGTGACGCTCGGCTCGAGCAGCGAAATCGAGGAAGTCCAGGCGGCAAAAACCACCAGCACAAAAAAAAGAAAACCGATCGCCTGCCCACCGGGCATTTGCGAAAAGGCCAGCGGCAAGGTTTGCAGCAACAATCCCGGCCCGGCTTCCGGGGCCAGACCTTGCGCAAAAACCACGGAAAAAATCGACAAACCCGCGAGCAAAGCCACCACCGTATCGGCCACTGCCACCTGCAGACAGATTTTCGGAATCGAGGTATCCCGATCCAAATACGAACCGTAGGTAATGATCGCCCCCATGCCCAGGCTCAAGGTAAAGAAGGCGTGCCCCATGGCGGCGAACAGCACACCCCGATTGAGCGCGGAGGCGTCGAAATGAAAGAGAAAGCGCCAGGCCGCCGGCAAATCGGCCGCATAAGCGCCATAGCCGACAAGAAATAGCAAAATCGCAAAAAGACCCGGCATCATGATTTTGTTCGCCCGCTCGATGCCGGCGGTCACTCCGCCCAACACCACCACGGCGGTCATCGCCATAAAAAGGCTATGCCAGAAAATCAGGCGAGCTGGATTGGCGAGCAAATCGGCAAACGCCTGCGCAAAAACTTCTTTCGATGCCGCCGCAAACCCTCCCGCCGCCTGCCAGGTATATTCCAGCACCCAGCCTGCAACCACGCTGTAAAACGCCAGAATCAGAAAGGAGCCGATGATGCCAACATAGCCGATCACCACCCAGAACCTCTGCGCCCCCGCTTCTGCCACCAAGGCACGCATCGTTCCCACCGGGCTGGCCTGACCGCGCCGCCCAAGCAAGGTTTCAGCCATCAACAGCGGTACGCCGATGATCAAAATACAGGCCAGATAAACCAGCACAAAGGCGCTGCCGCCATTGCTGCCCGTCATGTAGGGAAATTTCCAGATATTACCCAGGCCCACGGCGGAACCTACCGTGACCAGAAAAAACCCCCAGCGACTCGACCAATGCGCCCGTGCCACGCTGGCCTGTGCCTGTACCTGCCCCTCACCACTCATCGCCCGCTCTCCCGTACACGCAAACCCTCCCTAAACGCAAGCCCCCAGAACAGGAGCGCTCTACGTCTTGCAGCGGGCGTGATTCTACGCTGTTCGTGCAAAAATCCGGGAATCTGCTCGAGGCCGCCAGGGTCAGCCAGAAAATATCTGCGCTGCCGTAAACGCAAAAACCGGGGTTGCCCCCGGTTTTGTTTTACAACTGGTTTGCCTGAAGCTTAGGCGGCCTTTTTGCCGGCCTTCGGTGCAGCGGCAGAAGCCGCCTTGATAGTCGCTTCGGTAGCAGCGGCGACGGAGGCTTCGGTCACTTCAGCCGCCTGCTTGGCGACCTTGTTCAGGTTGCCCATGGCTTCGTTGGCCGACTGCATGGCCGACTTGACGGCGGCCACGGCCACTTCCGAACCCGCCGGAGCCGATTCCAGCGCCTTTTCAACGAAACCGGAAACCTTGGCCTTGGTGTCGGCCACATGGGTTTCGACTTCCTTGGCGATCTTGTCCTTGGCTTCGGTCGCAATGGCGATCACGTTGCGCGAGTACTCGACACCCTTTTCCAGGCTGGGGGTGGCGATGCTCTTCTGCAGTTCGATCAGGCTGGGCAGATCCTTGGCACCCAGGAGGATGTTCAGGTTGCTGATGCTGGCTTCGACGGCCGAGCGGGCAGCAGCCAGGTTGAGCACAGCCAGACGCTCGACGCCGTTGAGCACGGTGTTGGCGACGAACAGGGAAAAGTTGATGCCGGATTGGGCGAATTCTTGCGGTTTGAAATTCATGAGTTTCTCCAGGGGTTTTTTGTAGGGCAACACCGCAATACATACGCCTGCAAGGCACAAATGCTGCGGTGCAACATGGCGCTATTCTAATAGGTCACTCGGAGATGTCAAGCGTTTTGTGCGGCGCAACAAAACACCCAATGAAAAAGCCCAGCTTATTTCAAGCTGAGCTTTTCAGTTTTACGCAGCGCCGCAAAGCACAGTGCGCGGCGCACAGAAACTTTTTACAAGCGGAAGCGCCCGACGATTTCCTGCATGCGCTGTGCCGTGTGATCCATGCTGCGTGCTGCCGTCGCGGTTTCGTGGGCAATCGCGCTGGCCTCTTCCGACTGCGTCGCCACCTGCTCGATCTTCACCGCAACGTCGGTGGAAGCCGCCGATTGTTCGCGCAGGCCGCTATTGACCTCATTGACCACTTCCGCCACCTGCTGCGCCATTTCCTTCAATTGCGCAATCGCGGTGCCGGCGCGCTGGGCGAGTTCGACACTGCTATTGGACAAATCGACACCATGTTGCACACCCGCCACGGCCTGGCTCGTAGACTGCTGAATGGAGGTGACCATGCCGCGGATTTCGCCGGTCGATACTGCGGTGCGTTCGGCCAGTTTGCGCACTTCGTCCGCCACCACGGCAAAGCCGCGCCCGGTTTCGCCCGCCCGGGCGGCTTCGATGGCGGCATTCAGGGCCAACAAATTGGTCTGATCGGCAATGTCGCGGATCACATCGACAATGCTGGAGATTTTTTCCGATTCGTCGCGCAAACCGTTAATCACTTGCGAGGCCTGATGCACGACATCGGACATCTGGTTGATCTGCCCGACCAATTCCTCGATCGCGCCATGCCCCAGCTCGGCTTGCTCATCGGAAGCATTGGCCAGACGCGCCGCTTCGCTCGTGTTTTCAGAAACGTGGTTAATGGACACCGTCAGCTCTTCAACGTTCGCCGCAATCGCTGAGGCCGCAGTGCTCTGCACGGTGGCGGATTGGTCGATCAATTCCACCGCGTGATTGAGCGATTTCGATGCTTCGATGATTTCGTTTGCACTCTGGCGCGTTTCGCCCATGGCCTGACGCAAGGCATTTTGCATCCCCCCCACGCCGCTCAACAAACGGCCGATTTCATCGCGCCCGGCTTCGGGCAAATCACCGGTCAAATCACCGCCGGCAATACGCTGCGTCGCGGTGACGGCTTCATTTAGCTGCCGCTCCATGCGCTGCGCGATGAACCAGGACACCAGCAAAGCCAGAAACGCCCCGGCAATCAGGCTCACCAGGCTGGACTGCACGCCGAAAGCCACCGCCGCTCCCGCCTTCTGCGACTCCTGATCCGCCCCGCTGCGATTGATTTTCGCCAGCTCATCCGTTTTGTCGCGCACCAAATCAGCGGTCTTGACCCAGCTCGTGCGCCGCAAAGCCTGTGCTCCTTCTTCATCGCCCTTTTGCGCCAAGGCAATCGCCTTATCGACTTCCGCCTTATAGGCCGCAACCGCCTTGACCGTATCGGCGAGAACCTGGCGCTCTTCATTGTTGGCAATGAGCTGTTCATGATTTTTCAAAGCTTCCTGCAAGGAAGCGTCCAGCTTGCCCAAGCTCTGCTGGATTTTTTCTTTTTCTTCCGCACTGCCCGGCAGCATGTATTCCAGGCTGCGCACACGAAAACGCAAACGCAACTGGCTGATTTCACCCGCACTTTGGATCGAAGGCAGCCAACTTTTGGCGATTTCCTCGGTATGCCCGCCGACGGCGCGAATCTGAAAACCCAAAAAAACGAGGGCCACCAACAGTATTCCGCCGCTCAGCACAAAATTGACCAAAAGCTTGTAGCGCAGCGATAAATGATCGAATCCGCCCATGATTTCCCCCATGTTCAAACAATGTTACAGACAGGAAAATTTTAGCCCAAACGCCCATCTGTACAAGAAGTATTTTTCTGGCAAAACCCTTGTCGGACAGCCCATTCGGCGGATTCATGCCGTGCTCATCGGATCGATTTCTTCCTCCGCCGTAAATACGCTGACAAAAGCGCGCAAAAAACACTTGACCCGATACGTACGCCGCCTATAATTCAAACGTTCGTTTTATTTCAACGACCACAAAAAAGGAGACACAACTTGAACCCACTCATCGTCAAGAAAGCCGCCGTACTCGGTGCCGGCGTGATGGGCGCGCAGATTGCGGCGCACCTTGCCAATGCCGGCGTGCCGGTGCTGCTCTATGATTTACCCGCCAAAGACGGCGCGCCGAACGCCATTGTCGATAAAGCGCTGGCGGGTTTGAAAAAGCTTGAGCCCGCGCCGCTTTCCAGCAAAGACAAACTGAAATACATCGACGCGGCCAATTACGATCAACACCTGCCCTTGCTCTCGGGCTGCGACCTCGTTATCGAGGCCATTGCCGAGCGCATGGACTGGAAGCACGATCTCTACGCCAAAATCACCCCCCACCTGTCGGCCAATGCCTTAATCGCTTCCAACACCTCCGGCCTGTCGATGAATGCGCTGGCCGAAGGCTTGCCGGAAGCCGTGCGCCCGCGTTTCTGCGGCATTCACTTTTTCAATCCGCCGCGCTACATGCCGCTGGTCGAAATCATCGCCACCGCCGACACCGATCCCGCCACACTCGATCAACTGGAGACCTGGCTCACCTCGCGCCTGGGCAAGGGCGTGGTGCGCGCGCTCGACACGCCCAATTTCGTCGCCAACCGCATCGGCGTGTTTTCGATTCTCGCCGTCATGCACCATACGGCGGCCTTCAAGCTCGGTTTCGACGAAGTCGACGCGCTGACCGGCCCGCGCATCGGCCGCCCGAAGAGCGCCACCTACCGCACCGCCGACGTGGTCGGTCTGGACACCCTGGCGCACGTGGTGAACACCATGCGCAACACCTTGCCGGACGATCCCTGGCACGCGCACTTCAACAACCCGGCCTGGCTCACCGCCCTGATCGAACAAGGCGCGCTCGGCCAGAAGACCCGCTGCGGCATCTTCCGCAAGCAGGGCAAGGAAATCCAGGTGCTCGACCTGGCGGCGCGCGATTACCGCGCCTCCGCCGGAGCCGTGGCCGATGACGTGGCGGCCATTCTCAAGCTGAAAAACCCGGCCGAGAAATTCGCCGCGCTACGCCAAAGCGCGCACCCGCAGGCGCAGTTCCTGTGGGCGATTTTCCGCGACGTGTTCCACTACTGCGCGGTGCAGCTCGAACACGTCGCCGACAACGCGCGCGACCTCGATCTCGCCATGCGCTGGGGCTTCGGCTGGGCGCAAGGGCCGTTCGAGACCTGGCAGGCCGCCGGCTGGGCCGACATCGCGCAGGCCATCGCCGCCGACATCGCCGCCGGCAAAACCATGTCCGGCGCGCCGCTGCCGGCCTGGGCGCTGGAAGCCAGCCGCAGCGGCGTGCACACGCCGGCAGGTTCCTATTCGGCACGGCGCGGCACTTACGTCGCCCGCTCGACGCTACCGGTGTACGCCCGCCAGCTCTTCCCGGAGCAGGTGCTCGGCGAAGGCCGCGCGATGCCGGAAAAATCCGGCGAAACACTGTTCGAGAACGACGGTGTGCGCCTGTGGCGTCTGCCCGAGCAGGATGCCGGGATCGGCATTCTTTCCATCAAGTCGAAAATGCACACCATCGGCGACGAAGTGCTCGATGGCGTCATCGCCGCCGTGCGGCAGGCAGAAACGACGCTGGACGGGGTCGTCGTCTGGCACGAAGCGCCGTTCGCGGTCGGGGCCAATCTGGCGCAGGTGGCCGAAGCCCTCACCGCCGGCCAGTTCGATCTGCTGGAACAGACCGTGGAAAAATTCCAGCGCGCATCGCAGACGCTGAAATACGCGCAGGTGCCGGTCGTCGCCGCAGTACAGGGCATGGCGCTGGGCGGCGGCTGCGAATTCGTCATGCACGCTGCCAAGCGTGTGCTGGCACTGGAAAGCTACGTCGGGCTGGTGGAAGCCGGGGTCGGCCTGATTCCGGCGGGCGGCGGCTGCAAGGAATTCGCCGTGCGCGCCGCTGCCTGGGCCGCGCAATCGGCGGTGCCGGGCGAGGTCTTCAACTACCTGCAACCGGTTTTCCAGACCATTGCCATGGCCAAAGTGGCGAAAAGCGCGCAGGAAACCATTGATTACGGCTTCGCCCGCCCCAGCGACACAGTGTTGTTCAACGCCCACGAACTCCTCTGGGTGGCGATCCGCGAGGCGCGCAATCTGGCAAACGCAGGTTTCGCGCCGCCGCCCATGGCACGCGACATTGTCGTCGCCGGGCGCACCGGCATCGCCACCTTCGAGATGATGCTGGTGAACATGAAGGAAGGCGGGATGATTTCCGCCCACGATTATCAGGTCGCCAAAGCTGCCGCCACCGCCCTGTGCGGCGGCGATATCGAAGCCGGCAGCCGGGTCGACGAGGAGTGGCTGCTCACCGTCGAACGTCGGCTGTTCGTCGATCTGCTGAAAAATCCGCTCACCCAGGCCCGCATCCGGCACATGCTGGAAACCGGCAAACCGCTGCGCAACTAAGCCCGGCGAGGAGACATAGAGAATGAACAAACAAATTCAGGACGCCTACATCGTTGCCGCCACCCGTCTGCCGGTGGCGAAGAAAAACGGCATGTTCAAGAACGTGCGCCC
>NZ_JBLJBW010000039.1:0-21911 GCF_047638095.1 Azonexus sp.
CAAGCCCCTGTCATAACCGATTGATTGTGAACGACTTTCTTTTAGGGTTTACGACATCTGCGTATGCGATAGCTCTGTTCATTTCGCGTGCGCCTTGTGCGCCTCCACGTAGGAGCGCAAAACAGCATTCATGCGCGACTGATACCGCTTACCAGTATCTTTGAAGAACTCCAGCACCTCAGCATCAATGCGCAGCGTGATTTGCTTTTTGGCGTGCGGCAATACCGCTGCGGTCTTTGTCCAAACGGCATCAGGCAGGTTAGGCGCGTCGCTGTAGTCGATTTGCTCATCAGGCATCGAGGCCAAAGCATCCAGCCGTGCCTTTTGCTCGGCGCTCAATTGCGGCGGCTTCTTGAGATCAAGAGTTCGCTTCACGATATTGTTTTCTTTCGTCGGCATTTGCTTTCCTCGCAGAGATAAGGCGAACGGTGTCTTCATGTCGAATGGTATAGACCACATACAGGATGGCGGAATAAGCAAGGCCAATCGTGGCCCAGCGATCTTCCCCATAGTCCTCGCGTCCGTCGTAGGTTTCAATCCGCCCGGAGTCGTAAAAAACAAGCTCGGCATCCTCGAAAGAAACGCCGTGCTTTTTCAGATTTTGTGCCGCTTTGTCGGCGTTCCACTCAAGTTCCATTGCGGTTTTATTGTAATTCCGTTTTGTAGTTACACCAAACGTTGGCTCTCCGGCCTTGCTTCATCAACGCGACAGAAATTCTGACCTGCTTTATTTAGCGAACGCTTATAATCCGGGCTCATTTTTTTCCAATTCCCGATGACTGCCTCTCCGACCACCCTGCTTTTGTTCAATTACGACTGGGACCGTGCGGGGTTTGCCCGGCAGGCCTTGGGGTGTCAGGAGAAAACGCGGGGTTTTGCCGAGGCGGGCTTTGATTTGTTTCGCTTTCCCGACAACACGCGCCTCGCCTGGTTCGATATGGCGCGCATGGTGGATCGGCTGGCGCGGCGGGCGAAAAAATCTGGCTGGCGGGCGGTCATCTCCAACCACGAACAATTTGGCGCGCTGACGGCGGCGCTGCTTGCACAACGCATGGGTTGGCCGGGAACGGCACCACAGGCGATTATTGCTTGCCAGCACAAGCTCCACGCCCGGCATGTGCTGGCTGAGGTTTGCCCGGAAGCGAATGTGGCGCACGGTTTGATCGATGCCCCCTATGGTGCGCCGATTCCTCCTGGGCTGCCTTATCCAGTTTTCGTTAAACCAATCAAGGCTGCGTTTTCTGTGCTGGCGCGAGAAGTTAAAAATGCCGAAGAATTGCACGCCCACACCCGCTTTGGCTGGGGCGAACGCTGGATCATCGAACATCTGGTCGAGCCTTTTGAGCGTATTGCCCGCAGTTATCTGCCGCAAGCCGGGACGGCGCATCGACTGATGTGGGAAGCCCCCAGCCAGGCGGCGCAATTCAATCTCGACGGCTATGTCTTCAAGGGGCAGGCAACCAAGATTGGGGTGACTGATTCCATCATGTACCCCGGGACTCAGGCTTTCATGCGCTTTGCCTACCCGAGTCGCCTGCCGGAAAACGTGCAGCAGCGCGCCCTGGATGTGGCAGCCCGCTTTCTTGCCGCCGTCGGTTTTACGCACGGCGTGTTCAATATGGAGTTTTTCTACGATGCCGTGAGCCAGCGTTTGAGCGTGATCGAATTCAATCCGCGTATGGCTTCGCAGCTGGCGGATTTGTATCTGCGCGTCGAAGGTATCGACCTCTATGCCGTGCAACTTGCACTCGCACATGGCGAGGATCCCGCGCAGTTACCGCGCCTTACGCCGACCGCAGGTGCCGCAGCGAGTTTTGTTTATCGCAGTTTCGACCCTCAGCGCTGCCCGCCCCCGCCCAGTGCGGCCCAGCACAAAGCATTTGCACAGCAGTTTCCGGATGCTTTCTTGCTCAATTTCCCCAGCACAGCGCAAGGTCGCGCCCGTGACAACAAGTGGCTGGGTAGTCATCGCTATGCCATCGTGCATCTCGGCGGGCGCGACGAAAACGCGCTGCGCGAGCGCTGTTTGCAGGCCAGCGCCCTGTTCGGCTGGCCCGCCCCCTATGCTGAAAGCGCGCCGCTACCGGCCGCATCGAAAGAACAAATTTTTACTGAGTTTCTTGGAGAAACCCCATGAAAACCGCCCTCCTCACCTCGTTTTTTCTACTTGGTTTAAGCGGCTGCGGCCTCGTGGTGCAGAACCCGAGCAGCGCCTATTCACCTGTCAATGCCCAGTCCAGCGCCGAGAGCTCACGTTTGATGCTGCAAGGCTACGATGTCGTTGCCTATTTCACTGACAATCAAGCGCGCCAGGGAGATAAGGCGCACCGCAGCCAATACGCGGCCACGGATTTTTATTTTGCCAGCAGCACCAATAAAACCTTGTTTGACGCCAGCCCGGAAAAATATCTGCCGCAATTCGGTGGTTTCTGCGCCAACGGCATCCTCTACGCCATTCCTATGGGCGGCGATCCTGGGTTCTGGCGCATATATGACGAAAAACTCTATATTTTTGGCAGCGAGCGCTCGATCAAGGCCTTTGAACTCGATCGCGAGCGCCATTTGCAGCTCGCCCACGCCTATTGGAATGATGAAATTGCCGGGCATAACAGCGTGCCGCGCCGCTATTGGCGCATGCTGTGGCGCGTGCCGCACTACAAGAGCAGCCAGCAGATCATCGATGAAGTGAGCGCCTGGGAAGCGCGTCAAGGTACGCAACAAGGTCAGCCACAATGAGCGCAGCCTTGCGCCCGCATCTGCTGGAGTTGCATCAACTCGATCATGCTGCACTACGTGCTGAATTGGCGGCGGGTTTGCTTGCCCCGGCGGCGCGCATCGCCCCCAAGTTCCTTTACGATCGCCTGGGGTCCAGTCTGTTCGCTGCCATTACGGAAGTTGACGAGTACTACCCGACACGCACCGAAGCCTGGATTTTTCAGCATTACGCGGATGAAATTGCCGCCTGTATCGGCCAGGATGGGACTTTGATCGATCTGGGGGCTGGCAACTGCGCCAAGGCGGCCAGCCTCTTCCCTAAGCTTAGGCCGCAGCACTATGTTGCCGTCGATATTTCCGTGCAGTTTTTGGCTGAAGCTCTGGCGTATTTGCAATTTCGCCATCCCGAAATTCGCATGAGCGGCATCGGCTGCGATTTTTCTCGCCATCTACAGTTGCCGGAATCTCTCGCTAGCGGGCCGCGCACCTTGTTTTATCCCGGTTCCAGCATTGGTAATTTCATGCCGGACGAGGCCCTCGCCTTCTTGCGCCAAACCCACGCGGCTTGCCAGGGCGGCGGGCTCTTGATTGGTTTTGATCTGGTGAAAGAGCAATCCGTTCTGGACGATGCCTACAACGATTCGCTGGGCATTACCGCGGCCTTCAACCTGAATCTCCTCAAAGTGCTGCGCAGCGAGTTGGGCGCAAGTTTGAAAATCGGCCATTTTCGCCACATCGCTTTTTTCAACGCCGCCGAAAGCCGTATCGAAATGCATCTGGAAGCGCGCCGTACCAGCAGTATCCGTTGGGGCGACGGCGGGCAACCGGCAGAGCGCCATTTTGTGCCGGGTGAGCGCATTCACACCGAGTACTCCCATAAATACACGCAAGAAAGCGCCAGCGCCCTGCTCCACGCTGCCGGTTTCAAAAAGCTGCGCTGGTGGCAGGACCCGCAAAACTGGTTTGCCGTGTGCTGGGCGCAAGGCGAGTAAACGCAAGGGCAGCCAAGTTTCTGGGGCTCCATCGGGGCCGACCGTCGTTTTTCGTCAAGCGTCGGCGTCGAGTCTGAAGCGCCACACCAGAAGATGGATTAGATCACCCCATTTCCCTTTTTTCCTGCTTGCTTGACTGGCAAAATATTGTCATACTGCATTGCAAATGCAACGCATGGGACGCTTCAATGAAAACTGCCACGATTCCTTCTTTGCGGGTTGATCCAGAACTGCGCCGTTCTGCAGAAAGCGTTTTACACGAAGGAGAAAGCCTGTCAGGTTTTGTCGAGCAAGCGATTCGTCAGACGGTCGCCCAGCGCCAAGCCGAGCAAGAATTCATCGCACGGGGGCTGAGGTCTCGCGATCAGGCAAGGCAGACCGGGGGCTATGTTGAGGTTTCTGCCGTACTGAATCGGCTCCAGGGGATGCTTGATCAGGCCAGGTCGGGTAAATCCTCAGCATGACCTATCGGGTTCGTTTTACCCAAGAGGCCGAGGCAGACCTGGTCAGGCTGTATGAATTCATTCTTGAACGGGATGCCACCGATTGGGCGTTGGCAGAGCGGGCGCTGGAGGTGATTCGTGCGGGCATGGTCGCTCTGGAGCAGATTCCTTTTACGTGCCGCAAAGCGGTGACCGATTCACCGTTTTTGCGTGAGTTGCTCATCCCATTTGGCGCAACCGGCTATGTCGCGCTTTTTGAAATTGACGATACCGAGACGGTGACAGTATTGGCGGTGCGTCATCAACGTGAGAGTGACTACCACCAATAGCTTTGGCAGTCAGCAAGCCATCGGAGCCGCAAGACCATGGTTTCGCAGGGGCGCACGGCGTGCGCCTGGCTACATATAAGCTTTTTTACCGGTTTTAACGCGCCAAGCGGATGCCGGAAAATTGCCAGGTGGCGTTGGCGGGAAAGAAATTGCGGTAGCTTGCGCGTATGTGGTTTTCTGGCGTAACGCAGGAACCGCCACGCAGCACATATTGATTCACCATGAATTTCCCGTTGTATTCCCCTACCGGCCCGGCCACCGCCTGAAAGCCGGGGTAAGGCGAATAGGATGAGGCGGTCCACACCCAGGCGTCGCCGTACATTTGCTGCAAACCGTCTTGGCTCGCGGCCTCCGGGTGATACACAGCGCGATCGGCAAAATGCCCGGTAACGGCGAAATTGCGTGCTGCCGCCTCCCACTCCGCTTCATTTGGTAGGCGCGCACCGGCCCAGCGCGCATAGGCATCGGCTTCGTAATACGAGACATGCACTACGGGGCGGTTGGGGTCGAGTGCGGCCAGCCCACCCAGGGTGAATTCCTGCCAGCCCGTCGCCGCATCGCCGTGCCAATAGACCGGGTGCGCGCGGCCTTCGCTCTGCCGCCAATTCCAGCCGTCGGATAACCAATACAGCGGATCTTCATAGCCGCCGGCGGCAATAAAGGCGGCAAACTCCGCATTGCTCACCAGGCGTGAGGCAAGTTGATAAGCTTCCAGCCAGACACGGTGGCGCGGGCCTTCGTTATCGTAGGCAAAATCTTTTCCGGCGTGACCGATGTCTACCAAACCCCCCGGAAAATCTATCCAGGCCAGAGGGCTCGCAGTTTTTGCCGGCGGCAAGGGGGCGCGGTAGCCGGGGTAAATCGGGCTGCAGGAAAAAAGGTGCTTAAGATCGGTGAGAAAAAGCTCCTGGTGCTGCTGTTCGTGGTGCAAGCCCAGATCCACCAGTGTCAATACCTCGTCCGGGGCGTTTTCCAATAAACGCAAGATGCGCGCATCGACCTGCTGGCGATAAGCATAAATATGGGCCAGCGGCGGACGCGTCAGCAAACCCCGGCGCGGGCGCGGATGCTTGTCGCCGACCGTGTTGTAATAGGAATTGAAAAGCACGCGAAACACCGGCTCAAAAGCCTGATAACCCGGTTCATGCCCTTCCAGTACCAGGGTTTCAAAAAACCAGGTGGTGTGTCCCAGGTGCCATTTGCTCGGGCTGGCATCGGGCATCGACTGCACGCAGCAATCCTCTTCACTCAAGGGGGCCGCCAGCGCCTCACTGCGGGCGCGGATAGTGCGATAACGGGCGATGACTTCAGTGCGTTCCATGTGGTTTGCCTCCTTGAAAGTTAGGTCAATGCTGCAGCCAATAAAACCGCTGCCAAGGTGAAGAAAACCTTATTGCGCCAGATCGACCTTCAGCCAGATCGAACGCGCTTCGCTCCTTTGCGCCGTGCCGACGCTGAAACCGCCGCCCTGGCGCTGCATGCCTTGGTGGCTGACGCCGCCAAGTTCGATCCATTCCCCTAAACGCCCGCTGACCGTAGTGGACAGTTCCTGCGTGGTAATCGCTGCAGGGGCATCTAGACGATGGGACTTGGTTTGGCGATCGATCTGGCGCGCATTGTGTTGGCTGATATCGAGTGTCACCCCTTCACCATGCAGACGGGGACGGGCGTAAAAACCATTGCCGACGTCGTGATAGACGATGCCTTCCTGCACCACCGCCCCGCCGGGGCCGATCACCGCCTGCCGCAAGGGCAGCGGCAGACTGCGCCCGACCTGAATGAAGGCTTGCCCGCCATCGACCACCTGCACTCGCTGCGCGCTGTTTTCGCCGCTAGCGCTACGTGTATCCCACACCTCGCCGCGCGCCTGCACGCTGTTGTGTCGCCCCATGAGCACTTGCCCGGAGGCAGCCGCACCGCGCGCTTCCTGTGTCTGTTGACGATCGAGTGCGACCTCGATCACCAGGCGGCGCACCGGCCGATCAATGGCCGCCAGCGCCCGTTTGATGTCGGCCCGATTGGCGGGCGAAGCACGCAAAAACAGCTGGTTATTCATGCCCGTCAGCGTGCCGCCGGGTTCCACCAAGGGCAATAAAACCGGCAGCACTTCATTCACCGTGCGACTTTTCAGCGGAATCACTTCCAGTTCTGCAATGGCCAGGCTGCTCCAGAGAAAACAGAGCAAACACAAGACGTTACGCAAAAAACAGCTCACGGGTGTTCTCCGGTTAAGGGGCGACGATATGCGCCTCGGCGAGATAGGCGCGCGAGTTCATCTCGGTCAGGCGGCTCACCGTGCGGGTAAATTCCGTGGCCTGCGTACCCTCGGTATAGAGCGCATCGGCGGCACATTCGGCGGTTGCGATCAATTTCACTTTGCTGTCGTAAAACACATCGACCAGCCAGGTCAGGCGGCGCGCTTCGGAGGCCTGATGCTGCGTCAGGCGCGGAATGCCGGAGAGCAGCACGGTGTGATAGGCGCGGGAAATTTCCAGATAATCATTTTGCGAGCGCGGCCCGCCGCACAGGGTGCGAAAATCAAACCAGACCACGCCATGCGCGCGGCGCAACGTAGGGATTTCACGTTCCAGAATCGTGATCTGCCCACCGGCCTGTCCGGCCTCGCCGGCAACCGTTTGAAAGTATTCCAGCATCCGCGCCTCGGACGCCGCATCGGCGGGATAGTGGTAAATCTCCACCTGCTCCAGCGCCCGCAAGCGGTAATCGATACCGGCATCCACTTCATACACGTCGAGATGTTTTTGGATGAGCGCAATCGCTGGCAAAAAACTTTCCCGATGCAAACCATTCGGATAAAGCCGCTGCGGCGGATAGTTCGAGGTCATGACGAGCACCACCCCCTGACTGAAAAGCCCTTCCAGCAAGCGCCCGAGAATCATCGCGTCGGCAATGTCGGAGACGTGAAACTCATCGAAACACAATAAACGCACTTCCTTGGCAATGGCCGCAGCCACCTTTAGCATGGGATCAGCTTCACCCTTGTACTTTTCCAGATCGCGGTGAATCTGCTGCATGAAGGAGTGAAAATGCAGACGTTTTTTGCGCCGGTAAGGCACTGATTCGTAAAAACAATCCATCAAAAAACTTTTGCCGCGCCCGACCCCGCCCCAAAAATAGACGCCCTGCGGCGGTTTGGGCGGCGACAACAAACGTTTCAAGGTGCTGCCGCGTTGCACCTTGAATTGCAGCAAATTCTCATAAAGCGTTTGTAAGGCTTTGGCGGCGCGCAGCTGCGCCGCATCGGCGACAAACCCTCGGTCAGCGAGCAGGTTTTCATAAGCATCGAGCATGCCGCGCTGCGGCACATTGAGTTTGCGGTAAGCCATGGGAACGAAACAGATTGCGAAAACGCGTATTTTCGCACAGCGCGCGCAGACTGACGCCAAGCTACGCCGCCATTGGCATCTTCATCTCTTACCTACCCAAAGCGGCGTTAATTTCCTCGGCCCAGAATCCTGCTGACCAGCTGCTTGCCGCCGGCCTGTCGCCCTCCCCCCGCCGTAGCTTTTGCTACAGATGACGCGGCACATCCATGCGTTCGTGCAGGATCCGGATTATGGCAATGTCATAGTTCGTGATACGAAAGTAAATCATGTGCCGCTCAACACCATGGCGTCGGTAGCCCGGCCGGATGGGGTCGCAAGCGGGGGCCATTTTCGGGGATTGGGCCAATTCAGTGAATGCTCTTGTCAACCTATCGGTGTAGCAGTTGGCCTGTTCCAGGCTCCAGTGCTGGGCGGTGTAAATCCAGATAGCCTCGAGATCACGCTCGGCCGCTGGGCTGAGGCGATATTCAGCCATGTACAGCCATCATTTTTTGCTTGAATGCTTCGGCGTCGAAACGCTTGGGCTCACCGCTGGCTTCTCCTTCGATCAGTGCAGTTCGAATGGCCTCCATTTCAAGGCTGCGCTCTTGCTCGCGCCGGATCAGGTCGCGAATGCATTCACTGTCATTGGTGTAGTGTCCGGCGTTGATGTGGGCTTTAATCCAATTGTCTTGCTGGTCGGTCAAGGTAATGGTCTTACGGACGGTTCCCATGGCGTACCTCCTATGTCGGGTGCAGCATTGATTTTCATACTATTGGTGCATTATTGCGCAAATCGCGCTTCCACCAAAACTTAAAATGAAAACGCCTACAGACCGAGTTCAAGACACTGGCGCTCAAGCGTGTGACGGACTCGAATCACCTGCACTGACGCAAACAGCCCGCCGAAGCGGGCTGTTCATTCCTTGCTGATTTACCGAAAAATTACAGCAATTCTTTCGGGATGTTGCCGCCGTTGTCGGCCAGTTTTTGCAGCACGGTTTTATGCAGCCACATGTTCATCTGTGCCGAATCGCCCATTTTTTCTGCCGGACAACCCAGTTCGCCGGCCAGTTCTTTGCGCGCTGCCAGGCTGCTATCCAGGCCCAAGAGTTTCATCAAATCGACGATGGAAACCTTCCAGTTCAGTTTTTCCGCATGTTTTGCCGCCATCGCTTCCAACTGCCCTACCACGTCCACTACGCTGATCGCCACCGGCGCAGCCGCAACTGCTGCCGGAGCAGCCGCCGGAGCCGCAGCGGCCGGTTGCTCTGCTGCTTCAGCCTTACCAAAACCCAGTTTCGACAAAATATTGCTGAAAATACCCATGGTGTGCTCCTTTATGAAGAATGATTGGTTTGTTGGCGGCCTGCTGGCGGTAATGCCCTATGAGGCGCGAACGAAGCGCATGGTAAGCCGGGAGGGGCGGTTTGTTTGTAAAGAATCTTGCTGTTTTGTATTCCACTCAGCACAAGAACGCCTTCGTCTTACCCGGGCAAGCCAATCCACGCAAACCAATGCCAGCAAAATGCGCCCGCATCACCCCGACAGCACCCTCACCTCACGCTGCGGGAAGGGAATTTCGATGCCTTGGGCTTTGAAACTACGCCATATTTCGAGATTGACGGCGGAAAGCAGGTTGGCTTTGCCATTTTCTGGGTCGGCGATCCAGAAGCCGAGTTCGAGGTCGATACTGCTGTCGCCAAAGGCGACCAGAAAGGCCGCCGGTGCTGGCGTTGATAAAACCCGGGGCTGTTTTTGGGCGCAGGCGAGCAGAATTTGCAAGGCCTGTTCGACGTCGCTGGCGTAGCCGACACCGACGCGGGTAACTAGCCGCTGGCGTGGGTCGCTCAGAGTTTGGTTTTGCACGGTGGAGGCGATCATGGTTTCGTTGGGAACGATCGATTCGATGCCGTTGCCACCGCGAATCACCGTGTAGCGTGTGGTGATTTCGCTGACCGTGCCGGTTTCCGTGCCGATTTGTACGATGTTGCCGATACGCACCGCCCGCTCGAGCAGCAAGATGAAACCGGCCACGTAGTTGGCCGCAATTTTTTGCAAGCCCAGGCCCAGGCCAACCCCCAGCGCGCCGGTAAAGACGGAGAGCGCGGTAATGTCGATGCCAAAGAGCGACAAAGCCACCAGCAGGGCAAGGACTGTCATCACAGCTTTCACCACGCGCACGGCGACCAGACGCAAATTACCATCGAGGTTCGCCGCGCCCATCAGGCGGTTTTCGATCAGGCTGGATAGCCAGAGCGCCCCCATGACGGTAAAGAAAACCGTGGTCAGCGCATGGACGACCATCCACACATTGAATTCGCGCCGCCCCAGGCGAAACTCGACCTGTTCAAATAAATCAATGAGATGCGGGGCCAGATCCGTGATGTAAAGCGCCAACCACAGCCAAACCAGGGCGCTGATCAGGCGCTCGCCTTGCGCCAGCCAGTGCGCATCGGAAAAAGAATGGCGCAGGATGAACACCACCATGCGCACCAAGGCGAGCGCCGCCAGCAAAGGCAGTGCCACCCCCAAAAGACTGACGGCCATGAAGGGTTTGAGCACGACTGCCGCCACCCCCACCAGAATGGAAGCCAGCAAGGGAAAAACCAGGCGCTCGCCCATTTGGCGCAAGCGTAACGGGGCGCTGTTTTGACTGCGCCGCCAGCGTAAATAGCGATAGGCGAGAAAATAGGCCAGCCCCAGGCAGAGCAGCAAAGCCAGCAGTTGCCAGATGAAATCCGGGGCTTCTACATCGCGGCGCAGCTGTTTCAGCTGGGCGAGAATCTGCCATTGTCCGCCGTCTAACACGCCATTCATGTGCGCCGCTCCAGTACGGCGGCAAAGAAACCATCGGTGTCGTGCACATCCGGGCGCAGGCGCAGTGACTCACCCGGCAATGGCTCACCCGGCAGCACGATGCCCTGGCGCGCCAGAATTTCTGCGGCGGACAAGGGGAAAAACTCTGGATGCTGCGCCAGAAAATCAGCCACGACTGCGCCGTTTTCTTCTTCGAGCAGGCTGCAGGTGGCATAGACCAAACGTCCGCCAGGACGCACCAGGCTGGCCGCTGCCGCCAGAATGGCGGCTTGTTTGGCGCGCAGTTCGTCGATGTCCCTTGCCTCTTGCCGCCATTTCAAATCCGGGTTGCGGCGCACGGTCCCCAGGCCGGAGCACGGCGCATCGACCAGCACACGATCCATTTTTCCGCTCAGGCGCTTCACCCGGCTGTCGCGCTCGTGCTCGATGCGCACCGGATGCACATTCGACAAGCCGGAACGGGCCAGGCGCGGCTTGAGCTTGCTCAGGCGTTTTTCCGACACATCGAAGGCATAGAGCCGCCCGGTATTCCGCATCTGTGCGCCGATGAGCAGGGTTTTGCCGCCGGCTCCGGCGCAAAAATCCGTCACCATCTCGCCGCGCTTGGCTTCCAGCAAAAGGCCCAAAAGCTGGCTGCCTTCGTCCTGCACTTCTATGTCGCCTGAAAGAAAAAGCGGCTGACGGGCCAGCGCCGGTTTGCCGCGTAGCCGCACCGCAAGCGGCGAGAGCTGGCCGGGCACGGCAGAAAAGCCAGCTTCGGCGAGTTTTCGTAAAACATCTTCACGCGTGCCGTGCAAAATATTGGTGCGCAAATCAAGCGGTGCCGGGCGGCTCAAGGCCTGTGCCAAGGCAACTACCTCGGCCTCACCGTACTGCGCCAGCAGGCGTTCGTACAGCCAATCCGGCAGATCGCAGCGCAGCGCCGGCGGCAAATTTGCCGTATCGAACGTTGGCAAGGCGGCCAGCCATTCTTTTTCGCTGCTTTTGATGACGCCGTTCAAATCATCGCTGCGCCAGCCGCGCGCCAAAATCAAAGTCGCCAGGACCCGCTGCCGATGATCCGGCTGGGCGCTGCACGCAGCTTCCAGGCTGCGCCGGCGGCGCAAAAAAGCAAATACGGTTTCGGCAACGAAAGCGCGGTCGGCGTGGCCTAACTGCCGGTTTTCACGAAAATAACGCGACAAAACGGCATCGGCCGGGTGCTCGAAACGCAACACCTGGGCAAGTACGCTTTCGGTTTGCTTGAACAAGGCGGGGGTAAGACGATATTTCATTATTTACTCATTTTTTGGCGTGGCGGTGTCCGCAGAGGCAGGCGCAAGTGGCGCATCAGCCAACTCAGCATTCATTTTGCTTAAAAGCTGGCTGTAGCTGTCCCCTTTTTTATCGGTGAAGCGGATTTTAACCGGCAGACGCCGGTAATCGAGCGCCAACCAGATTTCAGTCAGGGTTTCGCCTGCCGCGCGCAGGTGCAGGGTGCGAAAAACACCGGCCGGGGTGGTGAGATTTTCTTCCCCTAAGGCGTCCAGCGCATAGCGCTCGTATTTTTTGCCGGTGACGACGCCGATCTCTACCCCCTCTTCCAGGCGCGGCAAATACGCCAGCTGATAATTGAGCGAGAGCACATCCTGGCTGCCCGCCTTGAGCGCGTAGCGGCGGGGATCGCGCTGCAAAAAAATGACTTCATTCGCCGCCCAATCGAATTCGGCATCTTCGCCACGCGGCTGACCGTTACGCAGCACGCGAAACGTTTCTGGCTGCAAGCCCTGGGGTCCCAAACGGCCACGGCTTTCGTGTTCCTGGCGCAAAGGTTTGAAAAAGGCCGCCAAACCGCTGGTTTCGATACGCGAGTTCAGCTGATAACTCCCGTCTTCCTCAAAGCGCCAGCGATGCTCGGCGCGCCCGATCTGCATACCCAGCGATTCCTTGATGACCACAAATTCAAGCCGCCCCTCGCCAGGCAGCAGGGCGGAAAACGCCGCTGCGGGCGGTGTTTTTTCGTGCTCGGGGGTGGCCGCCGTTTCCATCCGCTCGGGCGCGGGATGATTTGCTGACTCGGGGGCCGTGGCGGAAACGGTGCTTGCTGTTTTCTCGTCCGCTGTCGCTGCACTGGTGATGATTTCTTGCGCCGATTTTGTCGCAGTTTTGGGGTCTGGTTTGGCCTGTGGTTTTTCTTTTTTTACCGGGCGCTCAGCCGCAGCCATCTCGGCTAAAGGCGGCACCAAGGCCGCTGGCGGGCGAATTTCTGCGTGCAAAGACGGGGTTTCCGGCGGCTCGCCGAACATGCCGAAATCGAAGCTCAACAGGGCCAAACCATGCAGCAGTAGCGAGAAAAAAACAGCAATGATCAGCACATGTCGCATGATGATTCCGTTGCTTTATGGGGGTTGAAATACCTCACACCTCGCCACCTGCAGGCACTGAACTTCTGCTTCAGCGCTTGATTCGACTCGGTAAAATTTCAAACTCCGTTCAGGTAAGCAAGGCCCTTGGCCGAGCCCGGGGCGAGCAATTCATGCGCTGGCGCGCCAGTTCAACAGCTGCTTTCCTCTGCGGCCAAAACCACCGGAACACGTGGTGAAAGCGCACAAAAAAGTTCGTAGGCAATGGTGCCGGCGGCGGCAGCGACGGCTTCGGCCGGCACTTTTCCGGCCTCCCCCGGCCCCCACAGGGTCACCGGGCTGGCCAAACCGGCTTCCGGGATATGGCTGAGATCACAGGCCAGCATATCCATGGAAACGCGCCCCAGGGTGCGGCTCATGCGCCCGGCCACGGCGATCGGAGTGCCGGTCGGGGCGGAGCGCGGGTAGCCATCGGCATAGCCGCAGGCAACGATGCCGATACGCATCGGCTGCTCCGCCGTAAATAAACCGCCGTAACCGACGCGCTCGCCGGGAGCCAGGTGCTGCACGCCGATGATGCGGCTTTCCAGCGCCATGGCAGGCTGCAAACCCATGCTCTCCCCCAGTTGATCGGCAAAAGGGCTGGCACCGTAGAGCATGATGCCGGGGCGCACCCAGTCACCGTGAGCCTCCGGGTGGCGCAAAATGGCAGCCGAATTGCCCAGGCTGACCGGGCCACGCCAAACGCCTGCCAACAAGCGAAAACGCGCCAGCTGCCATTTCACGCCGAGCGCATCGTCGGCATTGGCGAAATGGGTCATCAGGCTCAGGTTGAGGCTGGGGATTTTTTCCAGGCTGGCCCAGGCGCGCGCCAAGCTGTGCTCGTCAAAGCCCAGGCGGTTCATGCCGCTGTTGATTTTCAGGTGCAGATTCAGCGTGTGTTCCGCCGTGGCGTGGGCAGCCAGCATTTCAATTTGCTCCACACAATGCACCGCAGTGTGCAAATCGTGGGTAACGACATGGCGCGCATCGGCCTCGTTGAAAACACCTTCGAGTAAGAGTAAAGGATGTTTGAAGCCGGCTTCGCGCAGCGCCAGCGCGTTTTCGCATTCAAGCAAGGCAAAACCGTCGGCCACCTCGCGCAATGCCTGTGCCACCCGCAGCTGGCCATGGCCGTAAGCATCGGCCTTGATGACCGCCCAAGCGCGGGAATCGGGCGCTTTTTCTTTGCACAGGCGGTAGTTGTGGCGTAATGCCTCGGGAAAAATACGCGCGCAGATCGGGCGCGAAGACGTCGTGGGATGTAAAACGTTCATGCGGCCTGCTCTTTCAATTTGCGGCGGGCAAAATCGATGAAGGTCGATAACAGCTTCGACTGAAAACGATCGCGCGGATGAATCAGGTGCAAATCGCGCTGCAACACCGGCGACAAGGCGATGCCGACCAGGCGGCCATGTTTTATTTCCTGTTCGGCCACGGCGCGCGACACGATGCTAAAACCCAAACCGGTCGCCACCACGCCTTTCAAGGCTTCCGGGCTGCCCAGCTCCATCTGGGTTTTCAGGCGTTCCGGGGCGATGCCTTGGGCGGCGAAATAGGCATCGGTGATTTCACGCGTGCCGGAACCCGGTTCGCGCGAAATAAATTCGTAATCGATGAGCTCGGCCGCGCTGAGTTGCTGGGCTTGCGCCAGCGGATGATCCGGCGCGCAGATCACCTGCAATTCATCGGTACAGCAGATTTTGCTGGCCAGGGCCGCCAATTTGCCGGGAGCCTCGATCAAGCCCACGTCGAGACTATTGGCGGCGACCTGATTTTCGATATTTTCAGAATTGCCGACGATCAAGCGTGCCCGCACTTGCGGATACAAGGCATTGAATTCGCCCAATACGCGCGGCAGCAAAAACTCGGCTATCGTCGTGCTCGCCCCGACCAGCAGCACCCCGCGCATTTCGCCGGTCAGTTCGCCCATGCGCTGATCCATTTCATCATTGAGCGCAAGAATTTTTTCGGCGTAGTCGTAAGCCAGCTCGCCCGCCGCCGTCAGGGCGATACTGCCGTGGCGGCGCTCGAACAAACGCGTGGCGTATTGCTCTTCCAGCTGCTTGATCTGAAAGGTGACGGCAGGCTGGGTCATGAACAAGGCGTCTGCCGCCTTGGTGAAACTCAAATGCCGGGCAACGGCATGGAAAATCTGTAGGCGCCGGTCGGCCATGGCGCACACTCCGCAGGTTGGGAAGGGGCGTATTCAACCACAGTCTACGGCCTTTCTTATCAAGCGCTTGTTTTTATAGGCTTTCAAAAATGGCATAACAGGCTTTTTCGGCGCGTTTTCGCAGTCGTGGTATAAACCACGCCGAAAGTAATAACCTCGGGGTTTTCTTCGTGCCATTCGGCTTTTACATCATCATGGCCGCGCAATTTTTTTCCGCGCTGGCCGATAACGCTTTGCTCATCGTCGCCATTGCCGCCCTGCGCGACATGCAGGCGCCGACCGAATACGAGCCCTTGCTGAAAACCTTTTTCACGGTTTCCTACGTGGCGCTGGCGGCCTTCGTCGGCCCCTTTGCCGATTCCATGCCCAAGGGGCGGGTGATGTTGATCAGCAACACGATCAAGATTTTCGGCTGCGCCCTGATGTTTTTCCATGTACACCCCCTGCTCGCCTACGCCGTGGTCGGCCTGGGTGCAGCGGCTTATTCGCCGGCCAAATACGGCATTCTCACCGAATACCTGCCGCATCGCTTGCTGGTCGTGGCCAATGGCTGGATCGAAGGTTTGACGGTCGGGGCCATCATCCTCGGCGTGGTGATCGGCGGCACCTTGATCCGCCCGGGGCTGACCGACCCGGTACTGGCGCTCGGCGTACCGTTCATGGATACGCCCAGCGAAGTCACCATCGTGGTCATCGCCGTGCTTTATTTCATTGCTGCGGCCTTCAATCTTTACGTGCCGCACACCGGCGTGCCGGATAAGCCACTGCGCAAAAATCCCTTCTTTCTCATCCACGAATTTAAATATTGCCTGGCCTTACTCTGGCGCGATCCGCTCGGTCAAATTTCGCTGGCGGTGACGACACTCTTCTGGGGCGCGGGGGCGACCTTGCAATTCATCGTCATCAAATGGGCTGATAGCGCGCTCGGCATGGGCTTGACGCAATCCTCCATGCTCCAGGGCGTGGTGGCGATCGGCGTTGCCGCCGGGGCGATTCTGGCAGCCAAATTCATTACCTTGCGCACCTCCGTCAAGGTGATTCCGCTGGGCATTGCCATGGGTATCGTCGTGCTCGCCATGAATTTCGTGCACCACACCCATCTTGCCGTGGTGTTATTGATTCTGATCGGCGCACTTTCCGGCTTTTTTGTCGTGCCGATGAACGCGCTCTTGCAGCATCGCGGCCATATCCTGATGGGGGCAGGACATTCGATTGCCGTGCAAAATTTCAACGAAAATCTATCCATCCTGGTCATGACCGGCCTCTATTTCCTGATGATCCGCGCCGATTTGTCGATTTACTGGGTGGTCAGCCTGTTTGGGCTTTTCGTCAGCGCCCTGATGATCCTCATTCGCCGCCGTCACTTCGCCAATCAGCGCCGGCATGACGATGTGCAGTATCTGGACGACAGCGGGCATTGATTTCAACCACCACGAAAAGAATCCGCATGCCTTACCTGCTTCAAGTCGATTTCCCCTACTCAGGCCCCTGGGGCGATGAAATGAGCGCCGCCCTGCGCGAGTTGGCACAGTCGATTGCGCAAGAGCCCGGCTTACTCTGGAAAATCTGGACAGAAAGCCAGGCGACGGGTGAAGCCGGTGGGGTGTACCTGTTTGCTGATCGCCCCAGTGCGGAAAATTACCTCGCCATGCATAGCGCGCGTCTCGCGGAATTCGGCATTACGCCTGTACGCGCCAGAATTTTCTCGATCAACAGCGAACTTTCTGCACATAACCGGGCTCCGCTCTGATCCTTTGCCGCGCACGCAAAAACCTGTGCGAACGGGTAACATGGCGCATTTGCATATAAGCACAATCTAATCATGTCGTTTCGCCGCCCTCGCAGCTTTTTGCTGTTTGCCCTGCTACTCGTGCTATTGGCGCTGCTGGCGTTCGGCCTGACACGCCTGTTCGGACCCCGGGTGCACACCTTGAGCGTTGATCAAGGGCTGATTCGTCAGGCGGTGGTCGCCAGCGGCAAGGTGCGCTCGCCGCAGCGCAGCGAACTGGCAGCGCAGATCAGCGGCCAGGTGCGCGCAGTGAACGTCGTGGAAGGTCAGGCGGTCCGCCCCGGCGAAGTTCTGCTCATTTTGGATGACCGCGAACTGCGGGCGGCACAAAGCCAGGCGGCGGCACAGCTGGCCCAGGCCGATTTGCGTCTGCAGCAATTACGCCAGCTGGTGGCCCCGCTCAATCAGGAAAGCCGGCGGCAAGCCGAGGCCACGCTGACGCAAGCCAAACAGCAGTTTCAGCGGGTTGAAACCTTGGTCGCGAAGGGGTTTTACAGCCCCAATCAGCTTGATGACGCACGCCGGGCGCTGACCGTGGCCGAAAGTCAGTTTGCCGCCGCCAACTTGCAAGCCAGCAGCAATGCGCAAGGCGGCAGCGATTATCGGCTGGCCGAAAGCGCCGTTGTCCAGGCGCGCGCCGCGCTCGCGCTGGCAGATGCTCGACTGGCCTACACCACGTTGCAGGCGCCGCGTGCCGGCACGATTTTGAGCCGCCTGGTGGAACCGGGAGATAGCGTGCAGCTGGGCAAAGTCTTACTCACTCTGTCTCCGGAAGGCGACACCGAGCTCGTCGTGCATATCGACGAAAAAAATCTGCGCTGGCTGGCCCTGGGACAAAACGCCCAGGTTTCCGCAGACGCCTGGCCGGATCAGCACTTTGCCGCGACGATCAATTACATCGGAGCGGCGGTCGATCCCTTGCGCGGCTCGGTCGAAGTGCGCCTCGTGGTGGCGCAAGCCCCGACTTATCTGAAAGAAGATATGACCGTGTCGATCGACATCCGCACCGGCGAAAAACCCGATGCCCTGCGCCTGCCGCTGGATGCTTTGCGCGGCAGCGCGGGCGAAAACTGGGTGCTGGTGCTGCGCGACGGTGTCGCCCAGCGTCAGGCGGTCACCCTGGGGCTGCGCGATGCCCAATTCTGCGAAGTCAGCGAAGGTTTGACGGCGGGTGAGTTGCTCATTCCAGCGCGTGAAAGCACGGTTCTTCCGGGCGACCGGGTGCGGGCCAAACGCTAAATCATGCGTCCCCTGCCCGCCTGGCTGCCCTTTGAGTGGATCGCCGCTACCCGTTTTCTGCGCGAAGGGCGAGCGCAAACCCTGCTCATCATCGTCGGCGTGGGCGTGGGCGTGGCCGTAATCGTTTTCATGTCGGCCCTGCTCACCGGGCTGCAAAGCAATATCGTCAAACGCACCTTGAGCGCCCAGGCGCACCTCGTCTTGCTGCCCCCGGAAGAAATCGCCCGTGCCCAAGGCGCTGCGCACGCCGCGCTCATCCAGCGCCAGGCGCAGCGGCTGCGCTCCATCGACCAATGGCAGGCGATCCGCACCCGCCTGGAAAACCTGCCAGAAATCGCTGCCGTCTCGCCGGTGGCTTCCGGCCCGGCCTTTGCCGTGCGCGGCGATGCCAACAAAGCCATTACCCTCTACGGCATCCTCCCGGAAGAATATATTCAGGTGATTGATTTACATAACAAAATCGTTGCCGGAGAATTGCGCACCCATGCCGGAGAAGTGGTCATCGGCATCGAGCTGGCGCGCGAACTGGGGGCCAGTCTGGGCGACAAACTGCGCATCAAAGCCAGCAGCGGCGCGACCGACACGCTGACTATCGTCGGCCTGTTCGATTTGGGCAATAAAACGGCGAACAGCCGCAACGTTTATGTCGGCTTACGCAGCGCGCAAAACCTGCTCGATCTGATTGGCGGCGTCTCGCATATCGATCTTGCGCTGCGTGACATGTACGGCGCAGAAATACTCGCCCAACGTCTGGCCGGCGAAACCGGGCTGGTAGCCGACAGCTGGATCAAAACCAACAGCCAATTTTTCACGGCGCTCAATTCGCAGCGGGTTTCGAGCAATTTGATCCGTTTTTTCATTGCCCTCTCGGTGGCGTTTGGCATCGCCAGCGTGCTGGTGGTTTCCGTCGTGCAGCGCGCCAAGGAAATCGGCATCCTGCGCGCCATGGGCGCAAGCCAGGGGCAGATTCTGCGCACTTTTTTGCTGCAAGGCGGCATCGTCGGCCTGCTCGGCTCCTTTCTCGGTTCTCTGCTGGCCATGGGCTGCTTGATGGTGTGGCGCATGCTCGCCACCAACCCGGACGGTACGCCGATGTTCATGATCGAAGTGCCGCCCGCACTGATACTGGTGACGGCCGCCGGGGCCAGCCTGGTCGGCGTCCTGGCGGCCCTCTTGCCCGCCCGGCGCGCAGCGGGGCTCGATCCGGTGGTGGCCATTCGTGGTTGAAGTTCTCGGCCTACGCGGCATCCGCAAAAGTTACCCGAGCGGCGATGGGGAAACGGAAATTCTGCACGGCATCGACTTAAGCCTGCAAGCCGGGGAATTTGCCGCCTTGATCGGCCCTTCCGGTTCGGGCAAGAGCACCCTGCTCAACCTGATTGGTCTGCTCGATCGCCCCAGCGCCGGCGAATTGGCGATCAGCGGCCACGCCACCCACGCCTTGCCGGAAAACGCCCTCACCCGCTTGCGCGGGCAGCATATCGGTTTCGTTTTTCAGCACCATCTCTTGATTCCCGCCTTCAGTGCGCTGGAAAACGTGATGATGCCGCTATTGGTCGAACGCGGCCGCCCCGATGCGAACATGCATGCCCGCGCCGCCGAACTGCTCACCGCGGTCGGTTTGCAAGAACGCCTGCACTATCCCGCGAGCAAGCTCTCCGGCGGCCAGCAACAGCGCGTCGCCATCGCCCGGGCGCTCGCCATGCGCCCTGCCCTGGTGCTGGCCGACGAACCCACCGGCAACCTCGACACCCACACCGCGGACAGCATTTTCGCCCTGCTGCGCAAAATCAATCAGGAAGACGGCACCAGCTTTCTCATCGTCACCCACGACCCGCGCCTGGCCGAACGCTGCGACCGCATCATCGAACTGGTCGACGGGCAAATCGTTGCGGACCGGGAGAATCCGTAACACCCAGGCGGATCATGACGGTCTTGGGCTTGAAGCCATTGGCGTAATCGATGCGTTCGGCAGTGCGTTCATGCGGGCGTGCATTGAGAAAATGGACTTTGAAAAAATAGCGTTTATGCTTATGCGCCCGATGGGCATCCCACGCTCTCAAGAAAGTGCTGCTCGCCCTGAATTATTCCGAGCCGACCTTGATCCTCATCTGCCACGCCAAGCGGCAAGATGCTCTAGGCAGCGGGCAAAACGCTGAAAACTGAACACCAGGAACTGAAAAATAATGGACAAATTCCAGGAACTCGTCGCCAAGCTGCGCGAAATTTTCCAGATCGACCGCCCGGAACTCGACTTCGGCATCTACCGCATCCTCAACGCCCGCGCCGGCGAGATCAGCGACTATCTGCAAAACCGGCTGGCTGACAAGGTAAAGGCCGCCCTCTGCGCCGGCAGCGCCGCCAGTGCGCAACAACTGCAGGTCGATCTCGATGAAGCCCTCAAGCAAGCGCTGGCGCTGGGCGCGAATCCCGATGATCTGCCCAAAGTCAAAGAACTGCGCGCCAAGCTCAAAGACGCCACTGCCGGCAGCAACGAGCACGAAAACGCTGTGTTCTCCCACCTGCTCACCTTCTTCTCTCGCTACTACGAGCAGGGCGACTTCATCAGCCAGCGCCGTTACAAGGGCGACACCTACGCCATTCCTTATGCGGGCGAAGAAGTGCTGCTGCACTGGGCCAACAAGGATCAGTACTACACCAAGAGCGGCGAGAATTTCAGCAACTACAGCTTCAAGTTAGACGACGGCAGAACGGTGCATTTCCGCCTCGCCGCAGCCGACACCGCCAAAGACAACCGCAAAGACAACGACAAAGAGCGCCGCTTTGCGCTGGTGCAGGCCAAAACCCTCACCCGTGTGGATGACAACGGCGACGAGTACCAAGAAGACATCCTGCCGGTAGAAGAAGTGACGGGCAGCGACGGCGCAAAAGAATTGATCGTGCGTTTTGAATACGCCGCCCAGCCCAAGGGCACCAAGCAAGACAAACTGGTGAATGACGCCGTAGCCGCCGTGCTGGAAGATGCCGCCGTCAAAGCCCGCTGGCTGGCTTTGGGCAGCCGCGCCCCCACCGAGAAAAACCCGCAGCGCAGCCTGCTGGAAAAACACCTCACCACCTACACCACCAAGAACACGGCGGACTACTTCATCCACAAAGACCTGGGTGGTTTCCTCCGGCGCGAGCTGGACTTCTACATCAAGAACGAAGTCATGCATCTGGACGATGTGCAGAACGCGGGCGCATTTGCGGACATCGAAAAGAACCTGCGCATGATCCAAACCTTGCGCAGCATCGCGCTGGAACTGATCACCTTCCTGGCGCAGTTGGAAGACTTCCAGAAGAAGCTGTGGCTGAAAAAGAAGTTTGTGGTGTCCAGCCACTACTGCATCACGCTGGATCGGGTACCGGAAGCGCTGTGGCCGGAAGTGGTAGCGAACGCGCAGCAGTGGGCGCAGTGGAAACAGCTGGGCGTGTGGGATGGCGATGCGCCGGGAACGCTGGAGGATTTGAAGGCTGGGCTGTATCGGATGGTGGATACGAGTTTGTTTGCTGCGGAGTTTAAGGCTGGGTTACTAAAGCATGTGGCGGATTTGGACGTATCAACAGATGGTGTGCTTGTTCATAGTGAAAACTTTCAAGCGTTGGCCTTCTTGCGGGAAAAATTGAGCTTCCCCCGAAATTTAGTCTGCCAAGGGTGACCTAAAATTAGCGTTACTTTTGGAAGGCAAAAAATGAAAATA
>NZ_JBLJBW010000040.1:0-21863 GCF_047638095.1 Azonexus sp.
CAGCCGGGCAGCATGAGGCGGCATTGCGCCCAGGAAAAAACCCAGGGAATGGCGCGCAGGTCTTCGATGCGCTCGGACGGTTTGCGTGAGGCCGGGCGGCTGCCGATGTTCAGCGCCGCAATTTCGGAAACGACTGTCGATTGACGAAAATATGTGGTGAACCCCGGGTCGGCATAGACCAGTTCGCGGTAGGCGTGAAAGGCGTATGCGGACAGGCTGTCCATGACGGCATGAAAATGCGGGGCGTTGGCCAGCTGGTTTTCCGGATTGCTCAAACTGGCTTCCAGGGTGGCGGCGAGCAGCACTTCGAGATTGCGCCGGCCGTTGTCCGGGTTGCCGTATTTGCTGGCGATGACTTCGCCTTGTTCGGTGAGGCGGATCTGGCCGGAAACAGCGCCCGCCGGTTGCGCCAGAATGGCGTGGTAGGACGGCCCGCCGCCGCGCCCGACCGAGCCGCCGCGCCCGTGAAAGAGGCGCAGGCGCACCTTGTGGCGGCGAAATACCTCGGCCAGCGCGATTTCTGCTTTGTAGAGCTCCCAGCCGGAAGTGAGGAAACCGCCATCTTTGTTGCTATCGGAATAGCCCAGCATGATTTCCTGCTCGTCGCCCCGGCTTGCCACCAAGGCGCGGTAAATCGGGTGCTGAAACAGCGTTTCCATGATGCTGGCGCTCTTTTGCAAATCTTCGATGGTTTCAAAGAGCGGGATGATGTTGACCAAAAGTTGCGGGCTTGCCCCGTCGTTTTGGGGAGCGCGCAACAAGCCGGCCTCCTTGAGCAGCAGGGCGAGTTCGAGCAAGTCCGAAGCGCTGTCGGTTTTCGAGATGATGCAGTTGGGGAGCGCCGCTTCACCGTATTTTTCGCGTAATTCACGCGCGGCGAAGAAAATGGCCAGCTCGCCACGGGTTTCCTCATCGTAACTGAGCCAGGGGGAATGGAGCGGGCGCGGCGTGGCGAGTTCTTCTGAAAGCAGTTTCAGGCGTGCCGTTTCATCGAGCGTGAGGTAGTTTGGGCACGCTTGTGCGGCAGCGAGTAGGGCGCTTACGCTGCGTTCATGAACATCGGAATTCTGGCGTAAATCGATAGGGGCCAGGTGAAAACCAAATACCTGCACGGCGCGCAAAAGGCGGCGCAAGCGTCCGCCCGCCAAACGGGCGCTGCCGTTTTCCTTGAGCGAGGTGGCCAGTATTTTTAGTTCGTTGCGCAATTCCTGCGCCGTGTCATAGGGGGCTGCGGGGGCGATTTCCGGGCGCAGTGGCTCGCTGTTGTCGAGTGCGCGCGCCGTTGCGGCCAGGCGGGCGTAAATTCCCGACAGGGCGCGCCGGTAAGGCTCGTCGCTGCGCTGCGGCGATTGGTCGGGCGAGGCCGCAGCAAGGGCCTCGAGGGCCGGGCTGACGCGCACGAGCAAGGCGGATAGCGGCAGCTCCGCGCCCAGGGCGTGCACTTCTTCCTGATAATGCTGCAGCGCCGCCACCGATTGCAGGCGCAAGGCTTGGCGCAAAATATCGGCGGTGACGAAAGGATTGCCGTCGCGGTCGCCGCCGATCCAGGAGCCGATGCGAAAAAAAGGTGGCAAAGCCCAGCGGCGCTCAGGGTGGCGGTTTTCCAGATGGTGGGCGGTGTCGATATACAGGCGCGGCAGTTCGTGGAAAAAAGTTTCCTGAAAATAGCGGATGCCGTTTTTGACTTCGTCGATCACCTGCAAACGCACCGGGCGCAACATGCGCGATTGCCAGAGCGTGAGCACGGCGTTGGCCAGCTGTTCTGCGTTATCGGCGAGCTCTTCAGGGGTGGGCGTGCGCCGCTCGCGGGCTTCGAGCAGGGCGGCGATGCTTTGATGATTGCGCAGCAGGCTTTGCCGTTGCACTTCGGTCGGGTGCGCGGTGAGTACCGGGGCGACCAGTGCGTGGGCAAAAAAATCAGCCAGAACATTTGCGGAGCAGCCGGCGTCATCCAGGCGCTCCAGTGCATAGATCAGGCTGCCCGTGCGCGGCGGCGAACCCGCTAGATCGTGGGCGCGGCGGCGTCGGCTGTGGTGGACATCCTCGGCGATGTTGGCCAGCTGCAGAAAATAGCTGAAGGCACGCACCACGGCTTGCGTGCTGGCACGCGGCAGGGCCGTGAGCAGCGCCGCCAGCGCCTGGCCTTCCGCCGCATCTGCGCCGCGCGCAAAACGCACGGCGGTCTGGCGGATGTTTTCGACCCAGGCGAACACATCTTCCCCCTCTTGCTCGCGCAGGGTATCGCCCAAAACACGCCCGAGTAGGCGGATATCGTCATGTAAGTGGTCGGTGCTGGGGGGCATGGCGAGGCTCCGGTGAGGTGGGGGTGAAGGTAATCGAGGGCGAGGGCAGCTCGTGGCAGGCCTTGAAATAGGCTTTGGCCTCTCGCAGTTCATCCCGGGCAATTTTGGAGAAGTAAAGCCGCATCACAAATCCCTGAATACTTCTTCCATTGAAATCACTTCCAGCTTGCCTTCGCGATATGCCTGCAAGCGGCGCTCGGCCTCCTCGATCCAGACGTGGTCTACTTCCGTGTCTGGTTTATCCAGGCTTTTTTGCAGCATTTCCAGCAGCTCGTAGCGCTCCGACGCCTTCAGGCGCAAGGCTATTTCCATGACTTCAGCGGTGCTCATGATGTTCTCCTAGCGGGTATGTGAACGATAGCAAAAGGCTACAGTTCCAGTGCGTAAGGTGTTTGTTTGAAGGTGATGCCTTCGCGTGCGGTGCGGCTGCCCAGGCGGTTGGCGGCGGCGTAGATGATTTTTGGGCCGGCGAACTTGGGCAGCACCTCGAACACCGGACCGGTGAGCACATTGCCGCCGCCGACCGGGTTCAATGTATTTGAAAACCGGGACGGAACCCGCATCGCAGCCACCTCTGTCATAAGGGAGGTTGGTGATTATAGTGGGCTGGGCGAGTGGAATTTGTGGCGCGCTGCGTTTTGGTAAGGGGAATGGCGTTTTGCGTTGTATCGCTGAAATGCAAAATTGCGCGCCCGGCGTTTCTCCAAAGCTTGTGAGAAGCGCCGGGCGCGTGGGCAAGGCAAGGGGTAAGGCAAGGGATTTAGGTGATTGCGCTGCCTAAAATGGCTCGCCAGCCGGGGTAAATCTGGTCGGCGTCTTGCGGGAAGGAGGCGAAGGCGCGGGCGAATTCGCGGTGTTCTTTGGCCCACTGCAAGGGGTCGGCCCCGGCTTTCCAGCAGTCGTAAGCCTGGCGCAGGGAACGGGCACCGGCGGCCGGGCTGTCGAGGTGGCCGTAAGCGCCGCCGCCGGCGGTGTTGATGACGTTGCCGTGGCCGAGATTGGCGAAGAAACCGGGCAGACGCAGGGCGTTCATGCCGCCGGAGATGATGGGTACGGTTGGTTTCATGCCGTACCATTCTTGCGCATAAATCGGCCCCTGGTAGCGGTCGCGCTCGATGATGTAGGCGCAGGCGCGGTCGTCCTTGTCGCCTTCCATCTTGCCGTAGCCCATGGTGCCGACGTGGATGCCGGAAGCGCCCTGGATGCGGCTCATTTTGGAGAGCACATAGGCGCTGTAGCCGCGCTTGCTTTGCGGGCTGGTCACGGCGCCGTGACCAGCGCGGTGGTAGTGCAGAAACTGGTTGGCAAAATGGCGGCGGGCGGTGGTGATCATGCCCGGGCCGCCGACGTAGCCATCGACCAGAAAGGCCACCTTGTCGGCATCCGGGCCGAAGCTTTCGAGGATGTATTCGCCGCGCGCGAGCATTTCGTAGTGGTCGTCGGCGGTGATGTTGGCGGAAAAGAGCTTGGCTTCGCCGGTTTCGTCCATCGCCCGCTTCATGGCGTCATAGACGAGCGGAATGGTCTGCTTCATCGGCGCGAAAACCTGGTTGCCTTGCGGCTCGTCGTTCTTGATGAAATCGCCGCCCAGCCAGAATTCGTAGGCAGCGCGGGCAAAGGGTTCGGGGCGTAGCCCCAGTTTGGGCTTGATGATCGTGCCGGAAATGTAGCCGCCATCGACCACCGGGCGGCCCAGCGTGCGCCAGAGGTCGGCAATGCCCCGGCTGGGGCCGTCGAAGAGTTCAATGGCGCGGCGCGGCAGGTAAAAATCGACCATCTTGGCGTATTCGATGTCGCCCATGCCCTGATTGTTGCCGATGGTCAGCGTCAGGAAGGAAACCAGCATCATGCGGCCGTCGATCAGGTTGCGGTCGAACAGGTCGAGCGGGTAGGCGATGCGCATGTCCTCGGTGGCTTCGTCGATGTGATAGACCAGCGCATCGACACCGCGCGTGAAATCGTCGGTGGTGCTGACTTCGACGTTGGTGCCGGTCGAGGATTCGGCGGCGAAGTGGGCGGCGGCGGCAAGATAGCTGTGGCCACTTTTCGGTTTCATGCGGTAGGCGCACAAAATATGCTGGCCACTGGCCATGAGTTCAGCTTCCTTGAGGCTTAAATCGGCGTAGCGTTTGGACTGATCCATGAGTGTCTCCGTGGGATTGAGCGTCTGCGATCTGCATCGGCATGGCGGCATCCTAGAAAGCTTGATTGATAAATAAAAGTCATGTGTTTTTATTGTGGAGTTCAGTTTTGGCTTACTTGTTTCTGCCGCCGAGGCAGTGTTTTGCTGAGTACACTCAAATCCTCGATCACCCCGGCGGCGTCGGAAAAATCCTGTCCGGCGCTGTAGGCGCTGGGGGTGACCAGGCAGGCGAGGCCGGCGGCGCGGGCGGCAAGGAGGCCAATTCGGGAGTCTTCAATGGCCAGGCAGGCGCTCTTGGGGGCATCGAGTTTTTGCAGCACCCAGTGATAAATGGCGGGGTCCGGTTTTTTGGCCGCGACGACATCGCCTGCGCCAATCACGTCAAACCAGCTGCTGGCGCTGGGGCCGAGCGTGGCGTTGAGGAGGGCGTGCACATTGTCGAGTGTGGTGGTGCTGGCAATGGCCAGGCGGATGCCCAAACTGCGCGCCGCGCGCAAGGTCTCTGCCACGCCGGGGCGTAAGGGCAAAGAGCCGGCGGCGACACGGGCAAGATAGTGTGCCGTTTTCTGCCGGTGCAGGCGGTGGATGAGGGCATCGAAATGTTCGCCGGCGAGCAGTTCACTGTGCGTTTGGGCGACGAAATGGCGGATACGCTCTTTGCCTCCGGCCACGGCGAGCAAATCGCCGTAGTGCTGCTCGTCCCAGTACCAGTCCAAACCCTGTTCAGCAAAAGCCGCGTTGAAGGCGGGGCGGTGTCCGTCTTTTTCGGTTTCTGCGAGGGTGCCGTCGACATCAAAGATGAGTGCCTGTAAAGGGCGGTGTGCGTGGGCCATGGTGCGACTCCGGTGTTGGCAGCCGGTCGGACTTGACCGAGTCGGCTGCAAAAAGTGGGAAGACGGTTCATTTTTCCCCGTGTTTCTGCGCGAATAAAACAACTATTCGCTTGAAACCCGTGAAAAACTGTCCTCGTCTCCCACATTTTTCGCTGCGACCTATCAAGTCCGACAGGCTGCCAGGATTGAAACGCTTCACGCTAGGCAGAAAGCGGAGTAAGGGCTAGTCAGAAATGCTGACGGCAGGCATCAGTTTTGTTTAATCAGTAATTCATTATGAAGCGGTTAAAAAATACTGACTAGGTGATTCATGAAGCTTTCCTTATCTTGCCTAGCCATGCAGTAAGCCAAAATTGACTGGAGAAGCCCATGTTATTCGGACGCACCACCTTGTCGAAATTCGTCATCCAGCACACGCGCAATGGGCGCAGCGAATTGGGGGCTTTGTTGATCGATGTGGCCGCAGCGGTGAAAAGCATCTCGGCGCTGGTGAGCAAGGGGGCTTTGTCGGGCGTTTCCGGCACGGCGGGCGACACCAATGTGCAGGGCGAGGAACAAAAGAAAATCGACGTGCTCGCCAACGAGGCCATGCTGCGCCACTGCGAATGGAGCGGCCAACTGGCCGGCATGGCGTCCGAGGAGCTCGCCGCGCCGTATCGCATTCCTGAAGAATATCCGCGCGGGCGCTACCTGCTGGTGTTCGACCCGCTGGATGGTTCATCGAACAGCGATGTCAATGTTTCGGTGGGGACGATTTTTTCTATCCTGCAACGCGCTGAGGTGGGCGATGCGGTGGAAACCGATTTTTTGCGCCCGGGTTGTGAACAAATTGCCGCCGGTTACGCCATTTACGGCCCGGCGACCATGCTGGTGCTGACGGTGGGCGACGGCACGCACGCCTTCACCCTGGATCGGGAAAGCGGCAATTTCATCCTCACCCACCCGGATATCCGTGTGCCGCCTGAGACCCGTGAATTTGCCATCAACACCTCGAACGAGCGTTTTTGGGAAGCGCCGGTGCAGCGTTACGTGGCCGAATGCAAGGCGGGAAAAACCGGGATTCGCGGCATCGATTTCAACATGCGCTGGATTGCTTCGATGGTGGCGGAAGTGCACCGCATCCTGATGCGCGGCGGCGTGTTCATGTATCCGAAAGATCACAAAGACCCGGGTAAACCCGGCCGCCTGCGCCTGCTCTACGAGGCCAACCCGATGGCGATGCTGATCGAGCAGGCGGGCGGGGCGGCGTCCACCGGACGCCAGCGCATTCTGGATGTTGCGCCCGAAACCCTGCACCAGCGGGTGCCGGTGATTCTCGGCTCGCGCAGCGAAGTGGAGCGCATCGAGCGTTACCACCAGGAATTCGACAGCGGCACCGACCGCCCCTTTGCTTCTCCTTTATTCGCTGAACGTTCCTTGTTTTGCGAGTAAGGCGCTCATTTCTTCTTTTCCGGGAGCCGCAAGATGTCCATCAAACACCCGATCATCGCCATCACCGGTTCCTCTGGTGCCGGTACTAGCACGGTGATGCAAAGTTTCCAGCATATTTTCCGCCGGGAAAAACTCAACGCCCAGGTGGTGGAAGGCGATTCTTTCCACCGCTACGACCGCGCCGCCATGCGCGCGCAAATGCAGGCGCAGGAGGCGGCGGGTAATCCGAATTTCAGCCATTTCGGGCCAGAGGCCAATTTGCTTGCCGAACTGGAGCAACTGTTTGCCGATTATGGCCGCAGCGGGCGCGGCCAGGTGCGCAAATATCTGCACGATGTTGCTGAAGCCGCGCCCTGGCAGCAAGAGCCGGGCACGTTCACGCCCTGGCAGGAGATTGGCGGCGACACGGATTTGATGTTTTACGAAGGGCTGCACGGTGCCTGGGCGGGCGAGGGCATCGACATTGCTGCGCACGTCGATCTGTGTGTTGGCGTGGTGCCGACCATCAACCTCGAATGGATACAAAAACTGCACCGCGACCAGAAATTGCGCGGTTATTCGCAAGAGGCGGTGGTCGATGTGATTTTGCGGCGCATGCCAGATTACGTGAAGCACCTGTGTCCGCAGTTTTCGCGCACGCACGTCAATTTTCAACGGGTGCCCATCGTCGATACCTCCAATCCCTTCATTGCCCGCGATATTCCCAGCGCCGATGAAAGCATGGTGGTGATCCGTTTTGCCAATCCCAAGGGCATCGATTTTCAGTATTTGCTGAATATTTTGCACAACAGCATGCTGACCCGCCCGAACACCCTGGTGGTGCCGGGCGGCAAGATGGGGCTGGCGATGCAGATGATTTTTACCCCCATGGTGTTGCGCCTGATGGATTTGAAGCGGCGCGCCTGAACGGAGACGATAGTCATGGAAAAAATGCAAACGCCGCACAGCTCGCTCGCCAACGCCCTGCGTTTTCTCGCGGTGGATGCGGTGGAACGGGCAAAATCCGGCCACCCCGGCGCGCCGCTGGGCATGGCGGACATCGCCGAAGTCCTTTGGCGCAAGCACCTCAAGCACAACCCGAATCACCCGGCCTGGCCGGATCGCGATCGTTTCGTGCTCTCCAACGGGCACGGTTCGATGCTGCTCTACGCCCTGCTGCATCTCACCGGCTACGATCTGCCGCTCAGTGAATTGCAGAATTTTCGCCAGTTCGGCAGCCGCACCGCCGGCCACCCGGAGGTGGGCCACACACCCGGCGTCGAAACCACCACCGGTCCGCTGGGGCAGGGGCTGGCCAACGCAGTCGGCATGGCGCTGGCGGAAAAGCTGCTGGCGCAGCGCTATAACCGCCCCGGCCATGCAATCGTCGATCACCGCACCTGGGTATTCATGGGCGACGGCTGCCTGATGGAAGGCATCAGCCACGAAGCCTGTTCGCTGGCCGGGGTCTGGGGTTTGCACAAGCTGGTGGCGATTTACGACGATAACGGCATTTCCATCGACGGCCACGTCAGCGGCTGGTTTCGTGATGACACTTCGGCACGTTTTCGCGCCTATGGCTGGCAGGTCATCGGGCCGATCGACGGGCATGATGCGCGGGCCATCGATGCCGCTTTACGCACGGCACAGGCTGAAAAAGAGCGCCCGGTACTGATCATTTGCCGCACGCAGATTGGTCAGGGCGCGCCCAACAAAGTGGGTACCCATGAGGTACATGGCGCGCCTTTGGGCGAGGCTGAAATCAGCGCCATGCGGGCGGCGCTCGACTGGCCGCATGCGCCCTTTCAGGTGCCGGACGATCTGCGCGCCCTGTGGGATGCACGGGCCAGTGGCCGCGCTGCGGAAAACCGCTGGCAGGAAAGTTTTGCCGCTTACGGTCAGGCGTATCCCGAACTGGCGGCGGAATTCGTGCGCACCGCGCACGGCATGCTGCCGGACGACTGGAGCGGTTTGCGTGCGGAAATGGAGGCGCGCGCGGCGAGCAGGACGGAGGGCATCGCCAGCCGTAAATCGTCGCAGAACTGCCTGGATTTTCTGACCGAGCGGCTGCCGGAGCTGCTCGGCGCTTCGGCTGACCTGACCGGCTCCAATCTGACGGCGGGGCGCGGCAGCCGGCCCTGGCACGAAGCGCCCCCGGGCGGCGCGCAGGCCCCCAATTATCTTTCCTGCGGCGTGCGTGAATTCGGCATGGCGGCGGTGTTGAACGGTGTTGCCCTGCATCGTGGGCTGATTCCCTACGGCGGCACCTTTGCTGTGTTTTCCGATTACGCCCGCAACGCCATCCGCATGAGCGCCCTCATGCGCCAGCGGATGATCTATGTGTTAACCCACGATTCCATTGGCCTGGGCGAGGATGGGCCAACGCACCAGCCGATCGAGCATCTTGGGAGTTTGCGCCTGATTCCCGGCCTGGATACCTGGCGACCCTGTGACGAACTGGAAACTGCGGTGGCCTGGGCGGAAGCGATTGAACGCCACGACGGCCCGAGCGCTTTGTTTTTGTCGCGCCAGAATTTGCCACAGTGCGGCGGCGATGCCGGGCGGGCGGCGCGCATCGCGCGCGGCGGCTATGTGCTGAGTCCGGCGGTGGGTGAGGATCAGGCGGCGATTCTGGCGACCGGTTCGGAAATCGGCATCGCGCTGGCAGCGCAAGAGGCTTTGGCCAAGCAGGGGATTGCCGTGCGCGTGGTGTCGATGCCGTGCTGCGAGCGCTTCGAGCGGCAAACGCTGGAATGGCAGCATCAGGTCTTGCCGGACGATTTGCCCCGGGTGGCGATCGAGGCGGCGCACCCCGATCCCTGGCGTAAATACGTCGGCCTGGAGGGTGCGGTGTTGGGCATCAAGGATTTCGGTGCTTCCGCGCCGGCGGGCGCTTTGTACGCCCACTTCGGCCTGGATGTGGCGCACCTGGTGCGCGCCGTACTCGACACCATCGTCCGCCAAGGCGGCAGCGATGGCGATTTTTGAGCCAAAAAAGAATTTAAATCAACGAGGAGACAAGTCCATGGCCATACGCGTGGCAATCAATGGTTTTGGCCGCATCGGGCGCATGGCGTTTCGCGCCATTGCGGCGGAGGCCGAATTTTCCGGGCTGGAAGTGGTGGCAATCAACGATCTGCTTGCCCCGGATTACCTGGCGTACCTGTTGCAGCACGATTCGGTGCACGGGCGTTTTCCCGGGACGGTGGAGGTGGCGGGCAATACGCTGTGGGTCAATGGCCGCGCCATACGCTTGAGTGCCGAGCGCGATCCGGGTGAAGCGGCCTGGGGCGAGGCTGGAGTCGATGTGGTGATTGAGGCGACCGGTTTTTTCCTCACCGAAGAAAGCTGCCAGGCGCATCTGAATGCCGGGGCGCGCAAGGTGATCCAATCTGCGCCCGCCAAAGACGCCACGCCGATGTTCGTTTATGGCGTTAATCACGCGGATTACGCCGGGGAGGCGATTGTTTCTGCCGCATCCTGCACCACCAATGGTCTGGCACCGGTGGCCAAGGTGCTGAACGATCATTTCGGTATCAAACGCGGTTTGATGAGCACGGTGCATGCCGCCACGGCCACGCAAAAAACGGTGGATGGCCCATCTGGCAAGGATTGGCGCGGCGGGCGCGGGATTCTGGAAAACATCATCCCGTCGGCCACGGGGGCGGCCAAGGCCGTCGGCAAGGTGATTCCGGCGCTGGATAAAAAACTTACCGGCATGGCGTTTCGCGTGCCGACTTCCGATGTTTCGGTGGTGGATTTGACGGTGGAGCTGCAGCAAAGCGCCAGTTACGACGAAATTTGTGCCGTGATGCGCGCCGCCGCAGAGAAGGAATTGAAGGGGGTGCTGGCCTATTGCGATGAGGCGGCGGTATCTACCGATTTTCGCGGCTGCCCGCAGCCTTCGGTGTTCGATGCACAGGCAGGCATCGCGCTCGATCCGACGTTTATCAAGGTGGTGGCCTGGTACGACAACGAATACGGCTACACCTGCAACCTGTTGCGCCTGGCCCGCCACATCACGCACGGAAAGGAAAAGACATGGCCCTGATTTCGCTACGCCAGTTGCTCGACCACGCCGCCGAGCATCACTACGGCCTGCCCGCTTTCAACGTCAATAATCTGGAGCAAATCCAGGCCATCCTGCAGGCGGCGGCAGCCTGCGATGCGCCGGTAATTCTGCAAGCCTCCGCCGGCGCGCGCAAATACGCCGGCGAACCCTTCTTGCGCAAGCTGGTGGAAGCGGCCATCGAGCAATATCCCGATATTCCGGTGTGCATGCATCAGGATCACGCCACTTCGCCGGCGGTGTGCCTGCAAGCGATGAAAAGCGGGTTTTCCAGCGTGATGATGGACGGTTCGCTCGGTGAGGACGGCAAAACACCGTCCACCTACGCTTACAACGTCGAAGTGAGCCGGAAAGTGGTGGACATGGCGCATGCGCTGGGCGTTTCGGTGGAAGGCGAGCTGGGCTGTCTGGGATCGCTGGAAACTGGCGAGGCGGGCGAGGAAGACGGCATCGGTGCCGCCGGCAAACTCGATCACGGACAACTCCTGACCGACCCCGACGAAGCCGCCGATTTCGTAGCAAAAACCGGCGTCGATGCGCTCGCCATTGCCATCGGCACCAGCCATGGCGCTTACAAATTCACCCGCCCGCCGACCGGCGACATTCTGGCGATCGATCGCATCAAGGCCATCCACGCCCGCATTCCCAATACCCACCTGGTGATGCACGGCTCATCCAGCGTGCCGCAGGAGTGGCTGCAGGTGATTCGCGAACATGGTGGCGCGATCAAGGAAACCTACGGCGTGCCGGTGGAAGAAATCGTCGAAGGCATCCGCCACGGCGTGCGCAAGGTCAACATCGACACCGACATCCGCCTCGCCATGACTGGTGCCATGCGCCGCGCCATGGCGGAAAAACCGGAAGAATTCGATCCGCGCGCCTTCCTCAAAGCCGCCGTCAGCGCCGCCCGCGCACTCTGCCAGTCCCGCTTCGAAGCCTTCGGTGCCGCCGGCCAGGCCAGCCGCATCAAGCCCCTGCCGCTGGAAGCCATGGCCCAGCGCTATCGCTAAAGTTTTCCCTGAGCAACTCTGCGCAGCCTTGCGCTGTTTTGGCCCCGCTCGCGGGGTCTTTTTTTGCGTTTTTGATGGAGGCTGTCATTGGGCCGGCCAGCGCTGCCACCTGACCGGCTTGCTATTGGAGAACTTCATCAAGAAAGCAAAGCCTCGGGCAGATTCTCCTTGGCTCAGCGGACGAGTTTGGATGCTTCGGTTTTTCAAGCGATCACGAATCCAGATGTCGCACCAAATCCATGCTGTCGTGCAGGATGCGAATCACCTCGATCGATTTCGCTTCCTCGTGGGTTCTAAAAACAACGAGATGCTTTCCCTTTCGCCCGTTACGCGCCACATGAAGGCTGAAGACATCAACCCCCAACTCTGGCCGCGCTCGGCTACTCACCGCCTCGGGTCCGTTAGCCAACTCCTTCAGTGCGCTGCGCAGCGTTGTTTCATGAACCCGCGCTTGGCGTTCGCCAAACTGTTCGGTTGTCCAGTGCAAAATACTGAAGAAATCTCGTTCGGCACCTTGCGCCAGCCACACACGCCAAGACCGCTTCATACAGCATTGATCGCTCGGTCAGCGATATTGGCCAAGTATGCGTCCAGCGACGCAGCATCGTTAAACTCGGTATAACGCCCCGACTCGATATCGGCAATACCGACAGCCACTGCCTCGCGCAAGGCAGCGAGTTTGGCGGCTTGCTCCGCCTCTCGTGCCTGAACCAGGCGCAACCCCTCGCGCAGCACCTCACTGGCGTTCTGGTAATGGCCGCTGGCTACCATCTGCTCTACAAACTTGGCCTGGCTGTCAGTCAGTACAACATTTCGAGTGGGCATGGCAATCTCCAAATCTGAGCTTATGGCATATTATGCCAATATCTCTTGAGTGAAGCAACCCGCCACGCTTATCCTCCGTCCCTTTTTGCCCATGCTCGTTTGGTTCCTGCTGCTGGTCGGGGCTTTACCTTGGCTACGGAACTAAATTTCAAATGGGGTGCGCCGGAATACTTGTCTCAAAAAAGATCGCCCGATTCGGGTTCCGGCAGCTTTCGCGGTCTGCCGGACTTGCCCGGCGTCACCCGTCGGCCCAGCACTGCGGCAATCTCCTGGGCAAAGCGAGCGCTGCCCAAGGCAAAGTTGCCATTGCTCGCCTGGCGAATCTGATCAACCAGCCCCGGTTCCAGTTCTGATCGAAAGAGTTCTCGATAGTTTGCCTGCCGAAGTTCTGCGGTGCGCTCCTGCGCGAGGTAAATCTCATGGGGTGTCATCAGGGCACCCTCTTGCCCCTGGGCGTTGGCGCGATAACTCGACCAACGATAATCCGCCGGATGCGCCACCATCCCGGCCCGCACCGGATTCAGTTCAATGTAGCGCTGACAGGCCAGCAAGTAATCTTCCGCCTGGGTCAGGCAAGAACGATAGCGCCCCTCCCACAAGGTACCGCTGCGCCGATAAGTGCGGTTGAAATACTGCACATAACGCTGCCCGAGCGCCTTCATTAATGCGCCGGGTGACTCGCCACCATCTGCGCTCACCAGCAAATGCACATGGTTGGTCATCAACACATAGGCATGAACCCGGCAACCTGTCTTGTCAGCAAACTCCTTGAGTCAATCGAGATAAAACCGGTAACCCTCATCTGCCACAAAGCAAGCTTGTCGATTATTTCCACGCTGAATCAGGTGCAGCGGAATACGGGGCAAGGCCACACGGGGCCGACGAGGCATGGCAACTCCTGAATATTCAGACCACCGAAAGAATATTAGAAAACCGTGGTCTGTCCCCTATTATTAATAACTCGACCAACGATAATCCGCCGGATGTTCCACCATCCCGGCCCGCACCGGATTCAGTTCAATGTAGCGCTGACAGGCCAGCAAGTAATCTTCTGCCTGGGTCAGACAGGAACGATAGCGCCCCTCCCACAAGGTACCGCTGCGCCGATAAGTGCGGTTGAAATACTGCACATAACGCTGCCCGAGCGCCTTCATTAATGCGCCGGGTGACTCGCCACCATCTGCGCTCACCAGCAAATGCACATGGTTGGTCATCAACACATAGGCATGAACTCGGCAACCTGTCTTGTCAGCAAACTCCTTGAGTCAATCCAGATAAAACCGGTAACCCTCATCTGCCACAAAGCAAGCTTGTCGATTATTTCCACGCTGAATCAGGTGCAGCGGAATACGGGGCAAGGCCACACGGGGCCGACGAGGCATGGCAACTCCTGAATATTCAGACCACCGAAAGAATATTAGAAAACCGTGGTCTGTCCCCTATTATTTTAGTTAAATTTTTCTACACCACTTTTAAATGACATTGCAAGCGCATTGATCGCAAGTAATGGATCACGGCCAACCTGTTGATCGTATATTTTGATCGCATCATCAAATGCCGAAACGAAATTGTTTTTATTATTTTCTACCTGTGCATCCGCAGGCGTCATTGCTTTGATCTGTTGATACAAGCTTTCTATTTTTGATAAATATGAACTAATTATTTTTTCCTGGTTTTCCATGATTGATTCCTTAAGCGTGTTTTATGATTGTTGCGATGAAGCTTGCTTGGATGCCTTGTGGCTTGGAAGATAATGCATCTTATAAATTAAACACATTGGTTCTTCTGGGAGTTTAAATTTCCCCTCTCCAACAGCCTGCGCAATTTCCTCTGGCCCAAGCTTTTCTGAAAATCGCCCTGCGCCAATATCAAGGTTTGATCCTGTGATTTTTGATAATGCATTTCTAATGCGATTGTGCTCCTGGATTACCATTTTTTTGGCAATAATGTTGGAGGCTTTTAACAATGCCTCCTCGTCTACAAAATAGCCTTTGCCATTCTTTTCATTTTCGCAAGCCATTGCTTTTGCCTTTGCCTCAAATTCCTCGATGAATTGTTGGCGCAAAGATTCGCTTTGTGACATAGGCATTTTGCTTTTGAATAAGTGTCTTAGTCCTTCAATAAATTCATGGGATTGGTTTTCTCCATATTTGCAAACCCAATCAATAACCTCATCGTGCAAATCCAGTGCCTCACTCGACATTTTTAACGAAAGTTCATCTATCATGATTTTATATTCTTTTTCTCGCTGAGCGAGTACGGATCGAGCTTTTTGCTCATCTGTCCGCGCCGTCTGCAGCAGCTCTTTTTGGAATTCCACATATACCTTTTGATAATCAAGGTCATAATTTAATTTTTTGATTGCGGCATCGCGTTCCGCAATTCTTGCTTTCAATACTCTTGCGGTTTCCATCCAAGCCGCATTTACTCGATCAATATCTGATGAGAAACGGGCGGCATCAATCATTTCTTGGACACCAGCGCCGTGAAGATAGCCAAATGATGACATAGAGCACTCCAAAAAAAATATAGTTAAATTTAATTATTCAAGAATACCAAAAAAACACTAGCTGTGCGCGATCAAACAATGCCCAGAGCAGACATTAAATTGCTTTTAGCGTCCCTGATTCCGTGAGCCCACCATTGACTTTTCCATAGTTAACCTTTAAAATCAAACAATTACGGACGCCAAAGGAATCACCCTGCGGGTGATCTGCTCCATGAGCGAATTTTCGATCAAGCAACTGCCCTACGACCTGTTTTCTGCAATTTTTGAGCTGCCTGCGTCCACCGCTCTGGAAAAGTAGGTTTCAAACTCATCTTCAATGATTTCTTCTGCTCGACTTATGAGCTCCGGAGACAATTCAGGGAAAAGCTTCCTTTTTCGCAGGGACAATTCTCCGTGGCCTTGAACGACAAGTTGGATGAGAAGATTGAGGCGTGACTGGGGTAAATCCAGCCAAGCCTCTAGCCGGGCTTTTGCCTGGTCGTAGCCTTGCAGATAGTGAATTTCATGAGCCAGGTCTTCCTCCACGCATTGTTCGATACAAGACAGGATGAATTCACACAAGGCCGTTGCATCGAATGAAGCATAGAGCCAAGAAGCTTGAGGTGACTTGATGAAAATTGTCTGGCTCTCATCGTCCAGTACATAGTCGAGAAGAGCTGTTCGCGGCTGGGAATAGGATTTGAGAAGCTGGGAATATATTTCTAGGGAGCGAAGCATCCGCGCTGACAAGGGGAGCACAACTCCAGTTGGGGTGTAACCCGCTTGCCGCAAGACGTGGTGCAGTAAGAAACGGTGTAGTCGGCCGTTTCCATCAAGAAACGGGTGGACGTAAACCAGTCCGAATGCAGCGCACGTTGCTGCAATCGCAGGATCTATCAGGTTCGATGCCCCTAACTGTGCCAACTTGGCGACACCGTCCATCATTGGTCCAACCTGCGCGGGGGCGGGAGGAATATAGTCTGCGATATTGCGTAATCTGCCGCTTCGAGACAGCCAGTTCTGTCTGGTCCGGTAACAACTTTCCGCAAAATATGCGGAGATGATGCTGTTTTGCCAATTGCAGACTTGCGCTTCTGTCAAATGCCCGGGTTCGCCGGCCAACTCAAGTAGTCGTCTGAATTTCTCGGCGCGGTGTGCATCGGGTATTTCCTTTTCGATGGAAAATGTCGAGCGCGTCTCGGAGAGATAGAGGTAGTCGATGGCGCGCGCCAGCATCTCTGGGGCTAAGTTAGCCACCGCCTCGGAGACCCGGACGCGAAGATTTTTTGCCAGCAGTGACTTCAGCGTATCGGTCAATCTAACCATCGGGCAGAAAGCTGGGGTGCCCAAGAGGTTGTTTATGACTCCGAACTGAGAGTCAGTTGTCGTTGGCCCGGTTACATACTTATCAGCATCCAGGACACGGACTCTGGGCGCTCCTGCCGGCAAGGTGAATTCAAAAGTTGCGCCGGTTAGCCACTTGGCTAGATAGGCAGATAATCTGGCGTATGAAGAAGTGGGAGAGTCGTTGAGCCAACTCTGAAGAACAGGAGCAATCTCCGGCTCATCAAAGAGAGCAGCGAGTACCGTTAGGTTAAGGTTTTCGCGCTTCAAGGCAAATGTCAGTTGAGCAACGAGCCCCTGATTTCCAGCGTAACGATTACGCGGGATTTCAATGCGCTCTGTGCCATCAGCCGAGACAACGTGCCTCACCACGCCGGTACGAGGTGCCAGTACGTAGGTCTGAGCGAGGGGCGGCACCTTGAGCGCGTAGCGCTCAATCAAAGCTTGATAGCCTAGGGGTGTCATCTTGTGGAAAGCTCTATTGGAGTTATGGAATATTCTATAAATTCAGCGGTGGATGCAAAACATTCTAATGCGAAACCTTCTACATGGTTTGCAAAAAAGTCTATGAAACGAGCAATTTGAGCTTTTCGCAGTTTTTCGTTTGCTAACGGGTGGGTGTCATGCGAGCAGTTTTTTTTGATGCAAAAAGGCCACTCCGAAGAGTGGCCTAAGTGCTTGTTTCTATTGGTCGGGGCGGCGGGATTCGAACTCGCGACCCCTTGCACCCCATGCAAGTGCGCTACCAGGCTGCGCTACGCCCCGACAAGCGCGAAATTATAGCGCAGTTTGTGAAAATCAAACAGTGAGCAACTGGATAATCGAGAGTAATTCGTGGCGCAGATTGGGTTTGGGGGTGGTGGATGAAGGCGATTTATCTTCTTCCGGGGTAAAGGTGATGCTTGCTTGTGGGCCGAGTTCATCCAAACGGTTGCGCGCGCCGTGGATGGTGAAACCTTCGCTGTAGAGCAGTTCGCGGATGCGGCGCACGAGCAGCACTTCGTGGTGCTGGTAATAGCGCCGGTTGCCGCGCCGTTTGACCGGTTTGAGCTGGTTGAATTCCTGTTCCCAGTAGCGCAACACATGCGGCTTGACGCCGCACAGTTCGCTGACTTCGCCGATGGTGAAGTAACGTTTGGCGGGAATCGGCGGCAGGTCTTCGCTGCCCCCGGGTTTAGGCAGGTTGTCCATCAAAAGAGAGTTCGACATCGGACTTCAATTTTTGGCTGGGGTGGAAGGTGACGACCCGGCGGGCGGTGATGGGAATTTCTTCGCCAGTTTTCGGGTTGCGCCCTGGGCGCTGCGGTTTGTCACGCAGTTGGAAATTGCCGAAACCGGACAGTTTGACGCTGTCGCCGGTTTCCAGGGCATCGCGGATTTCGTCGAAAAAGGCTTCTACCATATCTTTGGCTTCGCGCTTGTTGAGGCCCACTTTTTCGAAGAGAAGGTCGGCAAGCTCGGCTTTGGTCAAGGTCATTTCTTCTTGAATCTTTCGTTAGGCTCGCAGCTGAGCGGCAAATTTATTTTCCAGTTCGGTGGCGATATATTGCATCGCAGCATCAACGTCCGAATCTAGCAAAGTGCGTTGAGTATCTTGCATAACTACCCGTAAAGCAAGGCTTTTTTTGTTTTCCGGGATACCTTTGCCAGTGTAGACATCGAAGAGCTGGATGCCGGTGACCTGGGCGGGAAGACGATCGTGCAAGGCGTCCAGAATGGCTTGCCAGGGGAGCTCTTGATCAACGACGATAGCCAAATCGCGGGTGATCGCTGGGAAGCGGGAAAACTCGCTAAAAGTAGGCAGGTTTTGGCTGGTCAGCGCGGAGAAATCGATTTCGAACAATACCGGTGCGTTGCTGAGTTCGTATTTTTGCACCCATTGTGGATGCAGTTCGCCCAGGTAACCGATGGTGCGCTCTTGCAGCACGATGCGTGCGGCGCGCCCGGGGTGCAGGGCGGGGTGGGCGCTTTGTTCAAAGCGCAGGCCGGCGGCGGGGAAAAGGGCTTCCAGATCGCCTTTGAGGTCGTAGAAATCGACTGGACGTTTGTTGCCAGTCCAGGTTTCCGGCAAGGCAGGGCCGTAGGCCAGCCCGGCCAGTTGCCAGGTTTGCCGGTAGCCTTGGACGCTGTCTTGCGGCTGTGTGCTGCGGGCAAAAGTGCGCCCCAGTTCGAACAGGCGCACGCGGCTTTGCTGGCGTTTGAGATTGGTGGCGAGGTTATCCACCAGGCCGCCGAACAGGCTGGAGCGCATTACGGCCATGTGGCTGGCAATCGGGTTGGCCAGGCGGATCAGTTGGCTTTCTTCGGTTTTGCCAGAAAAATCGGCTTCCCAGGTGCTGTCGATGAAAGCGAAGTTGATCACTTCTTGATAGCCGCGATCCGCGAAAAACTGGCGGATGCGTGCTGCCGGACGCTCGTTTTCGGGTTGGGGCAGCATGCGGAGCGCAGCTTGCGGCGGATTGGCGGGAATGGCGTCGTAGCCAATCAGGCGAGCAATTTCTTCGATCAGGTCTTCTTCGATCTCCATGTCGAAACGCCAGGAAGGCGGCGTGACCAGAAACTCGTCGCCGCTTTGCGTAAAAGGCAGGGCCAGGCCTTGCAATAGCGTGGCAATCCGGGCGCTGTCGAGCGGCACGCCGAGCACCTTGGCGGCACGCGCCGTGCGCAGATGCACCGAGGGGCGCTCGGGTAGCGTGCTTTGCGCGCTGCTGACCGGGCCGGCCTGCCCGCCGCAAATGGTGAGAATGAGTTGTGTCGCGCGTTCCAGGGCGGCCTGGGTTGCGCCAAAATCGACGCCGCGTTCGAAGCGGTGCGAAGCGTCCGAGGCGAAATTGTAGCGGCGCGCGCGCCCGGCGATGGCGCTCGGGGCGAAAAATGCAGCTTCAAGAAAAAGCTCCTGGGTGTCGAGCGTGATGCCACTTTCCTTGCCGCCCATGATGCCGCCGAGCGCCAGCGCTTCTTTTTCGTCGGCGATCACCAGCAGGTCAGGGCTGAGGGTGATTTTCTGCTCGTTCAAGAGTAAGAGCTGCTCAGCTTCATGGGCCATGCGCACCTCGATCGCGCCACGGAGCTTGGCGTTGTCGAAAGCGTGCAGCGGCTGGCCGAGTTCGAGCATGACGTAGTTGGTGATGTCGACCAAGGCGGAAATCGAGCGCAGGCCGCTGCGTTCCAAATGGCGGCGCAGCCAATCTGGTGTGGCGGCGCGGGCGTTTACGTCTTTGATGATGCGCCCGCAATAAAGCGGGCAGGCGTTGCCGGCGTGCAAAGTGACTGGACGAAACGCCTCGGTCGCGGGAGCGACAGGGGAAATCTGCGGCATGTTGACGGGGGTGCCGGTAATCGCCCCGACTTCGCGGGCGATGCCTTTTAAGGAAAGGCAATCGGCGCGGTTGGGGGTGAGCTTGATCTCGAATACGGTGTCGTCGAGTGCGAGATAGTCGCGGATGTTTTGGCCAATCGGCGCATCTGCCGGTAGCGCAAGGAGGCCGGAGGCTTCGTCGGAAATGCCGAGTTCTTTGGCAGAGCAGAGCATGCCGGAGGATTCGATGCCGCGTACCTTGGCGAGCTTGATTTTGAAATCCCCCGGCAGCTGGGCACCGGGCAGGGCGCAGGGGACTTTCATGCCGGCGGCGACATTGGGTGCGCCGCAGACGATTTGCTGCGGCGTGCCCGTTTCACTCATCGGCCCGATATCGACTTGGCAGATATTGAGCCGGTCAGCGTCCGGGTGTTTGTTGACGGAGAGGACCTGGGCCACGATGACGCCGCTAAAAGCGGGAGCGACCGGGCGCATGTCTTCGACTTCGAGGCCGGCCATGGTCAGGCAGTGGGAGAGTTCGGCGCTGGTCAGCGCCGGATTGACGAAACTACGCAACCAGGATTCGGAGAATTTCATGGCAATCTCACAAAGAATTCAGTGGGCTTGAGGCAAATCAGGCAAATTGGCGCAAAAAGCGCAGGTCGCCTTCAAAAAATAGACGCAAATCATTGACGCCGTAGCGCAGCATGGTCAGGCGGTCGGGGCCGAAACCAAAGGCAAAGCCGGTGTATTTTTCTGGGTCGATGCCGGCGTGACGCAAGACGTTGGGATGCACCATGCCGCAGCCGGCGATTTCCAGCCAGCGGCCTTTGAGCGCGCCGTGCATGAAAGCGACGTCGATTTCCGCCGAGGGTTCGGTAAAGGGGAAGAAGGAGGGGCGAAAACGCACCGTGAGTTCGTCCGTTTCAAAAAAGCTTTTGAGAAAATCGGCAATGACGCCTTTGAGGTCGGCAAAAGAGACGTTTTCACCGACCCACAGCCCTTCGACCTGATGGAACATCGGCGAGTGGGTGGCGTCCGAATCGACGCGATAGACGCGTCCCGGCGCGATGATGCGGATCTCGGGCAGGGTGTCGAGTGTGCTGTAGCGGGCGACGTGGGCCTGCATGTAACGCGCCTGGATGGGGCTGGTGTGGGTGCGCAGCAGTACCTTGTCAGCGAGCGAACCGTCCGGGTGGGTGAGATAAAAGGTGTCGTGCATGGAACGCGCCGGGTGGTCTTCCGGGGTGTTCAGGGCGGTGAAATTGAAGCGGTCTTCTTCGATTTCTGGGCCGTCGGCAACGTGAAAACCGATCGAGGCAAAGAGCGCTTCGATGCGCTCCAGGGTGCGCGTCACCGGATGCAGGCCGCCGCGCGCTTCGCTGCGTCCGGGCAGCGTTACATCAAGTGCCTCTTCAGCCAGACGTGCGGCCAGGGCAGCCTGGCGAATGGCTTCGCGGCGGGCGTGCAAAGCGTTTTCAACCGCCGTTTTGGCGAGATTGATGGCCGCGCCGGCCGTTTTCTTTTCTTCGGGTGGAAGCTTTCCCAGGCCTTTGAGTAGTTCGGTGATCTGGCCGTTTTTGCCGAGGAAACGGGCTTTGGCCTGCTCCAGGGCATCGGGGTCGGCAATGGCGGCAAATACAGTCTGGGCTTCATTGACGATGTGATCGAGGTGGTCCATGGGAAATTCCGGGAATGAAATTAAACAAAAAAGGAGGCTTGCGCCTCCTTTTGCATCTTTCGTCAGTGCTTAGGCGCCAAGTTTGGCCTTGGCTTGTGCGGCCAGGGCAGCAAATGCCGGCTGGTCAAACACGGCCAGATCGGCCAGAACCTTGCGGTCGACTTCGATGTTGGCTTTTTTCAGGCCGTTCATGAAGGTGCTGTACTTCATGCCCAATTCACGCGCTGCGGCGTTGATACGGGCAATCCACAGGGAACGGAACTGACGTTTGCGCTGACGACGGTCGCGGTACTGGTACTGACCGGCCTTCATCACCGCCTGTTTGGCGACGCGATAGACGTTCTTGCGGCGGCCGCGGTAACCCTTGGCTTGGGCAAGAACCTTCTTGTGACGGGCGCGAGCGGTTACACCACGTTTAACTCGGGACATGTGTGATCTCCTTAAGCGTAGGGCAACATG
>NZ_JBLJBW010000041.1:0-21247 GCF_047638095.1 Azonexus sp.
CTGCTGGCCGTAGCTGGCGAGGTGAAAGAGCAGCGGCGTCGAGATGTTGTAGGGCAGGTTGCCGATCAGGCGCAGGTCGCTGCCGAGGCTGGAAAAGTCGAAGGCCAGTGCGTCGCCGGCGTGGATACTCAGGCGCTGCGGCGTATGCCGTTGCCGCAAACGCACGATCAGGTCGCGGTCGATTTCGACGACGTGCAGATGATCCAGGCGCGCCAACAGGGGTTCGGTCAGCGCCCCCAGACCGGGGCCGATTTCGACCACAGTATCGGCGCGGGCCGGGTCGAGCGCGCGGACGATGGCGGTGATGATGCCTTGATCGACGAGAAAGTTCTGGCCGAACCGCTTTCTGGCGATGTGCGCTTTCATGCGCTCTGCCGTTCTGCCATGCGCGCGGCTTCGCGAACGGCGGCAAACAGGCTGCCGGGGTCGGCTTGGCCGCTGCCGGCCAGCGCCAGCGCGGTGCCGTGGTCGACCGAGGTGCGGATGATGGGCAGACCGAGGGTGACGTTGATGCCCTTGCCGAAGGTGGCGTATTTCAGCGCGGTCAGCCCCTGGTCGTGGTACATGGCCAGTACGGCATCGCCGCCGGCCAACACCGGCGGGGTGAACATCGTGTCGGCCGGGTGCGGGCCGGACAGCCGCAGCCCCTCGCCGCGTAATTTGTTTAGCAAGGGAATGATGATGTCGATTTCCTCGTGCCCGAGATAACCCCCTTCGCCGGCGTGCGGGTTCAATCCGGCGACCAGGATGCGCGGGTGTGCGAGGCCGTATTTGCGGCGCAGATCCGTGTCGAGAATACGCAGAATGCGTTCGAGTAGGTCAGCGGTGATGGCCGCTGGCACGTCTTTGAGCGGCAGGTGGGTGGTGGCAAGCGCGACGCGTAATGGCGTAGTTTCGGGGCCGCGTTCGGTGTCGCCCGCCAGCATCATGACGACGAGCGGTGTGCCAGTTTTTTCGGCGAGATATTCGGTATGTCCGGTGAAGGCGATGCCGGCATCGTTGATCACGCCTTTATGCACCGGTGCGGTGGCCATGGCGGCAAATTCACCGTTTTGGCAGCCGCTAAGTGCCCGATCGAGCAGGGCGAGCACATAGGGGCCGTTGGCGGAGTCGAGCACGCCCGCATGCGCCGGGGCGCGCAGCGGCAGGTGCAGCACATCCAGGGTGTTCACGCAGCGCGCTTGGCCGGCTTGGTAAGCGCGCAATTTGACCGGGTCGCCTAAAGCGGCGGCGCGCGCTTCGAGTAGTGCCATGTCGCCCAAAACGACCGGATGACCTTCCCCCGTCCAGGCGGCGAGGCGTAAGCATAATTCTGGCCCGATGCCTGCCGGTTCGCCGCTGGTGACGGCGATGACCGGCTGCTGTACGGGCTGGCTCACGGGTTCTTCTCCAGGCGGTTTTCGATATAGGTCCGGTCGCGCAACTGGCGCAGCCAGTCTTGATAGGCGACTTCGAGCTTGCGTTCGCGGATGGCCTGGCGCGCGTTCATGCGCTGACGCTCGTCGGTCACGTCACGATCGCGCCGTTCCAGTACCTGAATGAGGTGCATGCCGAAAGGCGATTGCACGATGTCGCTGACTTCGTTCGCCTGCAAGGCGTCCATGGCGCGCTCGAAATCCGGCACGGTGTCGCCCGGGTTCAGCCAGCCGAGATCACCGCCTTTGGCAGCCGAACCGTCTTGCGAAAAGATGCGCGCCTGTTCGGCAAAATCCATGCCGTTGGCGATGCGTTCGCGCACGGTGTTCAGGCGGTGGCGGGCTTCGGCTTCGGAGGTCACTTCGTTGGTGCGCACCAGAATATGGCGGGCGTGCGTCTGGCGCACCGAGGCCGGCTGATTGCCGCCGCGCTTGTCGACCAATTTGATGATGTGAAAGCCGGCGGAAGAACGCAGCAGGTCGCTGATTTGGCCAGATTGCAGGCGGGCGACGGTTTCAGCGTAGAGGGTGGGCAGCGAATTGAGATGTCGCCAGCCGATGTCGCCACCTTGCAGGGCGTCTTGGGCGTCCGAATAGGCGGCGGTCAGTTCGGCAAAATTTTCCCCGGCGCGCGCCTTGGCCAGCGCCTGTTCGCCGCGCTGGCGCAGTTTTTGCAGCTGTTCCGGGCTGGCCGACTCCGGGGCGCGCAAGAGAATGTGCGCCAGGCGGTATTCGTCATTGTTTTGCGCGCCTTGGTTGGCGAGATAGTTATCGATTTCGCTCTCGGAAATGACCAGGCGGCTTTCTACCTCGCGCTCGCGCAGGCGCGCCATGATCATTTCGCCGCGAATTTCTTCACGGAATTCCCGGTAATTGACGCCGTCTTTTTCCAGGGTGCTGCGAAATTGCGCCAGATTCATCTGGTTGTTGGCGGCGATGCGGCCAATCGCCTGATCGAGCTGGGCATCATCGATGCGCAGCCCGCTTTCCTTGGCGTAGGCGAATTGCGCTTCTTCCATGAGCATGCGCTCGAGCATTTGCCGTTCCAGGTCTTCTTGTGGCGGCAGCGGCGTGCCTTGTTTGGTCAGCTGCTTGAGCACCATCTCGAGGCGGCTGCGCAGCTCGTTACGGGTAATCACGCCGTCGCCTACCACGGCCACGATGTAATCGGCCTCTTGCGCCGCGGCGTGAGCGGCGGTGGGCAGGGCGAGGCTGGATAGGCAAAGTGCCAGGAGAGAGAGAAAGGGGCTTAAAGCGCGCATGGCGGATTCACTTAAAAAGACGTGGGGGCGAGTTCGTTGGTTTTGCCGTAGCCGGGGATGCTGCGCCGCAACAGACTGAGCGGATTGGAGCCGACGCTGGCAAAATCTTGCAATTCGAGCTGCAGGAAGAAACTGGTATTGGGCGTGCCGGAGGTGGCCGAGAGGCGTTGCGCCACGGCGCGTACGGCCCAGCAGCCAGCGTTGTATTCGAGACCGGCGATGGTTTCCAGGGTTTGGTGATCGCGCAGCGAATAATTGAGGCGGCCTACGCCATACCAGCGCGGGGCGAGCGGCCATTGACCGGAGAAGTCGACCTGATCGACCAGCGCTTTCTGGTTGAGCGGGTCGCGTGTGTAGCGGTAACTCGCCGAGAGTACCTTGCCGTAATCGGGCTGGAAGCGCACGCCGGCGGAGAAGCGTTCGTTGAGGCGATCCTTGTAGTTGTATTCCCAGGTGCCTTCAGCATAGGTTTTGGGGGCGACCAGGCCGGAAATCGAGGCGACGAGGTTGGAGAAATCGGCGGGTCGGCGTGCTTCACCCGGCAGCAGTACGCGCTGGCTGTCAAAATAATAGCGCTGGCCGAGCATGGCTTTGAAGCGCTCGGCTCCGGTGTCGGCATCGAGAATGCGGGTGGTGAGCGCGGCGGTGAGCTGATGGGCGTCGTTGATCCGGTCGTAACCGACATAACGGTTTTCAGAAAAAATCTGAGCGAAATCGAAATCGGCAAGACCGGTATCGAAAACCGGAATGCCGTCTTGTTTCTTGTAAGGGATGTAGACGTAATAGAGGCGCGGTTCCAGCGTCTGCACGAAGGCATTGCCGAAAACTTCGTCTTCGCGCTCGAAGATGAGGGTCGAATCCAGGCTGAAGGTGGGCAGGGTGCGCGAGTAGCTTTCCCGTTTGCCGCCGTTGACGCGTGCTTCGTCGATGGCGTAGCTGCTCATGTGCAGGCCGATTTTGGGCATGACGCGAAAGGCGGAAGCAACGACCGGCCAGCTCAACTGCGGGTAGAACACCAAGCGGTCGCCGACCGGCCGGTTTTGCCGGTCGTCGTGCGTGAAGCGGCTGTATTGGCCGAGCAGGGCAAAATCGAGCGCGCCGAAAAGATTGTTTTTCTGCCCGGTCAGATTCAGGCGCGGCTCCAGAAAATAGGGCCGGGCGATGGGGGCTTTGGGGTCGGGTTGCAGGGTTTGGTAGCGCAAAACCTGCAAGGAGGTGCTCAGCCAGGAGGCGGGAGCGTAGCCCAGGGTGATTTGGCGCTCTAGCTGTACTTGCGAGGTTTGCAAGAGGCGCGAAGACATGTCTTCCCAGTAAAAATCATCGGAAACCCCGTGCCAGTTGACATAGGCCGAGAGTCCGCCGGGCAGGTTTTGCTGATGGCGCAGGCTGTAGCCGTAGCGCTTGCGATCGAGAAAATGCTTGTCGCTGCCCAGATATTCGCCGCGCACTTCGCTGTCCACGCCTGCGCCGAGATAGCGCACTTCGGCCCCCAGCTGCGTGCCGCGTTTGCTCATGTAGCGCGGGTAGAAGGTGGCGTCGTAATTGGGGGCGATGTTCCAGTAATAGGGCTGGGTAAAATCGAAGCCGGTTTTGGTCGATTGTTTGAAGGTTGGCGCGAGCAAACCGGAGCGGCGGCGGTTGTTGAGCGGAAACCAGATTTTCGGCGTGTAAAACAAAGGCGCGCCCTGGAACCAGACCGAGGCGTGGTCGGCGCTGCCAAAATCCTGGTCGAAATCCAGATCCATTGTTTTGGCCTGCAAATACCAATCGCTCGAGCCGGGTTTGCAGGTGGAGAAGGTGGCGCGGTCAAAAAGAAAGTGGTTTTCGCCGGCCAGATCAATGCGTTCGGCCGTGCCACTGGCCGTTGACGGGCGCTCTGGTGGGGCTTCGGTGGGCAGGCCGTAGGTGTTGGGAATGTTCAGCATCATGGGGGCGCCGCTATTGGCCCCATTGATGCTGGCCACCGTGACGGTGGTGCGGGTTTTATCGTAAAACTCGTTTTTGACCTGGCGTTCGATCTGGTAGCGCGCCGCCTCGGTGTGGCCGATGTGTTCGGACAAACGGATTTTCAGGTAATCGGTGTCGATTTCGGCGCTGCCTTGCTTCAGGTGCACCTGCCCGATGGCTTCGGCTTCGTCATCGAGCGGACGGTAGTTCAGGCGCTCGGAGAGCAGGAGCAGATCGGGTTTGCGCAGTTCGACATGGCCGCGGGCGCGCATTTCGACTTCGGTTTCGCCTTCCAGTTCGTCGGCGGCGAGAAAGAGCGGGTAATCGTCTTCCGTGCGCAAGACCGGGATGGGCGTGGCGGCATTTTGTTGTGCCGTGGTGTTTTTTTTGTGTTTTTCTTTTTCGCGCGCGAGCAGGTTGAAACGTCGTTCCAGGCGCATGCCGGTGGCCGGGTCCGTTGCGGCAGGGGCCGCGTGCACCATGGGTGCGCCGGCAAACAGGCAGCAAATGAATAGGGCCAGAGGGCGGCGGGAGAAGACGGTCATGGGAAGCTTGGGCAAGTCCGGGGCCGGCGCAGTGGATGCCCGGATGTTAAAATCGCGCCATTTTACAACGAAGCGTTCATTCTCCGATGCCCTCCACACCACTTCAAGGGCGCGATCTTCTGGTTCATGACTGGGTCGCGCAGCGTTTTTCAAAACAACGGTTCGAGATCACGCCGGCATCTGCCGATGCCAGTTTTCGCCGTTATTTCCGCCTTGGGCTGGAGGATGGCAGCAGCCGCATCCTGATGGATGCGCCGCCCGATAAGGAAGATTGCCGCCCGTTCATTCAGGTCGCCAAGCTTTTGGAAAAAGCCGCCATCGCCGCGCCGCGCGTGCTCGATCAAGATTTGGAACAAGGCTTTTTGCTGCTCACCGACCTGGGGCGCATCGGTTATCTGGAAGCGCTCAAGGCCGATCTTTCTTTAGCCGACACATTGATGCGTCCGGTGTTGGATGTTCTGGTGCGCTGGCAGCTGGCCTCCGCGCCGGCGACCTTGCCACCTTACGACGGCGCGCTCTTGCGTCGGGAATTGGCGCTGTTTCCGGAGTGGTTCATCGGCCGCCATTTGGGTTTTGAGCTTGGTAACGAAGAAAAAACCATGCTCGAACGCAGCTTTAATTATCTGATTAATTCGGCGCTCAATCAGCCCAAGGTGTTTGTGCATCGCGATTTCATGCCGCGCAATCTCATGGTGGTCGAAAGTGAGCAAACACTTACGCCGGCGGTGATCGATTTTCAGGATGCCGTGTATGGCCCCATCACCTACGACGTCGTTTCGCTCTTTCGTGACGCGTTCATTTCCTGGGAAGAAGAGCAGGAACTCGACTGGGTGGTGCGTTACTGGGAAAAAGCGCGGGCAGCCGGCCTGCCGGTGCGGGTGGATTTTGGCGATTTTTGGCGCGAATACGAGTTGATGGGTTTGCAGCGCCACCTCAAGGTGCTGGGTATTTTCTGCCGCCTGAAATACCGCGATGGCAAGGACAAATACAGTGAAGATTTGCCGCGTTTCATGCGTTATGCGAAGAAGACCGCCAGCCGCTATCTGCCGCTGAAACCTTTACTCAATCTGCTCGATAGGCTCGATGGCCAGACCGAGCAGATTGCTTACCGGCGCTGAACACGATGCAAGCGATGATTCTGGCCGCTGGGCGCGGCGAGCGCATGCGCCCGCTCACCGACCATACGCCGAAACCCCTGTTGCCGGCGGGTGGCAAGCCGCTCATCGTCTGGCATCTGGAAAAACTGGCGGTGGCGGGGGTGCGCGACGTGGTGATCAATCACGCGCATCTGGGAGAGCAAATCGAGGCGGTGTTGGGCGATGGGGCGAAGTGGGGGCTCACCATCCGTTATTCGCCGGAGCCGCCCGGCGCGCTGGAAACAGCGGGCGGCATTGCGCGTGCGCTGCCCTTGCTGGGGACGGCCCCGTTTCTGGTGGTCAATGGCGATATTTGGTGCGCGCTCGATTTTTCGCCGCTGGTGCAGCGTGTGCGCACGGGCTGGCAGCCCTTGGCGCATCTGCTGATGGTCGCCAATCCGGCGCACCATGCGGGAGGGGATTTCAGTCTGGACGGGGAAAAGCTCGTTTTTGCCCAAAGTGAGGGCTCGCTGACTTACGCGGGAGTCGGTGTATTTTCGCCGGCTTTTTTCACCGGCGTCCCTGCCGACCAGCCCTTGAAAATGCGCCTCTTGCTCGATGCGGCGATTAGGGCGGGAACACTGAGCGGTGAGCTTTTTGGCGGTACCTGGGTCGATGTCGGTACGCCGCAGCGGCTCGCTGAACTCGATGCCCTGCTGCACGCCTCGGCGTGAGCGCCGACTTTATTTCAGGAAAAACGCATGAGCGCCTCTCCATTTCTTGCCCGTCGCAAGCGCTTGTTAAAGCACATCGGCGAGGGTATCGCCATTATCCCGACCGCGCCGCAGGCGTTGCGTAATCGCGATGCCCATTACCCTTACCGCTTCGACAGCTATTTCTGGTATCTGACGGGTTTTGCCGAGCCGGAGGCGGTGCTCGTGCTGGTGGGCGGTAAACGGCCAAAGTCGATTTTGTTTTGCCGCGAAAAACACGAAGAGCGTGAAATCTGGGACGGTTATCGCTACGGCCCCCAGGCAGCAAAAGCGCACTTTGCTTTCGATGCCGCGTATTCGATCGCCCAGTTCGATAAAAAACTGCCCGCTCTCCTGGCCGGTCGTGCTGGCCTTTGGTATGCCCTGGGACATGATGCCGCGTGGGATGCGCGTATCACGCAGGCGCTCAACAGCGTGCGCGCACAAAACCGCTCCGGTAAAACAGCCCCCAGCGCGCTGCATGACGTACGCGGCGTGCTCGATGCCATGCGCTTATGCAAAGACGCGCACGAGCTGGCGAACATGCAACGCGCCGCGCAGATCACCTCGGCCGGTCATCTGCGCGCCTTGCGCCACTGCCGCCCAAGCATGGCGGAATATGCGCTGGAAGCGGAGTTGACTTACGAATTTCGCCGCCTGGGCGCGGATGCGCACGCCTATGCGCCCATCGTCGCCGGCGGGGCGAATGCTTGCGTGCTGCACTATGTCGAAAACAATCAGCCCTTACGCAACGGGGATTTGGTGCTGATCGATGCCGGTTGCGAAGTGGCGGGGTATGCCGCCGATATCACGCGCACCTTTCCGGTCAATGGGCGTTTTTCGCCGGCGCAAAAAGAGGTCTATGAGATCGTGCTGGCCGCGCAGGCGGCAGCGATTGCGGCAATTGCCCCGGGGCAGTCTTTCATGGCGGCGCACGACGCCGCTGTGCGCGTGCTGACCCAGGGTTTGCTCGATCTCAAGCTGCTGCACGGCGCGCTGGATACTTTGATCGAGCGTGGCGATTACCGCCGTTTCTACATGCATCGCACCGGCCACTGGCTGGGGCTGGATGTGCATGATGCGGGCGACTATAAAACGGGCGACAGCTGGACCCGCCTGCAGCCGGGCATGACGCTGACCGTCGAGCCCGGGCTGTACATCCGTCCAGCCGCCGATGTGCCGCAAACCCTGGCCGGAATCGGCATTCGTATTGAAGACGATGTGTGCGTCACGTCGGCGGGCTGCGCGGTCTACACCACGGCCCCGAAAACGGTCGCCGAGATCGAGGAGGCAATGCGCCATGACTGAGGCTTGCGCAGATTCTGCCGAGGTGCTGATTCTGGGCGCAGGGCCGGTGGGTTTGACCTTGCATCTGGCGCTGGCGCGCTATGGCATTACCTCGCGCCTGCTCGAGCGCCGCCCGCTGGCCGCGCTGCAGGCCGATCCGCGCGTACTGGCCTTGTCGCACGGCACGCGCGAATTGCTCGAACAGCTCGACAGCTGGCCGGCGCAGGCGGCAACGCCGATCGAAACCATTCACATCTCGCAGCGCGGCGGCTTTGGCCGTTGCTTGATGACGGCCAAAGAGCAGGCTTTGCCGGCGCTCGGTTATGTGGTGCGTTACCGCGATCTGGTCAGCGCGCTGAGCCGGCATCTCGCCCCCGATGCGCTGTATGCCGAGGCCGAGATGCTGGCGCTCGAAGAAGATGCGCAGGGCGTAGGCCTGAAGCTCGGGCAAAACGCCGACAGCGTGTCGCTGCATGGCGCGCTCATCGTCCATGCCGACGGAACACCCGGCGCGGATCCCTTGGTCAGCGTGCGCGATTACCACCAGCAGGCGGTGATCTGCGAAGTACGCCCGGCGCAGCCGCATGGCCAGCGCGCCTGGGAGCGTTTCACGCCGGATGGCCCCTTGGCGCTTTTGCCGCTCGGCGAAGAGTTTTCTGTCGTGCTCACGCTGCCGCCAGCCAAGGCCAAAGAGGTCATGGCGCTTGATGATGCAGCGTTCATTGCGGCGCTGGAGGCGCAATTTGGCCGGCACCTGGGTTTATGTCAGGCGAGTCCGCGCAACTGTTTTCCCCTGGCCTTACGGATGCGCCGAACGCTGGCGCAAGGGCGTGCGGTGTGGATAGGCAATGCCGCGCAAACCCTGCATCCGGTGTCCGGGCAGGGCTTTAATCTGGGTTTGCGCGACGCCTGGCAACTGGCGCAAACCCTGCTGACGGAGGGCTGCACGCCGTCCGCACTGGCGCATTACGCGCGCCTGCGCCGGTGTGACCGGCAAGGTGGCGCGCTCTTTACCGACACGGTCGTGCGCACTTTTTCCACCGATTTCGCGCCGATCAAATGGGCGCGCGGTTTGGGGCTGTATGCTCTGGACCTTTTTCCGCCTGCTCGCCAGTTCGTCGCCCGGCGCATGATCTGGGGAGGCCGGGGCGGCTAAAACCGCTGACCCAAACTGCTGCATGTCGCCTGTTCTCGCCTGGTTCCTCGCTTGCCGTCCGAAAACGCTGACGGTGTCACTCTCGCCCGTTCTTTTAGGCAGTGCGCTGGCCTGGCACGAGGCTGGGCGCTTTTTGCCTTGGCCGTTTCTGGCGGCGCTGGCGGCGGCCTGCTTGATCCAGATTGGGACCAATTTATTTAACGATGCGGGGGATTTTCTGCGCGGCACCGATCAGGCCGGGCGTCTCGGGCCGCGCCGCGCCAGTGCCGAAGGCTGGCTGGCTCCGCAAGCCGTGCGCCGTGGCGGGGCGCTGGCGTTTGCCCTGGCGTTTTTGTGCGGTATCTACCTGGTGGTGCACGGCGGCTGGCCCATCGTCGCGATCGGCCTGGCTTCGCTCGCCGCTGGCTGGGCTTACACCGGCGGCCGCTGGCCGATTGCTTATGGCCCCCTGGGTGAATTGTTCGTTATCTTGTTTTTTGGCGTGGCGGCGCTGGCCGGCAGCTACTACCTGCACACCTTGAGTTGGAGCCTTGCTGCGCTGGTGCTTGGGGTTTTATTGGGGGTACAGGCGGCGGCGGTGATTACGGTAAATAACTACCGCGACCTGGAGGGGGACGCCCAAAGCGGCAAGCGTACGCTGGCCGTGCGCCTGGGGCGGCGCGCCACGCGTTGGTTTTACGCCGGGGAAATGTTGTTGCCTTACGCGGTTTTGCTTGGCCTGGGCGCGCCGGGGCGTCTGCCGATGTTGTTGTTGCCGTTTTCTGCCTGGCTCGTGTGGCAATTTTTCCACACGCCGCCCAGTGCGGCATTTAACCGCATTCTTGCCATGACGGCGGCTTTGCAGCTGGCTTTTGCGCTCCTCTTTGCCCTTGGGCTGACTATTTTTTAGGCAGGTTTTCGGGTAGAATCGCCCGCTTCCCCTTCACCGTTCACCCCTGTGCCCGCCATGGATTTTGTTGGTTTCACGCTGCGCAACAATCTGTTCGTTGCACCCATGGCCGGGGTTACCGATCGACCGTTTCGCCAGCTCTGTAAAAAAATGGGCGCGGGGCTCGCGGTCTCGGAAATGGTGACATCGAATTCCCTGCTTTACGGTAGCGCCAAAACTTTGCGCCGCGCCAATCACAGCGGAGAAGTCGCGCCGATTTCGGTACAGATTGCCGGGGCCGATCCGCAGATGATGGCCGATGCGGCGCGCCACAATGTCGATAACGGCGCGCAGATCATCGATATCAATATGGGCTGCCCGGCGAAAAAAGTGTGCAATGTCATGGCCGGTTCGGCCCTCATGCAGGATGAGCCGCAGGTGGGGCGCATTCTCGATGCCGTGGTGGCTGCCGTGCCGAATACGCCGGTCACGCTGAAGTTTCGCACCGGCTGGAATGTGGCCAATAAAAACGCTCCGGTCATCGCCCGTATCGCCGAAAACGCTGGCGTGCGCGCGGTGGCAATTCATGGCCGCACCCGCTGCCAGCAATACACGGGCGAAGCGGAATACGACACCATCGCCCTGGTAAAAACCCTGGTCAAGATTCCGGTGATCGCCAACGGCGATATCACGACGCCGGAAAAAGCGCGTCTGGTGCTCGATAAAACCGGGGCGGACGGCCTGATGATCGGGCGTGCCGCGCAAGGTCGCCCCTGGCTGTTTCGTGAAATCGAGCATTATCTGGCGAGTGGCGAAAAACTGCCGCCCGCGCCGGTGGCGGAAATTCACGCCATTTTGCTCGCCCACCTGGAAGATCTTTACGCCTTTTACGGCCTGGAAACCGGCGTCAAGGTCGCGCGCAAGCATATTTCCTGGTACACCAAGGGGCTGGTCGGTTCAGCCGCTTTTCGTAAAGTCATGAATACCTTGCCCAGCGTGGCATTGCAGCGGCAGGCGGTGGATGAGTTTTTTCTGCGCTACGCCGAGGAGCACACCCATCTGCGTTATGGCGAAAACACCGAGGAAGGATTGCTCACATGAGTTCGCACGAAAGTCAGCACGACCTTGCGCGCTGCGTCATTGCTGCGCTGGAGCAGTATTTTCGCGATCTGGACGGTGAAAAGCCTGCGGCGATTTACGACATGGTTTTGAAAAGCGTGGAAAAACCCATGCTTGAACTGGTGCTCAATAAATCCGGCAGCAACCAGACCTTGGCCGCCGAAATGCTGGGCATCAACCGCAATACCCTGCGCAAAAAGTTGAGCGAACACGCTTTGCTGTAAGTGTTCGCGCGACGTTTTTTACGATTGAATTTTTCACTTTCCACATCAAAGCCATGATCAAACAAGCGCTGATTTCCGTTTCCGATAAAACGGGTGTACTCGAATTTGCCCAAGGCCTCGCGGCGCAAGGCGTCAAGCTGTTGTCGACCGGCGGCACCGCGAAAATGCTCAAGGAAGCTGGCTTGGAGGTCAGCGAAATCAGCGGCTATACCGGCTTTCCGGAAATGCTCGACGGCCGCGTCAAAACCCTGCATCCCAAGGTGCACGGCGGCATCCTCGCCCGCCGTGATTTGCCGGAACACATGGCGACCATCGCCGCGCACGCCATTCCGACGATCGATCTGGTTTGCGTCAATCTGTATCCCTTCGCCGCTACGGTTGCCAAAGCCGGCGTCACGCTGGCTGATGCCATTGAAAACATCGATATCGGCGGCCCGGCCATGGTGCGCTCGGCGGCCAAGAATTACGCCGGCGTGGCGATCGTCACCGATCCGGCCGATTACGCGCCGCTGCTTGCTGAAATGCAGGCCAACCAAACCTCGCTCACCCTGTCTACCCGCTTCAATCTGGCGAAAAAAGCCTTCACCCACACCGCCCGCTACGACAGCATGATTGCCAACTGGCTGACCGGCCTGGAAGCCGAGGTCGAAACCCAGCCGGAAATCGCCGTGCCGGCACCCTCTGTTTTTCCGGCCCAGCTGCAACTGGCCTTCGATCGCGTCGAAACCCTGCGTTACGGCGAAAACGCGCATCAGCAAGCGGCTTTTTATCGTGACACGACCGCCTTGCCCGGCGGCATCGCCGCGTATACCCAGTTGCAGGGCAAGGAATTGTCCTACAACAACATCGCCGATTCGGATGCCGCCTGGGAATGCGTCAAAGCGTTCGGTGCCCCAGCCTGCGTCATCATCAAGCACGCCAACCCCTGCGGCGTGGCCGTTGATGGCAGCCTGCTCGCCGCCTACGAGAAGGCGTTCAAGACCGATTCCACCTCCGCCTTCGGCGGCATCATCGCCTTCAACGGCGAAGTCGGTATCGACATCGTCGAAGCCATGAATGCCCGCAAGCATTTCATCGAAGTGCTGATCGCCCCGGCCTTCACCGCCGATGCGCGCGCCGCGCTGGCCGCCAAAACCAATCTGCGCGTTCTCGTTGTGCCTCTGGGCGGCGCTTTGAACGGGCTGGAGTTCAAGCGCGTTGGTGGCGGTCTGCTGGTGCAGACGGCGGATGATTTCAGCGCGCAAGCCAGCAGCCTGAAAGTCGTGACTAAGCGCCAGCCCAGTGCCCAGCAAATCGAAGATCTGCTCTTTGCCGAGCGTGTCGCCAAATTCGTCAAGTCGAACGCCATCGTCTTTTGCGGCGGCGGCATGACGCTGGGGATAGGGGCCGGGCAGATGAGCCGTGTCGACTCGACCAAAATCGCCAGCATCAAGGCGCAACACGCTGGATTGTCGTTGGCGGGTTCAGTCGTCGCCTCGGATGCCTTTTTCCCCTTCCGCGACGGGGTCGATGTGCTGGCCGAAGCCGGTGCCACGGCCGTCATTCAACCCGGCGGTTCGGTGCGCGACGAAGAAGTCATCGCCGCGGCCGACGAGCACGGCCTCGCCATGGTGTTTACCGGCACCCGTCACTTCCGTCATTGAGTCAGTGACCACTTACGAATTTGGCCCCGGCCGGACAACTTGAAGCCACGAATTGTGGTTTCAAGTTGCGGCGCAGCCTGCCGTTGAAATCGCTTTGCCCCATGAAAGAAGCCCTCGCAGGGGCTGAGGAATAAGGAATAACGATATGAAATTACTTGTCATCGGCTCCGGTGGCCGCGAACACGCCATGGCCTGGAAACTGGCGCAGACGCCCGGTTTGCAGAAGGTTTATGTGGCCTCCGGCAATGCCGGCACGGCGCGCGAGCATGAGCTGGAAAATCTGGCGCTGAGCGATCCGCAGGCGCTGGCTGATTTTGCCGAGGAAAACAAAATTTTTCTCACCGTGGTCGGCCCGGAAGCGCCGCTGGCGGCGGGGGTGGTCAATACCTTCCGGGCGCGCGGGCTGAAGATTTTTGGCCCGACCAAGGAAGCGGCGCAACTGGAGTCATCCAAGGATTTTGCCAAGCGTTTCATGGCTCGCCACGGAATTCCGACAGCAGCGTTTGCCACGTTTTCCGATGCCACTGCCGCGCATGCCTATATCGAGGCCCAGGGCGTGCCCATCGTCATCAAGGCGGACGGCTTGGCGGCGGGCAAGGGCGTCGTCGTTGCCATGAGCCTGGAAGAAGCGCATGCCGCCATTGACGACATGCTCTCCGGCAATAAACTAGGCGATGCCGGCGCGCGCGTGGTGATCGAGGAGTTTCTCGATGGTGAGGAAGCCAGTTTCATCGTCATGGTGGATGGCAAGAACGTGCTGGCGCTGGCTTCCAGCCAGGACCACAAGCGCATTTTCGATGGCGACCAGGGGCCGAACACCGGCGGCATGGGGGCCTATTCGCCCGCGCCTTGTGTCACGCCGGAAATCCACGGCCGCGCCATGCGCGAAATCATCCTGCCCACCGTGCAAGGTATGATCAAGGACGGTATTCCCTACACCGGTTTCCTCTATGCCGGTCTGATGATCGGCAAGGACGGCAGTCTGAAAACTCTGGAATTCAACTGCCGCCTGGGCGACCCGGAAACCCAGCCGATTCTGATGCGGCTGAAGTCCGACTTTGTCAAACTCCTGGAACACGGCATCAATGGCACGCTCGATCAAATCGAAGCCGAATGGGATCGCCGCGTCGCCCTGGGCGTGGTGCTCGCTGCCGCCAATTACCCGGACAAACCGAAAACCGGTGATGTCATCACTGGCCTGCCTGCCGGCAACAGCTTCGGTGAAGATTGCCATGTTTTCCATGCCGGCACGAGCGAGCGCCAGGGCCAAGTGCTGACCAGCGGGGGGCGCGTGCTGTGCGTGACCGCCTTGGGTGAAAATGTCAAACTCGCCCAAAAAGCGGCCTATGAAGCCGCCGCCCAGATTTACTGGGAAGGGCATCAGTATCGTAAAGACATTGGTTACCGGGCGGTCAATAAGTAATTCCTCCACCCATTCCTCGTATCGGGAGCGCCACCAGAAATGAATTTTTCCTTTCGCCCCAAATTGCTCGACTGCCTGCACGATTATTCCCGCGCTCAGGCGGGCAAGGACATTGGGGCGGGGATTACGGTGGGGGTGCTGGCGCTGCCTCTGGCGATGGCCTTTGCCATTGCCAGCGGGGTGTCACCGACGGCGGGCATCTGGACGGGGATCGTCGCCGGCTTGCTGATTTCGCTGCTGGGCGGTTCGCGCGTACAGATCGGTGGCCCGACCGGGGCCTTCATTCCCATCGTGTACGGCATCGTGGTGGCGCATGGTTTCGTCAATCTGCTCGGGGCCACCTTGCTGGCCGGGGCACTCTTGCTGGCCATGGGTTTGGCCCGCTTGGGGCAACTGATCCGCTTCATTCCGGTGACGGTGGTGATCGGTTTTACCAATGGCATCGCGGTGGTGATCTTTCTTGCGCAGATCAAGGATTTTTTTGGTCTGGATATTGCGCAGGTGCCGGCAGAGTTTTTCGAGCGTTTGAAAGTCTTGGCGGCGCACGCACACACGGCGGATCTGCCGACGGTGAGTTTGTCCGTGGCCTGTTTCGTGTTTTTGCTTTTTTATAACCGCCTGGCGCAGCATTTGGTGTTTTTGCGCCGCGCACCGGGGCCGCTGGTGGTGCTGATCGTCGGCACCTTGTTCGCCTGGCTGCTGGAATTACCGGTGGATACCATCGGCAGCCGTTTTGGCGGTATTCCGCAGGAATTGCCCAGTTTTGGCATGCCGGCGGTCTCGATCCATGATTTTGGCAAATTGATTTCGCCTGCGCTGACCATTGCGCTCTTGGGTGCGATCGAATCCTTGCTGTCGGCGCGCGTCGCAGATGGCCAGATCGACGACCGCCACGACCCCAACCAGGAACTCATGGCGCAGGGCATCGCCAATATCGCGGCACCCCTGTTCGGCGGTTTCGCGGCGACCGGGGCGATTGCCCGGACCTCGACCAATGCCCGCGCCGGTGGGCGCACGCCGGTGGCCGGCGTCGTGCACTCCCTGACCCTCTTGGCCATTGTCCTGGTGGCCGCGCCCTTGGCCGCCTATGTGCCGCTGGCGACCTTGTCGGCGATCGTCATGGTGGTGGCGATCAATATGGGGGAATGGCACGAATTTCGTGAATTGCGCCGTTTCTCCTGGAGTTACCGCATTATTTTGTTGGTCACCTTCTTCATGACCGTGCTGTTCGATCTGACGGTGGCGGTGGAGTTAGGCATGGTGTTGGCCTGTCTCTTCTTCATTTATCGCATGTCCGATCTGACCCGCATCGAGCGCCGGGTGCTGAGCAGTGAGCAGCTTGGGCCGCAGTTGTGCCACGCCGATGGCACACCGCGCGTGGCCGCCTGGCAACTGTACGGGGCGCTTTTTTTCGGTGCGGTGAATAAGCTGGAAGAACTGCTCGATCCGCGCCTGGGGCATCCGGAAATCGTCATTCTCGACATGCAGCGTCTGATTCAGCTCGATACCAGCGGTCTTGAAGGCCTGGAAAATCTTTACGAACAGCTTGCCAAACGCCGGTGCTCCTTGCTGCTGTGTGGTTTGAACAGCCAGCCCATGTCCTTATTGACCCGTTCCGGTTTTGCCGATTTGCTGGGTAAAAGCAGCGTTTTCATCGATCTCGCCGATGCCTTGAGCCATGCCCGGCGGGCGCTGGAAGCGAAAGCGCAGCTGGCTTGAGCGCGCGGCTGTTCGCGGTCAATGTGCAGGATCAATCGCTGCTTTGTTGCTTGCCCGATTTTTTGAGTGGCGAAAAATACAGACAGTGCTGCCCGGAGGAATTGAAAACGACGCGCGCGGGCTCCTGCGCGCTCTGAAAGCCAAGTTCGCGGCAACCGTAAGGCATGTTGGGAACGAAGGTGATGTAGTAGTGCCGGCAGTCCCGGCAGCGGGGCGAGGTCATGTGTTGCGTGTGCGTCTGGATAAAATACAAAAAATAACAGCTTGCTTACATTAGTCTTACCAAACTGCGCGCAAGATCAGGTAGAATTTGCCAATTTTCTGACATTGAGTGCAAGCACACTATGATACGCAAAGATTTCCTTAGCACCCGCCAGGCCGCATTGCGTCTGGGCGTTTCCTTGGGTACGGTGCAGAACATGGTCGAGTCCGGTACGCTGGAAGCCTGGAAAACAGCCGGCGGCCATCGGCGGATTCCGCTTGCCGCCATCGATGTTCTGCTGGCCAAACGCGGACGTACCGGAGGAGCGGAAAGCGGCCTGCTCGACTTGCTGATCATCGATGCCGATGCCGAACGCCGTGCCGCCTATGAGCGCACGATCGGCGAATGGAAGTTGCCGATTTATCTGCATTTTGCTGAAAATGCCGTGGCCGGCCTGATGCAGCTCGGTCTGCGGGCTCCCGATGTGCTGATTTGCGACATGCAGTTACCCGGCATCGATTGCGAAATCATGCTTTCCCAGTTGCTGGCCCATGCGCCTTCGACCGGCATGGACGTCATCGCCATCGGCGTGGACATGAGCGCGCCGAGCCGTTTGCCAACCGCCGTGACGCGTTTTGGCAAGCCGATTCCCTTTCACGAGCTGAAGGGTTTTGTCCTCGGGCGTTTGGTTGCCTTGCGCCGCCAGTAAGTTGGATTGATGCGCCGGCAGGCCCTCAATACACGATGACGGCGTTTTCCGGCTTGAGCCAGACGCGCAAGGCCTCGAGCAGTTCGTCGTCGAGCCGGACTTTCCAGTCTTCCCCCAAGAGCACTTCGCATTCTGCGCTGGCCTGCCGGTAATGCAGGCGTACCGGGGCGTTGCCGGGGGTGAAGGGCTGCAAAAGGGTGCGCAGGCGCTGCGCGTCGGCACCGCTGCCAAAATTCAGGCGCAGGTGTTTGGCAAAGCGCGCGCGGGCTTCGCCCAAGCTCATGAGGCGTTCAGCGATGACGCGCTTGCCGCCAGAAAATTCGTCGTGGCTGACCTTGCCCTCGATGAGCAGGATGCTGTCCGTGACGATTTTGGCGCGTTCGGCCTCGAAGCGTTCGTTGAAAATACTGACTTCCACCATCGCCGTGCCGTCGTCGAGTTGGATGAAGAGCATTTTGCCGCGCCGCGTCATTTGCGTGCGCAGACCGGTGACGATGCCGGCCAGCGTCTGGAATTCCTTGCTCGGTTCCAGTTGGTTCAAGCTGCGGCGAACGAAGCGCGCGAGTTCCGGCTTGTAGGTATCGTAGGGGTGGCCGGAAAAAAAGAAACCGAGCGCCGTTTTTTCTTCCATCAGGCGGCTGCGTTCGTCCCAGGGGGCGCGCTCGAGATATTGCGGGGCGTGTGCCTCGGCAACGTCGCCCAGGTCGAACAGGCTGCTTTGCATGGCATTTTTTTCGCTTTGCTCGGCAAATTCCAGGGCGATGCCGACCGAGGCGAGGAGTTTGTAGCGGTTGCTGTCCAGGGCATCGAAGGCACCGGCGCGAATCAGTGCTTCGACCGTGCGCCGATTGACCATGCGTTTGTCGCAGCGCTGGCAGAAATCGAATAAATCCTTGAATGGCCCGCCCGTTTCGCGCGCCTTGAGAATGACGTTGACCGCCTGTTCGCCGGTGCCTTTCACTGCGCCCAGACCGTAGCGGATGGTGTCGCGCGTCACCGGTTCGAAGCGGTAGGCGGAGGCATTGATGTCGGGGCCGAGGACTTTGATTTTGTTGGCCAGCGTGTCTTCGTAAAAAATCTTCACCGTATCGGTGTTGTCCATGTCGGAAGACAGGGTGGCGGCCATGAAGGCGGCGCAGTGATAACGTTTGAGCCAGGCGGTGTGGTAGGTGACGACGGCGTAGGCGGCGGTGTGCGATTTGTTGAAGCCATATTCCGCAAATTTCGTCATGAGGTCGAAAAGCTGTTCGGCCAGCGCCGGATCGTAGCCCTGTTCCTTGGCCCCGGCGGCGATGGTTTCGCGGTGCTTGGCCATTTCCTCCGGCTTTTTCTTGCCCATCGCCCGGCGCAGCATATCGGCCCCGCCCAGCGTGTAGCCGCCGATGATCTGCGAGATCTGCATCACCTGTTCCTGGTACACGATGACGCCGTAGGTCGGTTCCAGGCTGGCTTTCAGATCGGGGTGAAAATAATCGATGGCCTGCTGGCCTTTTTTGCGCAGGATGAAATCGTCCACCATGCCCGAACCCAGCGGGCCGGGGCGATACAGCGCGAGTACGGCGATGATGTCTTCGAAGCGATCGGGGGCGAGCTTTTTCAGGAGTTTTTTCATGCCCTCCGATTCGACCTGGAAGATGGCAGTGGTGTTGGCATCCTTGAGAATCTGGTAGGCACCAGGGTCGTCAAAGCCCAGACTCATCAGGTCGGGGCGCTCGCCGGTCAGGCGTTCGATATATTTCAGCGCCCATTCGATGATGGTCAAGTTGCGCAGGCCCAGGAAGTCGAATTTCACCAGGCCGGCTTTTTCTACGTCGTCCTTGTCGAACTGCGAAACGGGCGAGGCATCGTTGCCCGCCGCCTGGTAGATGGGGCAGAAATCGGTGATCTTGCCCGGCGCGATCAAAACGCCGCCGGCGTGCATGCCGACGTTGCGGGTCAGGTCTTCCAGACGCCCGGCCAGGTCGAACAACTCGCGGAGGGTTTCGCCATCCTGGCTGTCGGCCAGCATGTCTTGCAGGGCGGGTTCCTGTTCCAGCGCCTCGGCGAGCGACACCGGCTTGTTCTGTACGATGGGGATCAGCTTGGAAATCCGGTCGCACAGCGAATAGGGCAGGCCGAACACGCGTCCGACGTCGCGGATCACCGCTTTCGAGGACATGGTGCCGAAGGTGGCGATCTGCGATACCGCCTGCGCGCCGTAGCGTTCGCGCACGTATTCGATGACCCGCCAGCGGTTGTCTTGGCAGAAGTCGATGTCGAAGTCGGGCATCGACACCCGCTCCGGGTTGAGGAAGCGCTCGAAGAGCAGGGCGTAGGCGAGTGGATCGAGGTCGGTGATGCGCAGGCTGTAGGCGACCAGCGAACCGGCCCCGGAACCCCGCCCGGGGCCGACCGGCACGCCGTTTTCCTTGGCCCAGTTGATGAAGTCGGCAACGATCAGGAAGTAGCCGGGAAAGCCCATTTGAATGATGGTGTTGCATTCAAAGGCGAGGCGCTCGACGTATTCGCTGCGGCGTGCCTCGCGTGTGGCGGCATCCGGATAAAGTTCGAGCAGGCGGCGCTCCAGGCCGTTTTTGGCTTCCTGGACGAGAAATTCATCGATGGTCATACCTGCCGGAATCGGGAAATCCGGCAGGAAGTTTTTACCCAGGGTGAGCTCGATGTTGCAGCGCTTGGCAATTTCCAGCGTATTGGCCAAGGCCTCGGGCAAATCGGCAAAGAGCGCGCGCATTTCGTCCTGGTTTTTGAAATATTGCTCTTCGGTATAGGGTTTCGGGCGGCGGGTGTCGCCCAGAACGTAACCTTCGGCGATGCAGACGCGCGCTTCGTGCGCCTGGAAATCGTCGCGGCGCATGAATTGCACGGGATGGGTGGCGACCAGCGGCAGCCCGGTTTCGCTCGCCAGATCAGCGGTTTGGTTGACCAGGTATTCCTGCTGCGGCTGCCCGTAGCGCTGCACTTCGAGATAAAAGGCCTCGGGAAAGAAATCGGCCCAGGCCAGCGCCCGCTCTTGCGCCAGTGAAAAATTACCGTTCAGCAAGGCTTCGCCGACATCGCCTGATTGCGCGCCGGAGAGCGCAATCAGGCCATCGCAGCCGGTTTGCAGCAGCCATTCGCGGCGAATTTCGGCCCGCTCGCGCCGCCCAGAAGCGACGTAAGAGCGCGTCAGTAATTCGCATAGTTGGCGATAGCCCTGACGGTTGCGCACGAGAAGCAATAAACGGCTGCTCGGGGCATCGGCTTGCCCGCCGCTCATCCATACATCGGCCCCGGCGATGGGTTTGACGCCTTTGCTGCGGGCGCTGCTGTAAAACTTGATCAGGCCGAACAGGTTGCCCAGATCGGTCAAGGCCAGTGCCGGCATGGCATCGGTGGCGGCGCTCTTGATCGCGTCGTTGAGGCGCACGATGCCGTCGGTGACGGAGTATTCCGAATGCAGGCGCAGATGAACGTAGTGTGCAGAGGTCATGGGCGGATTTTACCCCGCCCCGGCAGCCTGCCGAGTCTTGGCGTGGCGCAAGACATTTGCGCCGCTGCCTTTGTAATCTTCTGTTACATTGCATCAATACTTGCGTAAGACTGTTTTGCCATGCTTCGCCCCCATAAAAGAAAAGAACGCTTGCCATTCAAGGAGAACAGCACTCCGGCAAGTTGAGAGGAGACGATTCCGCCGGCGCGCGGGGTCATCCTTGTCAGCCCGAATAAATTACATGTCCCGTTTTGGCGGGGCTTTTGGTGCCCGTTTGCGGGCGCTGTTTAGTCTGAAAGGAAGCTGTGCATGAGTACTTACGTCGCCCCCTTGCGTGATATGCAATTCGTTCTCAAGGAAATCGCCGGTCTGGACGAGATCTGCGCCCTGCCGGGCAACGAAGAATGCTCGGTCGAACTGGTCGAGTCCAT
>NZ_JBLJBW010000042.1:0-20106 GCF_047638095.1 Azonexus sp.
CATGGAAATGTGGAGCTTCTGGCTGATGACCATCGCCATGGTCTTCATCACCTTGTTCCTCACCGCCGCCGGCATCCTGCAAGTCTGGCTGCAGCGCGTCTCCGAGCAGCCCATGTCCTTCATGGCCACGCAAGACCAGGTCACGCTCTTCTACTGGATGCGCGAATGGGCCGGCGTCATGTTCCTCGTCGGCTTGATCGTCTATCTCATCTCCTTCTTCGTGGGGGGAGAAGAGAAGTAAGCCACAGCGGATAAATTCCAGCCAAAGGGCAGCGCAAGCTGCCCTTTTTTTGTCCGCTCCCACCCCCGCTTACATTGCCTTTACAAGACGCAACTTGACCTCAGCGCCGCGCGTGCCAGAATCAGCGCTCCCTGTGCAAAAAAGGATTCCCCATGCCCACGAATGACGCTCTTGCCTTACGCCTTGGCCGCCAAACACTGAGCCGGCGCGATGTGTTGTGGTTTTTCGGAGCCGCCGCCCTGTCCGGCTGCGCACAATCGCCGGTCGGTGGCAAATCCATTTTGGTCGGCATGAGCGAAGCACAGGAAAGGGCGGTCGACCAGGAGGTCGCGCCGCAACAATTTTCCACTGACTTAGGCCCGATTCAGGATGCCCAGGTTAACAGTTACGTCAGCTCGATCGGCCAGCGCATGGACAAACTCACGCACCGCCCGAACATGCCCTATTCCTACCGCGTGCTAAACGCCAATTACGTCAATGCCTACACTTTCCCCGGCGGCGCGATGGGGGTGACGCGCGGCATTCTGGTCGATTTGCAGGATGAAGCCGAACTCGCCGCCCTGCTCGGCCACGAAATGGGCCACGTCAACGCGCGTCATGCAGCGCAGCGCCAGGGGCAATCCATGGTTGCCTCGGTCGCCATGGCCGGTGTCGGCATTGCCGCATCGAGCAGCGAATGGGGCGCGCTGGCGTCCATCGGCGGACAACTCGGAGCGAGTTTGCTGCTCTCCGGTTACTCGCGTGAAAACGAGCGCGAAGCCGATGCGCTCGGCCAAGAATACATGGTGCGCGCCGGCTACCCGGCCAGCGGCATGACGCAACTGCACGAACTTTTGGTGCGCCAGCAAAAAGAGCAGCCCGGCATGCTGCAAACCATGTTTTCCACCCACCCGATGAGCGTGGAGCGGCGCGACACCGCACAAAAACTTGCCAACACGCAATACGCCGCCAGCCTGAAACGCGATGCCAACCGCCAGCGCTTCATGGACAGCACCGCCAGCCTGCGCCGCATCAAACCCACTATCGAAGCCTGCCAGAACGGTGAAACCGCCATGGCCGGCAAGGCTTACGACAAGGCCGAAGGACAATTTCGCAACGCCCTGCAAAAAACTCCGCGCGACTACGCCAGCAACGTTCTCATGGGGCAATGCCTGGAAGCCCAAGGCAAATCACGCGAGGCACTGGCCTACGCCAACGCGGCCAAGGAAATTTATCCGCAGGAAGCACAGGCCCACAAACTCGCCGGCGCCCTCGCCCTCGGCTTGAAAGACCCCGCCAGCGCCTACGCCAACCTCGACCGCTACGACCGCATGCTCCCCGGCGACGCTGGCATTGGTTTTCTCAAAGGTGTCGCTCTGGAAGGCATGGGCAAACGCCAGGAAGCCGCCCAACAATACGCCGGTTATCTCAACAAACAACGTCAAGGCAAGGCGGCAGAATACGCTTACAGCCGCCTGAAAGGCTGGGGCTACGCAAAGTAGATTTCCTGTTGCGCCGGCCCGAATTCAGCGTTCCAGATACCGGCAACAGACGTCAATGGTGGACTTTATCTGCTGCGCCGTCCTCTGCCTGATCGGAGCGCGCTCAAGCCGTTCGCCCAATACGCTTACCTGCAGCAACATGCGCTCGATGATCTCCTGCGCCTGTTTCGTTTCAACACCCCCTTCTTTCGCCAGGCGCAATAGATGCGGGCGTTCGATGGCGGCACCTTCGCCGCACACGTCCAGGTGATGCTGGCCCATCGGGCCTACACTGAAGGTCAGATCGAAGGCCGGTGCCAGACGCCAGCGCCGGTCAGGCCCGAGACGCCAGGCGAAGTTTTTGGGATGATCATCCCGGTTGTGGAAGAGCACATTGAAGACGGCGCGCGCGTAGGCTTTCTCCACTTCGCGCTCGTCGCGCGTCAAGAAACGAGTGGCGCGCAGGAAGGCGGTGTAGTCGGTGGCACCGGGCAGGCGAAAATCCACCTGCAACAAACCCGCCAGACTGTGCACCGGGACGCGTTGCCCAGCCTCCCGGTCGAAGCGCGCAACACCGAAGGCGGCCAGTTCTGGGCCCAGGTCGAACCAGCGACTTTCGGGCATATCCAGTCCGCAATTCAGAGCCAACTCGGCATAAAGCTGCTCGATGACGCAGACCTCCTTGTGTTCGTTCTGCGCCGGAAACTTGACCAGCCAGGGGCTGCCGGGCGCATCCGGACGGGTGCTGACTTGCCCGGTCGTTGCGTCGTACTGCACCAAGGCCTTGGGTCGAGCCCCTTGCGGTGAGCCGCCGGTGAGCGCAAGTTCGCGCAGGGCTGCCCCCGCCTCGCCCGCGAGCGCGAGGCGGCTTTGCTCGGCCAGCGCCAGCAAGGACCAGTCGGGTTCGTGGGCGCCGGCGTCGCTTGCCGGAACAAAGCGCAACGCGCCCATCGCGCGCTCACCAATGAAGGCCAGCCGGTCCAGCGGCCCGGGATAACGCAGGCCCTGTTGCCGAAACAGGCGATCCATCAGCAGCAAACCCCAACCATCCGGCAGGCTGTCAGCAATCAGGCCCGGAAGGCGGTGCAAATGGGCCGGAAAACTTCCGTAGGCATCGGCCCGCAGCTTGAGGTGCAGGGGCGACAGCTCCAAGCCCTGAGCCAAGGCTTCGGGAGCGTATTCGAAGAGCAGGGTTTGACCGTCATCGGCCAGTCGCCCCAACGGCCAGTCCTCGCCCCAACCGCAATAATGCACGGTAAGCGTTTTCATGATGTTCTCTTCCGCGGCGCACGCTGGCGGCGGCTGACAAGGTTCACCCGTTCCATCTGGGCGATGGATTGCCGTTTGAGCACGAACAGATCGTCCAGCGCCTCCAGCAAGCCAAGTGCCTGCGCGACACGGACCAGCGTTTCCAGCGAGCACTGACCGTCGCTTTCGAGTTTGCGCAACGCCCCCAAGGACAGTCCGGCCATTTGCGCCAGTTCACGCTGCGTCAGCGATTGGGCAAGCCGCTGCTCGCGCAGACGCACACCCAGTGCCTGCAAGATTTCAGCGAAAGTCGATAGATGAAAAGTCACTTTTAAGGCTCTTGACGCGAAAAAGAATGCGTAAACACCATTTTAATGAACTTTATTTATTCTTGAAAGCAAATACCTGCGATCGCTGCCCCGAGCGATCAGGCAGTAACTATCGTAACGCTACGATGTTACGAAGTTGGCACCCCTCCTGCCGCCAGGGCTGCCAATAGCACTGAAACAAAACCGCGCAAATGCGCGGTTTTGTTGGGTTTTCATGTTTTCGCAGCATTCCAGGAAACACCGTGAAAACAGCTTGGTTAGACGTTGAACAAAAAATTCAAAACATCCCCATCCTTGACGATGTATTCCTTGCCCTCCGCCCGCATCTTGCCGGCTTCTTTGGCCCCCTGCTCGCCTTTGTACTGGATGAAATCGGCGAAGGCGATGGTTTGGGCGCGGATGAAGCCGCGTTCGAAGTCGGTGTGGATGACGCCGGCGGCTTGCGGGGCGGTGTCGCCGGCGTGGATGGTCCAGGCGCGGACTTCTTTGACGCCGGCGGTGAAGTAGGTTTGCAGGCCGAGGAGTTTGTAGCCGGCGCGGATGAGGCGGTCGAGGCCGGGTTCGGCGAGGCCCATGTCGGCGAGGAATTCGGCTTTGTCGGCGTCCTCGAGATCGGCGATTTCGGCTTCGATGTTGGCACACAGGGCGACCACTTCGGCACCTTCGGCGGCGGCGTGTTGCTCGACGGCGGCGAGCAGCGGGTTGTTCTGGAAACCGTCGTCGGCGACGTTGGCAGCGTAGAGCACCGGCTTGGCGGTGATGAGGCAGAAGGGCTTGAGGTTGGCGTGTTCTTCCTTGGAAAGGTCGAGTGCGCGCACGGGTTTGCCCTGATCGAGCTGCGCCATGCATTTTTCCAGCACAGAAACCAGGATTTTGGCTTCCTTATCGCCGGCGTTGGCCGGTTTTTTGTAGCGGTTCAGCGCTTTTTCGACGGTGGCCATGTCAGCGAGCGCCAGTTCGGTGTCGATCACTTCGATGTCGCGGATGGGATCGACACTGCCAGAGACGTGCACCACATTGGGGTCTTCAAAACAGCGCACGACGTGCACGATGGCGTCGGTTTCGCGGATGTTGGCGAGAAACTGGTTGCCCAGCCCTTCGCCCTTGGACGCTCCGGCAACCAGGCCGGCAATATCGACGAATTCGACGATGGCCGGCTGAATTTTTTGCGGCTTGACGATTTCCGAGAGCTGCGCCAGGCGCGGGTCCGGCACTTCGACGATGCCGACGTTCGGCTCGATAGTGCAGAAGGGGTAATTCGCCGCTTCAATGCCGGCCTTGGTCAAGGCGTTGAAGAGCGTGGATTTGCCCACATTGGGCAGGCCGACGATACCGCACTGAAGAGACATGGAGAGTTCCTTGAAAAATTGAGGAGAAATAAAGGTGCAAGCGTGGCCCGCTGCGGCTAGCGCTCAGCTTTCGCGTTTCGCCGAATGTAAATCCTTTTGCGCGCTGGCGTAATCGCCGGCAGCCAGTAAAGGCCAGGCGGCAAGACAGCGATCCAGCGCCTGTTCGATCGCGGGCAGTTCTTCTTTGCGCGGCGGATGCAAAACAAAATCAACCACCTGCTGCGCCAAACCCAGCGTGCGCGGATGCCCGATACCTAAGCGCAAACGCCAGAAATCGGCCGTGCCCAACCTGGCCTGAATATCTTTCAAACCATTGTGGCCGCCATTGCCTCCGCCTTGCTTGAGGCGAATGCCGCCGGGCGGCAAGTCCAGCTCATCATGAATGACGAGAATTTCGCTCGCTTCGATCTTGTAAAAATTGGCCAGCGCGGCAACTGCCTGCCCGGAGCGATTCATGAAGGTGCTCGGTTGCAACAGCCAAAAATCCCCGGCGCGCGCCGCCAAACCAAAAAATTTGGCCTGCGGGGTGAGGCTGGTTTTCAACTGTGCCGCCAGACGATCCACGTACCAAAAACCGACATTGTGCCGGGTCGCGGCATAATCCGCGCCGGGGTTGCCCAAACCGACGATGAGACGAGGCAGATTCATAAGGCGTCAATCCGCGTGGGGTTATGCAAAAAGGCCGCCGGGCATCTCGCTGCGGCGGCCAATCGTGCAAGTGCGGGCAACTTATTCGGCAGCCGCTTCTTCTTTGGCACCGCCCTTACCGACGATGCTGACGATGACCGGATCTTCGTCGCCGTGCTTGGGCAGGCTCACGCCCTTGGGCAGCTTCAGTTGCGAAGCGTGGATGTTTTCGCCAAGCTTCAGCGCGCCGACATCGACTTCGATGAATTCCGGCAGATCCTTGGCCAGACACTGAATTTCGATTTCGCTGGTGATGTGATTGACCAGACCGCCGCCCAGTTTGACGCCCGGCGCAACGTCTTCGTTCACGAAGTGCAGCGGCACCTTGATGTGCAGCTCGCGCTTGGCATCGACACGCTGAAAATCGACGTGCAGCACCAGGGGCTTGTACGCGTGCTTCTGGAAATCGCGCAGCAGCACCTGTTCTTTTTTGCCATCGATCACGAGATTGATGATGGAAGAATGGAAAGCCTCTTTTTTCAGCTTCAGGATGAGATCGTTGTGATTGGTTTCAATGGCCACCGAAGCGGCTTCGCCACCATAAACGATACCCGGAACGGTACCCGCACGGCGCAGGCGGCGGCTCGCACCCGATCCCTGAACGCTGCGTGCAGAAGCAATGACTTCAAATTGCATGGAACTACTCCAAAAAATTTCCCGTACCGCGACCAGAACGGGAAGGTTAAAAAAACTTAATCAATAAAAAGGGAGGACACCGAATCTTCGTTGCTGATGCGGCGAATGGTTTCAGCCAGAATTTCCGCCACAGAAAGCTGGCGAATGCGTGGGCAGCCTTCGGCGTCCGAGCGCAGCGGGATGGTGTCGGTCACCACCAGCGCATCCAGGTCGGAGCCATTGACACGCTCGATGGCCGGGCCGGAGAGCACCGGGTGGGTACAGTAGGCCACCACCTTGCTTGCGCCATTGGCCTTGAGCGCACTCGCCGCCTTGCACAGGGTGCCAGCGGTATCGACCATATCGTCCATCAAAATACAAGTGCGGCCTTTGACATCGCCGATGATGTTCATGATTTCGGCAACGTTGGCCTTCGGGCGGCGCTTGTCGATAATCGCCAGCTCGCACTCCAGACGCTTGGCAAGCGAACGGGCGCGCACCACGCCGCCATGGTCAGGCGAAACGACCATGGGATTTTCGTAATTCTGCTTTTCGATGTCTTGCAGCAGAATGGGCAGGGCGTAAATGTTATCGACAGGAATATCAAAGAAACCCTGAATCTGCTCGGCATGCAAGTCCATGGTCAGCACGCGGTCGACACCGGAGGCAGCCAGCATGTTCGCCACCAGCTTGGCCGCAATCGGCACCCGCGAAGAGCGCGAACGGCGATCCTGGCGGGCATAGCCAAAGTAGGGAATCGTCGCAGTGATACGGCCGGCAGAAGCGCGCTTCAGGGCGTCCACCATGACCAGGAGTTCCATCAGGTTATCGTTGGTCGGGGCGCAGGTGGATTGCAGCACGAAAATGTCGCGTCCGCGCACATGTTCTTGCAGCTCGACGCTGACTTCACCGTCCGAAAACCGCCCGACATCGGCGCGCCCGAGATCGACATTGAGTCGTTTTGCAACGTCGGTTGCCAATTTCTGATTGGCATTACCGGCAAAAACCATCAAGCTGTTGTAGGCCATAGCGCGTATCCCATCGGAAAAATCACGCGTGGCGATTTGCCCGGTTCGACTCAACGAAAATTCGATCCAACGAAAAAAGGCAGGTCGCTGACCTGCCCGGAGAAAAACTGGCAGAGGAGGAAGGATTCGAACCTTCGAATGCCGGAATCAAAATCCGGTGCCTTGACCAACTTGGCGACTCCCCTGCGGGCGTTCTTGCGGGTCCGCAAATGAACGAGCCGCGAATTATACGGAAGTTTTCAGGAAAATCCAGCCATGCGCGAAATTTTCGGGCCGCGTGGCCGCCAAACACATCACACGATCCCCGCCAAGGGGTGCTGCGCCAGCCCCTGGGCAATTTTTGTCCGCCAATGCGCCGGCAGCCGCGCCTGCACGGCTTGCGCGGCCGCAGCATCGGCAAAAGCGGCAAAAATGCAGGCTCCGGAACCGGTCATCAAGGCTTGCGGTGCAACATCGCGTAACACCGCCAGCAGGTGTGCGATTTCCGGAAATGCGGCGCAGGCCACCTTTTCCAGATCGTTATGCCCTTCGCCGACGCACCAATGTGCAGGATCGAGCGGCGGTGTGCTACGGCACAATTCCGGTGCGCCAAAAATCGCCGCCGTCGGCACATGCACCCCGGGGTGCACAATGAGATACGTCGCCGCCGGCAAGGCCAAATCGGTAAAACGCTCACCCACCCCTTCGGCAAAGCAATTCTGACCGTGCACGAACACCGGCACATCAGCCCCCAGCGACAGCCCCAACTGTTCCAATTCGCTGCGCGCCACGCCAGTTTGCCAAAGATGATTGAGCGCGACGAGCACCGTCGCAGCATCTGAAGATCCGCCACCCAAACCGCCGCCCATAGGCAGATTTTTTTTCAAGGAAATACTGACACCCTGCCGGCAAGCTGTGTACCGTTGCAGGCTGCGCGCAGCGCGCAGCGTTAAATCTTCCTCCGGCGGCACACCCGGCGTTGGCGTCAACAGCACGATTTGCCCATCATCGCGCGGCGCAAAATTCAAATCATCGCCCCAATCGATGAAGCGGAACACCGTTTGCAACAGGTGATAACCATCCGGGCGGCGGCCCAGAATATGTAAAAAAAGATTCAACTTAGCCGGCGCGGGCCAGGTACTTGACCAGTTCATGGGCTTTGCCATTGTTCAATAAAAAGGCGCAACTCGATTTCCGGATGCGTAATATCCAGGCGCTGCGGCAGGGCATCCGGCGAAGTGTCCGGGTAACGGTAGGCCACGCGCCAAGGCGGGGAAATGAGCCGCGAAGGGCGCGCCTGTTCGTCAAGCTCCAGCGTTTCTCCTGCCTGGGGCCGCCCCAACAGCCAATGCGGCAACTGCGTCAGCGGCAAGGGGTAGCCCGTGGCGTCCTGCAACAAGCGGGCAGGATCTTCGCTGCTACGCTGCTGGCGGTCCGCCGTGGTCAGCACGGCGCGATTTTTGTCGAAGTGCACTTCCGCCAGGCCACTCCCCAAAGGCGTCGATAAACGCAAGCGGTCTGCGCCGCCGGCGCGATCGTGTTGCCAATACACCCGCCCGGCAGCCTTTTCGCTCGGCGCTTCAGCGCGTTTGATCTGCAGCGCAAAGCGGCCCTCGAGCGTGAAATCCTGCACGCTACTGCGTGCCGGCAGGCTGGCGCCGGGTGCTGGCGGCAGGCTGCTGCACGCCCCCAGAGTCAGCGCCAGCAGCGCGCCAAAAATGCGCATCACGGCTGAAATTTGCGCAGCGTGCTTTGCAAAGCGGCGTTTTGGGGATTCTTCTCAACGGCGCTCCGCCAGAGCTGGCGGGCTTCGTCGCGCCGCTCCATCTGCCAGAGCACCTCACCTAAATGGGCAGCGATTTCCGGGTCGTCCTTCAAACGATAGGCCTGCTGCAAAGTCGTCAAAGCTTGCGGCAACTTGCCTTGGCGGTAATACAGCCAGCCCAGGCTGTCCATGATGAAAGCGTCTTCCGGAGCCAGCTGGGTGGCGCGCTGCAAAAGCTCTGCCGCTTCATCCAGGCGTAAATTACGCTCCACCAAGGAGTAACCCAGGGCATTTAAGGCGTGCGCGTGCTGCGGTTGCAACTTGATCAAATGGCGCAGGTGTTTTTCCATCTCGGCGTGCTGCCCCTGGCGCTCTGCGGTGAGCGCGGTGTCGTACAGCAGGTCGGCGTCTTCCGGCAGCTGTTGCAAGCCACGGCGCAAGGTTTCCAGCGCTTCGGCCTCCTTGCCCTCTTCGCGCAACAGCTGGGCTTGCGTCAAGAAGAGCTGACTTTTCTCTGCTGGCGTGCGTCCCGCCGTGCCATGCAGCAAGGCCAAGGCTTCCTCGCGCTTGTTCTGCTTGAGCAAAATGATCGCACTACGCGCCCGCGCCGGCACCAAGCGCTCGCCTTCTTTGACCTGGCGAAAATGCGCCAAGGCCGTATCCGCCTGCCCGGCTTCCTGCGCCAGTTGGCCCAAGAGGTAATGGATGTTGTTCTTGTCGATATGCGGCAAGGCCAGGAGCTGCTCCAGAAGACCTTGCCCGGTGGCGCGGTCGTTGTCCTGCAAGGCGAGCAGGGCGGCCGGGTACAAAACAGCCGGCTGCTCCGGAAAATCCTTGGCCAGCTGCAAATAGAAGGGGCGCGCTTCATCGAGGCGCTTGCTGGTCACCAGCATTTGTCCCAAGGCCAGGCGCGCTTCCTGCGCTTGCGGCTGGTTTTTGCTGAATTTTTTCAAAAATGCGATGGCCTCGTCCGGCGAATTGCGCTCGAGCAGCTTGGCATGCAGCACGGCGGCCGCTTCCCAATCGGGGCGCAAAGCCAGGGCGCGCTGCACGAACTGCTGCGCGCCGCTTTCATCGCTTGCCGCAAGGGCAGCCTGCGCCAGCGCAAAATGAGCTTCTGGCAGATCGCGATGCGGCTCGAGTGCGTTTGCCAGCAGCGTGAACACGGCGCGCTTATCCGGAACCCGTGCAAACATGCGGTTCAGATGCAACAAGCTGCCTGGAAAAACCGTTGCATCCGCAGCGCGCTCGGCAGCCAGGTGCGCCGCCAGCGGACCCGGCAAAGCCTCCAGTTCGCGCGCCTGTATCAGCAAGGCCACCTGGGTGCGGCGCGCATCAGGCGAATCCGGTTCTAATTCCTGCCAGCGGCGCACGAGCTGCAAGGCCAGCACATTGTTACCAGAATAACCGGCGATTTCCGCTGCCCGGGCGATGACTTTCGGCTCCCGCGTGCGCTGCGCCAGATCGGCCCAAGCCTGCAAAGAAAGATCGACCGCCCCTTCACGCAAGGCCAATTCGCCAAGCAAGACCTGAAACACGGTGCGCCCGAGTAAATCTTCCTCATTGGCTACGGGCGGCGCAGCCGAAACAGGCAAGGCAACGGCAAAGGCAAGGGCCAACAGGGGACGCAAACGGCGCATGATCGATTCCAGATGACGGCGAGGTTTGACCGCATAATAACGGACAACTATGGCGGGCAAGTGTGCGATGGTATTCGAGGAAAGCGTGCGAGGAAAGCGCACAAGGAAAGAACGCGAGGAAAGCGAGGAGGAACGAGAGCATGCCGGAATTACCCGAGGTTGAAGTCTGCCGGCGCGGGATAGAACCCGCCTTACTCGGGCAGGAGATCCTGGCCATGACGGTGCGCCAGGCGCGTTTGCGCCAGCCGGTGCCAGCAGACCTTGCCCACGGGCTACCGGGCAGCGTGGTGCGCGCGGTGCGCCGGCGGGGCAAATATCTTCTGATCGACTGCCTGAGCGCAGAAGGCGAAGGCAGTCTGATCGTGCATTTGGGGATGAGTGGGCGCTTACGTTTTGCGCCACTGGGGGCTCCACCACAAAAACACGACCACATCGACTGGCAGTTTGCCACCCAGCTTTTGCGCTTCACCGATCCGCGCCGCTTCGGCCTGGTTCTATGGCAAGCGGGAACGGCGCAGAGCGTACTCTCGCACCCGCTCTTGGCCGTGCAGGGTATCGAGCCGCTCTCCCCTGAATTTACTGCCGCCTGGCTGCATGACGCACTGGCGCGGCGCAATGGCCCAATCAAGCCGGTCTTGATGGACAGTCATTTACTGGTCGGCGTGGGCAATATTTATGCGTCTGAAAGTCTGTATCGTGCTGGCATTTCTCCGCTGCGCGCCGCCTCGCGCATCAGTTTTACCCGCATCGAAACATTGGCCGCGGCGATTGTCGCCACCTTGAGCGAAGCGATTGCCGCCGGCGGCAGCAGCATTCGTGACTACGTGCACAGCGACGGCAGCCCCGGCTGGTTTCAGATTCAGGCCGGTGTTTACGACCGCGCCGGACAAATCTGCCGGCGCTGCAACAACACCGTGCGCCAGATTCGCCAAGCCGGGCGCAGCACCTTTTATTGCCCAGGCTGCCAGCGCTAAGCCATGACATTTGTGCTAAATTGCCAAGCGCTTCGTCTCCAAGGACATTGATATATGACGCTCGCTCACCAGTTTGCCGCCTACACCGCCTGGCGCACCCTGCTGGCCAACGACATCGCCGAATTTCAGGCATGGCTGACCGACAACGAACTCTCCGACGGGCAGATCGATTTACGCCTCGGCCAACTGCTCGACCGCCTTGCTGAAGACCGCCTCAATGTCGCCTTTGTCGCCGAATTTTCGCGCGGCAAGTCGGAGCTGATCAACGCCATTTTCTTTGCTGATTACGGCGACCGCATGCTGCCCTCCTCGATCGGGCGCACCACCATGTGCCCGACGGAACTGCTGTTCGATGCCAGCAAACCGCCGCAAGTTGAGCTTTTACCCATCCAGACACGCTCGGCCCATACCGGCGTCGGCGAATACAAGCGTTTTCCTGACCAATGGGAGCGCCTGCCGATCAACGTCACCTCGCCGGAAAGCCTGCAAGAAGCACTCAGTCACGTCAGCGAAGTGACCCGCGTCAGCCAGGAGGAGGCCGAGCGTCTGGGGTTTGCCGGGGGCAATGAAGACAACGCCTTGTATCGCCCGGACGCTGAAGGCCTCGTGGAAATTCCACGTTGGCGCCATGCCCTGATCAATTTCCCCCACCCCTTGCTCAAACAAGGCTTGGTCATTCTCGACACCCCGGGTTTAAACGCCATCGGCGCAGAACCCGAACTCACCGTCTCCCTGCTGCCCAATGCCCATGCGGTACTGTTCATTCTGGCGGCAGACACCGGCGTCACGCAATCCGACCTGGAAATCTGGAAAGAACACATTTGCCGCGGCAGCACGACCAAGCGCGGACGGCTCGTCGTTTTGAACAAAATCGACGGCCAATGGGATGAGCTCAAAACCGAAGCCGCCATCAACGCAGAAATCGCGCGCCAAGTCGAACAATCAGCCGCCATCCTCGAACTGCCGCCCAGCCAGGTGTTCCCGGTCTCGGCACAAAAAGGGCTGGTCGCCAAGATCAATCAGGATATCGACCTGCTCGCGCGCAGCCGCCTGCCCTTGCTCGAAACCGCCTTGTCCGACGAACTGATCCCGGCCAAACGCGACATCGTCTGCGACAGCACGGCGCAAGAATTCAACGACGTCGCCCTGCGCGTGCGTGCGCTGCTTGAATCGCGCGCCAGCGGCTTGCAGGAACAACTCACCGAACTCACCGAATTGCGCGGCAAAAACCGGGGGGTCGTCGAGTACATGATGGGCAAGGTGCGCACTGAAAAAGACGAATTCGAGCAGGGTTTGCAGCGTTACTACGCCGTGCGCAGCGTGTTTTCCACGCTCACCAATAATCTTTTCTCTCACCTTGGCCTGGACCGTCTGCGCCAACTCACCGGCGAAACGCGCGAGGCCATGCTGGAGGCGAGTTTCTCGAAAAATCTTGCCGGTGCAATGAAGGAATTTTTTGGCCAGTCGCGGCGCGCCCTGGCTGACTCCAGCCACGAAATCGGCGAAATCCTCTCCATGATGGAGATGGTGTACAAAAAATTCACCGTCGAACACGGCCTCAAACTCGGCTCGCCCACCACCTTTTCCCTGCTGCGCTACGAAAAAGAACTGGATCGTCTGGAAAACTGGTGTAACAGCCACCTCGGCTCGACCTTGTCGCTGCTGACGCACGACAAGAAAAACATCACGCAAAAATTCTTTGAAGAAGTCGCCGTGCAGGTACGCCGGGCCTTTGAACGGGCCAACAAAGACGCCGAAATCTGGCTGCGCGCCATCATGGCTCCCATGGAAACCCAGGTGCGCGAACACCAAATTCAGCTCAAGCGCCGCCTGGAAAGCATCAAACGCATCCACCAGGCTACCGACACGCTGGAAGACCGCATTGCCGAATTAAACGGCGTCGGCGCTGCCCAGGAGGAGCAAATCCGCATGCTCAACACTATGGAAGCCCGCGTTCAGGAATTACTGGCAACAGAACAACTGGATGAACTGGCGATTGCTTAAAATAACCGGCCTGAAATGACGGCTGATGCCCCGGCCTGGTGCGTACAATATAGATCAATCGAAAGCCAAGCCCCCTCCGGCAACACCATAGACAAAACCCCCGCACTGCAAAAACAGGCGGGGGTTTCTTTTACTGCGCAGAATCAGGGGCGGGGCTGACCGGTCAGGGCGCTGTATTTTGCCCAGAGTTGGTCTTCGCTTTCGACGTTGCCCGGATCTTTCGGAATGCAATCGACCGGGCAGACTTGCACGCACTGCGGCTCGTCGTAGTGGCCGACACATTCGGTGCACTTCTTCGGGTCGATGACGTAAATTTCTGCGCCTTGTGAAATGGCCTCGTTCGGGCATTCCGGTTCGCAGACGTCGCAGTTGATGCACTCGTCGGTAATCATCAGAGCCATAATTTTTCCTCTCTCTTTTAAGCAGTGTGGTTTGCCCGCAGGCGCTTTTCCACGGTGGGATGAACGAATTTTGCTACATCTCCGCCCAATCGTGCAATTTCCCTTACCATCGTTGCGGAAATAAACATGTATTGCTCGCCGGGCGTCAGGAAGACCGTTTCAACATCGGGATAGACGCTGCGATTCATGCCCGCCATCTGAAATTCATATTCAAAATCAGATACCGCACGCAATCCGCGCACCACGACCTTGGCCCCGCGCTCGCGGACAAAACGCATGAGCAGGCAGTTGAAACCGACAATTTCGAGGTTGGGAATATCGCCCACCACTTCGCGCGCCATCTCGACGCGCTCGGCTAGGGTGAAACGCGGCTGCTTGGCGGGGCTTTCGGCAATCGCCAGAATCAGGTGATCGAACAGGCTGGCGGCACGGCGCACCAGGTCTTCGTGCCCCCGGGTGATGGGGTCGAAAGTGCCAGGATAAATGGCGATGCGGTGGTTCAAAGTTTGCATGTGCAGGCTTTCGCGTTTGTTTTTTACTGTATTTCTTGCTGCATCAAATGGTAATGAACTTCACCTGCGACACCGTGGCGCTGACAACGCCAGGGGCCGAAAGTGGCGAGTGCGCTTTCTGCTTCGACATAGAGCAGGCTTTCTGGGGTGGTCACCCGCTCCAATTTGGCCAGTATGCGTTCCAGCCAGCCTTGCCGGTAGGGCGGATCGATGAATACCAGGTCGAACTTGGTCGTTGCAGAATCCAAGTATTGTAGCGCATCGCCCCGCCAAATCTGCAGGCTGGGCGGATGCTGCAAGGCGGCACGGTTGGCTTCCAGCGCCCCCAGAACGCGCGGCGCACTCTCCACCAACACCACCTGCGCGGCCCCGCGTGAGGCGGCCTCAAATCCCAAGGCCCCGCTGCCGGCAAAAAGATCGAGGCAGCGCCAAGCGCTGAGATCTTGCCCCAGCCAGTTGAACAAGGTTTCGCGCACGCGGCCCGGTGTCGGGCGCAAACCGATGCTGTCGGGAAAACGCAGCAGGCGACGACGAAACTGGCCGCCGATGATGCGCACGCTATTTTCCCTGGCGCTGTTTTTTGCCCGCGCGCCGGCATTTATCCTGGCGCTCACCCTGGTTTTTGCCATAGCTCAGGGATCAACTCACTGCGCTGCCACCGTAACCGTAATCAAATCGGCTACGCGCACATGGCGAGCAAAGGCGGCTTTGACCTCTTCGGCGGTCACCGCTTCGATGCGCGCCCGGTAGGTATCGAGATAATCCAGCGGCAGTCCATAAAAACCGATCGCCGCGACATTGGCGAGCAATTTGGCATTGCTGTCCAGACGCAGCGGAAAACTGCCGGACAAATTCGCCTTGGCGGCCGCCAATTCTTCAGCGCTGGGCCCGGTTTTAAGGAAGTTTTCCAGAACCTCGCGCACCACCTTGATCGCCGCCCCCGCCTGTTTTTTTTGCGTCTGCAAACCAATCTGGAAAGGTCCGACCTGGCGCAAAGGGGCAAAATAGCTATACACGCTGTAGGCAAATCCGCGTTTATCGCGCACCTCTTTGACCAGGCTAGAGACAAAACCGCCGCCGCCCAGGGTGTAATTACCCACCTGCAGGGCAAAGAAATCAGGATGCCCGCGCTCGATCGCCGGCAAACCCAAATAAATGTGCGCCTGGCTCGCTGGGTGCGCCAAAGCCACCTCTTGCCCCGCTGGAGCGATGGGCGGCGGCGGCAAGGCCGGCGGCAGGCCGGCCGGCAGCGCGGCGCTCAAGCTCTGCGCAATTTTTTCGGATTCGCCACGACTCAACGGACCAACCAAGGTGATGCTGGCGTTAGTGGCGTTATAGAGGCGCGTATGAAAAGCCAGCAAATCCTCCCGCGTGATGCGCGCCACGCTTTCCGGGCTGGCCTGCTGGCCATAGGGATGCTGCGGATACATGGCCGCCCAGAAGGCTTTACCGGCGATGCTGTCCGGGCGGGTCAGCGCGTCTTTCAGGCTGGCAACGGTGCGCATTTTTTCACGCTCGACGATGTCCTCGGCAAAATGCGGCTGCGCCACGACTTCGCGCAATACAGCCAATGCCGCCTCGCGCGTGCGGACATCGGCCAAGGTACGCAGGCTCAGGCTGGCGCGGTCGGTATCGACACCGCCGCCCAGTACTGCGCCCAGATCGGCCAAGGTTTCGGCAATCGCCGTTTCATCACGCTGGCCGGCCCCCAGATCGAGCGCCGAACGCGTCAGCGCCGCCACCCCGGCCTTGCCTTGCGGGTCGAACATCGAACCGGCGGCAAAATCGATCTGCACATCGAGAATTGGCAGACTGGGCGCGGCCACGAAATAGACGCGCGTACCTTGCGCCGTTTGCCATTGTTCGATCTGCACGCCGGCCTGCGCCGGCAAACTGAACACGAGACTGGTCACGAGGCCAAAAAACACGGCACGGCTACGGGAAATGGTTTTTTTCATCATGATTTTTCCGGCGCTCAATGGCGCACCGCCACCGCCGGGCGGCGCATTTCTTTATCCAAGGGTTGCGGGTCGAGCACACCGACCACCAGCGCATCATCGTCGAAATATTTTTTCGCCACCGCCTGCACCTCGGCTGCGCTGACCTTTTGCAGACGCTCCAGCATCGGCACGGCGTCTTTCCAGGAAAGGCCGACCGCCTCCAGCTGGCCGATTTCCATCGCCTGCCCGAACATCGAATCGAGCTTATAGACCTGCCCGGCAATCAACTGCGCCTTGCTGCGCTTGAGTTCGGCCGCGGTCACGCCGTGTTCCTGAATGCGACGGATTTCTGCACGCAAGGCCGTTTCCAGCTCCACCACCGTTTTGCCTGCCGCCGGACTGCCATACAGATAAAACATGCCGGGTCCGCGCGCCGTATTGTCGTAGCTGACACCGGCGGAAAGCGCAATTTTGTCTTCGCGCACGAGTTTTTTATTGAATCGCGCCGCGTCATGGCCGTCCAGAATGCTCGCCAGAATCTCCAGTGCGTACGGATCGCCATCGTTTTTCACATCGCGCAGAATCGGCGCTTTGTAGGCCATGATGAGCACCGGCAATTCCGCCGGCGCTTTCACGCTGATGCGCCGCGTGCCTTCCTGACGCGGCTCGACCACGGCCTTGCGCAGCGGCAAAGCGCGTCCTTCGAGCCCGCCATAGTTTTGCTGGGCGAGCGCAAACACCGCCTGGTGATCCACATCGCCGGTGACTACGAGGTAGGCATTATTCGGTACATACCAATTCTCATACCAGGCTTTGGCATCGGCCGCGTTCATGTTTTCGAGGTCGCTCATCCAACCGATGATGGGTCGGCGATAGGGGTGGGATTGCCAGGCAACGGCGTTCATTTGCTCGAACAGCTTGGCCTGCGGATCGTCGTCGGTGCGCATGCGCCGCTCTTCCATCACCACCTTGATTTCCTGCGCAAATTCCTTGGCATCGACGTTCAGATGTCGCATGCGGTCGGCTTCCAGCGCCATCATTTCGCCTAGTTTTTCTTTCGGAATCTGCTGAAAATAGGCGGTGTAATCACGGCTCGTAAAGGCATTGTCGCGCCCGCCGGCCGCCGCCACGCGCCGGTTGAATTCGCCCGGGCCGACCGTCGGCGTGCCTTTGAACATCATGTGTTCGAGCACATGCGCCACACCGGAGGTGCCATCCACCTCGTCCATACTACCGATGCGGTACCACACCATGTGCACCACCGTGGGCGCGCGCCGGTCTTCCTTGACGATGACGCGCAGACCATTGTCAAGCCGGGTTTCATAGGGATTGGCCGCCAGCGGTGGCGCAAGAACGAGGCCGCTGGCGAACAGGAAAGCGAGGGCGTAACGCATGAGGGGAAGGGGCTTTCTGCTAGAATCGGGCGTTATTGTTGCATTCATCCGAACGGTATGCGGGGCGCTATCTTAACGACAGCACGCCGCCCTGTCAGCCTGTTTGGCTTGTTCAGCCAGAGCGAGCTGCCTGACCACGAAACGCGAAGCAGACCTTAACACCCATGTTCAGTTTTCTCAAAAAAACCACCCCGCCCCCCGCAACGCCGGCAGCCCCCAGCGCCGCGAGCACCGAGGCCAGCACTGAAGCGAACAGCGGCGAACCCAAAGCCTCCTGGCGCGAGCGTCTTTTTCAGGGGCTGGCCCGTACCCGCGCCCAGTGGGGCGGCAAACTCAAATCGGTTTTTGCCCGCGGCAAGGTCGATGACGAACTGCTCGAAGAACTGGAAACCCTGCTGCTGACTTCCGACGTCGGCATCGAAGCGACCACCCACCTGCTCGACGAACTGAAAAAGGCTGCCAAGCGCGACAAACTCGATACCCCGCAAGCCATTCAAGATGCCCTGGCCAATGCCTTGCACGCCATTTTGCAACCCCTTGAAAAGCCACTCGATGTAAGCACCCACTCACCTTACGTCATCATGATTGCCGGGATCAATGGTGCCGGCAAGACCACTTCCATCGGCAAGCTCGCCAAATATTTTCAGAGTCAGGGCAAGCGCGTCCTGCTGGCCGCCGGCGACACCTTCCGCGCCGCTGCCCGCGAGCAGTTGCAGACCTGGGGCGAGCGCAACAACGTCACCGTCATTGCTCAGGAATCGGGTGATCCCGCGGCGGTCATCTACGATGCCATCGCCGCCGCCAAAGCGCGCGGCATCGACGTGGTGCTGGCCGATACCGCCGGGCGGCTGCCCACGCAACTGCACCTGATGGACGAAATCGCCAAGGTGCGCCGCGTCATCCAGAAAATCGAACCCGAAGGCCCGCACGAAACGCTGCTGGTGCTCGATGCCAATATCGGCCAGAACGCGCTGGCCCAGGTCAAGGCCTTCGACAAGGCGATCAGCGTCACCGGCCTCGTCGTCACCAAGCTCGACGGCACCGCCAAGGGCGGCGTGGTGGCGGCGATTGCCCGGCAATGCCCGAAACCGATCCGTTTCATCGGCGTCGGCGAGCAGATCGACGACCTGCGTCCCTTCGTCGCCCGCGATTTCGTGGATGCCCTGTTCGCCCAATGATCGTCGCCAGCAACCTGACCAAGCGCTACCCCGGCGGTTTTGAAGCCCTGCGGGACGTGAGTTTTCGCATCAATGCCGGGGAAATGGTACTGATCACCGGCCATTCCGGTGCGGGCAAAACCACGCTGGTCAAGCTGATCGCCTCCATCGAGCGCCCCACCTCCGGCAGTCTGGTGGTCAACGGGCAAAATCTCTCGGCCCTGCGTCGGGGGGCGATTCCCTACGTGCGCCGGCATTTCGGCCTGATTTTCCAGGACCAGAAACTGCTTTTCGATCGCAACGCGCTAGACAATGTGCTGCTGCCCTTGCAAATCGCCGGTTTTTCGCCGCGCGATGCCGTGCGCCGAGCGCAGGCGGCGCTCGACAAGGTGGGCCTGCTGGCACGCGAAAAAGCCATGCCGATTGCCCTTTCTGGCGGCGAGCAGCAACGTCTGGCGATTGCCCGCGCCATCGTCAACCGTCCGACGGTGCTGCTCGCCGACGAGCCGACCGCCAATCTGGACAAGGATTCCGCCGCCGACATCCGCTATCTGTTCAGCGATTTTCACCGCGTCGGCGTTACCGTGGTCGTCGCCACGCACGACCAGAGCTGGATCGAAACCTGCCACGGCAACGCCTTGCGTCTCGGGCACGGGAGGGTGGTATGAAGGCCTGGCTCAGCCAACATCGCGCCGCTGTTGCGCAGGCCATACGGCGCTTGCTCGCCAGCCCGCTCAACACCCTGCTCTCTCTTTTTGCGATTGGCATCGCCCTCACCCTGCCGGCTTTCGGCTACATCGTCCTCGACAATTTGCGCAGCCTCGGCCAAAACGCTTCCGGCGGGCAGCAAATCAGCGTCTTCATGGAACACAGCGCCACCAGTGCGCAGGTTGATGAAATCCGCCAGCGCCTGCAACAACTGCCCAAAGTAAGCACCCGCTTCGTGCCGCGCGCCGAAGCCTTGCAGCGTCTGCAAGCCAAGCAGGATCTGGCCGACATCGTCGCCAGCCTGCCGCGCAACCCTTTGCCGGACGCCTTCATCATCGACCCTGCCAATCTCTCCCCCGCTGCACTCGATGCGCTACACGCCGAAATCGCCGACTGGCCCAAGGTGGCTCATGTGCAGCTCGACACCGCCTGGGTGAAGCGTTTCGATGCCTTCCTACGTCTGGGCAAACTGGCCCTGACGCTGCTGGCGGCGCTTTTTGCCGTCGGGCTGATCGCCGTCACCTTCAACACCATCCGCCTGCAAGTCATGGCCAAAGCCGCCGAAATCGAAGTGGCGCGCATGATCGGCGCCACCGATGCCTTCATCCGCCGCCCCTTCTACTACTTCGGCGCCCTGCAAGGCGCGCTCGGCGGCCTGATCGCCGCCGGCCTGGT
>NZ_JBLJBW010000043.1:0-18823 GCF_047638095.1 Azonexus sp.
TCGGAAATCTTGCCCACCAGAAGATGCACGTTGTAGATCATGTTATTGACCCAGGTGCCGCGCGTGTGCTGGTTGAAACCCATGGTCCAGAAGGAGGTGACCTTGACCTTGGGATCGGCATAGGCCTTGGCCAGCGCCTCCAGGCGGTCCTTCGGCACGCCGGAAATCTCGTGCGCCTTGTCGAGCGTGTATTCGGAGACGAACTTGGCGAACTCCTCGAAGCTGATTGGCGTGTGCTTGTTCGGGTCGCCCTTGGGCTTGCCGTCCGGGCCGGGATAGCCGTTGTTGCCGGCGGCCTGCTCCAGCGGGTGATTGGGGCGCAAACCATAACCAATGTCAGTGACGCCCTTGAAGAAGCCGACGTTCTTCTTGACGAAAGCCTCATTCACCGCCTTGTTCTGGATGATGTAGTTGCAGATGTAATTGAGGATGGCCAGATCGGACTGCGGCTTGAAGATCAGCTCGTTATCGGCCAGTTCGCAGGAACGGTGGCTGAAGGTGGAGAGCACGTGAATCTTGACGTGCTTGGCGGTCAGGCGGCGGTTGGTGATGCGCGACCAGAGAATCGGGTGCATTTCCGCCATATTCGATCCCCACAGGGCGAACACGTCGGCGTTTTCGATGTCGTCGTAGCAGCCCATCGGCTCGTCGATGCCGAAGGTGCGCATGAAACCGGTGACGGCCGAGGCCATGCAGTGACGGGCGTTGGGGTCGATGCTGTTGGTGCGCAGCCCGGCTTTCCACAATTTGGAGGCGGCATAACCTTCCCACACCGTCCATTGCCCGGAACCAAACATGCAGACGCCGCGCGGCCCTTGGTTGGGGTCTTTCAGCGTGGCCTTGACCTTTTCGGCCATGATGTCGAAGGCTTTTTCCCAGGAAATCGGCGCGAATTCGCCGTTTTTGTCGAACTTGCCATCCTTCATGCGCAGCATAGGCTGGGTCAAACGGTCTTTGCCATACTGAATTTTTGCCAGGAAGTAACCTTTGACGCAGTTCAACCCTTTATTCACCGGCGCATCCGGGTCGCCTTGCGTGGCCACGATGCGCCCTTCCTTGGTGCCGACCAGCACGCCGCAACCGGTACCGCAATAACGGCAAGCCCCCTTGTCCCAGCGAATGCCGTCAGCGGCGCGCTCTTGCGCCAACAAGGTGCCGGGGGCCGCCACACCGGCGGTCACCGCGGCGGCGGCCACGGCATTGCTTTTGATGAAATCACGCCGCGTCATTTTTACTTCAGACATTTTTCTCTCCTCAGATTTCGAAAAATTTCAGCTTCAACGTAACGATCAGGCCGCCACGGTAATTTCGGTTTCAGGTGCATCTTCTTGCTGGTGATACACCATCGAGGCCGACAACACCTTATCGAGCTGACTGACGATTTCGTAGCAGCGCACGGTTTCGCCGTCGGTTTGCGTTTCGATGGTGATGATGATCTTGCCCTCCGGCGACACCAGCGCCACCTCGACGCCGGGCAGTGCCGCAAGGGCGGCGCACACCGATTCGACATGCTCGGGATGCGGAATGACAATGACGCTGGACAGATTCATGAAACACCTCGGCAAGGCCGGAAAAGGCCACGGTTAGCGGATAGCTGGCATCCTAGTCAGGCCCGCCGGCGGTGCATACCCCTACCCGGCGCGGGGGTTAACTAGATAACTACGCCTTAAGAGGTAGCAGATCACTTACTCCGCTTTTTCCTTTCGTAATGAAATCAAACTCATGCACAATCCCTCCCTTGGCCGGGCGGCGCGTGGCGCTACACCCATTTAGATCATGACTACACCAAAATTTTTCCATGCTGCGCCTGCGCTCTGAGCTACTTTCCGCTTCCTTTCCGGCTTTACGCCATTCGGTGCTGCTGCGCATCGGGGCGCTCATGGGTTTTTTGGCGCTGCTGTCCATCATCTCCATCCTGATTTCCACCATGATTGCCGAGGACATCAGCGGCCGGGCAAGCGCAGTCAACGTCTCCGGATCTTTGCGCATGCTCAGTTTTCGTACTTTGAGCGAATTGCTGCAGCCAGAAAAACGCAATCAGGCGCTGGAAACCGTTCTGAAGATCGAGCGCCGGCTCCTCTGGCTGGAGCGTTTTGCCGCCAACAAATCCTCGCCCGACGCCCCTTCTGCCCGTGCTTTGAGCAATCTGCTGCTGCGCTGGGAAAACCAGATTCGCCCCCTGGAAATGGCCATTGCCAACGGCCATTCCGAGCAACTCTCGGCCGCCACCCGAGAAATTCCGGATTTTGTCGACGATATCGACGACATCGTACGCCTCATCGAAGACGAGCTGGAAAGCCGCGCCAAACTGCTGCGCGTGATCCAGCTGGGGCTTTTGGCGGTGATCGTTTTAATCAGCTCGATCACCATCTGGCTCTTGCATCACCATCTGGTGCAGCCGCTGGCGCAGCTTTTGCAAGCCGCCAAAACGGTGTCGCGCGGCTCTTTCAGCGCCCGCGTGCAGCACGTTTCCGCCGACGAGCTGGGGCAACTGGGACGCGCCTTCAACACCATGATCAGCGAAATTGCCAGCATGTACGCCCACCTGGAAGAAAAGGTGGCGGAAAAAACACAGGCGCTGACGCAAAGCAAGCAATCGCTTGAACTCCTTTACCGCGTCAGCCAGCAACTTTCAGCCAGCGACCTCACGCTCGATCAGCTGGAATCGATTCTCGCTGAAGTCGGCGAAGCACTGGCGATCGGCAACACCCTGCTGTGCATCAGCGAGCATGGCCATTTTCCGGCGCGCACGGTGATCGGCGAATTCAGCGCCGGCGAGGCCGAAGAGTGCTGCCGGCAGATGGATTGCCGCAACTGTTTCATCCGCTCGCGCCAGCCTTTGAGCGAGCAAGCGGCGCAACATAGCCTGGTGATTTTGCCGATTGGCGACAGCAGCGGCCAGCTCGGCGCCTTGCCCATCCAGCTGCCGCCAGGCACTGCCCTTTCGCCGGAAAAAGCGCGCATCGTGGAAACCGTCGGCCACCATGTCTCGAACGCCTTGCTCAACATGCGCCGCACCGAAGAAAAGCACCGCCTGGCCGTGCTTGAAGAACGTAACGTAATTGCCCGCGAGCTGCACGATTCGATCGCCCAATCGCTCAGTTACCTGAAAATTCAGGTCACCCGCTTAGAAAAATGCATTAACGAGGCGCGCAACCCGCAAGACATCCTGAGCGAACTGAAAACCGGATTGAGCAGCGCCTACCGTGAATTGCGCGAACTCATCACAACTTTTCGCCTGCGTATCGACGAGGGCGGTTTCCAGTCCGCGCTGGAAAGCACCGTGGCCGAATTTTCCAAAAAAATCGGCACGCCACTTAGCGTCAACAACACCATGTCCGGGCTTGTGCTCTCGGCCAACGAGGAGATGCACATCATCCGCATCATTCGCGAGGCGCTCTCCAATACCGAGCGCCACGCCCAGGCCCAGCGGGCCGGACTCGATATCGGCGTCGATGAAAGCCGGCGCGTTACAATCCACATCTTTGACGACGGGCGCGGCTTCGACCCCGGGGCCGTGCCGAGCAACCATTTCGGCACCGCCATCATGCGCGACCGGGCGCATATCCTGGGCGGCACGCTCGAGGTGGATTCCCAACCCGGGCGGGGCTGCCGCATTCAGCTGCAATTCACCCCGCAACACTACCGCCAGAACGATTCCGAGAGCACCGCATGACCGATACCACCCGTGTCCTGATCATCGACGATCACCCCTTGTTTCGCCGTGGCCTGAGCCAGCTACTCGAACTGGCACACAGTTTTAGCCTGGCGGGCGAAGCCGCCAGCGGCCAGGAAGGCATCGAGCTCGCCCGCCAGCTCGATCCTGACCTGATTCTGCTCGACCTCAACATGCAGGGCATGAGCGGCGTCGAAACCCTGAGCACCTTGCGCGACCTGGGCATCGAGTCGCGCATCATCCTCGTCACCGTCTCCAATGCGCCGGAGGATCTGGTGGCCGCCATTCGCGCCGGGGCCGACGGCTACATCCTGAAAGATAACGAGCCGGACGAAATGCTCGCCTTGATCGATGCCGCCATGCACGGGCAAACCGCCATCAGCCCGGAACTGACCAGCCTGCTGGCTACCGCGCTGCGCGAAGAACGCATCGTCGAACAGCGCAGCCAGGTCGCTCTGACCGAACGCGAAGCCACCATTCTCAAGCAACTGGCCGCTGGTCTGTCGAACAAGCTGATTGCCCGCGAACTCGACATCATGGAAGGCACGGTCAAGGTGCACATCCGTAACCTTTTGAAAAAACTGAAATTCCGCTCGCGTGTCGAGGCTGCGGTATGGGCCGTCGCCAACGGGCTGAGTTAGCGTGAAAGACAAAACACGCGCGCTATAATTGCGCCTCTTTTTTGCTGTCAGGTCGTCATCCATGTCACTACGCCCCGCGTTTCTCGCCCTTTCCCTCGCCTTTACTTTCAGCCTGCCCGCCGCTGCCAAAGCCCCGGCCAAGGCCAGCAAACCCGCTGCCAGCAAGGCCGCGCCGAGCGAACCGACGCTGGCGCACAATCTCAGCGACGAGCAAGCGGCGCGCCTGGCCGAGCTGATCGAGCGTTTCCGCGAACAAAGCGGCCAGAACATCAAACTCATGCGTCTGGAAAAAGACGACAAACCGGCCACCCTGAACCTGATCAACCGCTATCAGATGAGCGACACCTTGAGCCAGCCCAAGGATTTCGTGCCGCTGCACAGCATGATGAGCAAGGCCGGCCAAAAACTTTCCCTCTCCTTGCCGGAAGTGCTGCGCCCTGGCGTCACCGATGCGCGCGGACAGGTGGTGGCGCTGCCCGTCATTTACTCCACACCGGTACTGTTCTACAACAAGAACGCCCTGCGCAAGGCCGGCCTCGACCCGGAAGCGCCGCCGAAGACCTGGTTCGAAATGCAGGGCGTCCTCGACAAACTGCAAGCCGCCGGTTACGACTGCCCCTATTCGACCTCCTGGCCGGCCTGGGTGCATCTGGACAATGTCAGCGCCGTGTCCGGCACCCCGGCGGTGGATAACAAGGGCAACTTGAAATTCAACGCCTTGCCGCAGGTCAAGCACGTCGCCATGATGGCCACCTGGACCAAGGCCCGCTACTTCCGCCTGTTCGGCAACACCAACGAAGCCAGCCAGCAATTCCGCGACGGCCATTGCGCCATGCTCACCACCGATTCGCGCGAATATGCCAATTTCCAGGATGCGCGCGGCGTCGAACTCGGTGTCGCGCCCATGCCTTTCCACGACGACGTCTTCGGCGGACGTCGCCCCAGCCTGGCGAACGGCCCTTCGCTGTGGATCGGTGCCGGCAAACCGGCGGCAGAATACAAGGTCGCGGCACAATTCGTTTCTTTCCTGCTCTCGCCCAAAATCCAGGTCGAACTGGTGCGCCAGTACGGCGGCTTGCCGCTCACCGACGCCGCCCGCAAAGCTGCGGCCAGCGAATTGCTGCAAGACGGCCGGCAAATGCTGGAAGCGGCTTATCTTTCCTTGCAAGGCAAGAGCGACGATCCCGGTACGCGCCTCGTCAACATCGACCGCGCCCGCCTGATCGCCGACGAAGAACTCAATGAAGTGTGGACCGACAAAAAGCCTGCCAAGGCGGCGCTCGATACCGCCGTTGCGCGCGGCAACTCGGTGCTCAATGCGCATCCGCTCCTGAAAAAGAGCCAGCCCTTCTGATGTCGCACCGGTTCAGGCTGCCGCGCATCATTGCGCATCGCTGCGGCGGCAGCCTGGCCCCGGAAAACACCCTGGCCGGGCTGCGCGCCAGCTTGGCACGCGGCATCCGCGCCGTTGAATTCGATGTCATGTTAAGCGGCGACGAAACGCCCTGCCTGATCCACGACGAAACACTGGAACGCACGACCAACGGCCAAGGCGCGGTGGCGCACACCTCGGATGCACTGCTATTTTCCCTGGACGCCGGCCAAGGTGAGCGTATTGCGCGCCTGGCCGAAGCCCTCGATTTTTGCGCCCGGCACGACTTCTGGGTCAACCTCGAAATCAAACCTGCCGCCGGCACCGACGAGCGCACGGCCGCCCTCATCGCCGCGCAGCTGCCCACGCTCTGGCCGCAGGCAGAGCAGATGCTGATTTCTTCCTTTTCCTTGACGGCGCTCGCTGTCATGCAGGAAAAACTGCCGCACTACCGGCGCGGCCTGCTCTATGAAACCCCGCCGCCGGATTGGCTGGATCATCTGCACCAACTGGCTGCCAGCACCTTGCATTGCGCAGCCGCAGCCGTGGACGCCGCCTTGCTCGAGCAGGCAAAGGCGCACGCGGTACCGCTCCTGTGCTATACGGTAAATGATGCGGATGCGGCGCGCAGCCTCTTGCAGCGCGGCATCAGCGCCCTTTTTACCGACCGCCCCGACCGGCTGTCGAACCTCTAACCGGGTCTTTGCGCCCGCTTCTGTGAATAACCGCCATGCTCTACCCCCTGATTCGCCAATTTTTCTTCGCACAAGACGCCGAACGCGCCCACGGCATCGGCCTGTGCGGCATGTCCGCCATGAAATCGGCCGGCCTGCTCGGCATTCTCGCCAAACCGGCCCCGGCCTATCCGGTCGAAGTCATGGGACTGCGCTTTCCCAACCCGGTCGGGCTGGCCGCCGGCTTGGATAAAAACGGCGAACACATCGATGCGCTGGCCGGACTGGGTTTCGGTTTTCTCGAAATCGGCACCGTCACCCCGCGCCCGCAGGAAGGCAACCCGAAACCGCGCCTGTTTCGCATTCCGCAAGCCGAAGCCATCATCAACCGCATGGGTTTCAACAATGCCGGTGTCGATGCCCTGCTTGCTAACGTGCGCGCCGCCAATTTCCCGAAACAAGGCGGCATCCTCGGCATCAACATCGGCAAAAACGCCGTCACGCCGATGGAAAAAGCCACCGAGGATTACCTCGTCTGCCTGGAAAAAGTTTACCCGCAGGCCAGCTATGTGGCGGTCAACATCTCTTCGCCCAACACCAAAAACCTGCGCGAACTGCAAAAAGACGAAGCCCTCGATGAACTGCTATCCCGCCTCAAAGCGCGGCAAACAGCACTGGCTGAAGATCACGGCAAATACGTACCGCTGGCGCTCAAAATCGCCCCGGATCTCGACGATTTGCAGATCACGGCAATTGCCGATGCGCTGCGCCGCCACCGTTTCGATGGCGTGATTGCCACCAATACCACCTTGTCGCGCGAAGGCGTCGAACATCTGCCCAACAGCCAAGAAACGGGGGGCTTATCCGGCGCGCCGGTATTTGCCAAATCGACCGCCGTCCTCGGCAAACTCTCCCAGGCGCTGGCCGGAGAGCTCCCCATCATCGGTGTCGGCGGCATTCTCAAAGGTGCCGATGCCGCCGCCAAAATCGAAGCCGGAGCCAGCCTGGTGCAGGTGTATAGCGGTTTCATTTACCGCGGCCCGGAACTGATCGGGGAAATGGGCCTCGCCGCCGCCGCAGCCTTGCGTCAGCGTAGCAAAGGCTGATGACGACGGAGCTCATCGCGGCAATCGATGCACTCTTGCCGCAAACCCAATGTGGCCTGTGTGGTCACCCCGGTTGCCGGCCCTATGCCGAAGCCGTGGCGCTGGGTGCCGCACACAACCGCTGTCTGCCGGGCGGCAGCGCCGGCATTGCACGCCTGGCGCAACGGCTCGCCCGCCCCTTGCTGCCGCTTGCCGGAACCGAGCCACCGGCGCAGCGCGCCGAAATCGACGAATCCCGCTGCATCGGCTGCACCCTGTGCATACAGGCCTGTCCGGTGGATGCCATCGTCGGCGCAGCCAAGCAGATGCACAGCATCATCGCTGCCGAATGCAATGGCTGCGCCCTCTGCCTGCCGCCTTGCCCGGTCGAGTGCATCGACTTACCGGCATTGGGTGGCCTGGCTTCTGCGCGCTACAGCCCGGCGCGAGCGCAACATTATCTGCTGCGTTACCAGGCCCGCCAAATGCGATTGCTGCGCAAAAAAGCCGAAAAATCGGCCCGCATGGCCGCCTTCAGCCAAACTGCCGCCACGCCGAGCACGCATTCCGAGGCGGCACCCAATCCTGCCGCAGCGGCCAAAAAAGCCGCCATTGCCGCTGCACTGGCCCGCGCCCAAGCCCAGCGCGCCCAGGCCAAACCCCGCAATACCGAAACACTCAGCAAGGAGCAGGCGGCGGAAATTTCTGCCGTCGATGCCCGCCGTGCGCAAGCCGCACAAGCCACTGATTAGCCACAGGCCTTCAGGCCGGAGCATTCACCCTCCACACCGCCCTGAAGAACGGGTTTCAAACCGGAATCCGATGCACGATAACGCCGCGCCACCCCCGCCATGAATTTTTCTACCGACCCATCAAACATCAGCGCAAACATAAACGCAGATGCCTGCGTACCCGCCACCCTGGGCGCTCTCGAACGTCGGCTGGCGGCGCTGGGTGCCGCCCCGGCGCACCGTGCACGCCTGTTACGTGCCTGGCTGCACGGGCAGCCTCTCGATCACGGCCCGCGTAAACAGGCGGCCGAAAATTTCTTGCCCCTGTCCCTGCGCACGGCCTTGCCCGCACTTGAAGAGGCACTGAAAGCGCTGGCCCAGCCGGTTTCCGAACACCCCGGTAGCGACGGCACGCGGCTCTTGCTCCGCCTCTACGATGGGCAGACGGTGGAAAGCGTGCTGTTGCCGCGCGCCGGGGTGTGCATTTCAACCCAGCTGGGCTGCGCCGTCGGCTGCAGTTTTTGCATGACCGGGCGCAGCGGTTTATTGCGTCAGCTGAGCACGCCAGAAATGCTGGCCCAGGTTGTCTTGGCCCGCCACTACCAGCGACTGCGCCGGGTGGTGTTCATGGGCATGGGCGAGCCGGCGCACAATCTGGACAACGTGCTGGAAACCATACAACTGCTCGGCAGCCTGGGGGGCTTTGGTCATAAGGACCTGGTGTTTTCCAGCGTCGGTGACCCGCGCATTTTCGAGGCTCTGGCGCAAGGCCCGGTCAAACCGGCCTTGGCGCTTTCCCTGCACACCACCGATGCCGCGCTGCGCGCCGAACTCCTGCCGCGCGCCCCGCGCCTGAGTCCGCGCGAACTGGTTGACGCGGGAGAAGAGTACGCTCGCCGCACCACTTACCCGATCCAGCTGCAATGGACGCTGCTCGCCGGCATCAATGACAGCTTCGCTGAAATGGACGCTGCCGCCGACCTGCTCCGCGGCAAATATGCCATTCTCAACCTGATTCCCTATAACCCGACCGCTGCCCTCGCCTACCAACGCCCGAGCGCCGAGCACATCGCACAACTCGTACAGCATTTGCGCCAACGCGGCATCCGTGTCGCCGTGCGTCAATCCGCCGGGCAAGAAGTGGAGGGCGGTTGCGGTCAGTTACGCGCGCGAACGCTGGCGACACCGCCCGCCCCCATCAGCCGTTTTCGCTAAGGCGGCGCAATAGCTGGCCAAATTCCGTCGCCGCCTGCGGCCGACCGTATAAATACCCTTGCAGCACATCACAGGCGTGGGCCTGCAAATACGCCGCCTGGGCATCGCTTTCCACACCTTCCGCGACCACCTCCAGACCCAGCTGATGCGCCATGGCGATGATCGCCGCGGCCAGACGCGCGGCTTCGCTGGGGCTATCGTCGGGATTTTTTTCGTCGGTCAGGCGCACGAAACTGCGGTCGATCTTCAGGGTGTGCACCGGGAATTGATGCAGATAACTCAATGAGGAATAGCCCGTACCAAAATCGTCAATCGCCACCCGGATCTGCATGGCGCGCAGACGCTCCAGCACACTCGCCGCTCGCGCTGCATTGCGCATGAGGAGCGACTCGGTCAGTTCCAGTTCGATCAAATGCGGCGACAAGCGGTACTGCGCCAGAATGTCGGCCAGCAAATCCGGCAGCTCACTTTGCGCAAACTGTTGCGCCGAAATATTGACGGCGACCGGCAAAGCCTCGTAGCCCGCATCGAGCCAGGCCCGCTGCTGGGCACACACCGTGCGCAAGGCCCATTCGCCAAAACTGCCGATCAGGCCGTTTTCTTCGGCCAGCGGAATAAAGACCAAGGGTGAGATCACCCCTTGTTCGCGATGCCGCCAGCGCATCAGGGCTTCTGCGCCGACCAGGCGGCCGTCTTGCGCCGCCACCTTGGGCTGGTAATGCAGGAAGAGCTCGTTTCTTTCGAGCGCACCAAAAAGTTCGTTTTCCATCACCAGTTCGCCCAGCGTGGCGGTACTGATTTCGGACGAAAAATGGCGGAAAGTATTACGCCCCTCATCTTTTGCCCGGTACATCGCAGCATCGGCCTTACGCAACAATTCCGACACGCTGTCACCATCTTCCGGAAAGAGCGCAATACCGGCACTACCGCTCACCGTCAGCTCATGACCGGCCAAGCGGTAAGGCTGGCACAAACTGGCCAGCAGTTTGCTGCACAGATGATTGGCTTCTTGCGCATCGTCCAATTCTGGCAGCACTGCGACAAATTCATCCCCGCCCTGGCGGCTCAGGGTATCGGTCGGGCGCAACACATTCAGCGCGCGCTGCGCCGCCTGTACCAGCAATTCGTCGCCTACCGCATGGCCTAAGCTGTCGTTGATGTTTTTGAAACGATCGAGATCGATGAAAATCACCGCCAGTTGCTGCCCGTTCTGCCGCGCCTGCTGTATCCCCTGGCTGATACGGTCTTCCAGAAGAATGCGATTGGGCAAACCGGTCAGCGCATCGTGGTAAGCGAGGTGGTGTATGGTTTCCTCGCTTTGCTTGCGCTCGGTAATGTCGATGAACACACCGATGTAATGGGTCAGGGTGCCGGCGCTGTCATGTACGGCAGCGATCGACAGCCATTCCGGGTAGACGCCGCCGTCTTTACGTCGATTCCAGATTTCGCCCTGCCAGTGCCCACCTTCTTTGAGCATGTGCCACATGTTGCGGTAAAAACTCGGCGGATGCCGGCCAGAATTGAGCAGGGCCGGGGTCTGCCCGAGCACCTCCTCCACCGGGTAGCCGGTGATGCGGCAAAAGGCCGGATTGACGGCAATGATGCCGCCCTGGATATCGGTGATGATCATGCCCTCACCGGCATAGGTGAATACCTGCCCGTACAACTGCAGCTGCGCTTCAGCCCGGCGCTGCGCCGCGTAACGCTGCGCCAGATCGTCATGCGCCACCACCAGAGCGCGCCGGTCACGCTCCATACGCAACAAAGCGTAGAGCGCGTACGCACCAAGCAACAAGGAGATTACATAAAGCAGGCGGCGGTAATAATCCATTTGTGCCAGCGCCTGACGATAAACCCCCTGATATTCCTGGCTGAATTCGTCCAGTTGCGCCGCCGTCGGCGCGTGAATAATGTCATCAACCCGCCAGGCGAGTTTGGCCCCGCGCTGGATCAAAACCTGTGCATGCGCCAGTACGGAAGGCAGCATTTGGGGCGAATCCGCCGCCGCCTGGAGCTGACGCAATTCATTTTCAAGATGCACCATGTTGACCTGGTCACTACGCCGATTCAAACGCAAGGCCAGCAACTGCCTGGAAAAATCGGCAAAACGCTGACGCCCCGACCAGGCCGCACCGGCCAGTAACTGTTCGGCCGCCGCCGGGTAATACAGGGTGGAATTACGCACCACGGCATGGTCGCGCTGAAACTGATCGACATCGCGCAGCTTGCGCTGATGCACTTCGCGCAGGGTGGCCAGCTTGCCGTTCAAGCGCCGCGCCCCTTCTTCATTGACCCAGGCGGGCAACTCGGACAACAACTGCAAACTGGTATTGATCTCCCGCCCATGATGCTGAATGCCATCGTAGTTTTCGACCAGACCGGCATAGGCGGCGACGACCCGCGCATTCAACTGCTCATCGTGATGCTGCAGATTGTGCACGGCGCGCGCATAACGCAAATTCCCTTTGGCGTCGATCTCGCCGGCCTGCACGAACAACCAGGTGAGCAAAATTGCCAACGTACAGAACAGAAAAATTTTCCAGCCGCGACTGGCGCGCAGCACTGCCAAACGACTGCTCACGGCGTCACCACGCCTTCTTCCAGCTGCCCGCTGAGGGACTCCAGAAAGGCACCAATGGCGCGCACATCCTCTTCTGCCAATTCGCGTCCAAGCTGAAAACGCCCCATGACCACAATGGCTTCCGCCAAGGTCGCGGCCGAAGCATCATGAAAATAGGGCGAGGTCTGCGCCACATTGCGCAAACTGGGCACTTTGAAAACATGCCGGTCTTCCTCGCGCCCAGTGACGTTATACCGCCCCAGGTCGGCCTGCGTCAGCGGGCGCGCAGCAAAGTAATCGCCCATCACACCAAACTTCTGGAACATATTGCCGCCCAGCAGCACCCCTTGATGACAGCTGATGCAACCAAAATCGCGAAATTTCTCGTAGCCCTCCTGCGCCAGCGGCGACAAGGCGCGCGCTTCGCCGCCCAGATAACGGTCAAAAGCCGCCCCCGGCGTGCGCAAGGCACGCTCGAAACTGGCCAGCGCCTGCGCAATATTTTTTGCCGTCACCCCGTCTGGATAAGCGGCAACAAAGGCATCGCGCAACTCGCTATCGGCGTTGAGTCGGACCACCACTTCAGCCCAAGACGAGGCCATTTCGACCGGGTTATGCACCGGCCCCGCCGCCTGCTCTTCCAGCGTGGCCGCGCGGCCATCCCAAAACTGCACGAAATTCAAATCACTGTTGAAAACGCTGGGCGCATTGATGTTTCCCTCGGCACGCCCGACACCGAAAGAGCGCGGCAAGCCGTCGGCCCCAGCCAAATCGAAACGGTGGCAGGAAACACAAGCGATCGTCCCGTCGCGCGACAGGCGAGTGTCAGAAAACAGCCGCCGCCCCAGCGCCACGCGCGCCGGATCCAAGCCTTGCGCCCGCGCCAGGGGGCGCAAGGCGGCAAAACCGATATCGTTTCTTTCCCCCAGGGCCGGCACACTGTCTTCCAATGAAGCGCTCGACACGCCGGAATGTTCCCCCTGACCTTGCCATACCCCCCACACCAGCATGCCGGCAAATAGCAAAGCAACAAGGAGAAGCGCGCTTTTCTTCAACATGGCGGACAAAAATCAGGGCAACTCAAATCATCAAAACAGGATGTCCATGATAGCACCGGGGTTTTCTTGATTCACCTTAATTTCACCCCAAGCAATTGGGCGGCCAAATTCCCGATCGTCCCCCGCCCAAGACGCTCGGGTAAAATGCTGCCATTTTCTGACAGCGCACTTCTCGCGGCATTTCTCGCGGCATGAAAAAAACTGACATCGCATCGTTCTACACTCGCCTGCAGGAAGCCAACCCGGAGCCCAGGACCGAGCTATGCTACGCCAGCCCGTTTCAATTACTGATTGCCGTGATCTTGTCGGCACAGGCCACCGATGTTGGCGTAAACAAAGCCACCGCCCGCCTTTTTCCTGCCGCACCCGATGCCGCCGCCATGCTGGCGCTGGGCGTGGAGGGTTTGAGCGCTTACATCAACAGCATTGGCCTGTACCGCAGCAAGGCAAAGCACATCATCAGCACCTGCCGCATTTTGCTCGAACAACACGACGGCGAAGTACCGCGTAGGCGCGAAGCTCTGGAGGCTCTGCCCGGTGTCGGCCGAAAAACGGCCAGCGTGGTGCTCAATACCGCTTTTGGCCAGCCCACCATCGCGGTCGATACGCATATTTTTCGCGTCAGCAACCGCACCGGGCTGGCCCCCGGCAAAACCGTGCTCGAGGTGGAAAAAAAACTTTTGCGCGTCACACCGCCCGTTTTTCGTCTCAATGCCCATCACTGGCTGATCCTGCATGGGCGCTATGTCTGCAAAGCCCGCCGCCCAAGCTGCACCACCTGCCGCGTCGTCGACCTGTGCGCCTGGCCGGATAAAACCGCATGATGCACGCACACACCGCCGCACTGAGGCCAGCGCAACGCCCTCTGGAGATTGCCCATGTTTAACCCGAGCCGCGACCAGGTTCGCCAATTCTTCTGCGCTGCCTGGCAAAAATACTGCGCCCAACAGCCTTTATTGGGCGCGGAAGTCAGTGCTGCTGAAATTGCCGCGCGCCACCCCGAATACCACAAGTTGCTCGCCCACCCTGATCTCGCCATGCAGCAAGAATGGCGGCCAGAAGGCGGGCAAATGAATCCTTTTCTGCATTTATCGCTCCATCTGGCCATTCATGAGCAAATCAGCATTGACCAGCCCCCCGGCATCCGCGCGGCTTTTGCGGCGCTTTGTGAGCGCATGGAAAGGCACGCTGCCGAACATGTGATCCTCGAATGCTTGGGCGAAACCCTCTGGCGCGCGCAAAGCAGCGGTACCTCACTCGATGCACCGGCCTACCTGGAGGCCATCGAGCGCGCGGCGCGGGCCGACTGAACGCTCAGCCGGCGGAAGTTTTCGCTTTAGCCTTTACTCCATCTCTGCCGGCGGCAGCTGCTTCATCAGCTCTTCCAGGGTCGTCAGCCCTTGCGCCACCTTGAGCGCCCCAGAAATACGCAGGGGGCGCATGCCCTCACGAAAAGCCTGCTCGCGCAAAAGCGGAATTTCTGCGCCGGGGCGAATCTGGGCGCGTACCGCCGGCGTGTTGAGCAAAATCTCATACACCCCGAGCCGCCCGCTATAGCCGGTCATGCGGCATTCCAGACAACCGACGGCGTGATGCACATGCGTCGGTTCATTGGCTTTCCACGGATAAACCAGACTGCGCCAGGCCTGCCGCTCTTCCTCGCTGATCGGCGCGCTTTGCTTGCAATGCGGGCACAACGTGCGAATCAAGCGCTGCGCCATGATGCCGAGCAAGGTCGAACTGATGAGATAGGCCGGCACGCCCAGGTCGAGCAGGCGGGTGACGGCGCTGGGCGCATCATTGGTGTGCAGGGTGGATAACACCAGGTGGCCGGTGAGCGCGGCCTGAATCGCCATTTCGGCGGTTTCCAGATCACGGATTTCACCAATCATGATGATGTCCGGGTCTTGCCGCATCAAGGCGCGCACCCCATCGGCAAAACCCAGCTCGATCGCCGGATTGGCCTGCATCTGGTTGAAAGAGGCTTCGATCATTTCGATCGGGTCTTCAATGGTGCACACGTTCACCTGCGGCGTCGCCAGCTGTTTGAGCGTGGTGTAGAGCGTCGTCGTCTTGCCCGAGCCGGTCGGGCCGGTCACCAGAACGATACCGTTGGGCGCGCGGGTCATCTGCTGCCAGCGGCTCTGATCATCCTCGGAAAAACCCAGCGCTCGGAAATCGCGCACCAGCACTTCCGGATCGAAGATGCGCATCACCAGTTTTTCGCCGAAAGCCGTCGGCAAGGTGGACAAGCGCAATTCCACCTCCTGCCCGCCCGGCGTGCGCGTCTTGATGCGACCATCCTGCGGGCGGCGTTTCTCGATCACATCCATGCGCCCGAGAAGCTTGATGCGGCTGGTCATGGCAACCATCACCGGCATCGGAATCTGATACACCTGATGCAGCACGCCGTCGATGCGAAAACGCACGATGCCCAGCTCACGCCGTGGCTCGATGTGAATGTCGGAGGCGCGCTGGTCGAAAGCGTACTGCCACAGCCAATCGACGATATGCACGATGTGCTGGTCGTTGGCATCGTACTGACGGTTGCCCTTGCCCAGATCGACCAGCTGCTCAAAACTGGACAAACCGCTCGCCGACTCTCCCTTGGCCGTCGCCTTCTTGATCGATTTGGCGAGATTGAAGAATTCAACCAGGTAACGCGCAATATCGACCGGATTGGCCATCACCCGGCGAATGTCCTTGCGCAAAATGTGCTTGAGCTCGGCTTCCCACTCGCGCAAAAACGGCTCCGCCGTAGCGATCACCACTTCACTGGCGGTGACGCGCACCGGCAGGATGCTGAAACGTCCCGCGTAGGCGCTCGACATGACGTCGCCGACACCGCTGAAATCGATTTTCAGCGGATCGATGTGGAAGTACTCCAAGCCGCAGCGCTTCGCCAGCCATTCGGTGAGCACTTCCACCGTCAACAAACGGTGCCCGTGACGTATTTGCGCTTCGCCCAGAGCGATCAAGGGATGTTGTTTGCCGCCGCTGAGGCGGTACTCGATTTTAAAACGCTCTGCCTCAGCGGCCTCGAGCCAGCCGTCTTCCTGCAACCAGGCAAGAATTTCATTGAGAGTGAGACGATGCTCGTGGGCGGAAGGGGCTGTGGCAGGTGTCGACATGGCGAAACTATACCACCGGGGTTTCGCCTGCCGCTGTCAACGTCGGCGCAAAGGCTGCAAGAGCGCGCGCAAATCGTTGTGATCGATTTCGTACATCAGCGCCAGCAAGCGCCCCAAATCGCCTTTGGGGAAACCTGTACGGGCAAACCAGCCAAGATAGTGCCCCGGCAGGTCCGCAAGGCGGCGTCCCTGGTATTTGCCATAGGGCATTTCCAGGTCGACGAGACGTTGCAGATCTGCCGGATGCATGAATGAAACGGGGCTTGCGCCCCGTTGCTTTTATTTGCCAGACAGCGCCAGCATCAACTCATTGATGCGCCGCACGAAACCCGCCGGGTCTTCGAGCTGCCCCCCCTCGGCCAGGGTCGCCTGTTCCAGCAGCAGTTCGGCCCAATCGGCAAAACGGGTTTCTTCCGTTTTCAGGCGCGCCACCGCCGGATGCTGTGGGTTGATTTCGAGAATCGGCTTGCTGCTCGGCATCGGTTGCCCGGCGGCTTTCATCATGCGCGCCAGATTGCCCGACGGATCATGCTCGTCAGCCACCAGACAAGACGGCGACTCGGTCAGACGATGGGTGATACGCACGTCCTTGACCTTGTCACCCAGGGACGTTTTCACTTTTTCCAGCAAGGCCTTGTATTCATCCGCCGCTTTCTCGACTTCTTTCTTTTCCGCCTCGTCTTCCAGCGAACCCAAATCAAGCCCACCCTTGGCCACCGATTGCAGCGGCTTGCCTTCAAATTCAGTCAGATGGCCGACCACCCACTCATCGACGCGATCCGAGAGGAGCAATACCTCGATACCTTTTTTCTTGAAAATTTCCAGATGCGGGCTGTTCTGCGCAGCCTTGAAGCTGTCGGCCGTCACGTAGTAAATCTTTTCTTGGCCGTCCTTCATGCGGGCGATGTAATCGGCGAGCGACACGATCTGCTGGTCGCCATCGCCATGCGTGGAAGCAAAGCGCAGCAGGCCGGCGATCTTGTCCTTGTTGGCAAAATCCTCGCCGACACCCTCTTTCAGCACCGCGCCGAAGGTGTTCCAGAATTGCGCGTATTTTTCTTTTTCCGCCGCCTCTTCGCTGTTCGCCAGCCCTTCCAGCATGGACAGCACCTTGCGCGTGCAGCCGGAGCGGATGGTGTCGATGTCTTTCGATTCCTGCAGAATCTCGCGCGACACGTTGAGCGGCAGATTGGCCGAATCGACGACGCCGCGCACGAAACGCAGATAGAGCGGCATCAGCTTTTCGGCGTCATCCATGATGAAAACGCGCCGCACATAAAGCTTCAGTCCGTGCCGCGCATTGCGATCCCACAAATCGAACGGCGCACGCGCCGGAATGTAGAGCAGTTGCGTATATTCCTGCCGGCCTTCCACCTTGGCGTGCGTCCAGCACAGCGGGTCTTCAAAATCGTGCGCGACGTGCTTATAGAACTCCTTATACTGCTCGTCCTCGATCTCCGACTTGCTGCGCGTCCACAGGGCATTGGCCTGATTCACCGTTTCCAGTTCATCGCTAATGACCTGCTCGCCTTTCTCCTGATCCCAGCTTTCCTTTTGCATCAGGATGGGCAGCATGATGTGGTCGGAGTATTTGCGGATGATGGATTTCAAGCGCCAGCCGCCGAGCAGTTCATCCTCGCCTTCGCGCAGATGCAGAATCACGTCGGTGCCGCGCCCGGACTTATTCACCGGCGTCACGGTATATTCGCCTTCGCCCGCCGACTCCCATTGCACGGACTGATCGGCCGTCAGACCGGCGCGGCGGGAAATCACCGTCACCTTGTCCGCCACGATGAAGGAAGAATAAAAACCCACACCGAACTGGCCGATCAAATGCGAATCCTTGGCTTGGTCGCCGGTCAACTGCGCAAAAAATTCCTTGGTCCCCGATTTCGCGATCGTCCCCAGATGCGCCACCGCATCCTCGCGCGACAAACCAATCCCGTTATCCGACACCGTCAAGGTCCGCGCCGCCTTATCAAAACTGACGCGGATTTTCAGCTCACTATCGTCTTCGTAGAGATTAGCATTATGGATGCCCTCAAAGCGCAGCTTGTCGCAGGCATCCGAAGCATTAGAAATCAATTCCCGCAGAAAAATCTCCTTGTTGCTGTACAAGGAATGAATCATCAAATGCAACAGCTGTTTGACCTCAGCCTGAAAACCCAAGGTTTCGCTTTGGGTCTGCGTCGTTTCTGCCATCGTGGAACTCCCGAAAAAAATTAAGCAACTTGGCTCATATCGGGTTGGTTCAGGCGATTTCAAGCCTGAGAGAAGGAAATCCCCAAGAGAATTTTCTTGCCAAAACCAAAAATCCGCAAAAACCGTGGCGTAATCTCAAAATGAAAACTTCAACAGGCTTGAACGCGGATGCGGCGGATGACACCGATTGACGCGGATAAAAACAAATTGGGTGCGAATTGCTTACGAGTACGCACACCCGCCGAGTTGGGTGGTGTGCAATATAAAAAAGCACTGCTTTTGATCTTCATCCGCGTCATTCCGCGCGATCCGTTTTGATCCGCGTTAAGTTTTGCAGGTACTTTACTCTGGCAACCATTTTGCTTTGTAGACGCAAAAACCCCCGCCAGTGTTTCTAGCGAGGGTTTTTTATGGGGTGCCTGGCGGTGACCTACTTTCGCGAGCGAGGTGCTCACTATCATTGGCGCGTTGCTGTTTC
>NZ_JBLJBW010000044.1:0-18801 GCF_047638095.1 Azonexus sp.
GTGCTGGTGGTCTGCTCGGTGCAGCCGTAGGGGTAGGTGAGCAGGCCGCGCACGGCGCTGCGCACGTCGATGGGCGGTTGGTCGGAAACGGCGAGATTGGCGCTGACGGTTTGCGGCAGGAAGCCGCCAAGTTCGCTTTCCTGGAGGGTCAAGCTTTCGCCTGCTTCGACGATGTGGCGTCGGGTCAGATTTTGCCGTGGCGTCGGTGCTTGCACCTGCAGAGGGAAGCTGCGGGTGAGCTTGCTGCGCGGGCTGTCGATGCGGACCTGGACTTCGGTCAGGCCGTGTGCCGAGCCGGCTTCGAACGGGATGCGCACGGTGCGTTTTTGTTGGTCGCGCAACTTGATTTTCTGCGTGGCGTCGCGGATCAGCAGGCCATCGGCATTGCTGACATGGATATTCACTTCCTGCTCGCTGCCGGCCAGATTGTGCACGTCGAGCGCGAGTAGCGCAGCGTCGCCGATGGAGAGGAAGCGCGGCGTGGCGAGTTCGACCACCAGCGGCGCGGCGACCGTGACGTCGGTTTCCTGCATGCCGAAACGCCCGGCGCTGCTGGCCACCGCCATCAGGCGCAGGCTGCCGTTGAAATCCGGCACCGGCAGGCTAATTTCGGCTTCGCCCTTGGCGTCCAGTGCCACCGGGCCGCTGAACAGATCGACCAGCCGCACTTTCTTTGGCAGGCTGCGCGTCGCCTTGGGCGCGGCATCGCCGCCCCATTTCAGCTTGCCTTTTTGACCGGCCATTTTTTCGATCAGGCGGCCATAGATGTCGTACAAATCCTGGCCGTAACGCAGCTTGGCGAAGAAGAAGGCGAACGGGTCGGGGCTTTTGAAATTGGTGATGTTGAGAATGCCGGCGTCCACCGCCGAGAGCGTGACCATGGCCTGCCCGTCCGTGGCTTGCGGCACTTTGATCTTGACCTTGAGCGGGCGATCCGGCTCCATCTTCTGCGGCGCATCGAGGCTGACCGTCAGCTTGCGCTCGTCACGCGTCAGCGGCAGATAGGCAATGCCCAGGGCGCGCGCCGGCGTCACCTTGCTGCCGCCGTTGCCCGGACGTAGCACCAGGGCGGTGACGTAAAGATCGTGACGTTTCCATTCCGGGGCAATCGGCAACTCGATGCTGCCGCCTTCGCGCGGCAGGCTGATGCGCTTCGACCATAGCAGGCGGTCGCCTTCCACTGTGATCAACGCCTCGCCGGCGTGCGGCGGGGTGAGCGTGAGGCGGGCGGTTTCCCCTTCGCGGTAGCTGGCTTTGTCGAATTTCAGCGCCACTCGATCCGGGCGCACGCCCTGGCTTTCGTCGTCTTTCGCGAACCAGCCGGCGTAGAAGCGGTAGCGGGTGACGAGTCCGTTGGCCGGGTTCAATACTTCGACCCGGTAGCGCCCGTATTTCACCGGTAGCGCCAGTTTGCCGCGCCCGCCGGCGGGAATGTCCAGCTTGCTGCTGGCGACCAGTTCATCCGTTTCGCTAAAGCCGGAATGCCAGCCACGCTGGTCGTCGAAGCGCCAATACCAGTCACGGTTTTCGCGGAAGATGCGCACCGGCAGGGCGGATGCGCCGTACAGTTTGCCCTCGGCATCGGCCAGTACGGTTTCAAATTCGGCGATCGAATTTTCGCGTGCGTATTCGCCATTGAATAGCGGGCGCAGGCCGACCAGTGCCGGGGCGGGCCACCAGGTGCGTTCGACGCTACGGATCACCGGGCGGCCGCCACTTTCCAGCAGGCTCAGCGTGGCGCGTACGGTGAAGGGCGAGCGGCGATTTTCCAGGGTGGACAGATCGACCTCCAGTTGCGCCTTGCCCTGCTCGTCGAGTGCGCTTTCCTCGAGTTCCTGCCGCTGGCGGACGTTGGCCTCGTCGGCATCGCCGAAGATGAAGCCGGGCAGTTTGCTGGGCAGCGCCTGCGGATTGGGGGCGGTGTTGACCACGCCGAGCAGGCGGTTGCCGGCGGCAGGTGCGCCGTAGAGGTAATTGCCTTTGATTTGCAACGGCCAGCCGCTCCCTGCTGCCAGTGTGCCGGTAGCGGCACCCAGATCGAGTTTCATGCGCTCAGGGAGAAATTCTTCGACGTTGAAACTCAGGCGGGTACTGGCTTGCTTGGCGGCGGGGTCGCCGCGTAATTCCAGCCACCAGGTGCCGGTGGCGGCATCGGCGGGCAGTTCGATTTGTTGTTGGTAATAACCGGAAAATTTGCTGTTGACCGTCCAGTTTGCCGTCCATTGGGCTTTGCCGTCCGGGCGGCGCAGCAGCGCCTGGATCGGCTGCGCCGGCAACGGCTGGCCGTCGGCATCGCGGGCCAGCACGGAAACGCTGAAGGTTTCGCCGGGGCGGTAGAGATTGCGCCCGCTGTAGGCAAAGAGGCGGATGGGGGCGGAAATCAGGCCGCTGGTGGCGAACTCGGAGAGATCGAGCGCCGGCTCCTTGAGGGCGATCAGTGACAGTTGCTCGCCCTTGCGCGCCATGACGACACGCGCACTCTGCGGCTGCTCGGCAAAGGCGGCACGCCCGTCGCCGTCGGTTTTGGCCTGCGCCAGCAGCTTGCCATCGGCGGACAGCCAGGACACTTCAACATCGCGCACCGCCTTGCCGTCCACCAGGGAACTGACGAAGGCGTCAGCGCTGCCGGCGGCGTGCTTGCGCAGATGCAGACCGAGGTCGCTGACGTAGAAATAGGTGGTTTGCTGCTCGCTGCGGAAACGCTTGGGCTGCGACATGACGGCGATGTAGACGCCGGGTTCGCGCAGTTCGGGAATGCCCTCGACCGGGATGAAGGTGACGCTGCGCCGGTTGGCTTTTTGCTCGGTATTGAAGCGCCCGGCGAAAACGCTCTCCGTCATCTTGTGCAGGCGATCGAGCGTCCAGCTGTCGATCGCGCCCTTTAAGTCGGTGCGTTCGTAATAACCTTCGTTTTCTTCGTCGCCCGTGTCGCCCGTGTCGCCCGTGTCGCTTGCGCTGTGCGCCGAGGCCGCGCGCTGCGTCACCTTGTCGAGAAAGGCCGGCAGGGCATCGGCTTTGACTTTGAGAAACTGGATATCTACTTCCGGCACATTGACGGTGGTCACCGGTAAACCGCCGTTTTGCCCTGCCGGGAGAACGATGCCCCGGCTGGAAAAATAAAAGCTCGGGGCGATGGCTGCCGTGCGCACGGCGTAGCGCTGTTCTGTGGCGAGGGTTTTGCCGTTGCGCGCCGCCAAGCCATTTTGGACCCGGATCAGGTAACGGGTTTGTGGTTTGATCCCGGGAAAGAAAATCAAACGGGGATTGTCGCCCACGACCCAGGCACCGCTGACCGGTTTGCCGCCCTCGAGCTGGGTGTCGGCGCTCGCCGTGCTGACTTCGCTCGAAAGCGTGGAATCGTTGCCGTCGTAGCCGTCGCTGTCCGCCTCCTGCATTTGCCGCAGATCCTCGGCGCGTGCCGGCATTTCCAAGACCTGAATGAAATCGCCCGCCTGCCTGCGGGCATCCAGCGGCAGGCTGAAACTCAGGGCGAGCGCGGGGGAGCCGTCGAATTCACGGTGCGCCGCGTCGATGATTTCAAATGCGCTGTTGTCATCGTCGACCAGGCGCGCTGCCTCCTTTGGTGCTTGGCCGGATTGGATGAAGAAACCCAAAGCCAGGGCTGCGCCCATCAGGAGGAGAACGAGCAGATTACGGGCGGCGAACGGGCGGGGTGTTTTCATGGCAAAAAATCCCTTGAGTAGCGTTGTGGCTATGCAAATGCTGTTATTTGCTGGGCATGATACCCGAGCGCCTCGCGGACCAGAGATTCTTGCTCGTCTACTTCGGTCGCTGCCGGTAAAACTGGATGGGTTTGGTCGTGGCGGCCGGCGTCGCTATGGCGCTTTCTGCTTGCGCCTTGCGCCGGCGTTCCTGGATGCGCCACCACAGAAGCAGGCCGAGGAAAACGCTGTAAGCCAGCGGCAGCGGCCAGTCGGCAACGGCAGTCTGGCCGAGAAAGTGCAGGCAGGCCAGAATCGAAATGGGGTAAATGTTGCGCTGCAATTCCTGCCAGCGCCGCCCCCCCAGGCGATGTACGGCGTAGTTGCTGGAGGTGGCGGCCAAGGGGATGAGGAGCACGAAAGCCAGCAGGCCGGCGAGTATCATCGGCTCGCGGCGGATGTCCTGCAACATGCTCAAGATGCTGAAATCGTTGTTCAGACCGGCGAAAGCCAGAAGATGCAGGCAGGCATAGAAAAAAGCGAACAAGCCGAGCATGCGGCGTAGGCGTTGCAGCCAGTGCAGTTGGGTGAGTGCACGCAAGGGGGAAATGCACAGGGCGAGCAGCAAGAAGTGCAGCGCCCAGCGCCCGCTGTTTCCTTGTACGGCTTCGATCGGTTCGCTGCCGAGTAGGTTGTGCTCGAAATCCCACCACAGGAGGCAGGCCGGCAGCAGAGAAAGGCAGAAAACGAGGCACTTGGCCAGGGCAAGCGGTGGCGTGGCGGCAGTTTTCATGCGTGAAAACTGAGAGAGGCACGCACGGCGGCGATATCTTCTTCGGCCTCGGCGATGAGATCATGAAAACGTTCTTGATCCGCCGCCCGTTGTGCCTGGCTGGCGGCGTCTTCAGGTTCTGGCATTTTCCACTGGCTGTCATCGCCGCCCAAAAGATTGGCGAAATAGAGCACATCGCGCACGGTGCATGGGGTGTCGACCTGGCGCAGATGCTCGTGGTCGCGCACCGCATCGCAAATACGTTCAGGAATGCCGAGCGCGTGCAAGAGGCTTTCTCCTATCCCCTCATGCCAGCCTTGAATCAGCTCCAGCACGGCGGGGCGGTTTTCCTGGTATTCCGCGTATTCCGAGGCGCGGTAGAGCAGGTAGAAAATGCCAATGTCGTGCACCAAGCCGGCCATCATCGCATCATCCGGGCTGATACGCCCCAGGCGGCGTGCCAGAACGCGGGCAATGGCGGCAGTATGGATGGAGTGCGCCCAAACCTGCTGCGCCAGATCCTGATAGGCCGCGAGATTGCGCGACTTCAGCATTTGATCCATCGCCACGGCGAGCGACACGGTGCGTACGGTATCAAAGCCCAGACGTTGCACCGCGCTGCCCAAGTCGGAGAGGGTTTTGCCGGAAGGGTTGTAGCTCACCGAATTGGCCAGTTGCAAGAGTTTGCTGGCAATCAGCGGCTCCATGCTGACGGCGAGAACGATTTTGTCGATGCCGACGTTCGGGTCTTTCAGTGTATTACGCACCATCAAGGCGGCATCCATGCAGGTCGGAAAGTTGACGTCGCCCGACAACTCGCGGGCGATGTCTTCAAGGAGCCGGAAGTGAAGGTTGTTTTGTGCGTACATGCGGTCAGCGTAAGACAAAAACGGGAGCCGGTGCGTGCTGCGCTAAGCGGCTGCCGTGTTTAGGAAAAGCGCAGCGTTCAGGCCGAGAAAGACGAGCCGCAGCCGCAGGTGGAGGCGGCATTGGGGTTGCGGATCACGAATTGCGAGCCTTCCAGACCGTCGGTGTAGTCGATCTCAGCGCCAACCAGGTATTGATAGCTCATCGGATCGATGAGCAGCATCACGCCGTCCTTTTCCATGGTGGTGTCGTCTTCGGCCACTTCTTCGTCGAACGTGAAACCGTATTGAAAGCCGGAGCAGCCGCCGCCGGTGACGAAAACACGAAGTTTCAGCGCCGGATTGCCTTCTTCTTCAATCAGTTCTTTGACCTTGTTGGCGGCGTTATCGGTAAAAACGAAGGGATCAATTTTTTCAGCGGCACTCATGGGGTTCTCCTAAGTGAAAGTGGATTATCGTAAAAGCTAGACCGGGTCTGCTTGGTCTGTTGCGCCGGGTTTTGGTTCCGCTGGCGCTGCGGTATGGATTAAACGCCCTTCGATGACGGCCCCTTGGTGCATTTCGATGCTGGCGTAGGAGACATCACCGATGATGCGCGCTTTGGGCTGCATTTCCAAGGTGTGCTCGACATGAACCGGGCCGACGATGGTGCCGTTGAGCACCAGATGGGAGACGTTCACGGCACCCTCGACCCGCGCCTGATCGCTGACCACGAGCGTTGATGCGGCAGCGGCGACGGCTTCGACCGCGCCGTGAATTTCGCCGTCGACGCGCAAGCCGCCCGTGAAATGCACCGTGCCTTCGATGCGCGTGCCGACGCCGATCAGGCTGTCGATCCGGCCGGGGGTAGGCGCTTTGTTTTTTATTCCGAACATCGGTCTTCCTTTGTTTTTCAGGGGCGAGGTATGAAAACGAGTTCAGCTCTTGCCATTGAATGAAATCTGCTCTTCTGCTTCCAGTTTGCCGGCGCGAGTGATGCGCGCATGGGCCGAGAGTAAAGTGCTGTTCGCCGGCAGTGTCATGCTGCCCTCCTGGCGCAGAAAATTGCGCACTTCAAAGATGTTGCTTTGTTCGGCAGGAAAGCGCATTTCGGCATTTTCCCCGGAACTCTTGCGGTAAACGAGCGTAATTTGGTAACGGCCACGGAAAAACTCGCCGCGCTGCGCCGGCTGAAAAGCGATCAACAACCGGTAACGGTAACGCCCGTCGCTGGTTTCTGGCGTGAGGCGGAAGTTTTCGATGCGCAATTGGGCCGTTTGTCCGCTAGCGGGAATCAGGCGCTCGAAAATCAGCATGTCTTCGCGTAGCGCGGCATTTTCCGATTCCAGGGCGGCAATGCGCGCCAGGAGTTGTTGCTGGGCGGCGCGCTCCATGCTGACCGCGTTTTTGCCGGTGCCGACCGAGCCGCGCAAGAGGCTTAATTCTTCGTGTTGTTCTTTCACGCGTTGTTGCAATTCGCCGAGTTGGCCGCTGTTGGCAGCGTGTTCGCGGACCGACCAGAGCAAGGCGAAAAGTGCTACGGCCGCCAAAGCAACCATGCTCAACAGCCAATGCCGCGGATACGCCGTGCGCACGACGACGCGCGGCGCAGTGATGCCAAAGCGGTGGCGAAAACGTTTCAGGCGCAGGCTGATGGCTGGCGTGGGCATTAGGGCAAAGTGAGGCGGGGGGCCGCGAAGGTTTCGATCATAACGCGGATACGGAAAAACAAAAAACCGCCCGGAGGCGGTTTTTGCGAGCAGTGCGCAAGGTATTAACGCTTGGAGAACTGCTTGCGACGGCGGGCTTTGTGGAAGCCGACCTTCTTGCGTTCCACTTCGCGTGCATCGCGGGTGACGAAACCGGCTTTAGACAGCGTCGGTTTCAGTGTCGCGTCAAATTCGATCAGGGCGCGCGTGATGCCGTGGCGTACCGCACCGGCCTGGCCGGATTCGCCGCCGCCGACGACGTTGACCTTGATGTCGAAACCTTGCAGCTGTTCGACCAGGGCCAGCGGCTGGCGCACGATCATGCGACCGGTTTCACGCGAGAAGAACTCGTCGACCGGCTTGCCATTCACGGTGATGGCACCGGAACCGCGCTTCATGAACACCCGTGCCACCGCGCTCTTGCGGCGGCCGGTACCGTAGAAATAACTTTCAGCCATGATGACCCCTTAGATTTCCAGAGCCTTCGGCTGCTGGGCAGTGTGCGGATGCTGGTCGCCGGCGTAGCACTTCAGTTTCTTGAGCATGGCGTAGCCCAGCGGACCCTTCGGCAGCATGCCCTTGACGGCTGCTTCGAGCGTGCGGGCCGGGAAGCGTTGCTGCAGTTTCTTGAAGTTGGTTTCGTAGATACCGCCCGGATAACCGGAGTGGCGGTAGTACTTCTTGTCTTCGGCCTTGTTGCCGGTGACAGTGATTTTTTCGACATTGGTGACGACGATGTAATCGCCGGTATCAACGTGCGGGGTATAAATAGCCTTGTGCTTGCCACGCAGGCGGCGGGCAATTTCGGTGGCGAGGCGGCCGAGCACCTTGTCTGTGGCGTCTACCACAAACCACTCGCGCTTCACCTCATGTGGCTTGGCGGAAAACGTTTTCATGTGTGCCGTCCTGAAAAATGGGCGCAGATTTGAGAAAGCCGTGGATTTTACGTGCGGTTTTTGTACGTGTCAATCAAAGCCCAGAAAAAAGTGCATATCAAAGACCTGGGTTCTTGCGTCCAGGTGCGCATTGTTTTGGGCTGGTTCAGGCAAAAAAAACGCGGCCCGTGAGCCGCGTTAAATCCACACCAAAAGAGGAGGGTGGAGGAGACAATCGGAAGTCGCTCGCCTTACTGCTAAATTGCTTGCGACTCGAACGGTTCCCATTGTGCAGGAAAAATCCTGCCCCGGCAAGAAAAATTGTGCGCCGCACCAAGTGACTGTTTATATGCCTATCTTTGTTTTTAATGCAATTTAATTAATTGAATTATAATAATAATTAATTTTATTGGTAAATTAGTGTCGGATAGATTAATGGGCTTGCTGGGCGCAAGGTAGAGGGTGCATTCGTTTGTTTTTGTTGCTGTGCAGCAATCGTTCGTGCGATGCGAGTCGGTGGTATGCCCGCTTGCTGGCCGGCAGGAGCAGCGTCAAAGCGTCTTCTGAGGTGTGTGGCTGTTCGCCAGGCGATGAAGGCGAGCGGCGGGGGTTCCTCATTTAGAATTCGTCTTTTCACGAGGAGGTGTTATGGATTGTGTGGTGCGCTGGGTCGGGGCAGATGCCGGCATGTCGTTCATGGCGGAAACCGGCAGCGGACATGCTCTGGTGATGGATGGTGCGCCGGAAGCCGGAGGGCGCAATCTGGGGCCGCGCCCGATGGAGCTCTTGCTGGCCGGTGCCGGTGGTTGCAGTGCCTTTGATGTGGTGATGATTTTGAAAAAGAGCCGCCAAGCCGTGAGCGCTTGCGTGGTCAGCTTGTCCTCGGAACGCGCCAGCGAGGATCCCAAGGTCTTTACCAAGATCCATTTTCACTATCGCGTGACGGGGCGCAAACTGAAGCCGGAAGCCGTGGCGCGAGCGGTGGAGTTATCCAAAACCAAATATTGCTCGGCATCCATCATGCTCGGTGAAACGGCGGATATCACGGCCGACTACGAAGTCGTCGAGGAAGGCGAAGGCTGAAGTAAGACGTGCGCTTGGGGGCTGTCTGGCCTGCTTCAAGCCTCAAATATGGTGCGCGATGCGCGTCATGACGCCTGCCATGGCGCGCATCGCGCTTTGAACGGACGATGGCAGGGTGGCCGCACCGTAAGCCTCCGCCATGTCGGCGTGGTGTGCTTCGTCGCTGCGCATTTGCGCGACGATGGCGCGTGAGCGCAGATCATCCGCGGGCAGACGCTCTAGGTGGCTGGCCAGGTGGGCTTCGACTTGGCGCTCTGTTGCCGCCAGAAAACCCAGGTTCCAGCGATCCCCGAGTATGCCCGCGCCGATACCCAAGCCGAGCGAGCCGATGTACCACAGGGGATTGAGCAGGCTGGTGCGCCCACCCAGCTGCTGTAAACGCTGTTCGGTCCAGGCCAGATGTTCGGTTTCTTCCGCGGCGGCTTCTTGCAGCGCCGCGCGTACGGCAGGTTGCCGGGAAGTCAGCGCCTGGCCTTGGTAGAGCGCTTGCGCGCAGACTTCGCCGCAGTGATTGACGCGCATCAAGCCGATGGCCAGGCGGCGTTCTTCTGTGCTGAGTTGCGTTTCCGGCGCGGCGCTGCCCGGTGAGGGGCGGGTGCTGCGGGCGGGGGTGGCGAGGGTGCGCAGGGCGCGATCGAAGGCCCCGATGAGTTGATCGAGTTGCATTTTCAGTAGTAAATCCGGTCCGGGTGGCGCGGTCCGCTGCGTAGGCTGTTCAGCACGAGCTCGCGGTTACGGGCGATGACGCCGCCGGGGCAGAAATGCTCGTCATACAGGGCAGCGTGCTGGCGATTGACCGGATTGTTGCTGATTTTTTTCCAGCTGGGGTTGCGCGAGGGGGTCCATTGGCCGTCCGGGCGGCCGGTGGCGTAAATGCGCCGTTCCCCGCTTTTGCAGCGTATGCCTTCGTAGCTGACATTGTGCGCGCCGCCCGCCGTTTCGATGATCAGGATGTAGCGCACGACGCCGTCTGCATCGACGCTCAGGCTGGCGGTGTCGATGAAAAATTGGTTGTGCGTGCCGGAACTGACATAAAACGATTGCCGATTCGCCGTTTGCGGGGCGGCCGGCAGGGCGATTGATTTTTCCTGCCAAGGCCCCTCTTCCTCTTCGTCAAAAGCCAAACCTGGGGGGTTCAAGGCAAAGAGCAGGGCGGCAAAGAGCGGTGCGCTCAAGGGTGAGGGCAAGCGGGCGCAGATCATGGGGCGATGTCCGTTGTTTTAGGCGCGCGCAGATGGCTGGGCAGGTAGCCGGGTTCGAGAAAACGCACCAATTCGCGCAAGGCCTGTTCGTAGACGCCGCGCTTGAATTCGATCACGCTGTCGAGCGGAATCCAGTAGTCGTGCCAGCGCCAGGCGTCAAACTCCGGTTTGTTCGTGGCGCGCAGACAGATGTCGCTGTCGCGTCCGGTCAGGCGCAAGAGGTACCAGATCTGTTTCTGGCCTTTATAGGAACCGCGCCATTCGCGTTTGATCCATTGTGTCGGCACTTCATAGCGCAGCCAGCCCTTGGTTCGGCCGAGGATGCTGACGTGTTCTGGGCGCAATCCAACTTCTTCATGGAGTTCCCGGAACATCGCAGCCTCCGGGGATTCCCCGCGCTTGATGCCGCCTTGTGGAAACTGCCAGGAATGTTCACGGACGCGTTTGCCCCAGAAAACCTCATTTTTGGCGTTGCATAGAATGATGCCGACGTTCGGGCGAAAGCCTTCGCGATCGAGCATAAAAAACCTGCTGTAAATATTGGGTTGCCCCGATTCTTTCACAAAGGGCGAAGGCATGCAAAGCGGCGGGCGCAGCCGGGCCTTATTCTTGGGCGCGGGCGGTGTAAAATCGAGGTTTTACGATTTTCGAGATTGTTTATGCGCACTTCGCAATTTTTCTTCACCACTCTCAAGGAAGCTCCGGCCGACGCCGAAGTCGTCAGCCAGAAATTGATGCTGCGCGCCGGCTATATCAAGCGCGCGGCGGCCGGGATTTATACCTGGATGCCGCTCGGGCTGCGGGTGTTACGCAAGGTGGAAAACATCGTGCGCGAGGAAATGAATGCCGCCGGGGCGCAGGAGCTCTTGATGCCGGCGGTACAACCCTTTGAATTATGGGAAGAATCCGGTCGCGGCCCGGCCTATGGTCCGGAATTGCTGCGTTTCAAGGATCGCCACCAGCGCAATTTCGTCATTGGCCCGACGCACGAGGAAGTGATTACCGACGTGGTGCGCCGCGACGTGAAAAGCTATCGTCAGTTGCCGATTCATCTCTATCAGATCCAGACCAAGTTTCGCGATGAAATCAGGCCGCGTTTCGGCGTCATGCGCGGGCGCGAATTTCTGATGAAGGACGGCTATTCTTTTCATGCCGCATTTGACGATCTGGTGCGTGAATACGACAACATGTATGCCACCTACAGCCGCATCTTTACCCGCCTGGGCCTGAAATTCCGCGCCGTGGCGGCGGATACCGGGGCCATTGGCGGTGATGGTTCGCACGAATTTCACGTGCTGGCCGATTCCGGCGAAGACGCCATCGCCTTCTGCCCGGATTCCGACTACGCCGCCAACGTCGAACTGGCCGAAGCCGTCGCCCCGGCGACGCCGCGCGCTGCGGCGCAGCAGGCGATGCAGAAAGTGGCGACGCCGGGCAAAACGGCCTGCGCGGACGTGGCGCAGTTTCTTGGCGTCGATCTGTCGCGCATCGTCAAGGCGATCGCAGTGGTCAATGCGCCGGAAGCGGGCGAAAAAACCTTTGCCCTGCTGCTCTTGCGCGGCGACCACACACTCAATGAAATCAAGGCGCGCAAGCTGCCGGGGTTGGGAGATTTTCGCTTTGCCAGCGATGAGGAAGTCCGTGCTGCCCTCGGCTGTCTCCCCGGCTACATCGGCCCGGTGGGCGTGAATGCTAGCAAGCTCAAGGTTTTTGCCGATCGCGCCGTGCTGGCGATGAGCGATTTCGTGTGCGGCGCGAACGAGGCGGGCTTTCATCTCACCGGCGTCAATTTCGGGCGCGACCTGCCCGAGCCGACGGGGCATGATCTGCGCAATGTGCTGGCGGGCGATGCTTCGCCGGATGGTAAGGGGGCGCTGGAGTTATGCCGTGGCATCGAGGTCGGCCACATCTTCCAATTGCGCACGAAATACGCCAAGGCGCTCAACTGCGCTTTCCTGGACGAAAACGGCAAATCGCAGATCATGGAAATGGGTTGCTACGGCATCGGCGTGTCGCGCATCGTCGGCGCGGCCATCGAGCAGGGGAACGACGAGCGTGGCATCGTGTTGCCGGCGGCGATTGCGCCTTTTGCGGTTGCCATCGTGCCGATGGGTTATCACAAGAGCGAGGCCGTCAAGGCGGCGGCAGATCAGTTGTATGGCGCGCTGCGCCAAGCCGGCGTGGATGTCGTGCTCGACGACCGCAACGAGCGCCCCGGCGTGATGTTCGCCGACATGGAATTGATCGGCGTGCCGCATCGTGTGGTGATCGGCGAGCGGGGTTTGAACGAAGGGCAGTTTGAATACAAGGGGCGTAGCGAAGCCGAGGCGACGCTGGTGGCGGCGAGCGGTTTCACCGCCTGGTTACAGGAAAAGCTGTGCGAGGAAAAGCTGTGCGCCGCCTGAGCGCCATTCTTCTCTTGGTCTGCGCGCCGCAGGTTTTTGCTGGCGCGCAGCAATATGAACCAATGGCCGCCAGCGTGCGTGCGGCGCTGCATAAGGCGGTGTCGGATGCGCGCCCGGCGACGAGTTCCTTCAAATCGCCGCTGGCGGCAGCGGATTGGCTGGCCGCCATGTCGCCACGTCTGGAAAAACGTCTGCCAAACCGGGAATACCGCCTCGATCTGTTGCGCAGCGTGCATTACGAAGCCACTCGCGCGGGCTTGGATCCGCAGCTGGTGCTGGGTTTGATCCAGGTCGAATCGGGTTTTCGCAAATACGCCGTTTCTTCCGCCGGGGCGCGCGGCTACATGCAGGTCATGCCGTTCTGGGTGAAGGTGATCGGCCAGCCGGAGGATTCCCTGTTCGACTTGCGCACCAATCTGCGCTACGGCTGCACTATTTTGCGTCACTATCTGGACATCGAAAAAGGCGATCTATATCGCGCCCTCGGGCGCTACAACGGCAGCCTCGGGCGGCCTGAATATCCAAACATGGTGCGCGCTGCCTGGGAGCGCCACTGGGCGTATGGCTCGCCGGCGGCGCTGGCGCAGCAGTAATCGGGCTGTCTTGGTGTGATGGTCTGTGCGCCTGCGCGCCAAGCTTTTCAAAAGGTTTTTGCAGGGTAAGCGCCCAGTTTCTACGGTGTATATGACCGTACAAGAGCTAACACGAGTCTTTTTGCAGTAAATCCTCATACGCGGTGACTCGGTTGCGGCCGTTTTGCTTGGAGTAATACAGCGCCTGGTCGGCCAAATCGATGACGGAGTCGATGTTGCTTTTGCGTACACCAAGTTGTTCTATGCCAAAGCTCATGGTAATGCGCACATTTTTTTGGTCTCGCAGGGTTTGACCGAGATACGCTTCAATCTCGGCACGCAGGCGCTCGGTAATCTCGCGCGCTTGGGTGAGATGAGTGTTGGGGAGCAGGATGCAGAATTCTTCCCCGCCAAAGCGCGCCAACAGGTCATGGGGGCGCAGCCCGCCAGCCAATGATTTGGCAGTGGCTTGCAAAATCAGGTCGCCGCCGGCGTGGCCATAGGTGTCATTGATGCGCTTGAAGTGGTCAATATCACACATCACGCAGCAGACGGTTTGGCCATTGTTTTCCGCATCGGCGATCAGTTTGGTGCTTTCAGTTGCAAAAGCGCGCCGGTTCAGGCATCCGGTGAGCGGGTCGCGGGTCGCGAGCACGATCAGTTCCTCGTTCTTGAGGCGAATTTCTTCGCGCGAGGCTTCCAATTCCGACATGGTTTTCAGCAAACTTTCGGTGCGTTCGTGGAGTTCGGTGATGTTGGATAAGGTCACCAGGCAGCCACGGGTTGTCTCATTGCCGTCGCTGATGGGGGAGCAATTCATTACGGTGTGCACTATGCCGTTGGGCGTATCGAGTTCCAGGTTCAGGCCAAGTTTGGGTTGGTTGGTTTGCAAAACCAGGTGCCAAGGAGGGGGTGCGTTTTTTTTCTGCAACGCGGCCATGAGCCATTGAAGACTATCGAGGGAGCGGCCTGTTAAGGGAGCGTGGTCGCCCGTCATGGTGCCGAAAGCGCGGTTGGCCAACATCACTTTGCTCTCGGTATCTAATACCAGAATGCCTTCGACCAAGATATCCAGCGCCGCGCGTACCCGTTGCGGAACGACACGACTCGGGTCGAGATATACCATGGCGCGCCGCAGGTAGAGTTGGAATGTGGCAAAACCCAATGCTGCCAGTGCCAGAAAACTTAACACCAGCGGTTGGCGTAACCAGGCTAACACGCTGGTCGGAAGCACTGGGGCAAAGCTCAGTTGTAATTCACCCCAGGGTTGGCCGTTGGCGGAGAGCGTGCTGCGCATGTTCTCTAGTGTGGACGCTGCCTCAGGCGCGAGTTGCCAGAATGCTGCATGGCCGGGGGTGGAGATGATACGACCGTCATGGATGACTACGGCAGCTGACAAGATGTTGGGATGTTTTTGCAAAGACTGAGCCAAGACTTGGGGAAGCTGGCTTGTGCCTTGCGTTTGCAGGGCGTAGGCGACCTGGCCGCTCATTAGTTGCAAGGCCAGCTTGCGTTCATGACGCGCCCGTTCTGTCGGGTCTGGTATCAGCCCCCCTGTGAGCATGTTGACTACGAGAATCAACATGACCATTAACGCCACCATCCCCAGCGCCACTCTGGAAGCAGGGTTGCCGAGCCAGCGCAGGAGGCGTGGGCGCCAGTGCTTGTGCGGTGGTGTCATGGGTGGGCTCACGATAGTTCTTCCACGTTCTGATCGCTACGTTGCTGGCCGGTACGCGCGCGGATCGAAATGTCTTCCTCGTCCGGTGCGGTGTCGTCATCTTTTTTACCGCCCAGTACCGGCAATATGTCCAGGCTGCGCCAGGCGGGCGTGGATGCCAGAAAACTGGCCAGCAACATGCTGCTGTGTGCGGCCCACGCCAACAGGCCAAGCGACACGGCGATGCCAGCCACGGTGATGTTATCGAGCCGTTGCAACGGTGTGTGCGAGAGGGGCCAAAGTTCCTCGCCATCGTCGGTTGAGTGTGTGCTGCCGTAGCCGTGCAACTGTTGCAGGGCGAATGACATATCCTGAAGTGCATCGTTCAGCATATTCTCGGGAATTTCGATGTCCAGGTTCGACTGCCCATCTGCCATGCTTTCCAGTGTGTGTCTCCATGTTGGCGTCGATTCCTGCCACTGAACCAGAGTCAAGCGAGATTCGTCACTGATGGAATCGTGTGCGCTGACGTCTTCAGGTAGAGGGAAGGCATTGTTTTCCCTGACTGGCGGCGTACCCGACGATGTGTCTGAAGGTGTTTCAACCGGCGTTTGGGGTAGGGGGGAGGGGGCTGGGGTGGGTACTGGATTGGGCGTTGGGTTGGGCGTTGGGTTGGGCGTTGGGTCGATGCCAGGGTTAGGCGCTATCTGATTGCTGACTGGGCCTACGGTGGCACTGATGAGTGACTCTTGGGTGCCACCGCCGTCGGTATAGCGAATCTGTACGGAAATATGCGTTCCCACATCTGTATCGATGAGGGTGTAAGTTGTCGCTGTGGCACCAGAGATGGGGGCACCGTCGCGATACCACTGATAGCTGAACGGCCCCAGGCCGTCGGCATCGGCAACGGTGGCGGTATTGGCCGTCAGCGTCTGGCCCTTGGAGGGCGAGCCATCGATCGTGACCTGGCCGGTGGGTGCGCTGTTGACGTTGGTCACCGGCCCCACGGACGCGCTGGTGAGCGACTCGTTGGTGCCACCACCGTCGGTGTAGCTGACCTTGACGGAAATGTTCTTGCCCACATCGGCATTGGTGAGTGTGTAACCCGTGCCCGTGGCACCGGAAACCGCCACGCCATCGCGATACCACTGATAGCTGAACGGCCCCAGGCCATCGGCATCGGCAATGCCCGAGGTATCCACACCCAGCGTCTGACCCTTGGAGGGCGAGCCCGTGATCACCGGGAGGCCGGTGGGAGCATCCTGCTCGGGCGTGACGGTGACGCTGACCACCTGGGTGCTGGAATTGCCCAGCGCATCCATGAAGGTGACCGTGAAGCTGTCCGCGCCGCTGAAATCCGCCTTCGGCGCATAGCTCCAATGGCCGTTGCTATCGATGCTGGCCGTGCCATTGCCCGCCTGGCCGGAAACACTCCAGGGCGTGCTGGCGTGCTTGCCATCGAGATCGGTGAAGGTCAGCTGGCCGGTGATGGCGCCGCCATCCTCGGTGCCCGTGCCGGAAGTCTGGCCGCCGATGGTGGTGGCGTTCTGGCCAATGGTGACCGTGACAGTGGCCGTCTCGGGTGTGCCATCGGCACTCTTGACGGTGTAGGTGAAGGTGTCCGTGCCGCTGGTGCCGGCCTGTGCGGTATAGGTCAGCGTGCCGTTGCCGTTGATGGTGACCGAGCCCTTGGTGCCCTGGGAGGTGCCGGTGATGGCCACGCCCGTGCCCTCGAACGCATCGTTGGCAAGCACATTGATGTTCACGCTCTGGCCGGCGGTGGTGCTGGCGCTGTCGTCAAACGCATCCTGCTCGGGCGTGACGGTGATAGAGACCACCTGGGTGCTGGTATTGCCCAGCGCATCCATGAAGGTGACCGTGAAACTGTCGCTGCCGCTGAAATCCCCCTTCGGCGCATAGCTCCAGTTGCCGTTGCTATCGATGCTGGCCGTGCCATTGCCCGCCTGGCCGGAAACACTCCAGGGCGTGCTGGCGTTCGGGCCATCGAGATCGGTGAAGGTCAGCTGGCCGGTGATGGCGCCGCCATCCTCGGCGCCCGTGCCGGACGTCTGGCCGCCGATGGTGGTGGCGTTCTGGCCAATGGTGACCGTGACGGTGGCCGTCTCGGGTGTGCCGTCGGCACTCTTGACGGTGTAGGTGAAGGTGTCCGTGCCGCTGGCGCCGGCCTGTGCGGTATAGGTCAGCGTGCCGTTGCCGTTGATGGTGACCGAGCCCTTGGCGCCCTGGGTGGTGCCGGTGATGGCCACGCCCGTGCCCTCGAAGGCATCGTTGGCGAGGACGTTGATGATCACGCTCTGGCCGGCGGTGGTGCTGGCGCTGTCGTCAAAGGCATCCTGCTCGGGCGTGACGGTGATGGAGACCACCTGGGTGCTGGAATTGCCCAGCGCATCCATGAAGGTGACCGTGAAACTGTCCGCGCCGTTGAAATCCCCCTTCGGCGTATAGCTCCAGTTGCCGTTGCTATCGATGCTGGCCGTGCCGTTGCCCGCCTGGCCGGAAACACTCCAGGGCGTGCTGGCGTGCGGGCCATCGAGATCGGTGAAGGTCAGCTGGCCGGTGATGGCGCCGCCATCCTCGGCGCCCGAGCCGGACGTCTGGCCGCCGATGGTGCTGGTGTTCTGGCCAATGGTGACCGTGACGCTGGCCGTCTCGGGTGTGCCATCGGCGCTCTTGACGGTGTAGGTAAAGGTGTCGCTGCCGCTGGCGCTGGTGCCGGCGGTATAGGTCAGCGTGCCATCGCCGTTGACCGTGACCGCGCCCTGGGCGCCCTGGGTGGTGCCGGTGATGGCCACGCCCGTGCCCTCGAAGGCATCGTTGGCGAGCACGTTGATGATCACGCTCTGGCCGGCGGTGGTGCTGGCGCTGTCGTCAAACGCATCCTGCTCGGGCGTGACGGTGATGCTGACCACCTGGGTGCTGGAATTGCCCAGCGCATCCATGAAGGTGACCGTGAAACTGTCGCTGCCGCTGAAATCCGCCTTCGGCGTATAGCTCCAGTTGCCGTTGCTATCGATGCTGGCCGTGCCATTGCTCGCCTGGCCGGAAACACTCCAGGGCGTGCTGGCGTGCTGGCCATCGAGATCGGTGGCCGTGAGCTGGCCGGTGATGGCGCCGCCATCCTCGGCGCCCGTGCCGGAAGTCTGGCCGCCGATGGTGCTGGTGTTCTGGCCAATGGTGACCGTGACGCTGGCCGTCTCGGGTGTGCCGTCGGCACTCTTGACGGTGTAGGTGAAGGTGTCCGTGCCGCTGGCGCCGGCCTGTGCGGTATAGGTCAGCGTGCCGTTGCCGTTGATGGTGACCGAGCCCTTGGCGCCCTGGGTGGTGCCGGTGATGGCCACGCCCGTGCCCTCGAAGGCATCGTTGGCGAGGACGTTGATGATCACGCTCTGGCCGGCGGTGGTGCTGGCGCTGTCGTCAAACGCATCCTGCTCGGGCGTGACGGTGATAGAGACCACCTGGGTGCTGGAATTGCCCAGCGCATCCATGAAGGTGACCGTGAAACTGTCGCTGCCGCTGAAATCCGCCTTCGGCGCATAGCTCCAGTTGCCGCTGGCATCGATGCTGGCCACGCCGTTGCCCGCCTGGCCGGAAACACTCCAGGGCGTGCTGGCGTGCTGGCCATCGAGATCGGTGAAGGTCAGCTGGCCGGTGATGGCGCCGCCATCCTCGGCGCCCGTGCCGGAAGTCTGGCCGCCGATGGTGGTGGCGTTCTGGCCAATGGTGACCGTGACGGTGGCCGTCTCGGGTGTGCCGTCGGCGCTCTTGACGGTGTAGGTGAAGGTGTCCGTGCCGCTGGCGCCGGCCTGTGCGGTATAGGTCAGCGTGCCGTTGCCGTTGATGGTGACCGAGCCCTTGGCGCCCTGGGAGGTGCCGGTGATGGCCACGCCCGTGCCCTCGAAGGCATCGTTGGCGAGCACATTGATGATCACGCTCTGGCCGGCGGTGGTGCTGGCGCTGTCGTCAAACGCATCCTGCTCGGGCGTGACGGTGACGCT
>NZ_JBLJBW010000045.1:0-18271 GCF_047638095.1 Azonexus sp.
TCGCACAAAACGCCATTGACCGTGACGCGCCGGTGCCGGATCAGCACGCGGCAATCCTTGCGCGTGCCAAAGCCCTGGGATTGGAGGATTCGTTCGAGTTGCATGGCGGGATGCTACCATCGCCCCATGAAATTCGAACACCTGATTGCCATCAACGACCCCGGCAACCCTTTGTTGCAGCCGATGACGCGCGCGCAGCTGTGGCGCGGTCTGGAGTATCGGGTGGATAACCCCCTGCCTTTTTCGCCCGGTTTGCGCGCCTCTACCCTGCTCGAGCGCAGTTCGACGCAGGCGAAGCGCTTGCTCGATTTCGGCGCGGTCAAGCTCATCGATCAGGTTGGTCTGCGTCTTGGCGAGGCGGTTGATTTCGTCATCGCCCCAGGGCCGGAACACCCCGGCGGCAGCCTGTGCATCCGTATTGAAGAGCCGCTGCCAGAAGCGCTGTTTTTGCGCTTCACTTACCACACCACGCTGGAGCAAACGCACGGTGAGGATGCCGCCTATGTCGATTACGTCAAGGCGGCGTATCGAGATGCCGACATCGAATGTGTGCGTACCTTGCGTGAATTGCAAGCGGCCGGTTTGCTCGAATAGACGCCGCGTGCGGGCGAATTGTTTGCTTTGCGCGCTTGCCAGCTGGGGCAGATTCTTCGATGATGCGTCACACGGCATCGGAAGGGGACTGTATTCATGAATTTGCGTCAACTTGCCCTTTATCAGCCCGGCCGGCGCGGCAAGATTGGATTGTGGCTGGTCGCCCTGCTGGCGGTGGGTGTCATCAGTTATCTGAACGTGTGGAGCGGGCCGGCGTACGAGCTGCACATTTTCTTCATTTTGCCGGCGATGCTGATTGCCTGGTACGTCAGCCTGCCGCGCGCCTATCTTTTGGCAAGTATTACCGTGTTGCTCTGGCATATGACGGATCGCCAGCTGGGTGGGGAAAACAGCAGTGCTTGGCCGCTGATATTCAATACCTTGGTGCGCATCGCCATTCCCTTTAGCAGCATCTGGCTGTTGGGCAAAATTCGTGAAATTTTGCAGCGCGAAACCCGCTTGGCGCGCAATGATGCGCTGACCCATCTGCCCAATCGTTTTGGTTTTTTGCAAGACGGCGAGCTTTTGCTGCATCTGGCGCGCCGCCAGGGAACGCCGATCAGTGTGTTATTTATCGATCTCGACCATTTCAAACAGGTTAATGACGAATCCGGACATGAAACCGGAGATCGTTTGCTGCGCCGAGTGGCGGAAGTTTTGCAAAAACAGCTGCGCGCCAGCGATCTTGCGGGACGCCTGGGGGGAGATGAGTTTGTTTTGCTGCTGCCCGGGGCGGGCCAGGAGGCGGCCTTGGAGTATGCCGAAAAATTGCGTGAGCGCCTGCTTTTGGCCATGCGTGAAGCCTCGTGGCCAGTAACTTTTAGTATCGGTGTGGCAAGTTATGGGGTGCCGCCGGCAGAGTTGACCGTTATGCTGTGCGAGGCAGATCGTTTGATGTACGAAGTAAAAAACGGTGGCCGCGATGGTATTCGCAGCCAATCATTTTGATCGGGAGGGAGCATGTTCGGGTTTTTTCGTAAAAAAGAAAGTGCGGTAGCGCCAGCACCTGTCCTTGAGCAAGCGCCGCAATATCGGGCGGCACCGGGCACGGAAATTCGTTTTCAACCGGAACTGGTGCCGCAGTTAAAGGCAGATCATCAAAATTTGATCGGCCTGTATCTGGAAATCAAGGCGGCGTTCGAGGGCGGGGATTACGTCGAGGTGTCAAAAAAATTGACGCATTTTCGCAGCGGCTTGCAGGCGCATTTGCTGACCGAAAATGTGCGCTTGTACATCTACCTCAGCCACAGCCTGGCGAACGATGAAATCAATTCTGAACTGATTCATGAGTTTCGTCGCGAAATGGACGCTATCGCCCGGGTGGCGATGAATTTTCTCAAGAAATACGATGCAATCGGCGTCGATAACGAACTGGCGAAAGCGTTTGCCAAAGACTTCGCCACCATCGGCGAAGTTTTGACCGAGCGTATCGAAAAAGAAGAGCGGGTGCTTTACCCGCTCTATCTGCCCTATTACTGAAGGGCGCGGGCTCAGCCCTGCGCCAGGCAGCTGTCGAGATAATCTTCGTAGCCGCCCAGGTAATCGATGACGCGCCCGTCTTTGATTTCGAGCACGCGGGTGGCGAGCGAGGAAACGAATTCGCGGTCGTGGGAGACGAAAATCAGCGTGCCGGGGAATTTTTCCAGGCCGGCGTTCAGGGCTTCGATCGATTCCATGTCGAGGTGATTGGTCGGCTCGTCGAGAATCAGCACGTTCGTGCGCTCCAGCATCAAGCGGCCAAAGAGCATGCGCCCCTGCTCGCCACCGGAAATGACGTTGACCGGTTTTTTCTGCTCGTCGCCGGAAAACAATAAGCGCCCTAAGGTGCCGCGTACCAGGGTTTCCAGGTCGCCGCCGTCTTCGATACTGGCGCGGGCGTAGCCGGAAATCCATTCGGTCAGGCTTTCGTTGCCGGCAAAGTGTGCGGAGTGGTCTTGCGCGTAATAGCCGAGTTGGGCTTTTTCCGCCCATTTCAGGCTGCCGGCGTCGGGGGTGAGTTCACCCATCAGCAATTTGAGGAAGGTGGTTTTACCGACACCGTTTTCACCGATGACGGCGATTTTTTCGCCGCCGTTGATGCTCAGCGAGAGGCGGTCAAAAATTCTGCGCTCGCCGCCCGGGTAAGCGAAGGAGAGGTTTTCTATTTCCACCGCCTGCCGGTGCAGTTTTTGTTTCTCGTCGTAATCGAAGCGAATCCAGGGGTATTGGCGCGACGAGGGTTTGACGTCTTCCGGCTTGAGTTTGTCGATCAGCTTCATGCGGCTGGTCGCCTGCTTGGCCTTGGATTTGTTGGCTGAGAAGCGGCGCACGAAATCCTGCAATTCGGCGATGCGCTCCTTGGCTTTGGCGTTGGCCTGCGACTGACGGGCGCGGGCCTGTGCCGAGGCTTCCATGAAGTCGTCGTAATTGCCGGGGTAGAGCTGAATCTTGCCGTAATCCAGATCCGCCATGTGGGTGCACACCTGGTTGAGAAAGTGGCGGTCGTGGGAAATGATGATCATGGTGGAATTGCGCTCGTTGAGCACGTCTTCCAGCCAGCGGATGGTGTTGATGTCGAGGTTGTTGGTCGGCTCGTCGAGCAGCAGGATGTCCGGGTCGGCAAACAGCGCCTGGCAAAGCAGCACGCGCAGTTTCCAGCCGGGGGCGACTTCGCGCATCGGGCCGTTGTGTTGCTCGATAGGGATGCCCACTGCCAGCAACAATTCGCCGGCGCGGGCTTCGGCGGTGTAGCCGTCGTACTCGCCGACCTTTCCTTCGAGCTCGGCGGCGCGCATGTAGTCGTCCTCGCTGGCCTCCGGGTTGGCGTAAATGGCGTCGCGTTCCTGGATGGCGGCCCACAATTCTTCGTGGCCCATCATCACCACGTCGAGTACCCGCATGTCTTCGTAGGCGAATTGATCCTGGCGCAGATAGGCCATGCGCTCGGTGACTTCTTTGGAGACGTTGCCGGCGGAAGGCTCGAGCGCGCCGCACAGGATCTTCATGAAGGTCGATTTGCCCGCGCCGTTGGCCCCGATCAGGCCGTAGCGATAGCCCTCGCCGAACTTGACGTTGACGTTCTCAAAGAGGGGCTTGGCCCCGAATTGCATGGTGATGTTGGCAGCGACGAGCACGGCGGTCAGGCTCCGGCAAGAAACGAAGAACCGCGCATTTTACCCTTTTTGCCGGGGGCGGACGCGGTGTAACATCCGGCCATTATTTTGGAGAGATTCCATGGTTCCTCATCTCACCACCGCCTTGAGCGGCCCCTTGCTGGATCTGGAGCGGCGTTTTCTCGAGGCCAGTCCGGAAATCGAGCAATGGCTGCGCGGCCAGTGGAAAACGTATTCACCGCCTTTTTATTCTTCGGTCGATCTGCGCAATGCCGGATTCAAGCTGGCCCCGGTCGATACCAATTTGTTTCCTGGCGGCTTCAATAATCTCAATCCGGCTTTTTTGCCCCTGTGCATGCACGCGGCGATGAGCGCCATCGAAAAATTCTGCCCTTTTGCCAAGCGTCTGTTGCTGATTCCAGAAAATCACACACGCAATCAGTTTTATTTGCAGAACGTGGCGCAAATCGCCTACATGCTGCGCCAAACCGGCCTGGAAGTGCGCTTGGGTTCGCTCGCCCCGGAAATCACCGCGCCGATGGAAATTGAACTGAACAATGGGCAAAAGCTTTTACTGGAACCTTTGCTGCGCCAGGGCAACCGCCTCGGTGTGGCGGGTTTTGAGCCCTGTGCGATTTTGCTCAATAACGATTTGTCGGCAGGTATTCCGGCGATTTTGCAAGGCATTGAAGACCAGTTTGTCCTGCCGCCTTTGCACGCCGGCTGGGCGGTGCGCCGCAAATCCAACCATTTCACGGCCTACGACGAGGTTGCCAATGGTTTTGCCAAGGCGATCGGCATCGATCCCTGGCGCATCAATCCGACCTTTTCCCTGTGTCAGGCGGTGAATTTCCATGAGCGTCAGGGCGAGGAATGTCTGGCGGCCAATGTTGCCGGCGTGCTCGACATCGTGCGCGAAAAATACAAGGAATACGGCATCAGCGAAACGCCTTATGTCGTGGTCAAGGCCGATGCCGGCACCTATGGCATGAGTGTGATGACGGTGCGTGATGCTGATGAAGTGATTGCCTTGAACCGCAAGCAGCGTAACAAGATGAGCGTGGGCAAGGAGGGCATGGAAATTTCCCAAGTGCTGATCCAGGAAGGTGTGCATTCCTTTGAAACCGTCAATGAGGCGGTGGCCGAGCCGGTGGTGTATATGATCGACCGCTACGTCGTGGGCGGGTTTTATCGCGTGCATACCGGGCGCGGCAAGGACGAAAACCTCAACGCGCCGGGCATGCATTTCGAGCCGCTGGCCTTTGAAACCGGCTGCAATTTACCGGACCACCGTTGCGGCAACCCGGATGCGCCGCCCAACCGTTTTTACGCTTACGGCGTGGTCGCACGTCTGGCCTGTCTGGCGGCGGCGGTGGAATTGGCGAATACGGCACCGGCTTGATCTGGCGCGAAAAAACCGGCAGTTTGTGCGGGCTGGAGGCAGTGGTGTTTATGGCAGTTTTTGTGGTGATGCGGACTTGATAAAGCGCTTGCATCTAGGTGGAGGTCGTGTGCAGTGGTCATGCAGCTCAATTTCGACAAGGAAATTGCCGGACGCAGCGTCAGCCTGAAGCTGGGCTTCGTGACGGATCCTCTGGGTAGCCGGCGGGCCTATAACGATCCCGCCGTGGCCTTGATGCGGGCGGCGCAGAGTCATGGTCATGAGGTTTTTGCCATTCAGACGCCGAGCCTGAGCTGGCGGCGATCGGAGCCCGGGCATGTGGGCGGGGTGTTTGGTGAGGTTTTGCAGATGCACCTGCGCCCGGATGACCATGACTGGTATCGCGAAGTGGCGCGTGAGTGGCGGGCCTTGCGTTTTCTCGATGCGCTGGTCGTGTGCATCGATCCGCCGGCAGATGCTGAATTTTTTACCGCCACCTGGCTACTCGAGCGCGCCGAGGCCGATGGCTTGCGTGTGGTCAACCGGCCGCGGGCCTTGCGCGAGCATTCGGAAAAAATTGCCACCGCCGAATTTCCGCAATTTACGCCGACCACCTTGATCACCCGGCACCTGCGCCAACTGCGCGAATTCATCGACAACGAGCGCGATGTGATCCTGAAGCCCATAGACGGCGGGGCCAAGGTGCGTGTTTTTCGGGTGCATCGCAACGACCGCAACCGTAACGCCATTGCTGAGGCACTGAGCGACGACGGCCGGCGCACCATCATTGCCCAGCGTTATCTGCCGGAAATAGATCAGGGCGACAAGCGGATTTTGCTCATTGCCGGCAAGGTCGTGCCTTGGTGTCTGGCGCGTATTCCGCGGGCCGGCGAAACGCGCGGCAGCCTTGCCGCCGGCGGTACGGGCGTGGCGCAGGAGTTATCGGCGCGCGATCGGGAAATCGCCGAAACCCTGGCCCCCGTGTTGCTCAAACGCGGTTTGTTGCTGGTCGGTCTCGATGTGATCGGCGATTACCTGACGGGAATCAACGTCAGCCATCCGGCCGGGATGGTGGAGTTGCGTCAGCAATGTGGTTTCGATGCTGCCGGGGCCAGCATCAGCGCGATCGAGCGAATCTGCGGTTTGAGTTGAACGGGTATGGGCCGGCATTTTTTTCCAGTTTGATTCGTCTTAATCTGCCGCTACACTTGCGCCTCCATAATTTACCTACCTTGATTCCGGGGTGTACCCCGCTTTTGCCATGCTCGAAGCCGACAATTTGGAGTGCCTGCGCGGTGATAACCGCCTTTTTGCGGGCCTGAGCTTTTGCTTGGCACCCGGGGAGCTGATTTATTTGCAGGGGCGTAATGGCGCGGGCAAAACCAGTTTGCTGCGCATGCTGATTGGTCTTTTGCCGCCCGAACAAGGTGAAATTCGCTGGCAAGGCAAGCCGATTCGCCAGCAAACTGAGGAATTTCATGCGGCGCTTTGCTATCTCGGTCATCACAATGCGATCAAGGAAGAATTGACGCCGCTGGAAAATTTTCAGCACGCGGCGCGTTTTGCCGGGCAGGCGCTGGACGAAGAGGCGGCGCTCGATGCGCTGGCCCAGGTCGGGCTGGCCGGGCGCGAGGATTTGCCCTGCCGTTATTTGTCGCAAGGGCAGAAACGCCGGGTCGCACTGGCGCGCTTGGTGGTCGATCGGCGTCCGCTCTGGGTGCTGGACGAGCCTTTTGTGGCGCTCGACGTGGGCGCGGTGGATTGGTTGGCCGGCATCATTTCCGGGTGTTTGCAGCGCGGCGGCATGGCGATCATGACGACACACCAGGCGGTGGACATTCCCGCCGGCACGGTGCGCGAATTGCGGATCGGCTGAGGAGAGGGCGTGTTCAGAATCATTTTTTCCGTCATCGCCCGGGATCTGCAGCTGGCCATGCGCCGGCAGGCGGATATTGTTTCGGCGCTGTTTTTCTTCATTATCGTGGTCAGTCTTTTTCCCTTGGGGATCGGCCCGGAAACGGATCTTTTACGCAAACTCGCGCCCGGTGTGCTGTGGGTGGCAGCGCTGTTGGCCACCATGCTTTCTCTGCCGCGTCTTTTTGCCGATGATTACCGCGACGGCACGCTGGAGCAACTCGCCCTTTCGCCCTACCCGCTGGGCTTGATCGTGACCGGCAAAGTCATTGCGCACTGGCTGGTTTCCGGCTTGCCGCTGGCCTTGATCGCGCCGGTTTTGGGCGTGCAGTTCGATCTCTCTGCAGAGGCCCTGTGGCTGCTCGTTCTGACCATCTTGCTCGGTACGCCGGCGCTTTCGGGGATCGGTGCCATTGGTGCGGCGCTGACCCTGGGGGTGCGCGGCGGTGGGGTACTACTTTCCCTTTTGGTTCTCCCGCTCTACGTTCCGGTGTTAATATTCGGCGCTGGCGCAGTTGAAGCCACGGTGTCCGGTCTCGGGGGGGATGGACATCTCTCGTTGCTTGCTGCCATGACCACCGCCGCAATCGGCTTTGCCCCCTGGGCATCGGCCGCGGCCTTGAAAATTGCCCTCGAATGATCGATCGCTTCAACTTATACCGTTTCGCTTCCCCCGCTACCTTTTATCCACTCGCCGGCAAGCTGATTCCCTGGTTTGCCGCCGCTGGCGTGCTGTTCGGGCTGGCCGGTCTGTATATCGGCATGCTGGTGGCCCCCATCGACTTCCAGCAAGGCGAGGGCTACCGCATCATCTTCATCCATGTGCCGACTTCCTGGATGAGCATGTTCATCTACCTGGTCATGGCATTTTGGGCGGCGATCGGTCTGGCTTTCAATACGCGTCTCTCCGGCATGATGGCGCAGGCGCTCGCTCCGACCGGCGCACTCATGGCTTTTCTCTCCTTGTGGACCGGCGCGCTGTGGGGCAAACCGATGTGGGGCACCTGGTGGGTGTGGGACGCCCGCTTGACTTCGGAATTGATCCTGCTCTTTCTCTACATCGGCTATATGGCGCTGACCGCAGCCATTGACGATGCGCGCCGCGCCGACAAGGCGGGCGGCATTCTGCTCCTGGTCGGTGTGGTCAATATCCCCATCATTTACTTCTCGGTGAAGTGGTGGAACACCCTGCACCAAGGCTCCAGCGTCAATCTGACCAAGTCGGCGATGGCTGAAATCATGCTCTGGGGCATGCTGCTGATGGCGCTGGCATTTTGGATGTACGCCATTGCCGTGGCGCTGGCGCGGGTGCGCACCCTGATGCTGGAGCGCGAGCGCAACGCCGACTGGGTGAAAAAAGCTTTGTACGGAGATAAGGCATGATTTACTGGAACAGCTTGGGCGATTTTCTCGCCATGGGCGGCTATGGGCTTTACGTCTGGGGCAGCTTCGGCGTCACGGCGCTGCTCATGGTGATCGAACCCCTCCTCGTTGCCCGCAATCAGCGGGCAAGTGTGGCGCGCCTCAAGCGTCAGTTGCGTGCCGAAGGGCAGGCAGAAATCCGGAGCGCTGCAGTATGAAATTGCGTCATAAAAAACTTGCCCTGATCGGCGGCGCGCTCGCCCTGATCGGCATCATCGCGGCCTTGGTGTTGAATGCCCTGAACAGCAATATCGCGCTCTATATTTCGCCGACCGATGTCAAAAACGGCAAGGCACCGACCGATAAGCTCTTTCGCATCGGCGGTTTGGTCAAAGAGGCCAGCATCCAGCGCCAGGCGGACGGCGTAACGATTCGCTTCATCGTGACCGACACCGAAAATGAAATCGCCGTCGATTACGTCGGCATCCTGCCCGACCTTTTCATGGAAGGTAAGGGGGCGGTGGCGCAAGGCCGTATGCAGGAAAATGGCATTTTCAAGGCCCAGGAAGTGCTCGCCAAACACGACGAAAATTACATGCCGCCGGAAGCGGCGCAAGCTCTGAACGACGCGCACGAGCGCGGTTTGGAAAAAATGGCCGATCCGGCGACAAAGCCTGAGGAAACCAGCGCAGCGGCCGCACCGGCGAGCAGCGAAACCACCCCGAAAGCGAGTCACTGAGCATGGTTCCTGAACTTGGTCATTTCGCGCTCATATTGGCGGCGCTGGTCAGCCTCTTGCTCGGTACGCTGCCCCTGATCGGCGCGCATCGCGGCCACGCCGCCTGGATTGCGCTCGCCCGTCCGGCGACCACGGCCTATGCCTTGCTGACGACGATATCTTTTCTCTGCCTGACCTGGGCTTTTGCGCACAACGATTTTTCCGTGGTCTATGTGGCGCAGCATTCCAACTCCCTGCTGCCCATGGCCTACCGTATTTCGGCCGTGTGGGGCGGGCATGAAGGCTCTTTGCTCCTGTGGATGCTGATGCTTTCCTGGTGGGCGCTGGGCGTGCGTCTGTTCTCCCGGCAGCTGCCGGAAGTCATGCTGGCGCGCGTGCTGGGCACCTTGGGTTTGGTTTCCTTTGGTTTCCTGCTCTTCATCTTATTTACCTCCAATCCGTTTGAGCGCCTGCTGCCCGCCGTTGCGGAAGGGCGCGACCTCAACCCGCTGTTGCAGGATCCCGGCCTGGTCATTCATCCGCCCCTGCTCTATATGGGCTACGTCGGTTTTTCGGTGGCCTACGCCTTTGCCATTGCCGCCTTGCTTTCGGGCAAGCTCGATGCCGCCTGGGCGCGCTGGTCGCGGCCATGGACCACGGCGGCTTGGGTGTTCCTCACTCTGGGTATCGCTATGGGTTCGTGGTGGGCTTACTACGAACTGGGTTGGGGCGGTTGGTGGTTCTGGGACCCGGTAGAAAACGCCTCCTTCATGCCTTGGCTGGTGGGCACGGCCTTGATCCATTCGCTGGCGGCAACGGAAAAACGCGGCAGTTTCAAAAACTGGACGGTGCTTTTGGCGATTTCTGCGTTCTCGCTTTCCCTGCTCGGCACCTTCCTCGTACGCTCCGGTGTGCTCACCTCGGTGCACGCTTTTGCTACCGACCCGACGCGCGGCGTGTTCATCTTGATTTTCCTGGTGGCGGTGATTGGTTCCTCGCTCGCCCTGTTTGCCTGGCGCGCACCGAGCGTAGGCCTGGGCGGGAAGTTTGCCCTGGTCTCGCGCGAATCCTTGCTCCTGACCAATAATGTTTTGCTGGTTGTGGCCTGCGCGACTGTTTTGCTGGGGACTTTGTATCCGCTTTTGGTTGATGCCTTGGGTGTGGGAAAAATTTCCGTCGGCCAGCCTTATTTTGACGCGGTTTTTGTGCCGGTCATGACCCCCGTACTTTTTTTGATCGGCATTACCCCCTTTGCGCGCTGGAAATCGGCTTCGTTTGCCGAAATTTTGCGCACCACGCGCTGGGCCTTTCTCTGCGCCGTGCTCGTGGCGATAGCCCTGCCCTTGCTTTATGGGCAGTGGAAAGCCATGACGGCGCTGGGCCTGTTGCTGGCGGCCTGGATTGCCTTTACGGCCCTGCTCAGCTTCGTCCAGCGGGTACAGGCCACACGCGGTGAGCGCGGCTTTTTTGCGGCGGCTTTTGCCCAACCGGCAGCCTTCATGGGCATGCATCTGGCGCATATCGGGGTGGCCGTGTTCGTAGTCGGCGTTACGATGGTGACGAGCTTTGAGCAGGAAAAGGATGTCAAGCTTGGCCCGGGTGAAAGCGTCGATGTTGGCGGTTACCACTTCACTTTCAAGGGCGTGCGTTCGGTGGAGGGGCCAAACTATCAGGCCGCGCAAGGCGAATTCGAGCTCAGCGAACAAGGGCGTGTATTACGCAACTTGCATCCAGAAAAGCGCAATTATTTTTCTTCGATGATGCCGATGACCGAAGCTGCCATCGATGCCAGCCTGCTGCGCGATGTTTATGTTTCCTTGGGTGAGCCAATCAACCCGGATCAACCGGAAGGCGACTGGGCCGTGCGCGTGTATTACAAACCTTTCGTCGACTGGATCTGGGGCGGCAGCGCCCTCATGGCCTTGGGCGGCCTGCTGGCCATGCTCGATCGGCGTTACCGTAAGCGCCGTCAGGCGGCATCATCCGAACAGCAAGGGGAGCGGCTGGCATGAACCGTTATTTCTGGATTCTCGGCGCTTTCATTGCCTTGGCGGCCTTGCTCGCCGTCGGTTTGAACCTGAACCCGCGCGAAGTGCCTTCGCCCTTGGTGGGCAAACCAGCGCCTGCGTTCAAGCTCGCCGTGCTCGGCAAAGAAGGCGAAACCATGGGGCCACAAGCCATGCAGGGCAAGGTCTGGCTGCTCAATGTCTGGGCCAGCTGGTGCGTTTCCTGCCGTCAGGAGCATCCGGTGCTGGTCGATTTTTCCCGGCGCGGTAACGGCACCCCGATCATCGGTTTGAATTACAAGGAATTGCGCGGCGACGGCGAAATCGACATGCGCCGGCTGGCACCCGAGCAGGAGGTGCCCTTGGCACTGGAGCGTGCCGCCGGCTGGCTGCAGCAGCACGGCGACCCTTACCAACTGACGGTGATGGACATCGACGGCCGTGTGGGGATCGATTACGGCGTGTATGGCGTGCCAGAAACCTATGTCATCGATAAAACCGGGGTGATTCGCATGAAACATACCGGGCCGGTGTCGCCTAAAATTCTGAACGAAAAAATCCTGCCCCTGGTTGCGGAGCTGAACCGATGAGAGCGCTTTATTTTGCAAGTTTGCTCCTTGGTTTGTGGATGGCCCCGGCGCACGCCTCTTCGACCTACGAAGCCGCCATTGCCGACGATCCGGTGGCAGAAAAGCGCTTGCAGGCCTTGTCGAAGGAATTGCGCTGTCTGGTCTGCCAGAACGAAACCATTGCCGATTCCAATGCTGAACTGGCTGTCGATCTGCGCCGCGAAATTCGCGGCATGATTCACGATGGTCGTTCGGACAATGAAATACTTGAATTCATGGTGACCCGTTACGGTGATTTCGTGCTCTACCGCCCGCCGGTAAAAGCAATCACCCTGCTGCTCTGGGGTGGGCCGATCGCATTGTTGCTGATTGCCGTGCTGGCGCTGCGCAGCTACCTCAAGCGGCGCAGCCTGTTGCTTGCCAAAACGGATAAACCGCTGAGCGCCGATGAAATGCGCCGCGCCGAAGCGCTTTTGAAGGAACTCGATCCAAAATGACCCCGTTTGCCGTTTTTGCCTTCCTCCTCCTTCTGACTGCCTTGGCGATTCTGCTGCCGGGTTTGCTTTTTGGCCGCCGTCGCCGCGCCGTCGATGCCGACCGCAAGGCCACCAATCTGGGCATTTACCGTGATCAACTAACCGAGCTCGAACGCGAACGGGCTGAAGGCAGTCTCGCCGCCGAGGACTTTGTTCAAGCCAAAACCGAGCTGCAGCGGCGTATGCTGGAAGAAGTAGGCACGCAAGATGAGCTCGCCGCAGATAGCGTGCAGCGCAGTCGCCCAACCGCCTGGTTCATTCTGCTCGCTCTGCCTTTGCTGGGGGCGGCGGGTTACGCCTTGCTGGGTAATCCGGCGGCGCTCAATCCGGAAAAAATCGCGGCACAAAAACAAATGACGGCGGAAGACATCGACGCCATGGTGCAAAAGCTTGCGGCCCGTTTGCAGGAAAATCCAGACGACACGAACGGCTGGCTGATGCTCGCTCGCTCTTACAAGATGCTCAGCCGTTATGAAGAGGCTGCTGCCGCCTACGCCAAAGCAGAAAAAGCCGTGCGCGAAGATCCGGAATTGCTCGCCAGTTACGCAGAAACGCTTGCCATGGCGAGCGGCACGGGGCTGCAGGGTAAATCGCTGGAGCTCGTCAATGCCGCCTTGCAACTCGACCCCAAACACGCCCATTCCCTCTTCCTCGCGGGCATGGCCGCCATGGAGCGCGGTGAGCATCCCGCCGCCATCGCCTATTGGGAAAGCTTATTGACGCAAGTCGAGCCGGGTTCGGAGCTTGATCAAATGCTGCGCCAGGGCATTGAACAGATGAAAGCGAAGGGGAAGTAGGCGCGTTTTACTGGCGTACACAACAAAAAACCCGCGGCATATGCGGGTTTTTTGTTGTGTACGCCGTGTGTTGCGTCCCCTGTGCCTGGCAAGATTCAATCGGTTTTTTTCGTTTCAGCTTCATCTTCGCTGACGACGGCGCGTACGCCGGCGGCGGCAACATCAACCGTTGTACCGACGACGGTGGCACCGACCTTGACCGTCGTGGCGACCACGGAAACGGCGGCATCGGCCACTGTCACGACGGCGCAGGCGGAGCACAGCAGACTGAGGGCGATAAGGCTCAGTGTTTTCACTGCGACAGCTGCTCCTGGGGGCTGTTGGGGGAATATACAAAATCCCTGCCGGGCTGAGAGCTGCGGCAGGGATTTGCGTGGGGCTTCCCGACAGCAAGTGCCGGGAATGGTAAACGTCACTCGAATTCGATGATGACTTGATCCACCGACAGGCTCTCGCCCACGGTGCCGGTAATTTTCTTCACCTTGCAGTCTTGCTCGGCCTTGAGGATGTTTTCCATCTTCATGGCTTCGATCACCGCCAGTTTTTCGCCGGCTTTGACTTCCTGGCCGACTTGTACGGCCACTTCGCGCAGCAGGCCCGGCATGGGCGAGAGCAGGAATTTGGAGAGGTCGGGAGCCGGTTTTTCCGGCATCAGGGCGAGCAGTTCGGCGGCGCGGGCGCTCATCACCATGAAGTCGGCGCGCGAGCCCCAGTGGTAGATGATGTACTTCGTTTTGTGGCGCTCGACTTGCAGGGTGAAGGGTTTGCCATTGCAGGTGCCGGTAAACAGGGTTTCGCCCAGCTTCCATTCGGAGCGGATTTCGTAGGGCTTGCCTTCGTATTCGACGTAGTAGCCGCCAGCGATGGGGCGAGCGATGACCGGGTGATTTTCCTTCTCTTCACCCTTGAGGCGCACCACCATCCACTGGTCGCCGACGATGCGCTCGTGGCCTTGCAGCTGGCCGGAAATAGAGGCCGAGCGATCGGTAAAGGCGCGATACACATAGGCGGCCACAGAAACCAGCAGGGCCGGGTTGTCGTGCGGCACCATGGAGGAATCAAAACCCTTCGGGTATTCCTTGGCGATGAAACCGGTGTCAAACATCCCCGACTGGAAGCGCGGATGCTGCATCAGCGCGGCCTGGAAGGGGATGTTCGAGGAGATGCCGCGAATCACGAAACTGTTGAGCGCCTGGCGCATACGGGCAATCGCCGCATTGCGGTCTTTCGCATGGACGATTAGCTTGGCGATCATCGAGTCGTAGAACATCGAAATCTCGCCGCCGTCATAGACGCCCGTATCGACGCGGGTGCTGCCGTCGTTATCGGTTTCTTCGGCGGGCGGCAGGAATTTCACCAGACGACCGGTTGAAGGCAGGAAGCCGCGGAAGGGGTCTTCGGCATTGATGCGGCATTCCATCGACCAGCCGTTGATCTTGACGTCAGCCTGGCTGATCGGCAGTTTTTCGCCGTAGGCGACGCGGATCATCTGCTCGACCAGATCCAGGCCGGTGATCAGTTCGGTGACCGGGTGCTCCACCTGCAGGCGGGTGTTCATTTCCAGGAAATAGAATTCCTTGGTCGCCCCAGAAACGACGAATTCGACCGTGCCGGCCGATTCGTAATTGACCGCGCGGGCTAGGGCGACGGCCTGTTCGCCCATGGCTTTGCGCATTTCGGGATCGACGAAGGGGCTCGGCGCCTCTTCGATGACCTTTTGGTGGCGGCGCTGGATCGAGCAGTCGCGCTCGTTCAGATAGACGTAGTTGCCGTGCGAATCACCGAGCACCTGAATTTCGATGTGGCGCGGTTCGAGCACGTATTTTTCGATGAAGACGCGGTCGTCGCCGAAGGAGTTGCGCGCCTCATTGACGCAGGAAGAAAAACCTTCGTGCGCTTCAGCATCGTTGTAAGCAACGCGCAGACCCTTGCCGCCGCCGCCGGCAGAAGCCTTGATCATCACCGGGTAACCGATGCCCTGGGCGATTTTTACGGCCTCATCCGGGCCGGCGATGGCATCGTTATAGCCGGGAATGGTGTTGACCTGGGCTTCGATTGCGAGTTTTTTCGACTCGATCTTGTCGCCCATTTTGGCCACCGAATAATGCTTCGGGCCGATGAATTTGATGCCGGCTTCTTCCAGGCGACGCGAGAATTCGGCGTTCTCGGAAAGAAAACCATAGCCCGGGTGCACGGCTTCGGCACCGGTTTGCTGGCAGGCGGCGATGATCTTGTCCATCACCAGATAGGATTCTTTCGAGGCCGCCGGGCCGATGCAAACGGCTTCGTCGGCCTGCATGACGTGCAGTGCGTCCTTGTCCGCTTCGGAATAGACGGCCACGGTGGCGATGCCCATTTTCTTGGCGGTCTTGATGACACGGCAAGCGATTTCGCCGCGATTGGCAATGAGAATTTTCTTGAACATGTTTCTTTTTCTCCCTGACGCTTACAGAGGAATGTTGCCGTGCTTGCGCCACGGATTGTCGAGTTGTTTGTCGCGCAGCATGGCCAGCGAGCGGCAAATGCGTTTGCGGGTGGCGTGCGGCATGATGACATCGTCGATGAAGCCGCGCGCGCCGGCAACGAAGGGGTTGGCGAACTTTTCCTTGTACTCGGCTTCGCGTTCGGCGAGTTTGGCTGGATCGTTCTTTTCTTCGCGGAAGATGATTTCTACCGCACCTTTCGGGCCCATCACGGCGATTTCCGCCGTCGGCCAGGCCAGGTTCACGTCGCCGCGCAGGTGTTTCGAGCTCATCACGTCGTAAGCGCCGCCATAGGCTTTGCGGGTAATCACGGTGACTTTCGGCACGGTGCATTCGGCATAGGCGTAAAGGAGTTTTGCGCCATGCTTGATGATGCCGCCGTATTCTTGTGCGGTGCCCGGCATGAAGCCCGGCACATCGACGAAGGTGACGACCGGAATGTTGAAAGCATCGCAAAAACGCACAAAGCGGGCAGCCTTGATCGCCGATTTGATGTCCAGACAGCCAGCCAGCACCAGCGGTTGATTGGCGACGATGCCGACCGGGTGGCCGTCCATGCGGCCGAAACCGATGATGATGTTCTTGGCGTAATCGGCCTGCAGCTCGAAGAAATCGTTGTCATCGACCACCTTGATGATCAATTCCTTCATGTCGTAGGGCTTGTTTGGATTGTCCGGCACCAGGGTGTCGAGCGAATGGTCGAAGCGTTCGGCCGGGTCGTTGGTCGGCGTCACCGGCGGTTTTTCGCGGTTGTTGGCCGGAATGAAATTCATGAAACGGCGCAGCATGGAGAGGGCTTCGACGTCGTTTTCGAAGGCCAGATCGGCGACGCCGGATTTGCTGGTGTGGGTGATGGCACCGCCCAGTTCTTCGGCGGTAACGTCCTCGTGGGTGACGGTTTTGACCACTTCCGGGCCGGTCACGAACATGTAGGAGGAATCCTTGACCATGAAGATGAAATCGGTCATCGACGGCGAATACACCGCGCCGCCGGCGCACGGCCCCATGATCATGGAGATTTGCGGCACGACGCCGGAGGCCATGACGTTACGTTGGAAAACATCGGCGTAACCGCCGAGCGAGGCGACGCCTTCCTGAATGCGCGCGCCGCCCGAGTCGTTGAGACCGATCACCGGTGCGCCGACCTTCATGGCGTGGTCCATCACCTTGCAGATTTTTTCGGCGTGGGTTTCCGAGAGCGAGCCGCCAAAAACGGTGAAATCTTGCGAGAAAACGAAGACCAGACGCCCGTTGATGGTGCCGTAGCCCACCACCACGCCGTCGCCCGGGGTTTTTTCCGACTGGTCCATGCCGAAATCGATGCAACGATGTTCCTTGAACATGTCCCATTCTTCGAAAGAACCCGGATCGAGCAGCAGTTCGATCCGCTCGCGGGCGGTCAGCTTGCCTTTTTTGTGCTGGCTGTCGATACGTTTCTGGCCACCGCCAAGGCGGGCCAGTTCACGCTTTTTTTCTAGCTGGCGGATGATGTTGTGCATAAAAACTCCTCGAATGAATCAGGATTGCAAGTGGTTAAGCAGGGTGCGGGCAGCACTGGCCGGTGTCGTCTGGCCGGCGCTGACCGCCGTGATGAGCGCGGGCAGGTCGGCCTGCACGCTGGGATGGTGTCGAAAATGCTGGCGCAGGCCGGCATCGATCATTTGCCACATCCAGGCCAGTGCCTGTTGCTGGCGCTTGGCGGCAAATTCGCCGGTGGGGGTCAAGGCGGCCTGGAATTTTTCTACCTCGGCCCAAAATTCGGCGATGCCTTGTTTTTGCAGCGCCGAGGCGGTGATGACGGGCGGTGCCCAGTTGGGCGAGGCGGTGCGCAACATGTGCAGGGCGTTACGCCACTGCGCCCGCACGACGGCGGTGGTTTGCGGCTGGATGTCGGCTTTGTTGATGACCACCATGTCAGCGATTTCGACGATGCCTTTTTTGATCGCCTGCAAATCATCGCCGGCGTTCGGCAGTTGCAGCAGACAGAACATGTCCACCATGCCAGCGACCGTGGTTTCGCTTTGGCCGACACCGACCGTTTCGACGATGATGACATCGTAGCCGGCGGCCTCGCAGAGCAGCATGGCCTCACGCGTTTTTTCCGCGACTCCGCCCAGCGAACCAGCCGACGGACTGGGGCGGATAAAGGCCTCTTCGCGCTGGGAGAGTAATTCCATGCGCGTTTTGTCGCCGAGAATGGAGCCGCCCGTCACGCTCGAAGAAGGGTCGATCGCCAGCACGGCAAGTTTCTTGCCCTGTTCGATCAGCCACACCCCGAGCGCTTCGATGAAGGTCGACTTGCCCGCCCCCGGCACTCCGGAAATTCCCACCCGAATGGCCCGCCCGGTGTGCGGCAGGAGGCTGTTGAGCAGCGCCTGGGCCCGCTGCTGATGATCGGCGCGGGTCGATTCGATGAGGGTGATCGCCTTGGCCAGCGCGCGCCGTTGGCCAGCCAGCACGCCGCTGGCCAGTTGCTGGTCAGTGGCGGGCAGGTCGCTACCCGGAGCGGAGGTCAGCTGTGTCACGCAAACGCCGTTTCAGGAACGTGCTTTCTTGATTTCTTCCAGCACCTTGCGGGCGGAATCCTCGATCCGCGTGCCGGGGCCGAAGATGGCTTTGGCACCGGCGGTGTAGAGCGCATCGTAATCCTGGGCCGGAATCACGCCGCCGGCGAAGACGATGATGTCGTCGGCACCTTGGGCGCGCAGGGCGGCGATGATCTGCGGCACCAGGGTCTTGTGGCCGGCAGCGAGCGAGGAGCAGCCGATGGCGTGCACGTCGTTTTCGATGGCCTGACGGGCGGCTTCTTCCGGGGTCTG
>NZ_JBLJBW010000046.1:0-14547 GCF_047638095.1 Azonexus sp.
GTGGCCGGCACGCCGTCGCCCTTGCCGCCGGGGAGATCGGCGGCGGAGATGGAGTAGGCGCGGCCCCGGTCGTCCAGTAGTACGAGATGATCCACGGTGCGGCAGGGCAGGCAGGCGAGCAGGCTGTCGCCGGAGCGAAAACTCAGCTGCGTCGGATCGACGTTGTGGCCGCTACGCGAGCGCAGCCAGCCGTGTTTGGAAACGATCAGCGTGGTCGGCTCGTCGGGGATGGAAACATGCTTGGCGTCCGAAAGATTGACCCGTTCGGCCATTTCGATCAGGGTGCGGCGATCGTCGCCATATTTTTCGGCGTCAGCTTCGATTTCGCTGGCCACCTCGGCGCGCAGGGCGCTTTCCGAATCGAGCAGCTTGTGCAAGCTGGCCGCTTCTTCGCGCAGGCGGGCGAGTTCTTCGCCGATTTTGAGGGCTTCCAGACGGGCCAGCTGGCGCAGGCGGATTTCCAGAATGTCTTCGGCCTGAATCTCGCTTAATTTGAAATGCGCCATCAGGTCGGTTTTGGGCTCGTCCGATTCGCGGATGACGCGGATGACGCGGTCGATATCGAGCAAAATCGCCTGCCGGCCTTCGAGGATGTGAATGCGCTTTTCGGCGGCGCTCAAGCGGTGGCGCGTGCGCCGTTCCACCGTTTGCAGGCGGAAGCGGCACCACTCGGCGAGCATGTCGTAGAGCGTACCCTGACGCGGCGCGCCGCCCAGGCCCAGGAGCGTGAGGTTGATCGGCGCATTGGTTTCCAGGCTGGTATGGGCGAGCAAAAGGCGCACCAGATCATCCTGCCCCTGGCGCGAGCTGGCCGGCTCGATGACCAGGCGCACGGCGTGTTCCTTGCCGGATTCATCGCGCACGCCGCCTTCGGAAATGGCCGATAAAAATGCCGCCTTGAGATTCAACTGTTCCGGCGTGAAGACTTTTTTGCCCGCCTTTTCCTTGGCCACCGGGTTCGAACAGGCTTCGATTTCCGACATGACGGTCGCCGCCGACACCCCCGGCGGCAATTCGTTGATGACCAGCCGCCACTGGCCGCGCGCCAAGGCTTCGATTTTCCAGCGGGCGCGCACGCGCAAACTGCCGCGTCCGGTTTGATAGGTGTTGGCAATATCTTCCGGGCTGGAAATGATTTGCGCGCCGCCCGGATAATCCGGGCCAGGCACCAGGGCGAGAATCTCGTTTTCTGGTGTCTCCGGTTGGCGTAGCAGGGCCACTGCCGCGCGCGCAATTTCGCGCAGATTGTGCGCCGGAATTTCGGTCGCCATGCCCACCGCAATGCCGGAGGCACCATTCAGCAGGCAAAAGGGCAGGCGTGCCGGCAAGAGGCAGGGCTCGTCATTGACCCCGTCGTAATTCGGTTTCCATTCCACCGTGCCTTCATCGAGCTCGGCGAGCAGCAATTCGGCAATCGGCGTCAAGCGCGCCTCGGTATAGCGCATGGCGGCGGCGTTATCGCCATCGCGCGAGCCAAAATTACCCTGCCCATCGACCAATGGATAACGCAAATTCCAGCCCTGGGCCATGCGCACCATGGCGTCGTACACGGAAGAGTCGCCGTGCGGATGGTATTTGCCGATGACATCGCCCACCACGCGCGCCGATTTCACATGTTTCGGGCTTTTATACAGCCCCATGCGGTGCATGGCGTACAAAATCCGCCGCTGCACCGGCTTTTGCCCATCGGCATTGGCCGGCAGCGCCCGCCCGGTGACCACGCTCATCGCATATTCAAGATAACGCCGCGCCGCATAATCGGCCGGCGTGGGAATATCCGGTGCCGCCGCCAGGGCAGCGGGCGGCAGGGGGGGCGGGGGAAGCAGAGAATCCTGGGGGTTCGGAGAATCCGGGGGAAGGGCGGTGTCGCTCTGCTCGAGGGTGAAAAGATCGGGCTGGCTGTTCATGGGCGGCGCGGGGTGATTTAGGCGGGGGCGATGTTAACCGAAATCACGGGGCGCGAAATCATGTTTCAGTTTGCAGGAAAGCTTGCTCGAACTGCGCGGCCGGCAGGGGGCGGCTGCAGAGGTAGCCTTGCATGATGTCGCAGCCCAGGTTTTTCAGGTGCGCCGCCTGGGCCTCGGTTTCCACGCCTTCGGCGACGACTTGCAGGGAGAGACTGTGGGCCATGGCGATCATGGCGCGGATCAAGGGTTCGTTGCTGCTGTTTGGGGCAAGTAAATCGCGCACGAACGAGCGGTCGATTTTCAGCGTGCTGACGGGCAGGCTTTGTAAAAGCGACAAGGAAGAATAGCCGGTGCCGAAATCGTCCAGCGCAATGCCGATGCCCGCCGCGTGCAAGGCCTGCAGTTGTTCGACCCCATCGCCCTCCGGATCGAGGGCGATCGATTCGGTGACTTCCACTTTCAGGCAGTGCGCCGGCAGAGCGGCATCGGCCAGCGCCTGGCAAATGCGCTGGGCAATGGCATCGTGGCGGAATTGGCGCGGCGAAAGATTAATGGCAATCGGCACCAGGGCCGGAAATTTGGCCCGCCAGGCGCAAATTTGGCGCAGCGCCTCGGAGATCACCCAATCGCCGACCTCGACGATCAAACCGCATTCTTCAGCCACCGGAATGAACAGATCGGGCGGCACCATTTCTTCGCCGTCGTGCCAGCGGATCAGCGCCTCCGCACCGACCAGGCAGCCATCGGCCAGGCGGATCTGCGGCTGAAAATACAGCGCGAAGCAATTTCCCAGCAAGGCTGCGCGCAAACGGCTTTCCAGCGAAATGCGCTGAATCAGGCGGGCATCCATCTGCGGCGTGTGAAAACAGGCCGTATTGCCGCCCGCTGCTTTGGCTGCGTACATTGCGGTGTCGGCGTGGCGCAGCAGGGTTTCGCCATCGCCCGCATCGCTGGGAAAAAGGCTGATGCCGATGCTCGCCGTGCTCATGAAAGAAGGGTTATCGGCGCGCAAAGGCGTATTCAGGCGTGCTTTCAACTGTTGCGCCAGCGCCTCTGCCGCCTCGGCCGAGCTGGGTTCTTGCAAGACGATGAACTCGTCGCCGCCCTGCCGGTAGAGTCGGCTATCGGCCGGCAGCACGGCGGAAAAAGCCTGCGCCACGGCGTGCAACATTTGGTCGCCCGCGCCATGCCCTTGGCTGTCATTGATGTTTTTGAACCGATCGAGATCGATAAAAAGCACCGCCAGCTGCCCCTCCGCCTGGGCCGTGCGCTGCAGTGCGACCTGCAAATCTTCGGCAAAGGCGCTGCGGTTGGGCAGTCCGGTGAGTGGATCGTGGCGGGCCTGGTGCTCGAGAATTTCCTGATGCCGGCGCCGCTCGGTGATGTCGGTAATCGACCCCACCATCAAATAGGCAATGCCCTTGCGGTTGCGCACCGCCAAACCGCGCGAAGCCACCCAGTAATAGCTGCCGTTGTGGCCGAGCACGCGGTATTCGCAATAAAAATGCGGGTTTTCCCCTTTCAGGTGCTGCGCCACGGCCTGGTTGTAGGCCGCCACGTCGTCGGGATGCAAGAGCCTGAGCCAGGCATGGGTGTCGGGTAGAAAATTGCGTTCATAGCCCAGAATTTCCAGCAAACGCTGGCCGGCCTGTAATTCCTTGCTCACCGGGTTCCAGGCCCAGAAACCATCGTGCGCCGCCTGCATGGCCAGGTGATAGGCCTGCGAAATAGAATGAAAATGGCGGTATTCGGCATAAACCACGGCCAACAAAGCCAGGCCGCTCAAGATCAAGAGGCCGGCGCTGAAACTGCCCGGCTGCCAGTGCCAGAAAACGAAAGCGGCCAGGGTGGTGCCCAGCAGGCCCAGGGTGAGGCCGGGAAAACGCAGTGTGGTCGGGGTGTTTCGGTGCAACACGGTGTGCTTTCAACCTCCCGTCATCGACATGAAGCGCACCACCTGCGGCTTTTCCATTTGCTGGCTGAAATCGTGCTGCAGGGGTTTCATGCCCATACTGACCTGCAGTGCCTGTTTAAGTTCTGCATCGCTGGCACCGGCACGCAGCAAAGGCAGCAGGTCGACGGCATCGTTATGCCCCAGGCAGGGGTAAAGCTCGCCGCGCGCGGTGACCCGCACGCGGTTGCAATCGGCACAAAAATTATGGCTGTGCGGTTCGATGAAACCCACCCGCGTCGGGCTATCGGGCAGCCGCCAGTAACGCGCCGGGCCGCCGCTGTTTTCGTCGCTGGGCTGCAAGGAAAAATGCGCCGCCAGCTGCCCGCGCACTTCCTCAGCGCTGATCGGTGCGCGCTCGCGCTCGATCGCCCCGAGCGGCATTTCTTCGATAAAAGAAATATCCAGGCCCTCGGCCACGGCAAAATTCACCAAATCAACAAATTCATCTTCATTGACACCGCGCATCATCACCACATTGATTTTCGTGCGCGTAAACCCCGCCGCCCCCGCCGCGCGAATGCCGGCCAGCACTTTAGACAATTCGCCGATTCGGGTAATGCTGCGAAAACGCTCGGCGCGCAGGGTATCCAGGCTGATGTTCAGGCGCTTCACCCCGGCCGTTTTCAGCGTCGGGGCAAATTGCCCCAGCTGCGAACCGTTGGTGGTCAGCACCAGATTATCCAGCCCCGGCAGTGCCCCCAAACGCGCCAAGAGCCACAGCACATTGCGCCGCACCAAGGGTTCACCGCCGGTAATGCGCACTTTGCGCACGCCCAGCGCAACAAAACAGCGCACCAGACGCAGACACTCCTCCAGGCTCAACACCGCATCGCGCGGCAAAAACTGCATGGCATCGCTCATGCAATAGGTGCAGCGAAAATCGCAACGGTCGGTAATCGACAAGCGCAAATAAGTGATCTGCCGCCCGTATTGATCGATCAAAGGCACCGCCGGGAGCGCAGAGTCAGGGGGCGCAACGGCGGCGGTAGAGGTGGGGAGGGCGGCTGGATTCGGCATGGCGCGCATTATCGAACGCTGGGCGCGGCGAAAAAATGTGAAAGATCAGATTTTTGGTTTTTTGCCGCCGGGGCCTGAGCTCCGTTCGTTCGGATTCAGGCCACTATTACCCCCATCGTTACCTTTATTTGGAGGTAATTGATTACCTTCATTGCCGCTATTGGCCCTCGACCACAAAGCCCCTGCGCCACGCCCGGAACAGGCAATGACACCTTGCTCCTGTTGCTCACGCAGCACATGGCGAACCATGTCCCGGCTGACACCGGGGCAGACTTGTTCGAGTTCGCTGATCTTGAATTCGCCTTTGGCTCTGGAAAGTAGCTGGTTGATGCCGGCGACAACCATCTCCCGCTTCTCACCACGAGGCGCTTTGATCTCGCCGACACGTTCTACAAAATCGCGATGGGCCGTCTTTTTAATGGATAGAACGTAGTTGATATAGTGCCAAGGGTTGTGCTTCCCCTCATGCCAATCCTTTGAGCTAAGCTCAAGGGTCTCGTAGTAACGCTCTTTGTTTTGCTCAACAAGACGCTCCAGGCTGATGTAGCGGCCAACCTCATAGCCAAGTTGATAGCTTTGCAGCAACCACAGCAAACGAGAAACGCGCCCATTGCCATCACGAAATGGATGGATGCACAGAAAATCCAGATTAAAGGCTGCCAAGGCAATGAGTGGCGGCACCCAACGTTCTTCAAGACACTGCTGCCAGTCGGCGATCAGCGTATCCATGGCGTCCTGAGTTTGCGCCGCAGGAATTGTGCGAAACCGGACTCGCTCGGAGCCATCCGGGTAGCGTTCAATAATGTCGCCATCCCGCTCCTTGTATTGCCCGGCATCCCAGATTTGTCCGCGAGTCAGCGCGTGCAATCGGCAAATGGTTTCATTGCCAATCGGGAGGTCAGCGGCCTCTTTATGGATCATGGTCAATGCATCGCGATAGCCACGAACCTCTTCCTCATCGCGGTCACGGAAAAGCGGCCTGGGTGAAACCAAAATATCCCGGACACGATTCGGATCAATGGTGACCCCCTCAATCCGATTCGAGGAAACGGCGCTTTCGATGATTGCCGATTCGCGCAGCGCCTTCAGGCGTTGGGGAGATTGCTGGGTATAGAGTTCCTGCTTGCCTCGATATTCACCAAGATCATTCAAATACCACGCGGTACTGGCCTCAATAGGGAAGCGATTGAGAGAAAACAGTCGAAGCGTCGAGATCATTTGCCCGCCTCCTGTTCACGCAGCCAATCCGCCTTGCCATATCGATACTCAGGAAACTCTTTCTGCAAGGTCGTCTTCCCGAGCAACAGGCGTTTTGCCAAGGAAGCAAGCTGTGCCAGTTCTGTTTCGTTTCGGACTTCCAGGGGAACAATCAGGCCAACACCAGTCGCCCAGCTCAAGCGCTCCCGCTTCCATGAAACGGAGATATCCAGATCGATTCCTTCAGCTTCCATTTGCTGACGAACAGCACGCAGGTGTTCGTAGTAAGCATCTTGCTCTGCTGAGGGCTGGCGGGAAGTGTAGCTGACAATCTTTTTGCGGGACTTGCCAACCTGCTTGTAATTGGTTGTAGCCCCCTCGAATAGCCAATCATCCTGCGGGTCTGGGCCAGCCCGTTCCCAAGACTGCTCTTCAATGGCGGCGCTGTAAATATAACGCGGGTGCTGCCACCAGACAATGACGCGTCGGCCATTGAGGATGAACCCAACGTCGTCCCACCAGGACAAGCTATCAGGCTTGGTTTTGGCGTAGGAGTGCGGGGCAAATAGTCCATCCTCGCCCAATCGCCACTGATGCCGCTGATGGTATTCGTGCTGCTTCCTACCAAAGAGTTCTAATTTGCGGTTTTTCATTGCGGCACCTCAGCAGGAAGAATGACTGCAACCCCGGCGATGTAGTCGTTGGGCATGATGGATTCTGGCTCATGGGCTGCTTGGGGTAACGGTCGACATGATCATGTCTTGTGCAGGTCGTCGAGCATGGCACGGCGCAGGATGGCATTCAGTCGGGTGGGGTGGGTTATGCATCGTCATTCGTGATAGTCCTCGTAATCCAGAACGTAGGCGTTTCCATCTTGAAACTCGAATGTCACCCGCCAGTTGCCACTGACGGTAATTTGCTGAGGAATCCCGATATCAGTTCGACCAGGGGCTAAATATCTGGACAGGCAGCCCCGTGAAATCTTTGACGTTACGGGTCACCAGCACCAAATCGTGTTCCAGTGCGGTCGCCGCGAGCAGGCTGTCGATGGCAGGCAATGGACGCCCTGCTGCGGCGACCAGGCGTCCCCAACGGTCGGCCACTGCCCCATCGATGCTGAGGATGCGCCCGGTAAAGAAGGTCGGCAGATCGATTTCCAGCCAATCGATCAAGGACTGGCGGCGCGTCTCATCATTGACACCCTCGATGCCTTTGCGGATTTCCCCCAGCGTCAGCACGGACAGATGCAAGGTGGTGGGCGGTCGCTGTGAGAACCAGTCGGCCATCCCGGCGTCTGGCAATTTGCGGCGTAGTTCGGATAGGACATTGGTGTCGATCAGGTAGCTCAAAACGCTACCTCCCGGGTCAGGCTCTGGTCACGCTCGAAAGTAATGTCATCGGCACCGTAGAGTGGCGAGCGACGCATGAAGTCCACCAGCGAATCCTGCGCCTGTGACAAGCGGTCAAAGGTCTCGCGCGAAATCACGACGGCCACCGACTTGCCGTGCAAGGTGATGTCCTGAGGTTGCGTCTGGGCGCGTTTGACCAATTCAGACATGCGCGCTTTCGCTTCTTGCATTTGCCATGTGTGCATTGCATTGCTCCATATTCTGACTATTCAGGTCAGAGTCTAGCCGCACCCCCATTTTGTTTCAAGTTCCAGCTCTGGAAGGCCTTGCCATGACCCTCGAACGCCCGAGCGGCACTCTTGGAGTTTCGCCGGCGCATCGAAGCCTTCCAGCACTCCCCCGAGACGCAGGGCGAAATTTTCGGAGAGTCGCCCCGGTTGTGGAAGAGCACATTGAAGATTGCGCGTGCGTAGGCTTTCCCCACTTCGCGCTCGTCGCGCGTCAGCGTTTAACACTTCTTTACCCAGTGAATAAAAGCTTTCCGTTATATTTAATGGGCAATTCTACGATTTGTTAAATTTCACCTTCGCAGGCAATTATGTTCCAAATTTGTATCGTTGATCGCCATGCCACGCCCGAGCAGCCTTTGGCGCAGCAGATGACGGCCGCCGGCTATGGCGTAGCCTGTTTTGCCGAAATCAAGGCGCTCTACGGGCATTTATTGCAGGCCCCTTGCGATGTCGTGCTGCTCGATGTCACGCAGCTGGCGGCGGAAGACATTACCGTCATTCCCACCCTGCGCCGTTCGGTGCGCCCGGTGGGGGTGATTGCGCTGGTGGCGGCGGGCGACTATGCGCAACGCCTCCAGAGCTACTCCCTGGGGAGCGATGTCTGCCTGGAAAAACCCGCCAGCGCACATGAAATCATGGCCATTTTGCCCAATCTCATCGAGCGCCTGTATGGCGCAGTCGCGCTGGCCGCCAAGGCACAGGCGGCGGGGCCGCTCGATGGGCCTGCCGCGCCCGCTGAATCCGCCTGGGTTTTGCGTAACGATGCCTGGTCGCTCGTCAGCCCGGAAGGCAAAGCCTTTCAGCTGGGTGCCAAAGAACGCCTTTTCATGCAGCAGGTGATGCGCACGCCCGATGAAATCGTCAGCCGCGAGGCGATCGTCGAAATTCTTGCCGCCGATGCCGCCGAGTGGGACCCGCAAAGCATGGACACCATGCTTTCGCGCCTGCGCCGCAAAATCGATAACGCCGGCCTCACCCTGCCGCTGCGCACCGTGCGCGGGCAGGGCTACATGTTCTTGAGCCACTCGCAACGTCATCTGGAACGTTAAACCCGTTGTCAAGCCCTATGCGCTGTCTTTGTTTTTGTTCAATTTAACAAAAAAACAACACGATTACCGGTATACCGGTAGTGCGCCAAAATCTGTAATTTTTTGCACTTCACTTACAACAGTGTTTGTTGTAAAAAGCCAGAATTGCCCGATTTTGTGTTCAGATTTTCCGCCCGATTTTCCGTCTGTTTTTCGCCTCTTTGAACTCCCCTCAGTTTTTGCTCCGGCGTTCGACGTAATTTTTACTGCTTTTCACCGATGCCTTTTTGAAAGATCACGGCCATGAAGAAAAAAACCCGCTCCCCCTTCCGCCCCGCCAGCCGCGCTTTGGCACTCGAAGCGCGCCTGTTGTTCGACGGTGCCGGTGCCGTAGCCGCCGCGGATAATTTCGACCTGAGCGGCGACCGCCACGCCGAAGCACAAAAACAGGAAACCCAGCCGGCCGCGGAGGCACGTCCGAGTGAAGTGATGGAAAAACCGGCACAATCGGCCGCCACGCTCATCATCATCGACGCGCGGGTGCCGAACTACGAAAGCATCATCAACCAGCTGCCCGCCGACGCTACCGTGCGCGTGGTGCAGGGCGGCGAATCCGGCCTCAATGTGGTTGGCAGCGAGCTGGCCAAGGGGCAATTTGAAGCGGTGCACATCCTCAGCCACGGCACCCCCGGCAGCTTCACCCTCGGCACCGACACCCTCAATAACGACAGCCTCGCCGCACAAAGCGCCACCCTCAGCGCCTGGGCGAACTACCTCACCCCAGATGCCGATATCCTGCTCTACGGCTGCGACCTCGCCCAAGGCGAACAGGGCGAACTCTTCATCAACGAACTGGCCCGCCTCACCAGCGCCGACATCGCCGCCTCCACCAACGCTACCGGTGCCGCAGACAAGGGCGGCGACTGGGTGCTGGAGCGCCAAACCGGCAACATCGAAGCCAGCGTGCTGGGCTTTATCGGCTATGGTGAGCTGCTTGATGGCAGCGGCCCCACTGTAGAGAGCATCGTCCGCCAGACGCCAACGGCGGAAACCACCAATGCTGATAGCGTCACCTTCCGTGTCACCTTCAGCGAAGGCGTACAGGGTGTTACGAGTAGCTCTTTCGTCATCGCCCCCGGCTCCGTCAGTGCGGGTGCGACCATCCAGCTTGTTACCCAGGTGGATGCAGCGGGCAAGCAATATGACGTGATAGTCGGCGGCCTCACGGGCGGTAACGGCACACTCAACATTGACCTGGTGCCCGGCGCAGAGGGTGGTATCAAAAGCAAAGCTGATGCCAGCAAGCTCCTGAGTAACGCCAATCCGAATGACACCAGCAAAGACCACAGCTACATCATCGACACCAGCATCAGCCAGCCCAGCGTGGATGCAATAACAGGTGGCGTCAAATACTCGCAGGGTCTGGCCACCAATAACCCCAGCCACTTCGTTTTCAGCGGCAAGGCCGATGCGGGCGACACCGTCCGGGTTTTCATCGGCACCGGTAAAAACGCTCTCGAACTAGGCTCCGTCATTGCCGATAGCAGCGGTAACTGGAGTATCGAATACACCGCCCCCTCCGCACTGGCCGACGGCAACCATACCCTGGTTGTGCGCAGTTCCGATCGGGCTGGCAACACCGCTACTACCACCACCACTCTGCGCGTGGACACCACCCCGCCTACGACTCCCACCGGCACCGTCAGCGATGTGGTGGTGGCACTCAAATACCAGGACGAACTGCTGGACGAAGGTATCCGGGTGGGTGCCAACGGCTTTACCGTGAAGGATAGTGCAAACAATAACTACACAGTCAAGGAAATCATCGTCAAGGGCGATACCGTTCTTTTGATCTTGAGCACTCCGTTGCCAAAGGAAGTGTCCGTCACCGTTTCGTACGACGGGCAGAACGGTGTGCAGGACATCGTGGGCAACGTGGGTCTGGCCTTCACCGACAAGGCGCTGGTCAATAACACCCGCCCCACTGCAACCGAAGGCGGCACTAGCGCCAATACCGCCCCTATCGTCACGCTGCCCAAGATGGAGTCCAACCTGAATCCGGGCGGCGATCGGCACCAGGTCTATGGCAAGGGCGACGGCAGCAAGTCCCCCTTTAGCGACGAGGTGATCCTGAGCGAAACCGATGCGGGTGACTATATCGAAGGCGTCACCATCGAAGTGGTCAAGAAAATCAGTAACGCTTATGTGACTGGCGACACCTTGACTATCAACCAGGATTTTCTGCCCGAAGGCATTCGGGTGGAAAGCAATGCCAACGGAAAACTGGTGCTGACCGGCCATGCCACAGCCGCCGACTACAACGAGGCGTTGAAGCACGTCCGCTTCTCGGCTACCGGGGGCTTCACCACCGCCGACACCCGTCTTGTCAAGATTACCGCTACCGATGGGCAGGATGTCGGTACCGGCCAGCGTGAAATCCGTATGCAGCAAGTGCCCTTCTTGAAAGGGCAGAGTGAGATTGCCTATCTGCTCGGCTCGACAGGTCAGTTGTATGAAGTCAATCTGGTGATGAATACCACCAAACAGATTGGTACGGTTAGTGGTTTCTCTAATATCAATGCACTTTCCTTTAGTAAGGAAGATGGTCATTTATATGCTGTAGATAATAGTACTAAAGATGTATACATCCTTAGCAATAAGGATGGTGCCAACTATACGGTAGAAAAACTGAGTAATACACTGGCGAGTGGTGGTCAAAAACCCACTACCAATATGATATCGGCAGATATGGGGCCAGATGGTATTATTTATATGAATACCAGTACCAATGGTGCAGAAAAATCAAAACTTTTCCGTTTTGATGCCAATGCAGAGTCTCCAACCTATGGTCAATGGCTGGAGCCAGTGCAGCTCAGGAATGCAGGTAATACTGCTAATTACGATACGGCCTGGGTGGATATGGTGTATGACCCGCGCAGTGAGAAATTCTATGCAGTTGGGTCTGGTACCGGTACGACGCTTTATAGCATTACGATAAATGGCTCGAAGGGGTTGGTGGTTCAAGAGGCAACAAGCATTCAGGATCAAAATAATTCTAGTCCGGGTACCAGCTTCCCGATGCAGTATTTTGATGCTGAAAACAGCCACTTTTATTTCTCTGCCGGTGGTACTAATGCAAATATATACCGCATAGATATTTCGGATAGAGATGGGGATGGAAAGATAAAGCCCAAGGCCACTTCTTTATCAACGGGTACAAATTTGCCAACGAGTGGCGACGCAGGCCGTGAAGTTACCATCAAACTCGATTATGGTGATGCCAAAGAAATCAAAGACAGTAATAACAACACCAACAGCTATAAAACCACCTACGAACAAGATGGCGCACGCCATAGTTTGGTACGGCCCAATGTCTATCTGGGCAAAGCGCCCAATGCGGAAACCGATGCCCGGACGGGAGCCAGCGGAGATGGCGACACGGACGACGGTATTGCCTTCGTTCCCAAACTGCCGAGCGACAAGACGGAATATTCCCTACAGGTCAGCGTGACGACGGGCGGGAAAGCCGCCAAGCTGGTAGCCTGGATTGATTTCAACCGTGACGGCAAATTCAGCTTTGAGGAATCGGTAACGATCGACGTGCCGGCAGATCATAAAGACGGCGACAAAATCACCGTGACATGGACAGGCCTGGGTGTAGGCACCAAGGCATTGACTGCGGGCGAAACCTGGGCACGCTTTCGTATCACTTCTGAAACCACGACGCTGGATAACGACCACTGGAATCTTTCCGGGACAAACCTGACTGCGGCCAAATTGAACGACGCGAACGGCCACGACAAACGCTCTTATGGCGCGCGCATGGACGGCGAGGTGGAGGATTGGAAAATCACCATCATTCCGCCAGACACCACACCGCCCGATGTGACAAACGTCCAGATTATGGAAGGCGGCAATGGCCCACGTTATGTGCCAGTGGGTGAAGTGCGGGTGACATTCAGCGAATCCGTCCACGATGTGGATGTAGGCGATTTCCTTCTGTTCCGGGATGGTGTCCAGGTTCCGCTGACAGCAGAGACCGTTGCCGTGCGTCAAGACCCTGACAATCCTGCTATCTGGTATATCGACCTCAGCCAAGTCACCAGCCCCACCGGGGAATATGAGTTGGTGGTAATGGATGGTTCCAGCCACGCCCCCCAAGGCGCGGCTACGATTGTGGATGACAGCGGAAATGGTTTGAGGAATGGAGGCAAGGTAGAGTTCGTCATCGATAACAGTGCCCCGCTGATCGATCTTGATTCCGGCAACCCTGCCACGCGCGACTACCAGACGACCTTCCAGGCCGGGCAATCGAGCGGCGCATCGCTGGACAACAGCGAGGCGGGTAAGGAAGGCACGGTGGAGGAAAACACCAACCGCGTCACCTCGCTGGACATTACCGTTGGTGGCTTGCGTGATGGTGAGCATGAAAAACTGGTGTTCAGCAACCTGACACTGCGTGCCGATGGTGCTGACACCGATGCTAATGGCACTGTGGCAGATGTGGGCGGCGTGAACGTACTCATCAAGTACGACGCTGCAAAGGGCAAGTTCACCCTCACACCTACAGGGGGCTCGGGCGAAATGACGGCAGCCCAGGCCCAGGCCATTGTGCGGGCCATCGAATACAAGAACACCAGCCCTGAGAGCGACTCAGTCTCTACCGCTACCAATGGCGAACGCACTTTTGCCTTTACCGCTACCGACAAGGCAGGCGCTACAGCATCCCCTGCCATCGCCACGGTGGAAGTGGTGGACGGTGCCGGCACTAAACCGCCCAGCATCCCCACGGTGGAAAGGCAGACCACGAACGACACCACCCCCACCATCAAGGGCGGCGCAGATGTGCCCGCTGGTGGCAGCCTGGAAGTGAAGGTAAACGGCAAAACCTATACCTGGGATGCAAGTTCCCCCCAAGACAATCCGTTGCAGTACAACGATCAAGACAAAACATGGGCGCTGACGATTCCCGACGACGATGCGCTGGATCACGGCACTTACTCAGTCGATACCACAACGGTTTCCGCGGACGGCAATCAGCGTATTCAAGACCGTACGTCTAATGAACTCATCATTGACCGGCTTCCACCTGAGGCACCGAACGTCGACTCTGCCTCACTCTCCACCCACGACACCACCCCGCTTATCACCGGCACAGCCAACGTGCTCAACGGCGAAAAACTCACTATCGAGATCAACGGTCATACCTATACCGAAGGCGACGGCTACCTGGTTCGCGTCAACGAAAACTGGACGCTGCAAATCCCTTCCAGCAACGCGCTGACCGTTGAGGATCACACGCTGAAAGCGACCGTGACCGACGCCGCCGGGAACACCACCACCACTACCAGCACGCTCAGTATCGTGCCGGTCGTCGTGAGCGCGCCGACGGTCAACGAAGCCTCCGAATATGCGGTGTTTGAAGTGGATGTAGTGTCCGGCACGCAAGTCCAGCTTGCGCTGACGGACGTCGATGCCACCGGCGGCGGTGTGGATTACGGCAGCAGCGGCAGCGACGGCAAAAACAACCTCGAATACTCTATCGATGGCGGCGCAAGCTGGGTCAGCTACACCGCTAGTGCCCTGACTGGCGCGGCCCCCACCTCCGGCAAGATTCTGGTGCGCACGCCGATCGTAGATGACAACACCCCAGACGACGGCGAACAATTCACCCTGACCGTTACCCCGGTCTACGGCGGCAACGAAGCCATCGCCGATAATACGGGTGCCGGTACGGCGACGATCAAGGATGATGGTACGGGCGACCTGTGGGTGACTGATCCTGATGATCCGACGGGCGAGCTG
>NZ_JBLJBW010000046.1:14647-17622 GCF_047638095.1 Azonexus sp.
TACAAGCCCAAGGACAACGACCTGACGGTGAGCAGCCCGACGGTGAACGAGGCCTCGGAATACGCGGTGTTTGAAGTTGACGCGACGCCGGGCAGCGAGATCACGCTGATCCTGACGCCGGGCACGGCGACGGGCGGTGGTACCGACTACGGTACCGACGGCAATGCGCCGAACCTGGAATACTCGACCGACGGTGGCAAGACCTGGACGGAATACACGACGGGCACGCCGGTGACGGTGCCGGGCAGTGGCGAAGTCCTGGTACGCACGCCGATCACGAACGACAGTACCCCGGACGATGGCGAGCAATTCACACTGACGGTCACGCCGAACGGTGGTGTTGGTGTGACCGGCACGGCGACGATCAAGGATGATGGTACGGGCGACCTCTGGGTGACCGACCCGATGCCTGGGCCGGGCGATCCGAGCCTGATCCCAAACCCATCTGATCCGAACGATCCGCTGTACGTGACGCCGGACAACGATCAGGTTGTGAAGGTAAGCAACCCGGAAGTCAGCGAATCTGCCCCCTACATTGTGTATGAAGTGGAAGGCAAACAGGGCCAGGAACTCGAGATCGGAATCACTGGCGGGACGGCGACGAGTGGTGGTACTGACTATAAAGACACCATTGAATACTCGACCGACGGCGGTAAGACCTGGACGACTTACAATTCAAGCAACAAACCCGAAGTCCCTGCTTCTGGTGAAGTGCTGGTGCGAGTACCGCTGGTCAATGACAACATCCCAGACGATGGCGAAACGGTTGAATTGACGGTCAAGGTGGTGGGAGCTGATTCGTCGCAAACCCCAGGCAAGGGCACTGCGACGATCCGTGACGATGGCACCGATGCACCGGATACCTGGGTGCCGAAGGACCCGTCTGATCCGACGGGCGAATTGACACCGAACCCGACTGATCCGAGCGATCCGAGCTACATCGTTCCAGACGATGACCGTCAGGTGACAGTCGATAGCCCGACGGTGAACGAGAAATCGCCGCACATCGTTTATGAAGTGACGGGCGCGTCTGGCCAGAAGGTGGAGATCGAGATTACCGGCGGCGGCACGGCCACGCCGGGCGGTGACTACGTGCCGACGATCGAGGTGTCGACCGATGGCGGCAATACCTGGACGCCTTATACCGGTGACGCGGTTGAACTGCCGTCGGGCGGCGAGATTCTGGTGCGCGTGCCGCTGATCGACGACAACCTCCCGGAAACGCCGGAAACCGTCGAACTCACGGTAACGCCAGTGGGTGGCCAACCGAGCGTCGGCAAGGCAACGATCACCGACGACGGCACGGGCGATGTCTTCGACGACAAGGGTCAGCCGACCCCGGTCGACCCGAGCGATTCGTACTACACGACGCCGGGCAATCCGCCTTACGTTCCGCGTGACAACGACCACGTGCCGACGGCCAACCCGGATACCGGCGAATCCCGCGATGGTCGTCCGATTACGGTCGATGTTCGTGACAACGACACCGACCCGGACAATGACACGCTCACCGTTACCGAAATCAACGGTCAGCCGTTCCCGCCCTCGGGCGTGATTGAACTGCCGGAAGGCTCGGTCAACAGGGGGCCGGACGGTTCGCTGACTTTCACGCCCAAGCCCGGTTCGCAAGGGACGGTGGTGATCGAGTACACGGTGGAAGACCCAAATGGCAACAAGTCGACCAGCCAATGGACAGTGACCGTCGTGCCGGAAGCACCGCCACAGCAGCCAGGTGGTTCGGGAGAGACTCCTGCCAACAACGGTGACGACATCACCAAGCGCCCGGCGAATGATCTGATTCTGGGCGATCAGGTGAAGGACCCCAGCGTCTTCTTCGATGGTTCATTGTCAGATGGCGTGCGCCGTATGCAGATTCCGTTGCACCCGGTGCTCTACGTTGATATCGAAGTCAGCCGTGCGCAGCAGGAGCGTGCCCTGGATGACACACGTGGTTTCTCGAATCCGCATGCTGTCAATATGGACAATCCGCTAGCAGCATCTATCGGCGGTGGCCTCGGTCAAGACTTCAACCTGTTCGTGGTTCATGCTATTCGCGATTCGCAGCGCGAGGCGAGCTTCTTGCGGAATTCGGTCGAAGGCCGCTACAGCCGCCTGGGCCTGGGTAGCGATGGTTATCTGGCGTCGCCGGGGTTGTTTCGCAATGCTGCGACCGAGCTTGAAAACTTGCTGCAAGATGAGCGCAAGAAGCTGAAGAAGGCGGCTGCGGCGGCAGAGACGGAAGCGTCGGAAGCGTCGGAAACGGCGGCAGCAGAACGCGGGCAGGGTGCAGCGAAACCGGCAGAGAAGGCGAAGACGCCTGCTAAGGCCGCACCGCAGCGCCTGGCGGGCGGCGCGGCCCCATCCTTTGACGAGCAGTTGCGCAGCGGTGCGGCGCGCCTGCCCATGGCACCGCGCAAGGCTTGATTTTTTACCCCATTGATAATTGACAAATTGATAGACCGAGGAAAAACAATGCAAAAGAACTTCAAAACCCGTATCACCCGCCCGGCCTTGCTGGTGGCGGCCTGTTTCACCGTGGCGCTGACGGGCTGCGGCGCGCTTGCGCCGGTGCCGTTCGCGCCGGAGGAAGTCAAGGAGCGCGTGACGCAGGATCGCCTCAACATGTATGCCGACCAGGAGCCGGTGACGGGGGCGATCACCTTCCACGAAGCAGCGGCGCGCGCGCTCAAATACAACCTCGACTACAAGCTGAAGCTGATGGAAAGCGCGCTCTCCAAGAGCCTGCACGACGTATCCACCTACGAAATGCTGCCGCGTGTCGTGGCCGGCGCGGGCTATGCCTGGCGCAATAACGATTCGGGCGGCACCTCGATCGGCATCGAGGATGGGCAGGTCTCGCTGCGTCCTTCCACATCGCAGGAACGCGAGCGCAATCTCGCCAACCTGACCTTCTCCTGGAGCGTGCTCGATTTCGGCGTCTCCTACTACCGCGCCCAGCAGAAGGCCGACCAGGT
>NZ_JBLJBW010000047.1:0-17236 GCF_047638095.1 Azonexus sp.
TTTCTCTCCAAAAACCCCTCAAACCACCGAAAAACCCCGGCAACTCAAGGAAGCCGCGCATTCTACAGAGACAAAAATATTCGTCAAGAACTTTTTGAGAAATTTTTTGCGCACGGCCATTCATGGACAACCCAAACAAAAAAGCGACCGGTCGGTCGCTTTTTGAAAAACCAAATCTCTGTGCGCTTAACGCAGGCCCGCCGCGTAATCCGCTACTGCCTTGATTTCTACATCCGACAATTTGGCGGCAATGGTGCGCATCATTTTTTCCGGGTCGTTCGCGCGGGTTTCATCGCGGAAGGTCTTCAGCTGATTCTCTGTATATGCAGAGAATTGCCCAGCCAGCGCAGGGTATTGCGCCGGCAGGCCGGCACCCGCCGGACCGTGACAACCCGCACAGGCCGGAATGCCCTTGCGGAAATCACCTTGACGCCACAGTTTTTTACCCAGCGCAATGCTTGCTTCATTCTTGGCGGCCTCGGGCTTCAGTTTTTGACTGGCGTACCAAGCGGCAACGTTACGCATGTCTTCGTCGCTCAAGGGGGCTGCCATGCCGGCCATGATCGCATTATCACGCTGCGCCGGCTTGTCGCCTTGCGCCTTGAAATTACTCAGCTGTTTGTAAATGTACTGCTCGACCTGGCCCGCGAGGTGCGGATTGGCTGCATCGAGGCTATTGCCTTCGAGGCCGTGACAGGCAACACAAATCGATTCGGCGATCAGTTTGCCTTTTGCCGGATCAGCTTTGGCTGCCGCCGGTTCGGAAGCATGGGTAACGAAACTGGTGGCAAAGAGAATTGCCAGTGCCGCGGTACGGATCATTTTCGAGCTCCTAGTGCGCAATAAACGGGCGCTTTGGCCAGAATGGAAGTTTCAAACCTGCTATTCTATATTAAGTTTTCTTGATCAAGGCGGGCTTCCCGCGTTTTTTATGCCCTTATTTCAGAATGCCTCGTTTTTGACCACCGTCGCCCAGCTGCGTGATCTGCCGGGAGATGCGCTCTGCGAAGTGGCTTTTGCCGGCCGCTCCAACGCCGGCAAATCCTCGGCGATCAACACCTTGGCCGGGCGCGTGCGGCTGGCTTACGTCAGCAAAACACCGGGGCGCACGCAGCATCTCAATTATTTTACGCTGGCCCCCGGCAAGTATTTTGTCGACCTGCCCGGCTACGGGTTTGCCAAAGCGCCGGAAGAGATTCGCCGCCAGTGGGAAGGCTTGATCGGTCCCTACTTGAGCCAGCGCACACCGCTCGTCGGCCTGGTTGTGATCATGGATTGCCGTCGCCCATTTACGGAGCTAGACCGCAATCTGATTGCCTGGTTTCGCCCAAACGGCCGCCCGATCCATATCCTGCTCTCGAAGGCCGACAAGCTATCGCGCCAGGAGCAAACGAAAGTGCTGCGCACTGTACAAGCCGAAATTGCCACTTGGGGCGACGGGGCCTACAGCGTGCAGCTTTTTTCCAGCCTGAAGAAAACCGGGGTCGAAGAAGCCGAAGGCGTGCTGGCGCGCTGGCTGGATATTCCCCTACCTGTCAAAGCCGCGCTCTTACCGGCAGCTCCCGGCAAGATTTCCGCTAACACCAAGAAAACGCCCCCGGGCTAGGGGAACCCGGGGGCCAAGCAGCCTTGATAGCATCAAGGCACCCGCCCAGGGAGGTGAAGCGGGCGATGACCTCGATCATCGTGCCACTGTGACTTCTTTTTTTCAGCAAAGTTTCGTTCCCCCTCATTTTCTGCTCACAAGGAAAACCGCCATGCTCGACCGCTTTCCCGCCACTCGTTTGCGCCGTATGCGCCGCGACGATTTCTCCCGCCGCTTGATGCGCGAATCGCACCTGACGACGAACGATCTGATCTACCCCGTATTTGTCCATGAATTACCAGGGCGCGCAGCGATTCCCTCGATGCCCGGTGTCGAGCGTTTATCGATCGACGAACTCTTGCGCGTTGGGGAAGAAATGCTGGAATTGGGCATTCCGCTGCTCGACATTTTTCCGGTTGTCGACCCCGCGACCAAGAGCCTGGATGCCCGCGCCGCCTGGGATGACGACGGGCTTGCCCAGCGTGCTGTACGCGCACTCAAAACGCGCTTCCCGGAACTGGGCGTAATGACCGATGTGGCGCTTGATCCCTTCACCACTCACGGCCAGGATGGCGTCATCGATGCGGTTGGTTACGTGCAAAACGATGTCACCACCGAGGCTCTGGTACGGCAGGCCGTTTCGCACGCACAGGCCGGGGCCGATATCGTTTCGCCTTCGGACATGATGGACGGACGCATCGGCGCCATCCGCCAAGCCCTGGAAGCCGCCGGTCACGTCAATACACGCATCATGGCTTATTCCGCCAAATACGCTTCCGCCTTCTACGGCCCCTTCCGTGATGCGCTGGGCACCGCGGGCAACCTGGGCAAGGGCAACAAATACACCTACCAGATGGATCCGGCCAACAGCGACGAGGCTCTCCGCGAAGTCGCGCAAGACATTGCCGAAGGGGCCGACATGGTGATGGTGAAGCCGGGCATGCCCTATCTGGACATCGTACGCCGGGTGAAAGATGAATTCGGCGTGCCGACCTTTGCTTACCAAGTCAGCGGCGAATACGCCATGCTCAAAGCGGCCGCGCAAAATGGCTGGCTCAATGAAGAGGCTGTTGTCATGGAAAGCCTACTCGCCTTCAAACGCGCTGGGGCTGACGGCATCCTGACCTACTTTGCTCTAGACGCCGCGAAATACCTGCGCCGATAAAACATCCCCCGGGCTGATGCCGATCTCACCCTGGGGTTAACTAGCGTTTTAACGGTTTTAACGCCACACAAAAACCCGCATGGGGCAGTGCATGCCGTGTTCGCCTTGGATTTATCGAAGGGCTTCGATAAATCCAAACGAACGCCAACTCAGTCGAACAGTTCGCACAGCGCTTCACCCGGCTCCGGCGCGCGCATGAAGGCTTCACCGACGAGAAAGGCATGCACTGCGTTTTCCCGCATACGCAGCACGTCGGCGCGCGTCAGAATGCCGCTTTCGGTGACCACAATGCGCTCTTGCGGTATGCGCGACAACAGCCCGAGTGTCGTTTCCAAACTGACTTCAAAGGTGCGCAGATTACGGTTGTTGATTCCCAACAAGGGAGTTTTCAGCTGCAGCGCCGCGTCCAACTCCTCGCCGTTGTGCACTTCCACCAGGACCGCCATGCCGTAGTCCATCGCCTGCGCTTCCAGCGCCTGCATCTGCGGCAAGTCAAGCGCCGCAGCGATGAGCAAAATGGCATCCGCCCCCATCGCTCGTGCCTGCGTGACCTGGTAGGCATCAACCATGAAATCCTTGCGCAGCACAGGCAGCGAGCAGGCGGCGCGCGCCGCCTGCAAATACTCGGGCGCGCCTTGAAAATATTCACGATCGGTCAGCACCGACAAGCAGGCCGCGCCGTGTTTGGCGTAGCTGCAAGCAATCGCGTCAGGACGAAAATCCGCACGAATGACACCTTTTGATGGGCTCGCTTTTTTTATTTCTGCAATGACGGCACTTCGGCCAGCCGCGATTTTCTGCCGCAGCGCACCGACAAAATCGCGCGGCGCATCTTGTTGCGCCTGAATCTGCGCTTCCATCTGCGCCACCGATTGCAGCACTCGGGCAGCGCGCACTTCTTCGTGCTTGGTGCCAATGATTTTTTTGAGAATATCGCTCACGCCGCCCCCAATCGCTGCGTACATTCGACAAAACGCGCCAGTTTTTCACGCGCTGCACCGCTGGCAATCGCCTCGCGCGCCTGTTCGATGCCCGCCGCGATACTCGGTGCCACATTGGCCACATAAAGCGCCGCACCGGCGTTCAAACAAACGATTTCACGCGGCGCACCCACCTGATTCTCCAGCGCCCCGAGCAACATGGCACGCGATGCTTCTGCGCTATTCACGCGTAAATTACGCAAGGAAAGCATCTGCAAACCAAAGTCTTCCGGATGAATTTCGTATTCGCGCACCACGCCATCCTTCAATTCCCCAACCAGGGTACCTGCCCCCAAGGAAATTTCGTCGAGATTATCCTTGCCATGCACGACCAGCACCCGTTCCGCGCCCAAACGTTGCATCACGCGCACCTGAATACCGACCAAATCAGGATGGAAAACCCCCATCAAGGTGTTCGGTGCCGCCGCCGGATTGGTCAGTGGCCCGAGAATATTGAAAATCGTGCGCACGCCCATTTCCCGCCGCACCGGTGCGACATGCTTCATGGCGCTATGGTGATTGGGGGCAAACATGAAACCGATACCGCAATCCTCGATACAGGCCGCGACGCATTCCGGCGACAAATCAATGCGCGCCCCCAGCGCTTCCAGCACATCGGCACTGCCGGAACTGGAAGAAACGCTGCGCCCGCCGTGCTTGGCCACCTTGGCCCCCGCCGCCGCCGCAACAAAAATAGAGGCGGTCGAAATATTGAAACTCTGTGCCGAGTCACCGCCCGTGCCGACAATATCGACAAAATGATTGTCATACGGCACACGCACAGGCGTTGCCAATTCACGCATGACGCTGGCCGCTGCCGCAATTTCTCCGATGGTTTCTTTTTTCACCCGCAGCCCAGCCACAATCGCGGCCGTCATGACTGGCGAAACCTCGCCACGCATGATCTGGCGCATCAAGGCCACCATTTCGTCGTGAAAAATTTCACGGTGTTCAATGACACGTTGCAAAGCGTCTTGCGGGCTCATGCACGGTGCTCCTCAAGAAAATTCTTCAATAGTTGATGTCCGCATTCGGTCAAAATGGATTCGGGGTGAAACTGCACCCCCTCTACCGCCAGTGTTTTGTGGCGCACCCCCATGATTTCCCCATCTGCGGTTTGAGCGGTAATTTCCAGGCAATCTGGCAGACTCGCCCGCTCGATCGCCAGCGAGTGATAGCGCGTGCACGTGAGCGGATTGGGCAAACCCCGGAAAACGCCACGGTCGTAATGTTCGACCGGCGACACCTTACCGTGCATCAACTGCTGCGCCCGCACGATACGCCCACCGAAGGCCTCACCGATCGCCTGATGCCCTAAACACACCCCCAACAAGGGAAGCTTGCCGGCAAACTCGCGTATCGCCGCCAAAGACACCCCCGCCTGCGCCGGCGCACACGGCCCGGGCGAAATCACCAAATACTGCGGCTGGCGAGCCGCGATGCCCGCCAAGGTAATTTCATCATTGCGAAACACCTCCACCGCCTGCCCCAATTCGCCAAAATACTGCACGAGGTTGTAGGTGAAACTGTCATAGTTATCGATCATCAGCAGCATAGTTAGGCTATCCTTTTGATTTTATTAGCCCTTGCCGCTGACTGCCTCGATATTTGTCCGGTAGGTTGTCCGGTTATTTGTTGGCTGCCCGCCTCGCCGCAGTCGGCCAGGGGAAAAACGTTGTTTGAAAAGGTGATTATCATCTGCATGGCCTAGCCGCGTCAAAAACCGGACAAGGCCGAATCAGGCCGCGAGGTGCATCTTCGGGGGCTGGATAAGGCACTCGGCCGGAATGCCCAACTTCTCGTGTAGCTTCCAGATCATGTTCAGCGTCAGCGGGCGCTTGCGGTTCAGAATCTCATAGACGCGATTCAGCCGACCGATGACGGGCACCAAGTCCTTGGGCGTCAGTCCGGCCTGATCCATGCGGAACTTGATCGCCTCGACCGGATCGGGCAGATCGATTGGGTAGTGCTTGGCCTCGTAGGCTTCCACGAGCGTCAGCAGGATTTCAAAGCGGTCGCCGTCGGGAGTGCCGGGAGCTGGTTCATTGTCGAAGTAGGCCGAGACTTCGCGCAGCGCGGCCTTGTAGTCCTCTTCGGTGCGGATCGGGCGAATTTCCATGTCAGACCTCCATCTCTACAGTTTCGGCGTCTATGGCATCGTATTCCTTGTGGGTGCCGATGAATTTCACATAGACCGCTTGGTAGTGGTAGGCAACAGACACCACAAGCCAGTAATCGTTGCCCTTGATATTGAACACCACGCGGCGATTCTTGAGGATGCTCGCGCTTCGATATTGCTCCTTGATCTCGGCGGGTTGCGTCCATGCGGCCTTCTTGGCTTCATCAACCCAAGACTTGAGCGGTTGCTCTGCATCCGGGTATTTTTCCCAGAAGGCGCGGAGAAATTTGACAGCGACGATGTTCACGGAGCGATTATAGTCCCGTATTGGGACAAAACCACAAGCAAAAAACGGCGCGAAAAATCCGATCGGGCGTGGGCCTGGCTATTTCGAAGGGGCAAAAACCCTATTGCTCACACCCGCGTATCCAAACCTGCCTCGGCCAGTTCGGCGGCACGCAGGACGGCGCGGGCTTTGTTTTGGGTTTCTTGCCATTCGGCCTCCGGGTCGGAATCGGCGACGATACCGGCACCGGCCTGAACGTGGAGCTGACCGTCTTTGACGACGGCGGTACGAATGGCAATGGCCAAATCCATATCGCCATTGAAACCGAGGTAGCCGACTGAGCCCGCGTAAATACCGCGTTTGACGGGTTCGAGTTCGTCGATGATTTCCATCGCCCGCACCTTCGGCGCACCGGATACCGTGCCAGCGGGGAAGGTGGCGCGCAGTACGTCCATGGCGGCAAGCCCATCGGCCAAACGCCCTTCGACGTTGGAAACGATGTGCATCACATGGGAGTAACGCTCAACAATCATCCGTTCGGTGAGTTTGACGCTGCCGATCTGCGCCACGCGGCCGCAGTCATTTCGCCCCAAATCGAGCAACTGCGTGTGCTCGGCCAATTCTTTTTGGTCGGCGAGCAAATCGGCGGCCAAGGCGGCATCTTCTTCCGGTGTCGCGCCGCGTTTGCGCGTGCCGGCGATGGGGCGCACGGTGACGCGCTCGCCTTCCAGACGCACGAGAATTTCCGGCGAAGCCCCCACCACCTGGTAATCCTCAAAATCAAAATAAAACATGTACGGCGAGGGATTCAGGCTGCGCAGCGTGCGGTACAGGGCGAGCGGGCTGGCCGCGAAGGCTTTGCTCATGCGTTGTGAGAGCACCACCTGCATGATGTCGCCGGCAGCGATGTATTCCTTGGCCTGGCGCACCGCCGTCTTGAAGGCTTCCTCGCCAAACGAAGAAACCGCCGGTGCCGACTGCACTGGCTGCTCGCCAGGAATTCTCACCGGCTGGCGCAGCTTGCCCAGCAAATCTTTCAGGCGCAGCCGCGCTTTTTGATAGGCCCCGGGATAACCTGGTTCGGCATAGACGATCAAAGTGAGCTTGCCGGAAAGATTATCGACCACGGCGATTTCTTCCGAGAGCAAGAGATGAATGTCCGGCGCGCCGATTGGATCGGCCAGGCTGTTGTCCTGCAAACGACGTTCGACATAGCGAATCGTGTCATAACCAAAACACCCCACCAGCCCCCCCAAAAACCGCGGCAAGCCTTGGGCGGCTGGCGCTTTGAAGCGCGCCATATAGCCTTCAATGAAGGCCAGCGGATTCGTCGATTGGTCGCGCTCGGCAATGCGATTACCCGTCAGCACCAAGACTTCCTGGGCGCGCACCACGAGGCGTGTGGTGGCAGCCAGACCGATGATGGAATAGCGCCCGAAACGCTCACCGCCCTGCACCGATTCGAGCAGATAAGAGAAAGGCTCGCCGGCCAGTTTCAGATAAATGGACAGGGGGGTATCAAGGTCGGCAAAGGTTTCAAGGGAAACCGGGATGCGGTTATAGCCTTGCGCCGCGAGCGCTTCGAATTCTATTTCAGTCATGCGATATCTCTTGGGTCGGACAATGATGGAATGAACAACGAGGCTGCGCCGGCCAATTCGGCGCGCAGGCGGGCGATGATGGAGTCGTAACGGTGCGGATCCGCCGCTTGCCCCGCGCTATACACGGCGGAGCCGGCAACGAAGGTATCGACACCGGCGCGGGCAATTTCGGCGATATTGTCCGGATTGACGCCGCCATCGATTTCCAGACGGATGCGCCGGCCGCTTTCCTGATAATAAGCGTCGATTTTCTGCCGTGCGGCGCGCGCTTTGGCGAGCGTTGCCGGAATGAATTTTTGCCCGCCGAAACCCGGGTTCACGCTCATCAGCAAAATCACGTCGAGCTTGTCCATGACGTGATCCATCCAGTCCAGCGGGGTCGCCGGATTAAATACCAGACCGGCCTGACAACCCGCATCGCGGATCAAGGCCAGCGAACGATCGACGTGTTCGGATGCTTCCGGGTGAAAGGTGATGATATTCGCCCCTGCCTTGGCAAAATCGGGAATGATGCGATCCACTGGCTTGACCATCAGGTGCACATCGATCGGCGCATCGGTGTGCGGGCGTATCGCGGAACACACCAGGGGACCGATGGTCAGGTTGGGGACATAGTGGTTGTCCATCACGTCGAAGTGGATCCAGTCCGCCCCCGCCGCGATGACGTTTGCCACTTCTTCGCCCAGTTTGGCGAAATCGGCAGAAAGAATGCTGGGGGCAATCAGGCAATCGGGCGCGGACATGAGATTCTCCAAATAGGGGGTGGGCGATTATCCCACGCCAACCGCGGGGCAAAAGGCAAGAGGTATTGACCTTCGAGTTCAGGAATGGCTGAGCTTTTCTTCTGCCGTCTCTTCCACCGAAACGTCCACCGAAACTTCTAGCGCAGCGTCCGGCGGCAGCAGCGCCGCGCTTTCAGTTTCTGTTTCGGCTTCTTCATCCGCCCCCAAAGCATCCGCTATCCAGGCTTGCAGCAAGGTCCAGGTAATCGCCAGCACCACCGGGCCGACAAAAATACCGACCAGGCCAAAACCGAGCAAACCGCCGATAACACCCGCAAAAATCAGCAGCAGGGGGAGATTCGCTCCACGGCGGATGAGAATGGGTCGTAAAAAATTATCCAATGTACCAACGACCACGCTCCACACGGCAAGAAACACCGCCCAGCCGGTGTCGCCCAGCCAGAACAGCCAGGCGGTGGCCGGCAGTAAAACAACCAATGGGCCGACCTGGGCGATGCACAGCATCAGCATCAGGGCTGCCAACAAAGCCGCCAGCGGTACGCCGGCCACGGCCAAACCAATGCCCCCCAGAGCTGCCTGCACCAAGGCGGTAACGCCCACGCCCAAGGCCACACCGCGAATGGCACCACTCGCCAAATGCACTGCATTTTCGCCACGCACGCCGGCCAAACGGCGGCCAAAACGCTGCATCAAACGCGCCGCGTCTTCTCCGGTGGCGTAAAAAATTGCCGCCAGCGTAATGATCAAGAAAAACTGCAAGAGTAAGCCGCCCAGGCTGCCCACCTGTCCGAGCAGCCATTTGCCAGCGTTACTGGCGTACGGACTGAACTGCCCCAACCATTGCTGCGCGCCATTTTCTGCCGCTTGCCGCCAAAACTTCGTCAGCATTTCTCCCAACACAGGAATCTGCGTCAACCACTCAGGCGGCGGCGGAATGCCGTCGGCCAGCACACGTTTACCCAGGGCGGCAATATCGTCAGTGTGCGTAAGCAAAGTGTCGATCGCCAGCCATAATGGCAACACCAACAAAAAAAGCATGCCCAGGCACATGAGCACAATCGCCAGGCTGCGCCGCTTGCCCAGGCGCTCTTCCAGCACCAAGAACGGCGGCCAGGTCGCCACCACGATCATCGCCGCCCACACGCCCGCCGCTAGAAACGGGCGTAATACCCACACGGAGAGCGCAATCAAGCCCGCCACGCAACTGATGGCAAGCACATTGCGGGTCAGATCACGGCGGATGTCGTGCATGGGCGGCTTTCCGAAAAAACGAGCGAAAAATCAGGAACGGTAATCGGCGTTGATCTTGACGTAATCGTAGGAAAAATCGCAGGTATACACCTGCGCGCTGGCCACGCCACGGCCCAAATCGACGCGCACGGTGATTTCTGCGGCCTGCATGATGCGCGCGCCGTCCGCTTCTTGATACGCCGGCGCACGTCCCCCCTGTTCGGCTACCAAAACGCTGTCGGCACCACTTGCCAACCAGACCTTGACGCCGTCCACATCCAGATCGGCAATGCCGGCATAGCCCACGGCGGCAAGAATGCGCCCCAGGTTGGGGTCGGAAGCAAAAAATGCAGTCTTGACTAGCGGCGAATGGCCGATGGCATAGGCAACCAGCCGACATTCTTCTCGCGTTTTGCCGCCCTCGACCGCCACGGTGATGAATTTGGTCGCCCCTTCGCCGTCGCGCACAATGGCTTGCGCAAGCTCAACGGCAACGGCGGTGAGCGCAGCTTTCACTTCGGCCCAACCAGCATCGCTTTCGCTGGCAAAATGCACACCGGCCTGGCCGGAAGCGAGCATCAGGAAAGAATCATTGGTTGAGGTATCGCCGTCGACCGTGATGCAATTAAAGGAAAGGTCGGCCACTTCCTTGACGAGCTTTTCCAGCAAGGGGCGGGCGATGCCGGCATCGGTGGCAAGAAAACCGAGCATGGTCGCCATGTTCGGCTTGATCATGCCGGCCCCTTTGGAGATGCCGGAAATACGCACGCTTTTGCCATTGACCGTCAGTTCGCGCGATGCCGCTTTGGCGACGGTGTCGGTGGTCATGATGGCGTGCGCGGCAGCGTGCCAGTTATCGGTTTTCAGGTCAGCCAGCGCCGCCGGCAGGCCGGCCACCAGGCGCTCCAGGGGCAAGGGCTCAAGGATGACCCCCGTCGAAAATGGCAGCACCTGCGCCGGCGCAATACCCAACATGGCGGCCAGCGCCACGCAGCTTTCTTCGGCCAGACGACGCCCTGGCTCACCCGTACCGGCGTTGGCGTTACCCGTATTGATCACGAGAGCACGAATCTCTTCGCCGGCCACCAGGCGCTGGCGGCAAAGCTGCACGGGCGCGGCGCAAAAGCGGTTTTGTGTGAACACACCGGCCACCGTAGTGCCGGGCTCGAGCACAAAAACACACAAATCACGGCGATCTTTTTTGCGGATGCCGGCTTCGGCAACCCCGAGGCGAACGCCGGCAATCGGCAAGAGTTGGTCAGGGGCGGGAACGGTGTAATTGACGGGCATGGCAAAAGGAATGAAAAGGTGGAAAAAAACCGCGCTCGCTGAAGACGCCGCGCGGTTTGCTCAAAGCTCAGAAAAAGCTGAAATCAGGAAAGCTGACCACAGCAATGCTTGTATTTTTTGCCGGAACCGCAGGGGCAGGGCTCGTTACGTCCGATCTTGGGCGCTGCCTGGGCCGGCTGGCGGGCGGTATCGCCAGCACCACCGACGCCACCGGCAGCGGCCGGGTTTTCGCCCAGCGCCTCGTCGTAATCGGCGTGCTGGTATTTGACGTTGCTGACTTCCGCATGCGGCGCGGTTTCTTCCACGTCTTCCGGCGAGCGGATCTGCACGGTAAACACGATGCGGGTGACTTCGCTGCGGATCTGGTCGAGCAGGGTTTCGAACAGCTCGAAGGCTTCGCGCTTGTATTCCTGCTTGGGGTTTTTCTGGGCGTAACCGCGCAGATGAATCCCCTGGCGCAAATGATCCAGCGCCGCCAGATGTTCGCGCCAATGGCTATCCAGGCTCTGCAGCATGACGTTGCGTTCGAACTGATGGAAAGTCTGCGCCCCCACCAGCTCAACCTTGGCCTGATAGACCTGCGCCGCGCCTTCCTGCACGCGTGTCAGCATCTCTTCGTCGCTAAGACTCGGCTCTGCCTTGAACCACTCGGCCACCGGCGGGTTGATCAGCAATTCCGCCGCCAGAGCGCGCTGCAAACCCTCGAAATCCCATTGTTCTTCCACCGATTCCGCCGGCACATACTGGCGGAAGGTATCGACAATGACCCCTTCGCGCATGGCGGTAATGGTTTCGGAAATGTCATCGGTTTCCAGCAGTTCGTTGCGCTGCTGGTAGATCACCTTGCGCTGGTCGTTGGCGACGTCGTCGTATTCGAGCAGCTGCTTGCGGATATCGAAGTTGCGCGCCTCGACCTTGCGCTGCGCCGATTCCAGCGAGCGGGTGACGAGCGGATGCTCGATCGCCTCGCCTTCCGGCATCTTCAGCTTGTCCATGATGGCACGCAGGCGTTCGCCGGCGAAGATGCGCAGCAACTGGTCGTCGAGCGACAGATAAAACCGCGAGGAACCGGCGTCGCCCTGACGCCCGGCGCGACCGCGCAACTGGTTGTCGATGCGCCGCGACTCATGGCGCTCGGAACCGATGATGTGCAGACCGCCGGCGGCCAGCACCTGTTCGTGCACCGGCTGCCAGTCGGCGCGCAGAGCGGCGGCTTTTTCCTTGCGCGCGTCCAGACTCAGGCTTTCGTCGGCCATGACGGCGTCGATGGTTTTCTGGATGTTGCCGCCCAGCACGATGTCGGTGCCGCGCCCGGCCATGTTGGTGGCGATGGTAATGACGCCGGGCCGCCCCGCCTGCGCCACGATTTCGGCTTCGCGGGCGTGCTGCTTGGCATTCAAAACCTGGTGCGGCAGTTTTTCCTTGTCGAGCAGGGCAGACAAGAGTTCCGAATTCTCGATCGAGGTGGTACCAACCAGCACTGGCTGGCCGCGCTGGGCACAATCCTTGATGTCAGCGATGATGGCGGCGTGTTTCTCGTCCGCCGTTTTATAGACGAGATCGTTCATGTCCTTGCGCGCCATGGGCCGGTTGGTCGGGATGACCACCGTTTCCAGACCGTAAATCTGCTGGAATTCGTAGGCTTCGGTGTCGGCGGTGCCGGTCATGCCGGCCAGCTTGCCGTACATGCGGAAGTAATTCTGGAAGGTGATCGAGGCGAGCGTCTGGTTTTCCGACTGAATCGCCACGCCTTCCTTGGCTTCCACCGCCTGATGCAAGCCATCCGACCAGCGCCGCCCGCTCATCAGGCGGCCGGTGAATTCATCGACAATGACGATCTCGCCGTTCTGCACCACATAGTGCTGATCCTTGTGGAACAGGGTATAGGCGCGCAGGGCGGCATTCAGGTGGTGCATCAGGGTGATGTTGGCGGCGTCGTACAGGCTGCTGCCCTCGACCAGCATGCCGGCTTGCGCCAACAGCTCTTCGGCGCGCTCGTAGCCGCTTTCGGAAAGGTGCACCTGGTGGCCTTTTTCGTCCACCCAGTAATCGCCCTCACCCTTTTCTTCCATCGCCCGCGTCAGCTGCGGCACCACCTTCTTCATGCGGAGGTAGAGATCGGTGTGGTCATCCGCCTGGCCGGAAATGATGAGCGGCGTGCGCGCTTCGTCGATCAGGATGGAATCCACCTCATCCACGATGGCGTAATTGAGGCGGCGCTGCACGCGCTGCGCCGACTCATAGACCATGTTGTCGCGCAGGTAATCGAAGCCGAATTCGTTGTTGGTGCCGTAGGTGATATCCGCTGCGTAAGCCGCCTGCTTGGCTTCGTGGTCCATCTGCGACAAATTGACGCCGACCGAAAGCCCCAGGAAACGATGCAGGCGCCCCATCCATTCCGCATCGCGGCTGGCCAGATAATCATTCACCGTAATGACGTGCACGCCATTGCCGGAGATGGCATTAAGGTAGGCAGGCAAGGTTGCGACCAGGGTTTTGCCTTCGCCGGTACGCATTTCGGCGATCTTGCCGTAGTGCAGTACCATGCCGCCGATCATCTGCACGTCGAAATGGCGCATGCCCAGCGCCCTTTGACTGGCCTCGCGCACCACGGCAAAAGCTTCCGGCAGCAAGGCATCGAGGCTTTCGCCGGCGGCGTGGCGGCTGCGGAATTCGTCCGTCTTGGCGCGCAGCGCGGCATCATCGAGCGCCTGCATTTGTGGCTCGAGGGCGTTGATCTGCTTGACGGTTTGGGAATATTGCTTGATCAGCCGCTCATTACGGCTGCCGAAAACTTTCTTGAGAAGACCGGATATCATCGAGAACGCTCAATGTCGCAAGGACGTTGCAGGAAAGGGGCGGATTCTAACATGCACGGCGCGCCCCCGCAGGCACGCCAGAATATGACGCTACGCTTCAGCGCTGCGCCAGTTGCGCGGCGTCATCGCCACGCTGCAAGAGCGTCAGCGGGTTTTGTGGCACGTCGAACATGCGCACCTCGAAGTGCAGATGCGGGCCGGTAGAGCGGCCGGTGGTGCCGATTTCGCCGATTTTTTCGCCACGGCGCACGATCTGGGAAACTGTTGCATCCATTTTTGACAGATGCGCATAACGCGAGGTCAAGCCTTCGCCGTGATCGACGTCGATCACATTCCCGAACTCCGGGTGAAAGGACGCCGAAAGGACCACGCCATCAGCCGCCGCAACGACCGGCGTGCCGCTGGGCGCAGAAAAGTCCAGACCGTCGTGACGCGAACGCAAGCCCAAGAAAGGGTCGCTACGATGACCGAAACCGGAACCGATGCGCGCGTTCTTGACCGGCAGCGTGCTGGGCAGCAAACGATTTTCCACGCGCCGTTCAAGCAGCGCGATTTCCATCAGCGCCAAGGTTTCAGCACGTTGTTCGAGCGCCCCTGCCAGGCGTTCTATTTCCTGTTGCAACTCCGTCGCCGACAAAGGTGCCGGCAAAAACGGCCCGCCCTGTCCTGGCGGCGTTTCAGTGACCGGCGGCGCACTCTGCTTGATCCCTGACAGCTTCGACACCCGCTCGCCCAGGCTGTCGAGCTGCAACAAACGCCCTTGCAGCTCACCCAAGCGAGTGGCCATGAGATTGAGGTTATTGGTGATGAAATCGCGTGTTTTACGGGTTTCTTTTTGCTGCACCGACAACAGCACGTCTTCGACGATAGGCAGGCGAAAACGCAAAGAAATCGCCGAAAAGGCGACCGAACAAAGCAGGATCGTCAAACAAAAAGCCAGCACCCCGAAAACGATATGGCGGGGCATAATGTGTAGCGTGCGCGCCGCCTTCAAGTGGCGCGAAACAATGATGATCTGCACGAAACCTCCTCCATGTACCAAGCGCCCGAACATTTTCTGAGCACCGATGCTGCCGCCAGCCGCTTATTGCGCCAGGCCAAGTTGATTGGCGAACTGTCCCGCCGTTTCAGCACCGTGGCACCGAGCGCACTCGCTGCATCGGCACGGGTGGCCAATTTTCGCGCGGGGAAAGTTGTCATCCTCGCCGAAAACGGAGCGGTTGCCGTAAAACTGCGTCAGATGGGACAACGGCTATGTACTGCTTTATCTTATGAAGGGGCTGAGTGTAACGAGATCGAAATCAAAGTACAACCCCAACAAACGCCTTTTCGATCAATGAGTTCCACTATCAAACCCATTTCTCAGCGCAGTCTGGCGCAGCTGGAAAGTGCCACGACGGCGCTACCCGAAGGGGCTTTGCGCCGGGCGCTGGAAACATTGTTAAAGCGCTGCGCTAGAGCGGAATGATCGCCAGACGCTCAAGAAACATCAGAGCAAAAACAGCCAGCGCAAACACCAAGCCGTATCGCAGCAGACGGCCGCTAAACGCCAGATAGGCGCGTTTGCCGGTGAATACGTAAAAGAGAAAGCCAGCCCCCAGGGCAATCAGCAAAACAACGGCAAAAAGGCGCAAGAACCACATACAGTGCCGACCTTCAGGCGGCCTGCGCCAGCCAGCGCGTTATCCTTTGCGGGACCTTTTCCAGCGCATCGAAACTGACCAGTTCCCAGGCATCTTCAGCTTGCAGAAGCGCGCGCGCCAACTGGTTGTTCAGCGCATGCCCACCTTTGTGCGAAGCGTAGGCCGCGAGCAGCGGGTGACCGAGCAGGTAGAGATCGCCCACCGCATCGAGAATTTTATGTTTGACGAATTCGTCGCTGTAGCGCAAACCGTCCAGATTGAGCACGCGATATTCATCGAGCACGATGGCGTTTTCCAGGCCACCGCCCAGGGCCAGCCCATGTTCGCGCAGGTATTCCACTTCCTGCATGAAACCGAAGGTGCGCGCGCGCGAAACTTCGCGCACATAGGACTGCTCGGCAAAATCGATGCTCGCTTCCTGCGCCGATTTATCGATGGCCGGATGCTGAAAAACGATGGAAAAACTCAGACGGTAGCCGTCGTACGGCGTGAACCGCGCCCATTTATCGCCGTCCGTGACTTCGATCGGCCGGGTGACGCGAATGAATTTTTTAGCGGCATTTTGTTCTTCGATACCCGCCGACTGAATGAGAAACACGAAAGGCGCGGCGGAGCCGTCCAAAATTGGCACTTCCGGCGCATCCAGGTCGATCCAGGCGTTGTCGATCCCCAATCCACACAGTGCCGACATCAGGTGCTCGATGGTGCCCACCTTGACGCCGTCTTTTTCCAGGCAGGAGCACATGCGCGTATCGCCGATCAGCATCGCTTGTGCGGGGATATCCACCGGTTCGGGCAAATCCACCCGGCGAAACACGATGCCGGTATCCGGCGCTGCCGGACGCAAGCTCAGCTTGACTTTGACACCCCCATGCAGGCCCACGCCGGAAGCGTGCACCACGGTTTTCAAAGTGCGCTGTTTGAGCATCGGAGCAAATCTGCAAAAAGTTGTTAAGTGGCTGAAAAACAGTGAAAAACAGGGAATGCGGTGCATTTTATCACAATGCACCGCCACCTTTTTTCAGAGGTCCAGCATTTTTTCTGGATCAGTCCGCTTGCTTGCGCAAGAAAGCCGGAATGTCGTAGCGATCCACCCCACTGTTGGCGAGCGCCTCCACCGTCACATTGCGCTTCCTGACCACCGCCGGCACGTCGGCCATTTGGTTGAAGTCCGGCGTGCCGTTGCTGTAGGCGACCGCATCGTAGGTACCGGTCGCCACCGCTTCGATGATCGGCGTATTGATCACTTCGAAGTTCTGGCGTTTGGCGGCAACCTGCCCCAGACCGGTAGCGACCACGGTGACGCGCAGGGCGTCGCCCATCAGTTCGTCGTACACTGCGCCAAAAATCACGTGCGCGTCCTCGGCGGTGAAGGCTTTCACCGTGTTCATCACCTCGTTGACTTCCTTCATCTTGAGGTTGCCCTTGCTGGCGGTGATGTTGACCAGCACGCCGCGCGCGCCGGAAAGATTGATGCCTTCCAGAAGCGGCGAGGCCACCGCCTGCTCGGCGGCGATGCGCGCCCGATCGACCCCGGAGGCTGCGGCCGAACCCATCATGGCGCGCCCCATTTCGCCCATCACCGTGCGCACGTCTTCGAAGTCGACGTTGATCAGGCCGGGGTAAGTAATGATTTCGGCAATCCCGCCGACCGCGTTCTTCAGTACGTCGTCAGCAGCGCGGAAGCAGTCGTCGACGTCGGCATCATCGCCCATCACTTCCATCAGCTTGTCGTTGAGGATGACGATCAGCGAATCGACGTGCTTGGCGAACTC
>NZ_JBLJBW010000048.1:0-16730 GCF_047638095.1 Azonexus sp.
CTGTGCGGTATAGGTCAGCGTGCCGTTGCCGTTGATGGTGACCGAGCCCTTGGCGCCCTGGGTGGTGCCGGTGATGGTCACGCCCGAGCCCTCGAAGGCATCGTTGGCGAGCACGTTGATGATCACGCTCTGGCCGGCGGTGGTGCTGGCGCTGTCGTCAAAGGCATCCTGCACCGGGGTGACATTCACCGTCATGGTCTTGGGTGTGGGATCCAGATCCACGCCGCCCATGGTCGTGCCGCCATCGTCCTGCACCTGGAAGGTGAAGCTGGCGTAGCCCGCGCCATTGGCGTCGGCCGCTGGCGTGAACTTGAGCTTGCCCGTGTTGATATCGGTGACCGAGACAAACTGCCCGGCGGTGACCGCCACACCGTTCAAGGTCAGGCTGCCGGCACCGGGCAGGGTGGTGACTTTCACAGCCAGCAGGCTGTTGGCCGGGTTGTTGCCGGCGTCGTTGAAGCCGAAGTCCGCAGCGCTAAAGGTGTAGGCCTGGTCTTCCAGCGTCGTGACCGTGTTGTTGCTGCCGGAAGGGGCCTTATTGACTTCCTTGGCGGCGATAAAGGCGGAAAACTCCGACGTGTCGCTGAACGTGGCGTAACCGGCATCCGACTTGGTGGCTGTGGCTGATATCACGTAACCCGCAGGAACCGCAGCGGCCAGCGTTTGCGTGAAGCTGGCGTTGCCGCTGGCGTCCGTCGCCACGTTGACGAAGCCCAGGTAGGTCTTGCCTTCGCCGTAACCCGAGGCGTTGCCGGTCGGGCTGGAAAAAAACTCGATGCGGTAGTAGCTGCCGGCCTCGCTGTTGAGCGTGCCCTTGACGGTGAGCTGGTTGCTGGCGTTGGTCACCGCCTCGGTCAGCGCCGGGAGGTTTTGCAGGTTGTTGGGGCCGGTGTCGGCGTCGCCGGGGTCGTTGGGCGTCACGCCATCGTTGTTCAGGTCGATGCCGAGTTTGCTGTTGCCGTGGATGCTGTTGCTCAGCATTTGCGTAACACCGATGCTGGTCACGGTGATGCCGTTGCCGATGTTGCCGGCGATGGTGTTGCCTTGGCCCGGCCCGGTTCCGCCTATCAGTACCTTGGTCGAAGCGTCGCCAGTCACGACGATGCCGCCGCTCAGGTTGCTGCCACCGCCGTTGGTCAGCACGTTGCCATTGGCGTCCAGCCCTATGGTGTTGCCCTGCACGGTGGCACCGTTGGCGGACAGATAAATGCCGCCGCGATGCAATGAGCTGCCGGTTGCTTTGGTATTACCCGAAATCAGGTTGCCGACGATGGTGGTATTGGTGGGGTTGTAGTCCAAGGCGATACCGAAACTGCCGTTGGAAATCGCCGCCGTGCCAGCGGCATTGGTGCCGATGTAGTTGCCTTGCACGGTATTGTTGGCCGTGGTGCTGGAAGAAACGTAGATACCGAAGTCGTTGTTGCCAGAGATGACGTTGCGCGCCGCCGTGGTGCTGCCGCCTATGGTGTTGCCCGAGGCGCCGCCGCCGATGGTGATGCCGGTGCTGCCACCGCTGACAGCTGCCGTACCTGCGGCATTCAAGCCAATGTAGTTGCCGGCAACCGTGTTGCCGTTGGCATCTGTGCCTTTAAGCAGGACACCGGCTTGGGTATTGCCGGAGATGACGTTGCGGCTGCCTGCCACCGTGCCACCAATGGTGTTGTTCGAGGATGCAACGCTGATGCCGTACGTCAGGTTGGCAACGGCGGACGTGCCGGCCACATTGGTACCGATGTAGTTGCCAAGCACACTATTGCCGGGGCACCCGTCTAGGATGTCCACGCCGGCCGCCTTGTTGCCGGAAATCACGTTGCGATCGGCAGTGGAGGTGCCGCCGATAACGTTGTTGGTGGAGCCGCTCGACACGTTTACGCCAACGGAATTTCCCGCTGCCGCCGAGCCACCCGCAGTGAGGCCGATCCAGTTGCCGGCAATCGTATTGCCACTGCTCGAAGCAATGTCGATGCCGTTGCCGGTGAAATTCTGGATCACCAGGCCCCGAATCGTGCTGCCGCCAGAGCCCGCATACAGCCGCAGGCCGTCTTGCACCGCGCCGCCACCATTGAGCACGATGGCGGGCTGGTTGCCATTGGCGGCAAAGCTGTCATCCGTCGTCGCATCAATGATCACCGGCTTGGTGATCGCCGGCAGCAGGGAAGCCAGGCTGATGGTGTGTATGCCCGTGCCGGCGATATTGAAGGAAATTTGCGTGGGCTGGGCCGTGGCCGGGCTATTGTTGATGGCGGTAATCGCCTCGCGCAGCGAGATCTTTCCGTCGGCTCCCTTGCTGGCCAGCAGGGTTGCCAGGCTCGTGGTGTTGCCGTCGAGCGTGTCCAGGGCGGTGTCCACCACCAGGATGTTTTGCACGGTGGAGATGGCGACGATGCTCTTGGCGAACTGCGAGGTGTCGGTGAAGGTGTTGAAGCTCGCGTTGCTCTTGGTGGCGGTGGCCGAGATGAAGGCACCGGCCGCGACGGAGGCGGACAGCGTGGTGGAGAAGCTGGCAGTGCCCGCCCCATTGGTCGTGACGTTGATAAAGCCCAGGTAGGTCTGCCCCTCGCCGAAGCCGCTGGGGCCGTTGACGGTGTTGGCAAATAGTTCGATGCGGTAATAGCTGTTGGCGGTGCCGCTGTAGGTGCCTGCGATGGTGAAGTTGCCGCTGCCGTCGGTCTGAGCCAGCGTCAGCACGGGTATTTGCGGCACACCGGCGTTCTTCAGGAGGATGCCCTGTGCGCCGGTGCCAGCGTTGGTGCCGTAGATGCTATTGCCGAGGATGCTGTTGCCGGAACCGCCCGTGGCGACGAAGACGCCGGCATAGAGGTTCCCCCCGCCGCCCTGGTTGCTGTAAGCAACGATGTTGCCTTGGCCCGCCGAGCTGCCCCCGACCACGACATTGCTGGCGGCGCCTCCGTTGCCAAGCAGGATGCCGGAGCCCGATGTGCCCCAGTTGGCCGTACCCGCGAGGTCGGTGCCGATGCGGTTGCCCTGGATGACTACGCCGCTGCTGACGCTACGCACGTCAATGCCACGGACGGCATTCCCAATCCAGTTGTCGAGGATGCGGGTGCCGTTGGCGGCGCTGCCGATGCCGAGATCGACCTGCAACTGCGAGCCCGTTGCCGAAACACCTATGCGGTTGCCCTGCACGGTATTGCCGGTACTTGTGCCGTCTATCGATACCGCAGTGCTGGTCACGTTGACGGTGGTGTTGGCGAAGACGTTGCCTTCTCCAGGCGCCGGGCCGCCAATGATGTTGTTGGTTGCACCGGTTTGTATGCGAACGTTGACGATGCTGCCGGTGGTGTAGATCACGGTGCCCGTGGCGTCGGTGCCGAAGTAGTTGCCCTTGATGGCGTTGCCGGTGGCGCTAGCGCCGGTGATGCTCGATCCCATGTTGGTTGTGAACACGTTGCGGTCTGCCGCCGTGCTGCCACCGATCACATTGTTGGCAGAGGCGATCGATACCGCATAGCCAGTGGGGCCCGCCGTCAGGTTGCCATTGGTGTCGAGCGAGCCGATGTAGTTGCCAGCGATGGTGTTGCCGTTCGAGCCGCTGGCGATGTCGATGCCGGTACCCGTGCCGGTCTTGCCAAAGTTCGTGATCAGCAAGCCGCGGATGGTGGAGCCGCCGCTGCCTGACGCGAGGTTCAGCACGTTGTTGATGCCGAGGTTGCTGCCATCGATCACGATGGCCGGCCGGCTGCCATTGGCGGCAAAGCTGTCGTCGGTGGTGGCGTCGATGATCACCTGTTTGGTGATGTTGGGCAGCACCGAGCTCAGGGTGATGGTGTGGATGCCGGTGCCGGGGATGTTGAAGTTGATGTTGTGCGGGCCAGTAGCTGCGTTGGCGTTGATGATTGCCTCGCGCAGCGAACCAGCGCCCGAGTCGTTGGTGTTGGAGACGGTATAGGTGGCCAGCACACCGTGCCACTGCTGCTGTGCGTCATCACTCAGCAAAAGCGCGCTCTCAATGGTGCCGGTCCGTTCCTCAAACTGCCAGTTTCCCCCCTGCGCCACGTCGCCCGTGCGATCCACGGAGGCGGCCACGTCCACGCCGGTGAGCTGGGCCAGGGACTGGATGAGCTGCTCGCCCTCAGAGCCCGCGGCCACCTCGCAGCCGTAGATCAGCAGGTCGGCGCCCGGCGCCAGGTGCTCGCCCCAGGCGGCGACTTCGTCGGCGCGCAGCAACAGCTGATCCAGATCCAGCGCCTGCGCGCCCAGCTGCACCTGGCCGCTGGCGCCGTGCGAGAACAGGTGGATGGCGCTCACGCCCTCATGCCGCGCCAGGGTCTGGCTGATGACGCTGATGGCGTCGTCGCCCTCGCCAATCCACACCACCTCCAGGCGCCGGCCCTGGGCCATCTGGCGTTGCAGATCGGCGGCTAGCGTGGCGTGGTCTTCCACACGGCTGTCGATGAAGACCAGCTCCTGTGCCTTGCTGGCCGGCGCTGCTGTGGGCAGCGTGGCCGTATGTGCGGCGCTGGTGGCGTAGGTGTCGCCCGATGCAGCACCCACAACCAGTGCGCCTGCCAACACCGCCGGGTGGTCGGCCGCGTACAGGATGCGCGGCTCGAAATCCTCCAGCAAGGGGCGGTTGCGCAGTAGGAAGGAGGCGTGGCGGGGCATGGCGAGGGGCCGCAGGTGTTCAGAGACCGGGGAGTGGTGTTTCAGGTTCAGCGCGGCAGCGCAGGCCGGCGGGCAGGCTGGCGTCGTGATTGTTCATCTCCAGGCGCAAGCGGAAGGTGTTGCTGGCGGGGTCCAGTACCTGATCAATTTGCACGACCTTAGCGGTGCGTGGGGCGGTATCCGGGAGCTCAGGGTGGACGGTGAATAACTGTCCTGGCTTGATACGGCCAAACAGCGCGCTAGAGGCAACGACATCGACACGCAGGCGACTGATGTCGGCGACACGAAACAGCGGTTTTTCTTCAAAGCGTTCGCCCGGGTTGGCGTGGCGTTCGGTTACGATACCGTCAAAGGGCGCGCGCAGTACGCGCAGCGAAAGTTGCGCAGCGGCGCTGCCCGCTTCGCGCGCTGACACCGCGCGTTGGTCGCGGGCGATGGAAACGCGTTCGAGTGCCACGCGATATTCCGATTCGGCAAGTTCCACCGCCTGGCCAGAAACGAAGTTTTTTGCCGCCAACGTGCGTTGCCGTCGCAGTTTTTGCAAGGCCAGCAATTCGCCGGCCTGTGCGGCGCGCCATTCGGCTTCACTGGCTGCACGGGTGAGGGCAGCGGCGCTGTTGGCCTGCTCAACCTCGGCCTGCATGCGCGCCAGCACCTGTCCTTTGCTGACGCGGTCACCGCGTTCGACCTCGATTTGAGCGACTACGCCAGCGACTTGCGTGCCGATATCGGCTGTCTTGATGGGCAGAATCACGCAAGCGAGCAGGGTGCCGGGTTTGCTGACGCTGCTGGTGTTTGGTGTAGAGATCGTCGCAGGTCGCGTGGTCGTTTGTGCCTGCACAGGAGCGTTTAGGAAGGCACCGAGGGCCGTGGTCAGTGACCATAACAATGCATATCGGGAATGAAAAGGGAGCAGGGTCATGAAACGGCCATTCAAGTGGCTTGAGAAAATGACAATTTGCGCTCGGCGGCGCAATCTTGCCAGAAATGGGTGGTGCGGGCACGGGCGTGGCGATATTCGTCGTAGTGTTGCACCGCGTGTAAGCATAGCTGCAGCCAGTAATGCCGCCAATCCTTGGTGTGATGTAGCGTGCCTGTGGTACAGGCGATCGTCATGAGGCGTGCGCTCAACCGCCCCCAGGCATCATGGGCCAGACGCTGACTGTCCAGGGCGATCCAGGTTTCGGCACTGCCGTTCTGCCCCTGGCGTGCGGCACGCCCCAGCAGTTGCCGGTCTATGCGGCGTGAGGGGTTGAGCTGGCAACTCAGTACATGCAAGCCGCCAGCGGCGCAGACGGCGCTGTTGACTTCGATGTCGGTGCCGCGCCCGGCCATGTTGGTGGCGACGGTGATGCGGCCAGGTTCGCCGGCGCGGGCGACGATGGCGGCCTCGTCGGCGTCGTGGTGGGCGTTGAGCACGGTGTGCGCCAGGTTGGCGGCGGTCAGCACGGCGGACAGGTCTTGCGATTCTGCCACCGAATCGGTACCCACCAGCACCGGGCGGCCCTGAGCGGTGAGCGCGGTGCAGCGCCGCGCCACGGCAGCCCAGCGCTCGTCAGCGCTGGCAAAGGCGCGCGTGGCACCGATCTGGCGGCGCGGCGGCAGGCGCGGTGCCACGGCGACGATCTGCAGGCCGTACAAGGTGCGTAGCTCGGCGCGCGACTCACTTAGTGTGCCGCTCAGGCCACCCAGGCGGTGGTAGCGGCGAAAGAAGCGCTGGTAGGTGATCTGGGCAATGGTTTCCAGCTCAGGTTCGGGTTTGCAGCCTTCCTTGAGGGCCACCATGGCGTGCAGGCCCTGCGACCAGCGTCGCCCTTCAGACAGGCGGCCGCTGACGGCGTCTACGATGACGATGCGGTCGACCGGGCGACCGTATTCGTCCGTGCTGTATTGCACGATGTAGTCGCGGTCGCGCTGGTAGAGGTGGCGCGCGGCCAGAGCGGTGCAGATGGCGTGCTCGCGGTGGCGTGTGCTGCGCCACAGCGGAGGCATGGACTCGGTTATGGTGGCGATGCGCTCGCGCCCGGCGTTGGTCAGCGTGGCCTGGCGCATCGCCGGGTGGCAGATGAAGTCTGCTCCTTCGGTCAGCTTGCTCGATAGGGTCCAGGCCTGCCAACGGTAGGCACGTCCGGCGGCATCATTGTTCTCGCGCGAGAGGATCAGGGGCATCAGCGCCTCGTCGATGAGCACGCTGTCGGCCTCGTCGATGATGGCCATGCACAGACCGCGCAGCAACGGGCCGGAGGCAGCCGGCGCGCCCAGCGCTGTTACGCATCGGCGCAGGGCTGGGGCACCGGTCTGGTGCATGGTGCGGTCGCGCAGGTAGTCGAACACCAATTCCTTGGCGGTTACATAGACCACATGGCTGGCATAGGCGTAACGGCGCTCTTCGGGTTGGTGGCGTGTGGTCACGGCAGCGACCTGTAGCCCCAACCGCTTGAACAACGGGTGAAATACTTCGGCATCGCGCTGCACCAGGTAGTCGTTGGCGGTGATCACATGCACCGGCATGCCTGATAGTGCAGCGGCGGCGGCGGCAATGGCGGTAGCCAAAGACTTGCCCTCTCCGGTGGCCATTTCCACCAGACGCTCGTCCAGCAGTTGCAGGGCAGCGGCTAACTGGCCGTCGTAGGCGGTTTTGCCCAGGGTGCGCCGGGCGATTTCGGCGGTCAGGGTGACGGCCTGCTCCACATGACGTGGGTGGCTGGCGTCCATGGCCCAGCGCGGCTGCAGGGCGTGGCGGTGATCGTCCAGCGCCGTGTCATCAAGCATGGCCAACTGCGTCAGCTGGTGGTGCACGCGGGCCACGCGGGTGGCGATCGGCTGGCGCGCGCGCGTGGGACGGTGCGGTGCGCGTGCGTCGTGGTTCTCGGCGCGCTCGGGGTAGGAGCCCCACAACAGACCAGGCATGGGGGTCTGGTGGGCCTTGGGCGTGCGGGCAAGGGCGGCAGCTGACATGGCGTTAGACCGAGGGGTTGAAGTGGCTCAGCAGCAGCTGGCGTAGCTGACGCAGGGCGCGCGCGGCCAAAGATTTGTGGCCGTGGTCGATGCGCACATAGCCGCGTTCGCCGATATGCCGCGCGCTCAGGTCGGGTACGGCCACGTCCAACAGCACTACGGGGGCTTGGGCGGTCAGGGCGTCGGTGTCTTCGGCGCGGGTGGCCAGCGGGCCGCCGTGTTGTTCGCTCAGGGCGGCGCTGGGCAGCTGGGAAACGGCACCGCTCAGGTCGCGCACGATGCGTCCGGCATGGGTTTGCCCGGCGTTGCTGGCCAGGCGCACCTGCACTTCGGGTGCGCTGCCTTGCAGCAGGGCGGCGTCGGCATGGGGCAGGGCCACGCGCAGGGTTAGCGGTTCGTCGTTGAGCAGGTAGCCCAGCAGCTCGCCGCGGCGGCGCCAACTGCCTTGCTGGTCGATCTGCCGGGCCACTACCAGGGTGCCGGCGGACTGCGTGCGCGCGGTGAGGGCGGCCAGGCGCTCGTCAAGGCGGGCGATCTCGATCTGGCTGAAGGCCAGTTTTTCACGCAGGGCGGCGGCTTCGTCCGGGGCGTTGGTCAGGGCTGAAAACAGTAGCACGTCGTATTCCGCTATGTCGGCCACGAGGGCGGCGCGGCGCGGCATCAATTCGTCGTCTTCCAGTAGGGCCACGGCCGTGTTGGCCGGCACGGCCTGGCCATCGATCTGTAGCCACTGGGTCACGAAGCCGTCGGTGCCGGCGCGGATCAAGGCGTTCTCAGGGGGGGAAACCACGCCTTGCGCTAGAGAGCGGTACGGCAGGGGCCAGCACAGCACCAGAATCAGTGCGGTGAGCAGGGCACCCACGCGCAGCCAGGGCGTGGCACCTGGCCGGGCGTGCAGTGCCTTCATGCCCAACCACAGAGGCTTGCCCAGGGTGGCGCTGAGCATGAAACCGCCTGCCACCAGGCCCAGCAGGCTGGAGAAATTGCCGATCCACAGTGCGACCAACGTGCACAGTGCCAGGCGATAAACTGCCGAGAGTGGCGCGTAGAAAACAAGCCAGGGCTTTTCGCCGGGCAAACTTTCCATCGGCGGCGTCTGGCGGTCGGCCAGCAGCCAACGGCGCAACCGGCCTTGCCACCAGCGGGCGCTGCGCGTGGCCAGATTGCGTAGATCGAGCAGGTCGCAGAAAACGAAATAACCGTCAAAGCGTAACAGCGGGTTGCCGTTGACCAAGAGGGTGGATAGCGTCCCGATAAGCACGGCGGTGAGTGCCAGGTCGCGCATCAGACCGGGTTGGAGCAGCAGCCACAGGCCCAGTGCCAGCGCGGCAATGAATAGTTCGGCCATGATGCCGGCGGCGCTGATGATGGCGCGGCGATGCGGTTGGCGGATGGCGTCTGCGGCTGAGGCATCGATAAACGGTACTGGCGTAAGCATCAGTACGGTGATCCCGGCCTGACGTGACACGGCGTGCCAGCGCAATAGGGCCAGGCCATGGGCCAGTTCATGCACCAGTTTGATGAACGGGTAGAGAAGCCAACCTATCGTCAGCGCCTGTGGCGAGCGCGTCAAGCGTGCTGCTTCGTGCGCCAACTCACTGCTGTGCGGCGCAGCAGCGAGGAGTGCGATGCCGACGACGATTCCCCACAACAGTAGCCCCCAACCTGAAAAAAGCCAGACTGCCAGTGGGGCGAGCGGTGTGAGCCAACGTGATGGATTGGCTAGTGGCAAACGAAACGCCAAGGGATTGACCCTGTGTCGACGCAGGCGTTTGCGTACCAGATCGCGGTGCTGAAAGAGGGCTTCGAGGTCGGGCGTACTGTCGAATTCCAGTAATTGACGTTCGTGCAACGAAGTCAGCAGGTGCACCACCTCGTCCTGTGTCAGGATCTCGTCGGGCGCGGTCTGCAACAGGGCATCCCAGATTTGTCCGACTGTGGCGCGCCCATCGCAGCGCCCCACAAATGCATACGCACTGGGGTTGATGCGGCGCACTTCTTGTGTGCTGGTGTCGATCAAAACAAACCAATCGACACCGCGCTGTATCTGACGGCGAAAATTGACATGCGTACGCAAACGGGGGCGCAAGGTGCAGACGCGGTGCCAGCGAGGGCTGAACAGGGGCTCAGGAGCGCTTTCGGAGAGCGTGTTCATGGCGTCAGCCCCACAATGTCCAGGCCTGCAGACGCAGCCAGTCCACCAGGCGGTGCGTCCAGGTCCATGCTAGAGGTTGGCGGCCGACGGACAGGCGTGCCACGCCCTCCAGTCCGGGGCGTAAAGTGTTCTGACCGGGGGGTACGGTCGCTTCAATTTCAAAGACATTGTGACCGTCGCTGGCGCGTGCCACAGGGGTAATGCGTGTTACTTCAAGCGGCAGGCGCTGCCAGGGTTGAGCCGCCAGTGACAAAGCACCTTGTTGGCCCAGGGTGACGGCCGCCACATCGCGCTCATCGATGTCGATCATGATGCGGTAGCTGGCGTCGGGCGCTATGACGAGTAAAGGTTTGCCGCGCTCTATGGGGGAGCCGACCAACTGGCTCAAGTCGCCCTGGATCACGATGCCATCAAACGGTGCCAAAACGCTTGCGCGCTGTAGTTGTGTCTGGGTGCGCGCCAGTTGCGCGCGCGCTTGGTCGGCGCGCGCCTGAGCAATGACCATCTGGGGGCGGTCGGCACGCGCCATGGCAATGGCGTAGGCGCTTTCTTGCTGGGCCAGTTCGCTTGCCCAGCGTTGTTGTTCCAAGCGCAATTCCTGATCGGCCATTTCCAGCAGCAGCTGCCCGGCGCGCACGCTATCGCCAGGGCGGACGTACACACTTTTCAAGTAGCCATCGGCTGGCGCAGCGAGCGCCCGCTGTTGCGCACCTTCGACGCGGGCGCGACCCGCTACGTCGTAGGGCATCGGTACGATGCACAGCGCGGCCAAGGCGAGTGCACATGCTCCCAGGGCGAATTGTAGGCGCCGGTTCTGTCCGTGGCGCACACGTGACCAGGTGCGCCGTAGCGCGTGCTGCATCCGTTGCTGCCAGGGGCGTTCGCGTTCATGCAGGAGATACAAAATAGGGCCGCAAAAAGACAGCACCTTCTCGATCTGCGCAGCGATCTGCCCCAGGTCGTCGCGAGTGGTCAGCCATTCGCAGCCGATGGCTCCCACGATTTCGCCCGCCCGCACGACCGGAACGCTCAGTACGGCACCGCCCAGACGTTGTTGCCAGCGCTGATGTCCTAGGCGGATGAGCGGTCGAGCCGTGGGCTCGCAAGGGAGATAGATGCTGCAAGCTTGTGCGACGGCTTCATCCATGGCGGCCGCCACGTCGTCAAATGCTTCGCCCACCAAGTTATCGCCGCTGCCGTGGGAGAGTGCTGTCAATTCGATTTGTGTGTGGCGCAAGAAGCCAAGCAGCGCTCGAGTACAGCCGAATTGTTTCGCCAGTTCGGTGGCAAAGGCCGCCAGCGCCACCTGCTCGCGCTCGTGCGCCAGCAGGGCGGCCTGGATTTCAAGTAAGCGGCTCTGTGTGGAAAACTCCTGAACGTGCGTTTCCGCGCTGACCTCGACCGGCGTTTCAGTGCTCGTAGGCAATGGTGCTATGACGGTGGGCGGAGCGTTCTGGCGCATGGCAGTGGCTTGCGTGAATTGCGCGGTATGCAAAGTGCGCGTGTGCTGAGCGAGGCGATGTTTCGACAGGTGTCCTCTGGGTTATAACAGAGCGGTGAGAAATAAAAAACAGCGACCTTGGGTGCGTTTGTTTTTTCGCTGGCTTTTACACCATAAAAACATCAGGTTGTTTTAACCGCCCTCTGCTGAGACATTTAACGCCCGAAACCACCCAAGCCCCCCATGCCGCCCGGCAGCATGCCCTTCATGCCGCGCATGAGTTTGCCGATGCCGCCCTTGGAAAACTGTTTCATCATTTTCTGCGTCTGCTCGAACTGATTGAGCAGGCGGTTCACTTCCTGCACCGGCACGCCGGCCCCAGTGGCGATGCGGCGTTTGCGGCTGGCTTTGATCAGTTCCGGCTTGGCGCGTTCAGCCGGGGTCATCGAGTTGATGATGCCTTCGACGCGGCAGATCATCTTGTTTTCCGCGCCGGCCGGCAGTTGCCCGGCGGCTTGTGCGAACTGCGCGGGGAGCTTGTCCATCAGCGAAGTCAGGCCGCCCATGGCGCGCATCTGGCCGATTTGTGCCTTGAAATCGTTGAGGTCGAAGCCTTTGCCGGATTTTAGTTTTTTGGCGAACTCCAGCGCCTTTTCTTCGTCGATGCCTTTCTTGGCCTCTTCGATCAGCGACAGCACGTCGCCCATGCCGAGCACGCGCGAGGCCATGCGTTCCGGGTGGAAGGCTTCGAGGCCGGAGAGCTTTTCGCCCACCCCGGCGAACTTGATCGGTTTGCCGGTGATGTGACGCACCGACAGCGCCGCGCCGCCGCGTGCGTCGCCATCCAGTTTGGTGAGCACGATGCCGGTCAGCGGCAGGGCTTCGTTGAAAGAACGCGCCGTATTGACGGCATCCTGGCCGAGCATGGCGTCTACCACGAACAGGGTTTCGATGGGACGCACGGCCGCATGCAGGCGCTTGATTTCGTCCATCATCGCCTCGTCTATGGCGAGGCGCCCGGCGGTGTCGATGAGTAGAACATCGTGGTAATGGCGCTTGGCCCAATCGATAGCTGCGGCGGCAATGGCTTCCGGCTTTTCGCCGACATGCGAGGGAAAGAAATCCACCTCGGCCTGGGCCGCCACCGATTGCAACTGCTCGATTGCCGCCGGGCGATAGATGTCGCAAGAGACAACCAGCACCTTCTTTTTGTGGGTTTCGCGCAGAAACTTGCCCAGTTTGCCGACCGTGGTGGTTTTGCCGGCCCCCTGCAGGCCGGCCATGAGCACGATGGCGGGCGGCTGGGTGTTGAAGTTGATGCCCTCGTGCGCCTCGCCCATCAGCCGGGTGAGCTCGCCATGCACGACACCGATCAGCGCCTGCCCTGGGTTGAGCGAGCCGATGACCTCTTGGCCGACCGCTTTTTCCTTGACGGCAGCGATGAAGTCTTTGACGACGGGCAGGGCGACATCGGCCTCGAGCAGCGCCATGCGCACTTCGCGCAGGGCATCGGCAATGTTGGATTCCGTCAGGCGAGCTTCGCCCTTGAGGGTTTTCATGACACGCGCAAGGCGTGTGGTCAGGTTGTCGAGCATGTCAGGTGGGCTTCGAGTAGAATTGCGGGATGGTCGACATTGTAATTCAGCTTTTCCCCCACAGCCTCGCCGCTTTCCTTTACGCGGCGCTGGGCTTTCATTTCTGGCGGACGCGCTGGCGCGAACAGCCCGATCAGTGCGTCGCCTGCCCCATGCACCTGTGGGAGCGCATCGCCATTGGCGCTGCCTTGGCCGTCCATGCGTACGCGGTGCTGGGCAGTCTCATGGGCAGCGGCGGCATGTATTTTTCCTTTGCCTTGGCGCTCTCGCTCATGATGTGGCTGGCGGTGCTGATTTACTGGCTGGAAAGTTTCATGGCCCGCATGGAAGGCATGCAGCCCATGGTTTTGCCGCTGGCTGCAGTGTGTGCGGCATTGCCGCTGCTGTTTCGCCAGGGGCATCTGGTGGCACATGCCGAGGCCACTGGTTTTCAGTTTCATTTCCTCGCCGCCATGCTCGCGTATAGCCTCCTGACCTTGGCCGCCTTGCACGCGATTTTCATGGGCTTTACCGAGAAAATGCTGCATCGCCGGGTCGTTCGGCGCAGTCTGGGCAGCCTGCCCTCCCTGATGACCATGGAAGGTTTGTTGTTTCGTATGCTCAGCCTGGGGTTTGTCTTGCTGACCCTGGCCGTGGGCAGCGGGCTTTTCTTTTCTGAGCAGATTTTTGGCAAGCCGCTCGCGCTGGATCATAAGACCTTTTTCGCCATTGCTTCCTGGCTGATTTTTGCCGTACTGCTCTGTGGTCGCCACCTTTGGGGATGGCGCGGCAAACGGGCGCTGCGCCTGACCTTGAGTGGTTTTTCACTGCTCATTCTGGCCTATTTTGGCAGCCGTTTCGTCGCCGAAGTGCTGCTCGGGCGGGTGTGAGCGCCGAGCGCTCAGGCAGTTTGTCCCATCTGGGATAAGCAGGCGTAGTACAGCATCGGCCATTGCTGCGGCCATTGGGCGGCGGGTTCACGGGTGAAAGCGGAGCGGGCGTATTGTTCCCAACGGCCGACGGCGTAGCAGCGCAGCAGGTTGGCGAGCGCGCTGAAATCGGCGTCGGGGCGGAAATTTTCCTGTGTGGCAGCGATGCGCAGCGCTTGCTTGAGCGAGGCTTCGATCTTGTCGAGCAGCGCGTTGATGCGCGCTTGCAGGCGCTCGTTTTCATTGACCAAGGCGTCGCCGATCAGCACTCGCGTCATGCCGCGGTTTTTCTGGGCGAAGCTCAGGAGCAGGCCGAGGATCAGTTCGAGCTGGCGAAAGCCTTTTTCTTCCTGCCCGGTGATCTGGTTGATGACGCCAAAGAGGCTGTGTTCGATGAATTCGATCAGCCCCTCGAACATCTGCGCTTTGCTGGCGAAATGGCGGTAGAGTGCGGCTTCCGAGCAGTCCAGGCGGGCGGCGAGGGCGGCGGTGGTGATTTTTTCCCCTTTCGGGGTTTCCAGCATTTCAGCCAGGGTGTGCAGAATTTGCAGGCGGCGCTCGCCCGGTTTCGTTGCCATTGCTATTGCCCCTCAGATTTATTGTGGGCCGATTATAGCCGGGCGAGGTGGCGCGGCAATTCGCGTACCGAACGGATCTTGATGTCGGCGCTGGGCGAATCGCGTAAGCTGGCGCTCACCCATACTGTTTTCATGCCGAGCGCCTTGGCGGTGACGAGGTTGGCGAGGCTGTCTTCCACCATGATGCAGCGCCGGGGCGAGAGGCGTTCGGCGCGCAGCAGGCGGCGATAGGCGGCCAGCATGGGTTTGGGCTGAAAATCGAGATGCTCGACACTGTAAATGGCTGAAAAATGCACCTCCAGCCCGGTGAGATTCAGTACGGCCTGGGCGTAGGCGAGCGGCGCATTGGTAAATAACAGCTTGCGTCCGGGCAGGCGTTTCAGGGTTTGGCGCACCGGCTTTTCAAAGGCGATCAGGCGTTCGAGATCGGGAAAACGGTGGGTTTCGCGTAAAAAATGCGCCGGGTCGATGGCGTGGTGCCGGGTCAGTCCGAGCAAGGTTGCGCCGTAACGCTGCCAGTAGTCTTGTCGCAGGCGGTCGGCGCTGGCCGTATCGAGCGCCAGATGCTGCGCGATGTAGTCGCGCATGGCGTGGTTGATGCGCGGGAAAATGTGCGGCGAGGCGTCATGCAAGGTGTTGTCCAAATCGAACAACCAGACGCGCTCGCCGTACATGGCAGGGCTTAATCGGCCTTGATCATGGTGCCGACGCCGTGGTCGGTGAGAATTTCGAGCAAGAGCGCGTGTTCCACCCGGCCATCGATGATGTGCACGCCATTGACGCCGTTGCGCGCGGCATCGAGCGCCGAACCGATCTTTGGCAACATGCCGCCGGAGAGGGTGCCGTCGGCGACCATGGCATCGATCTGGCTGGGCGTGATGCCGGTGATGAGTTGGCCGTTTTTATCCAGCACGCCGGGCGTGTTGGTGAGCAGTACGAGTTTTTCGGCGCGCAGCACCTCGGCGATTTTACCCGCCACCACGTCGGCGTTGATGTTGTAGGTTTCGCCTTCCGGGCCGACGCCAATCGGCGCGATGACCGGAATGAAGGCCCCGGTCTCGAGCAGTGCGATCAGCGAGGGGTCGATCTTGGTGATGTCGCCGACCTGGCCGACGTCGATCAAATCGCCCGGATTGTCCTTGTTTTCCAAGAGCAGTTTTTTGGCGCGGATGAAGCGCCCGTCCTTGCCGGTCAGGCCGACGGCCTTGCCGCCCGCCTGGTTGATGAGGTTCACCACGTCTTTGTTGACCTGGCCGCCGAGCACCATTTCCACCACTTCCATGGTTTCGGCATCGGTGACGCGCATGCCCTGGATGAATTCGCCTTTTTTGCCGACGCGCCCGAGCAGATTTTCGATCTGCGGGCCGCCGCCATGCACCACCACGATGTTGAAGCCGACCAGTTTGAGGAGCACCACATCGCGCGCAAAGCAGCGTTTCAGGTGTTCATCGGTCATGGCATTGCCGCCATATTTGACGACGATGGTCTTGCCGTGGAAACGCTGGATGTAGGGCAGGGCTTCGGCCAGAACGGCGGCCTGTACGCCGGGGGAAAGTGAAGTGAGGGACATGACGGGCTCCGGGAGGAAAACCGGCGGATTGTACCGCTGCCTCCGGCGGTGCTGGGCTAGAATGACGCCTTTTTACGCGCAGGAGTCCCTATGTGTGGCATCGTCGCCGCGGCAGCCGGCAGCAACATCGTTTCTGTTCTGATCGAAGGGCTGAACCGTCTGGAATACCGTGGCTATGACTCGGCCGGGCTTGCTCTGTTGGGCGAAGGCAGGATCGAACGCGTGCGCGCCGTCGGTCGGGTGGCGCAGTTGCAGACGGCGGCGCGCGGCTGCGCGGCGCAAACCGGCATCGCCCATACCCGCTGGGCCACGCATGGCGCGCCGGCCGAACACAATGCGCATCCGCACGTCTCGGGCAGCATTGCCGTGGTGCATAACGGCATCATCGAAAATTACGAAAGCCTGCGCGCGCAGCTGACGGCGAAAGGCTATGTCTTCACCTCGGAAACCGATACCGAAAGCATTGCCCATCTGATCGATGACACGCTGAAAACCGATCCCGATCTCTTTGACGCCGTGCGCAAGGTGTGTCAGCAACTGGTCGGGGCCTATGCCATCGCCGTAATCGATCATCGCCAGCCCGGGCGTATCGTGGTCGCCCGCGAAGGCTCGCCCTTGTTGCTCGGTCTGGGAGAAGGCGGCAATTATGCGGCATCCGACGCTTCCGCCTTGTTGCAGGTGACGCGCAACATGGTCTATCTGGAAAACGGCGACATCGCCGAACTGACGGCGCACAGCGTGCGTATCGCCCGTCTCGACGGTACGCAGGTGGAACGCCCGGTGCATGTCTCCGAGCTTTCGGCGGCGGCGGTCGAACTGGGTGAATTTCGCCACTACATGCAGAAGGAAATCTTCGAGCAGCCGGAGGCGCTGGCCAATACGCTGGAAATCGTCGGCGG
>NZ_JBLJBW010000049.1:0-16633 GCF_047638095.1 Azonexus sp.
GAGAACATCGACCGGGTGGTGGCGCACGAATATTTCCACAACTGGACGGGCAACCGCGTCACCTGCCGCGACTGGTTCCAGCTTTCCCTGAAGGAAGGGCTGACCGTCTTCCGCGACCAGGAATTCGGGGCCGACACGCACGACCGGCAGACCGCCCGCATTCGCGAGGTGCGCGGTCTGCGCGCCGCGCAGTTTCCCGAGGACGCCGGGCCGATGGCGCATCCGGTGCGTCCGGCCTCCTACATCGAAATCAATAATTTCTACACCGCCACGGTGTACGAAAAGGGGGCCGAGGTCATCCGCATGATCCAGACCCTGATTGGTCGTGAGGCTTTTCGTGCCGGCATGGATGAATATTTCTGCCGCCACGACGGGCAGGCCGTCACCTGCGAGGATTTCATCGCCGCCATGCGCAGCGCCTCCGGCTTCGATTTCAGCCAGTTCATGCGCTGGTATCGCGAACCCGGCACGCCGCGCGTCAAGGTGAGCGCTTACTACGATGCCGACGCCCGCAGTTACAGGATCGCCTGCGAGCAGAGCAACCCGCAGGCGAGCGACGATCAACCCTACCTGATCCCGCTGCGTGTCGCGCTGTTCGATGCAAGCGGCCAGATGCTGCCGAACAGCGAACGCACGTTGTTGCTTGATGAAACCCGGAAAAGTTTCGTGTTCGAGGACATCGTCGCGCCGCCGGTGCCGTCTTTTCTGCGCGATTTTTCGGCACCGATCACGCTTGATTTTGCCTACACGCCGGAGCAATTAAGCCTTTTGCTGGCGCACGAAAGTGATGCTTTCAGCGCTTGGGAAGCCGGGCAACGCCTGGCTGGCGCGCTGATTTTTGCCGCCATGCGGGCGCAGCAAGCCGGGCAAGCCTCACCTGCGCCGGAGGTTTTCATTGCGGCCTGCCGTCATCTTCTGCACAGGCAAAGCGCAACTGCGCCGGCTTTTGTCGCCGAGGTGCTGAGCTTGCCCAGCGAAGCTACGCTGGCCGAACAGTTGCCCGCGCCGATCGACCCTGGTGCGCTGCATCGGGCGCGTAACGGGCTGCGCCAGCGTCTCGCTCAGGCGTTGGAAACGGTGTTTCTTGCCACCTATGAAGCCCTTGAAAATCGGGAAAGTTACTCCCCCGATGGTTTGCAAGCTGGCCGGCGGGCCTTGCGTAACGTTTGTTTGAGCTATTTGCTGGAGCGGGCTACGCCAAGTTATCGCGCGCTCGCGCTGCACCAACTGCGTAGCGCCGACAACATGACTGACCAGTTCGCAGCGCTGGCGGCGCTGGCCAATCTGACGGCGGCGGATGCTTCTGAACACGAGATAGCGCTCGCCGAATTTTACGCACGCTGGCAAAACGAGCCATTGGTCGTTGATAAATGGCTGCAAGTGCAAGCCGCCAGCCGCCGGCCGGATACGCTTGCCCGGGTGCGCGCGCTGTCCGAGCACGCCGGTTTTGATGCCGCGAATCCGAACAAGATTTATGCCTTATGGCGCACTTTCGGAGCAAATTTCCTGCATTTTCATGCTGAAGATGGCGCGGGCTATGCTTTTCTTGCCGAGAAAATCGCTTTTTTGCAGCAGAAAAACCCGCAGGTCGCCTCCCGCCTGGCGCGCGCCTTTGACCGCTGGCGTCAGTTCGACCTGGCGCGTCAAGCACAGGCCCGAGCCGCGCTGGAAACTGTGCTGGCTTTGCCCGATCTGGTCAGTGATGTGCGCGAAGTGGTCACCCGCGCTTTGGCGAGTGCGCCGGAGAGGTCTTGAACATTCTGTTTTTCATGTCAACCGAAAAGCCGCCCGTGGCGGCTTTTCGATGATGTTATTCAGCACAATTTCCGTGCGAATAGGCCGGGTTGGGCTTAGTGATGCGTCGGCGTCGTTGGCCAAACCTCGCGGGTGGTCGATTCGATTCCGCTCATTTCGGCGAAACACCCCTCCAGCGGGCACTGACGATTTTTTGGGCAGGCGTGATCACGCGCGCATTCACCCTGCGTCAAATCCATCAATACCATGGCGCGGGCAGCCTCACAGCGGGCAATGGGAGCGTCAAATATGGACATGGCTATCTCCTTGTGGGCAGTGAATGGGCAGTTGAACTATAGCCGAGTCTGGGGTTTTGTCTAGTTGCCGGGGGCGGCGAGGTTTCTGGAATGAGCGCGCAGACTCTATGGTTTTTGTCGCCATAGGGCAGATAAAATTGTGCTTCCCAGAGGCAGCGGATAGTTTTGGCTTGGGTTGTCGAGCACAGGATTGGCCGGTTTGCTGCGTATTTCTCTGGAATCCAGGCGCTGATTGCGCCGCCCTTTTATGGAAAGCTGCCTGCAATGAGCCATCTGATTCCTGCGAAAAAACCGCGCGCTAAAAAACACGCCGATTTATTACAACTGAAAGCCGAATTGGCCTGGATCAAGCCCGCGATCTGGCGGCGCATCTTGGTGCCGGAATCGATTACCTTGGGTAGCCTGCATGACGTCTTGCAAGTTGTATTCGGGTGGGACGATGGGCATATGCACGAATTCAATTTTGGCAACGAGCGTTTCGGCATTCCTGATCCGGAGTTCGATTGGGAACCGGTGCGATCGGAGGCGCGTGTTCAGCTCAAAACCGCCCTGGGCGGTATGGTTTCGTTCAAATATATCTACGACTTTGGAGATCACTGGGAACATCGGATCAAGGTCGAAAAGAGGCTGCCAGGTGATGCGGATTTGAGTGACCGAGCCACGCTGCTTAAGGCCGTCAATGCCGCGCCGCCTGAAGATGTCGGTGGCGCGCCAGGTTACGAGGCTTTTGTCAGCATCATGGCGGACCCTGCGCACCCCGAATACGGCGTAATGTCGCAGTGGTGCGGCGGTCAGACCTTTGACCCGAAATTCGTCGACACCGTCGCCATCAAGCTTGCGTTGCAGGATCTAAAAATCTGATTCAAGGTGGGAATTAAACGAAGTTTTGTTTTCGATTGGCTTTGCTGACCGATCAGCTGCGGACAAGCCGTAAATTGCCTTCCAAACAGAAAGCAACACGGCACCGGCGGGTGGAAGCTGCGGGTTTGCTCAGCCGCGGCGTGTCTGCAGCCAGGCGAGTAGTGCCTGGCCGGAGAGGCTGAGTGCCGCCTGGTAACGTTCTGCGGGCAGGGCGTGTTGCAGGGCGGCAAACAGTTCGCGCGTGCCGTCTTGCGCGCCGCCGGCCTCGCCGTGTTCGAGCAAGGCGATTTGCAATGTCGCCATGCTGTCCGCCAAGAGCCGCCAACCGTATTCCGGCATTTGCGTATCGAGCGCCAGCATCAGGCTGCCGAGCACCTGTGTGATGGGGCGCGCTTCCTGCGCATTGGTGCAGGCTGCCATGGCGTGCCAGAGTGCCAGGTGAATGTTGCGGCGCAGCGCAATTTTTCCATCGATGGCAGCGCTTTCCTGCGTTGAAAGAGCTGCAAAATACTGGGTAAAGCGCGCCTCGGCCTGGGTTTCCAGCGGCGTGCGCAAATTGCCCATGAGGGCGGACAGAGGCGGAATCGCCTGCAGCCGGAAAGCCTGGGTGTACGCCAGCCCCCAGGCATCCAGGGCGTAAATCAAAAGTGCCAGACGGGCGGCTTGTGCCGATGGATCGCTGCCCTCGTCCACCCAGGCGTGAATGGCTTGCAGCCCAAGGGTCAGCGCTGCTTCATTGTCGTTTGTCTCTGCGTCTACCGCCTGGCGAAACAGCTGGCCGAACACATCCTGCGCCAGCGCCACACCGGCGCGCTGGCTGGCGGGATCGATGAGGGAAACAAGGGGGTCAGAAAATTCCAGAACGGCGCTCATAGTTAAGCCAGGTGAAAAATTGCATTGTCGCATGCGCCGAGTTTTACTTCCTCCGCTTGCCCGATGTCGGCGCGCTTGAGGAAGGGTTCTCTCGCATATCTGCGCGCTGGCTGGCACAGGCAGGTATGCCAGATCAGGCGGCGAGCAGTTTTTCCATGGCGGCGAACATTTCCCGCTCTTCAAAGCGCACGTGGGCGTTCATCAATTCGGCAAAGCGGGTAAGACCGGAGGCACCTTGTTGCGGGAGTTGGGCGATCAGGGCGCGGAATTCGGCGTGCTCGGCGAGGGTGCGGTCAACCAGGGCGTTTTCTCCTGCGGCGGCCAAGCGTGGGAGGAGGTCGCGTTCTTCGGTTTGAAAATGGGGTTCGAGCTCTTGGGCAAACACCGTGCAGCACTCGGCGATCATGGCGTCTTGTTGCGCGCTATCGCCGGAGTCGCAGGCGCGACGGCAGGCCAGAGCGAGTTTCAGGGCGCGATAGTGCTCGCGCGAAAGGTCTTGTAGGGCGGTGTGGCGTTTCATGGCTTTCTCCAGGAGTAGGCGGCGCGGGCAGTTTAGTGTTTTGGAAAATTCCCGCTTTGATTTAGCCCGCTTCTGGCGGTGAAGCGCAGAAGCGAGAGGGCGGTGCCGCCGCGGCATCGGGGTTCGGGTTAAAATTGCGCCATGACTGCCTTTAATCTGACCAATAACTTCCTTATCGCCATGCCAAGTCTGGAAGATCCTTACTTTGCCAAGGCTTTGATTTATGTCTGCGAGCACACTGCAAACGGTGCTCTGGGCATTATTGTCAATCGGCCGCTGGAGCTTAATCTGGCGAGCTTGCTGGAGAAGGTCAATATCAACGTCGAATGCCAGGAACTGGCGCAGCTGCCGGTCTATTTCGGTGGCCCGGTGCAGATGGATCGCGGCTTTGTGCTGCATCGTGCGGGCGGTCGTTGGCAATCGACTTTGGCAGTCAGCGCGGAAGTTGCCCTTACCAGCTCGCGCGATGTGTTGAATGCTGTGGCCAAGGACGGTTCGCCTTCGGAAATCATCGTTTCTCTGGGTTACTCCGGCTGGGATGCCGGGCAGATTGAAGAGGAAATGGCGCAAAATTCCTGGCTGACGGTGCCGGCCAGCGCCGATATTTTGTTTGATCTGCCGCCGGAAAGCCGTTTGCCCGCCGCCTTGCAAACGCTAGGCATCAGCTTCGCGCAACTTTCCGATATCGCCGGACACGCCTGAAATGGCGACTGTGCTGGCGTTCGATTTCGGTGAAAAACGCATCGGCGTCGCCACCGGCGAAACCCTGCTTGGCACCGCCCATCCGCTCACCGTCATCCACGCCGAAAGCAATGCCCAGCGCCTGGAGGAAATCGGCAAACTGGTGGCCGAATGGCAGCCGCAACAGCTGGTGGTGGGCCTGCCCACCCATGTCGACGGCACGCCGCACGCCATGACGGCGTTGGCGACGAAATTTGCCGAACGCCTGCACAAGCACTTTGCCCTGCCCGTCGCCCTGGCGGACGAGCGCCTGACCTCGCGGGATGCCGAAAGCCGCCTGCGCGAAACCGGGCGGAACGCCAAATCCGCCAAGCCGCTGCTCGATGCCGTGGCCGCCCAACTCATATTGCAAACCTGGATGGAGAGCGCCGCCCATGTCGCCCCCTGATATTTCACCTTTGTCCTTGCCCGATGCCCAGGCGCAATGCCGGCAGTTGGCCGAATTGTTACGCCCGCTCTTGCCGAAAAATCCCGCCCTGGTCGGAATTTACAGCGGCGGTGCCTGGATTGCGCAGCGCTTGCGCGAGTTATTGGATTTGCCGGAAGAAATCGGTTTGATCGACGTATCGTTTTACCGCGATGATTTTGCCGTCAAGGGGCTGCATACCAAGGTCAAACCCACCATCATTCCTTTCGACGTCGAAGGCCGCCACATCGTCCTGGTCGATGATGTGCTCTACACCGGGCGCACGACACGGGCGGCGATCAACGAGCTTTTCGATTACGGTCGCCCGGCGGCGATCGAGCTCGCCGTGCTGGCCGATCGCGGCGGGCGGGAATTGCCCATTGCGGCAAACTGGAAAGTCTGGGATGTCCATCTGGCCCCCGGGCAAAGTCTGCAACTGGGCAAAAATGATGCCGAACAACTCACCTGGAGGCTGCAGCATGCATAACCCGCAGTTGAACACACATGGCGAGCTGATCCACCTGCTCTCCACGGAAGGTTTGCCGCGCCCCATCATGGAGCAGATTCTCGATACCGCCGAATCCTTCATGGAAATTTCCACGCGGGCAGTGAAAAAAGTGCCGCTGCTGCGCGGCAAAAGCGTCTTCAACCTCTTTTTTGAGAACTCCACGCGCACCCGCACCACCTTTGAAATCGCCGCCAAACGCTTGTCGGCCGACGTGCTCAACCTCGATATTGGCCGCTCCTCGACCTCCAAGGGCGAAACGCTGCTCGACACCATCGACAACCTGTGCGCCATGGATGCCAACCTGTTTGTCGTGCGTCACGCCACCTCCGGCGCGCCCTATTTGATTGCTGAACACCTGCAGCGCATCGGGCGCAACGATATTCATGTGGTCAATGCCGGCGACGGACGCCACGCGCACCCGACGCAGGGCCTACTCGACATGTACACCATCCGCCATTTCAAGCAGGATTTCAGCCAGCTGCGGGTGGCCGTGGTGGGCGACATTCTGCATTCGCGGGTGGCGCGCTCGGATATCCACGCGCTGACCACGCTCGGCGTGCCGGAAGTGCGCGCCATCGGCCCGGAAACCCTGCTACCAAAACACCTCGACAAACTCGGCGTGCAGGTGTTCCACGACATGAACGAAGGCCTGCGCGATTGCGATGTGATCATCATGCTGCGCCTGCAAAACGAGCGCATGAACGGCGCGCTCCTGCCTTCGGCTGGCGAGTATTTCCGCCATTACGGGCTGACGCCGCAAAAGCTGGCGCTGGCTAAACCGGATGCCATCGTGATGCACCCAGGGCCGATGAATCGCGGTGTGGAAATTCATTCGGTGGTGGCGGACGGACCGCAGGCCGTCATCCTCAACCAAGTCACTTTTGGTATCGCTGTACGCATGGCGGTGATGAGCATCGTTGCGGGGAATTAAGCTATGAATCTCGAAATCAGAAATGGCCGCGTCATCGATCCAAAAAACGGTATCGACCAGAAAAATCTGTCCGTGTTCATCAGCGGTCGGCGCATCGCCGGCGTCGGTGCCGCCCCCGCCGGTTTTGAAGCCAGTGAAAGCATCGATGCGCAGGGTTATGTCGTCTGCCCGGGCTTTGTTGATCTGGGTGCCCGCCTGAACTCCATCGAGGCCGAGCTGGCCGCGGCTGTTGCCGGTGGCGTCACCAGCGTGGTGGTGCCGCCCGATGCCGATCCGCCGCTCGATGAACCGGAACTGGCCGACCGCCTGGTGCACCGCGCCAAGGAAATCGGCAAGGCGCGCGTCTACCCGCTGGGGGCGCTGACCCTGGGTTTGCAGGGCGAGCGCCTGACCGAAATGGCCGGGCTGAAAAAAGCCGGTTGCGTGGCATTCTCGCAAGCCAAGGTCGCCGTGGTCGATACCCAATCGTTGATGCACGCCCTGGAGTACGCGGCATCTTTTGGTTTTACCGTCTTTTTACATCCCCAGGATTACTATCTGGCGCGCGGCGGTAACGCGCATGACGGCGAGGTTTCTGCCCGTCTGGGTTTAAGTGGCATTCCGGTCGCCGCCGAAACCATCGCCATTGCCACGCTCACCCAGCTCGTGCGCCATACCGGCTGCCGCGTGCATCTCACCCGTCTGTCTTCCGCAGCCGGGGTGACGATGGTCGAAGCCGCCATGGCAGAAGGTTTGCCGATCAGTTTTGACATTGGCGTGCATCACCTCTTGCTGACCGAGTACGACATTGGTTTTTTCAACCCGCAAGCCCGTTTTTTGCCCCCCTTGCGCACCGAACAAGATCGCAGCCGCTTGAGCGCCGCGGCGCGCCTCGGCCAAGCCGCCATTTGCTCGGATCACACACCGCTTGCCGCCGACGACAAAATGATGCCTTTTGGCGAAGCCAAGCCCGGCGCAACGGGCCTGGAAGTGCTCTTGCCCCTGCTCTTGAAATGGGCTGCGCAAGAAAAGGTCGATCTTTCTACGGCGCTCAAGCGCATCACCTGCGTTCCCGCTGATCTTCTGGGTTTGGCGGCGGGCAATCTGAACGTCGGTGCGAGCGCTGACCTCTGTATTTTTGATCCCGATGCGCAGTGGCTGCTGAGCCCGGAAATCCTGAAAAGCCGTGGCAAAAACTCGCCCTGGCTGGGCCATCCGATGTTGGGGCGGGTGTGGAAAACCCTGGTCGGCGGACGTGTGGTTTATGGCTAAGCAAACTGTTTTGCCCGGGTAAAAATGCTAATGACATAAACAAATTATTCCAATAGAATGTTTGTGGCGGCAACTTCGCCGTCCTTACTTACCTGTTCAAACATTCTGGAGGAAACACGCAATGAAACGTTTGTCAGTACGTCTCTTCACCTTGTTGTTCGGCTTGTTTGCGGCGGTCAGCCTGGCCTTCGCGGCAGTCAATCTCAACACGGCGACGGTCGCCGAACTCGATGCAGTCAAGGGCATCGGCCCCAGCAAAGCGGCGGCCATCGTCGATTACCGCAGCAAGAACGGGCCGTTCAAAAGCGTCGATGAGCTAGAAAACGTCAAAGGCTTCGGTAAAAAAAGCGTTGAAAAACTGCGCCCGGAGCTGAGCGTCGGGGCGGCACCGGTGAAAACGGCGGCCAAAGCACCGGCCAAGAAGTGAAAATCGGGCCAGAAAAGGCTTGAAACGGCATCTGCGGCGGGAATTTCCCGCCGTTTTTCGTACACCTGACTCCAGTTGAAAACCCCGACCGAAAGACTGGGTTGCATTCGCAGCGACTGGCTGGGGGAGGCAAACCCGCAACCAATTTTTATGGCGACAGATCTGAAGTGCTGTTGCGAGTCAGTGGCTCAGCAGCGCGGCCAGTTGTTCCGGGGTAACGGTGTCGATTTCGATCCGTTTTTGCCGTGAACTCTGGCCGCTTTTCAGGCGCAGCTGTTGTCGGGGAAGGGCCAGAGTTTCCGCCAGAAAACGCAACAGGGCTTCGTTCGCCTTGCCATCGACCGGCGGTGCGGCCAGGCGGATTTTCAGTGCATCACCGTGCAAGCCGGCGCAGGCGCTGATTTTTGCGCCGGGTTGAATGTGCAAACTGAGCACTGCGCCGCCCGTAGGTGTGAGGCGATACCAGGACATGGCTCAAACGCTTTTTTCCAGCGCCGGAAAAACTGCTCGGGCGTTGGCATCGCACTGCGCGATCAGCGCATCGGTTGGCATCTGGCGTAACTGCGCCAGTTCCGCCGCGATGCGCGGTAATTGCGCCGGGCTGTTGCGCCCACCCTGCAGCCAGACGGGGGCGATGTCTGGGGCATCGGTTTCCAGAACCATGGCGCTTAAAGGCAAGGCGGCTGCCAGGGCGCGGATGCGGCGCGAACCGGGGTGGGTCAGCGCGCCGCCAAAGCCGAGTTTGAAGCCGAGCGCGATAAAGGCATCGGCCTGTTGCCGGCTGCCGTTGAAGGCGTGCGCCACACCGCCGCGTACCCGATGGCGCTGCAAAGTCTGTAAGCTGGCTTCGACCGCGTGACGGCTGTGCAGTATGACGGGCAGATCGAATTCGCGGGCCAGTTGCAGCTGGGTGACGAAAAAATCCATTTGCTGTTCGTGGTCAGCCTGAGGCAGGTAGAAGTCCAGGCCAATTTCACCGACGGCGACCGGGTGCTCGTGTTGCAGCATGGCGCGCAGCGCCGGCAAGTCATCGCCGCCGGTTTGCGCGACAAACAAGGGGTGGATGCCGTAGGCCGCATAGGTTCCGGGCAGGCGGGCGAGGATTTCTTTTTGCCGGGCAAAACCGGCGGCGCGGACGCCGGGAATGATGTAGTGCGTCACACCGCAACGGCGTGCTTGCGCATGCACCGCGCTCAGATCCGTGCTGAATTCATCGGCATCGAGGTGGCAGTGGGTGTCGATCATTCGGGGGGAAAAACGGCAAGCGGCCGGATCAGGGCGCGAGAAACGGGAAATCCGGGCTTGGGCGCTTGCCGGCGATCAGGTCGGACAAGGCCGCGCCGGAGCCGCAGGCCAGGGTCCAGCCCAAGGTGCCGTGGCCGGTGTTCAGCCATAGATTAGAGAGACGGGAACGGCCGATGAGCGGCAGGTTGGAAGGCGTGGCCGGGCGCAGGCCGCACCAGAAATCGGCTTCGCCGGCAATTTCCAGCTTGGGGAAGAGCTGGCGCGTGCGCCGCAAGAGCGCGTGGCAGCGCAGCGGGTCGAGCTCGCGGTTGTAGCCGTTGAATTCGGCCGTGCCGGCAATGCGCAGGCGATTACCCAGGCGCGAAAACACCAGCTTGTAGGCATCGTCGGTCAGACTGACGTAAGGCGCGCTGTCGGGGTTGGCCAGCGGCAAGGTGGCGGAATAGCCCTTGGCCGGGTACACCGGCAGATGGACGCCGTGCGGGCGTAGCAAGAGGGGGGATTCGCTGCCCAGCGCCAGAACATAGGCATCAGCCGTGCGTAAGCTTGCGCCCTGCGGGCCGCGTGTCACCACGCCGGCGATGCGCCCGCCAGCGGTAGCCAGGCGTTCGATGTGAGTGTCGTAGCAAAATTCGACACCGGCGGCTGCGCTGTGGGCGGCGAGCGCTTGTGTGAAACGATGGGCGTCCCCGGATTCGTCGCTGGCGGTGTAATCGCCGCCGACCAGCAAATGCGCGGCGGGGGCGAGCGCCGGTTCGAGTTCCAGGCAGGCGGCGACATCGAGCATTTCACGCGCTAGGCCGTGGCGGGCCATGACTTGACGCGCCCCAAGAGAGGCTGCCATGTCTTGCCGGCTGGTGTAAAGGTGCAGGATGCCGCGCTGCAACTGGTCATAGTCCAGAGCGAGCTGGGCGCGCAAGTGCTGTAACTGCTGCCGGCTGTAGAGCGCCAGATGCACGATGGCCGCAATGTTTTTTTGCGTGCGCCCGGGCAGGCATTCGCGCAAAAAACGCAAACCCCAGGCCCATTGCGCGGCATCGGCGCGCCAGTGCCAGCGTAGCGGCGCATCGCGTTTGCCCAGCCATTTCAGGAGATTGGGCAGAACGTGCGGATTGGCCCAGGGTTCGGCGTGCGAGACGGAAATCTGGCCACCATTGGCAAAGCTCGTTTCCAGGCCAGCGGCTGGCTGGCGGTCGATGACGCTGACTTGATGCCCGGCGGCCTGCAGATACCAGGCGCTGGCCGTGCCGGCAAGGCCGGCCCCGAGCACCAGAATGTTCAAGCGCTCTCTCCGCGTTCGCGGGCGATGCGTAAAACCTCCTGAATATGGCGCACGTTGCGCATGATCAGGGCGAGGTGCTTGCGGTCATTGACCTTGATGGTGAAATGCAAGGTGGTGACATGGCCGTCGGGATCGGCCTCCATGGCCATGTGTTCGATGTTCGAGCCGGCGTCCGAAATGGTGCTGGCCACTTGCGCCAGCACGCCGCGCTGGTTTTTTACTTCGACGCGCAGACGCAAATCGAACATGCGGCCCTCTTCCGGCTCCCAGTCCACGTCCAGCCATTTGTTGGGTTCATCCTTGCGCGATTTGAGGATGCTGGGGCAATCCATGGTGTGCACCACCATGCCGCGACCTTTGCGGATGGAGCCGACGATGGGGTCGCCGGGAATCGGCTGGCAACAGGTGGCGAGCTGAATGGCCAAACCCTCGTTGCCGTGAATGGCGATGGTGCGCCCGCTCATGCCCTGTACGCTCATGTCTTCGCGGGCGAGCAGACGGCGCGCCACCACTGAGGGCAGACGCTTGCCCAGGCCGATGTCGGCATAGACTTCTTCGATGCTCTGTTGCCCACTGGCGCGAACCAGGGTTTCCCAGGCGGTGCTGGGGATGGAAATGGGAACGACGCCTAAAGAAAGGAGTTCCTGGCGTAGCAAGCGCTCACCCAAGCGGGCCGATTCTTCTTGCTGGGTAATGCGCAGCGCTTGCCGGATGCGGCTGCGCGCCCGCCCGGTTTTGACGTAGTTGAGCCAGGCGGGGTTGGGCTTGGCGTCTGGCTCGGTGATGATTTCGACCAGGTCGCCATTTTTCAATTCACTGCGCAGCGGTGCCAGCTCGTGATTGATCCGCGCTGCCGTGCAGCGGTTGCCGACATCGGTATGCACGGCATAGGCGAAATCGACCAGGGTGGCCCCCTGCGGCAAGGACATGATGCGGCCCTTGGGGGTGAAAACATAGACTTCGTCTGGAAAGAGATCGACTTTGACGTCTTCGAAAAATTCCGAGGAGGTGCCGCCGCCGCGTGTTTCCAGAAGCGATTCCAGCCATTTGTGCGTTTTGATCTGCAACTCGGCGCAGCTTGCTCCGGCATCTTTATAGAGCCAGTTGGCCGATACGCCGTCTTCGGCGACGCGGTGCATTTCGCGCGTGCGAATCTGCATTTCCACCGGCACGCCGTAGGGGCCGATCAAGGTGGTGTGCAAGGATTGGTAGCCGTTGGCCTTGGGCAGGGCGATGTAATCGCTGAATTTGCCAGGGACGGGTTTATACAGGGTGTGCAGCGCGCCGAGTGCGAGGTAGCAGCCGGGGACGTTATCGACCAGTACGCGAAAAGCGTAGGTGTCGAGCACTTGCGAGAAGGATTGCTGGCGGTCCTTCATGTGGCAGAAAATGGAATGCAGGCCGCGTTCGCGCCGCAATACTTCGGCCACCACGCCGGCATGGGCGAGTTTGTCGCACATCGCCTGGACGATGCGCGTTTGCGTCTCCTGGCGGTGCGCCCGCGCACTGCGCAGCGCTTTGCTCAGCACGGCGGCGCGGTGCGGGTGGATGAGGTGAAAGCAGATGTCGCGCAATTCCTGGTAGAGCTTGTTCAGCCCCAGGCGCAGCGCAATCGGCGCATAGATTTCCAGGGTTTCGCGGGCGATGCGGATGCGTTTGTCGCTGCGCATCGAGGCCATGGTCTGGATGTTGTGGTGGCGATCCGCCAGTTTGATCATCACTACGCGCAGATCGCGCGCCATGGCCATCAGCATTTTGCGGAAATTTTCAGCCTGCGCTTCTTGGTAGGAGTTGAACTCCATTTTGTCCAGTTTGGATAAACCATCGACCAGCTCGCCGACTTCCTTGCCGAACAATTCGCTGAGTTCGGCCTTGCTGGTGCCGGTGTCCTCCATGGTGTCGTGCAACAGCGCGGCGCAGACGGCATCGGCATCCATGCGCCAATCGACCACGGTGCCGGCAACCGCCAGCGGGTGGGTGATGTAGGGTTCGCCGGAGGCGCGCTTCTGGCTGGCATGGGCCCGCGCGGCGAAATCGAAAGCGCGCTTGACGCGTTCGATCTCATCCGGTGATAGGTAATCGAGGCTGTCGAGGAAGACGCTATAGGCGTCAGCCTCGTAGTTGGCGGGGAGTTGCGGCGCAGGGTCCATGCGGCGTGCTCCCCGAAGGCTCAGGCTTGGCCGCGGTTGAGCACTTCCAGGCCGACTTTGCCGACGGCCATTTCGCGCAAGGCGATCACGGTAGGCTTGTCTTTATCGACTTCGACCAGAGGCGTCGAGCCATTGGCGATCTGGCGGGCGCGGTGGGCGGCGGCCAGGGTCATCTGGAAGCGGTTGGGGATTTTTTTCAGGCAGTCATCAACGGTAACGCGGGCCATGGGCAACCTCAAATCAATGTTCAAGCAAAGTGGCAAACAAGGCGCTGTGATCTGCCTTTTGCCGTGCCAGACCGAGACGGGCGCTGTGTACGACGGCGCTCAGATCATCGATGGCCTGGTTTAATTGGTCGTTAATAATAACATAGTCGAACGCCTCGATATGGCGCATTTCCTCACGGGCAGCGGCAAGCCGGCGTTCGATCACGTCGGCGCTGTCCGTGCCGCGGCCCGATAGGCGCTGCGCAAGTTCGTTCAGCGAGGGGGGCAGGATGAAGATGCCCAACATCTCTGGAAACTGTTGGCGGACCTGCTGCGCACCCTGCCAGTCGATCTCCAGCAGGATGTCGCGCCCGGCACGCAGTTGCTCGCCGATCCAGGTTTTCGAGGTGCCGTAGAAATTGCCGTGCACTTCCGCCCATTCGAGAAATTCGCCGGCGGCGATCATCGCCTTGAAGCGGGAGGCATCGATGAAATGGTATTCCCGCCCGTTTTCCTCACCCGGGCGCGCCGCGCGGGTGGTGAAGGAAATCGACAGCTGCACTGCCTTGTTGCGTTCGAGCAGGTGGCGCACCAGGGTGGTTTTGCCCGCGCCGGAGGGGGCGGTGACAACGAATAGAGTGCCGGCAGACATGCAGTACTTTCAGGAAGGGCAGGCGAGAGATGTTAACAGTTTTACCGCCCGCCTGCCCTGCCTGTTCAAGGTTTTAGCCGAACAAGCCGCCTTTTTTCAGCATGCTCAGGCCTTGCGACAGCAAATCACCGCCCTGCGGCAACTGGCCGTCGGGAGTGAGCTGGTCGATCAGGCCGGGCAGTACGCTGGCCAGGTTGCCGGAGGCTTCCTGGGTGCCGACGCCGAGCTGTTTGGCCAGTCCGCCCATGAAATCATTGCCCAGCACCGAGGTAAGTTGATCTCCCGAGACCGGCAGGTTCTTGCCCGTGGATACCCAGGAATTGACGATGTCACCCAGGCCGCCTTGTTGAAAAGCCTGCACCAGGCCAGCGATGCCGCCCGGAAATTTGTTGATCAAAGGCAAAACGATGTCGAACAAGCCGTTATCGCCGCCTTTTCCACCGAGTGCGCTGGCGGCCAGATTGCCGACCACTTGATCGAGAAGTCCCATGTTTCATCCTTCGTGTTAAAAAGCGAAGTGCGCATGGTAAAACCGCTATGGGTTTTCGTGCGTTAAGAAATGCAAAGTTTGGTGTGCGAGATTTTTTGGAGAAATTGCGATGGCTACTTTGTTTGATCCGCTTCAGCTCGGTGAAATTACCTTGGCAAACCGCATTGTCATGGCCCCTTTGACACGCAGCCGGGCGGCTGAGGGTAATTCCCCCGGGCCGCTGGCGGCGCAGTATTACGCGCAGCGTGCCAGCGCCGGCCTGATCATTGCCGAAGCCAGTCCGATTTCAGCGATGGCGCAAGGCTATCTGGATACGCCGGGAATTTGGTCCGAGGCCCAGGTGGGGGCTTGGCAAAAGGTGACCGAGGCCGTACATGCCGGCGGCGGCAAGATCGTGCTGCAACTGTGGCACGTCGGGCGTGTTTCCAACGGCAGCCTGTTGCCGGACGGCGCGGCCCCCGTGTCTTCCACGGCCCAGCCGGCACAGGCCAAAACCTTCACGCGCGAAGGTTTTACCCCGGTCTCCGCGCCGCGCGCCCTGCGCGATGATGAAATTCCCGCCCTGCTCGAAGACTACCGTCGCGCCGCCCGCAACGCCCGCGCCGCCGGTTTCGACGGGGTGGAAATCCATGCCGCCAACACCTATCTGCTCGAACAGTTTCTGCGCGATAGCATCAATGACCGTAGCGGCCCCTACGGCGGCGGCATCGAAAACCGCGCCCGTCTGGTTTGTGAAGTGGCCGCGGCGATCTGTCAGGAAATCGGTGCCGGCCGCGTCGGTATCCGCTTGAGCCCGCTCACCACCTTTGGCGGCGGCACCCCGCGCGACAGCGCCCCGCAGGCGCTCTACGGCTATGTCGTCGAACAGATGGCGCGGCTGGGGCTGGCCTATGTGCACATGATCGAGGGCGAAACCGGCGGCGCGCGCGAACCGGAAGGCGTCAGCTTCGACTACGCCGCCCTGCGCCGCAGCTTCTCCGGCGCGTGGATGGTCAACAACGGCTACGACAAGGCGCTGGCGGAAGCCGCAGTGGCCAGCGGCAAGGCCGACCTGGTCGCTTTTGGCAAAGCCTTCATCGCCAATCCCGATTTGGTCGCACGACTGTGCAGTGATGCCGCACTGAATACGCCGCATGTAGCAACGTTTTATGGCGGCGGGGCAGCGGGATATACCGATTACCCACTGTTGAATCCGGCGTGAAAGTGAATGGGCCCGCCGCTGCCTCGGGCTTATGTGCGGGGCGTGGCGGGCGTTTCGTCCGAGTGTTGCTCGTCGACATAAAACCACCGCCCCGCCTCTCGCACAAACCGGCTGATTTCGTGTAACCGCTGCCCCCGGCCAGCGAGGCGGTAGCGGGCGATGAATTCCACCGTGGCGTGGGTTTCGTCTTGCACGGTGTGAGCGCGCACTTCCAGGCCGAGCCATTGGCTGCGGTCATCATTCAGGTCGAAAGCTTCGGGGCGGCTGCCGGGGTGCCAGGTGGCGAGCAGGTAATCGGCGCGGCGCTGGGCATAGGCAGCGTAGCGGGAGCGCATCAGGGTGAGCGCATCGGCGGCCTGGGTTTGGCCGTCGTGCAGAGGCTGGCAGCAGGTGGCGTAGGGCTGGCCGCTGCCGCAAGGGCAGCCGGTTTCCGGCGCGTTTTTCAGCGCATTTTTTAATTTTCCCACGGCGGGCTGTCGGTGCTGGCGGTATGGATCGCGTTCGCGGGGGCTTCCTGCATTTCGCCGCCCAGGGCGTCGGTGAGTTGCGGCAGGAAACGGGCAAGTTCGCCGGTCATCAGGGAAAAATCGGCGGCGAATTGTTCTTCGGCGTGCTCGGCGGCTTTTTCGGCTTCTTCTTTCAGCAGGTCGAGGAAGGCCAGCCGCTTGATTTCGAGTTTTTCGGTGAGGATGAAAGAGATGCGCTCGTCCCAGGTCAGCGCCAGCCGGGTCGGCAGTTTGCCGGCGGCGAGGTGGGCGCGGATTTGTTCGTCCATGCCGTCGCCGTCGAGCGGGTGGCGCACGTAGCGCACGGCGGCTTTTTCTTCGGCCACCGATTT
>NZ_JBLJBW010000050.1:0-16171 GCF_047638095.1 Azonexus sp.
AGCCCCTGTCATAACTAATTGATTGTGAACGACTTTCTTTTAGGGTTTACGACATCTGCGTATGCGATAGCCCTGAACGGCGCGCTTGATGCCGCCGCTTTCTTGGCCAAACCCTTGCGCAGAACTTCTCTGGAAGGGTTTTTCTACGCATCGGATTAGCACGGCCGTCCCGTATACTGCGCAACTTCGCCGCCCTCCCAAGAACAAATTCAATCGCTTATGAAAGACAAAACGCCCCAACACACCCCCATGATGGTGCAATATCTGGCACTTAAAGCGCAGCATCCGGACACCTTGTTGTTTTACCGCATGGGCGATTTTTATGAATTGTTCATGGAAGATGCCGAGAAAGCGGCGCGTTTGCTTGATATCACGCTGACTACGCGCGGGCAGTCGGCGGGGGTACCGGTGAAGATGGCGGGGGTGCCGTTTCATTCGCTGGAGCCTTATCTGGCGCGGCTGGTGAAGATGGGTGAGTCGGCGGTGATTTGCGAGCAAATCGGCGATCCGGCCACCAGCAAGGGGCCGGTGGAGCGGGCGGTGGCGCGTATCGTGACGCCGGGAACGCTGACCGATGCGGCGCTGATCGACGACAAACAAGACGTCTGGCTGCTGGCTATCGCCGTGCAGCGCAGTACGGCGGGGATTGCCCGGCTGAACTTGGTGAGCGGCGAATTCATCCTGCTCGAAGTGCCGGTCGATCAAATTCCGGCAAGCTTGGAGCGTATTCATCCGGCAGAAATTCTCTATCCAGAAAGCACTCCGTCGCCTCTCGCCAGCGAAGCCGCCATGACCCGGCAGCCGGATTGGTGTTTCGATATCGATTCCGCCCGTCGCCTGTTATGCGAGCAATTTGCCGTGGCTTCGCTCACCGGTTTTGGCGCGGAAGGCTTAAAGCCCGCGATTGGCGCGGCCGGCGCGCTCTTGCACTATGCGCAGGCAACCCAAACCGGCAAATTGCCACATTTGCGCGGTTTAACGGTGGAAATGGAAAGCGCTTATCTGGGGCTGGACCTTGCCACCCGGCGTAATCTGGAGCTCACCGAAACCCTGCGCGGCCAGCCTTCACCGACGCTGTTTTCTTTGCTGGACAACTGCGTCACCAGCATGGGCACGCGGCTTTTGCGTCACAGCCTACACCATCCGCTGCGCGAACGGGCCTTGCCCACGGCCCGGCACGCCGCCGTGGCGGCGCTGGCTGACAATTACGGTGAAGCGGCCCAGGCCGTGCGCCGGGCTTTGCGCGGCATGGCAGACCTGGAGCGTATCGCCGGGCGTATTGCGCTCAGGAACGCCCGGCCGCGCGATTTGTCCAGCCTGCGCGAGGCGCTCGCCTGCCTGCCGAAAGTACGAGCGCCGCTGGGTACGCAAAATGCGCCTTTGCTTATGACCTGCCATGAAGCACTGGCGACGCCGACTGAAACGCTCGAACTTCTGGACCGCGCCATTACGCTTGAGCCCGCCGCCCAGGTGCGCGACGGCGGCGTGATCGCGCCGGGGTTCGATGCTGAACTCGACGAGTTGCGCGCCATTAACGACAACTGCGGCACTTTCCTCATCGACATGGAGCTGCGCGAACGCGAGCGCACCGGCATCGCCAGCCTGAAAGTGGAATTCAACAAGGTGCACGGCTTTTACATCGAAGTCACGCACGCCAACACGGACAAGGTGCCGGACGATTACCGCCGCCGGCAGACGCTGAAAAACGCCGAACGCTACATCACGCCGGAGCTGAAAACCTTCGAGGACAAGGCTTTATCAGCGCAAGAACGCGCACTCGCCCGGGAAAAAATGCTCTATGAGCAGATTCTCGATGCCCTCCTGCCGGCCGTGCCAGAAATACAGAGCATCGCCCGCGCCGTGGCGCATCTCGACCTGCTCGCCGGTTTTGCCGAAACCGCCCGCCAGTACAACTGGTGCGCGCCCGAGTTTTCGGATGAAATCTGCCTGGAAATCGACGCCGGCCGCCATCCCGTCGTGGAAAAAGAATTGGCGCACCAGGCGGAAAGCTTCATCGCCAACGACTGCCAACTGGCTGAACTGCGCCGGCTGCTGCTCATCACCGGCCCCAATATGGGCGGCAAATCGACCTATATGCGGCAGGTGGCGTTGATCGCCCTGCTCGCTCACATCGGCAGTTTCGTGCCGGCCAAGCGTTGCGTGCTGGGGCCGCTGGATCGCATTTTCACCCGCATCGGCGCTTCCGACGACCTTGCCTCCGGGCGCTCGACCTTCATGGTGGAAATGACCGAAGCAGCCGCCATTTTGCACCACGCCAGCGCCAACAGCCTAGTGTTGATGGACGAAATCGGCCGCGGCACCTCGACCTTCGACGGCATGGCGCTGGCCTTTGCCATCCTGCGCCACTTGATCAGCAAAAACCGCAGCCTGACGCTCTTTGCCACGCATTATTTCGAGTTAACCCGGCTGGCGCACGAATACCCGGAACTGGCCAACGTGCATCTGGGCGCGGTCGAACACAATGACCGCATCGTTTTCATGCACGCCGTGGAAGAAGGCCCAGCCAATCAGAGCTATGGCATCCAGGTTGCGGCGCTCGCCGGCATCCCCGCCAGCGTCGTGCGCGCCGCGCGCAAACAGCTGCGCGAATTCGAAGAGCGCGCCGTGTTCGATCCGCATCAGCCCGACCTCTTCGCCGCCCCGCTCAAACTCGCCGAAGCTGCGCCGGAACCCGAGGAAACGCCGCCCCACCCTGCCCTGGAAAAACTCAGCGCGCTCAATCCCGACACCCTCAGCCCCCGCGAAGCGCTGGAGGCTTTGTATGTTTTGCAGGGCATGCTACAGAGCCATCCGCAGTGATCCGGGGGTAAAAATGATTTACCCGAAGCGCAAAACCCTCTCAGCGCCCGCGCAGGAAAAGTTTGTCCAGCGCCTCCAGGCTGAGTTCGCGCCAAGTGGGGCGGCCGTGGTTGCACTGATCGGCGCGTTCGGTGCTTTCCATCTGGCGTAAAAGTGCGTTCATTTCAGGCAGGCTGAGTTGGCGGCGGGCGCGCACTGCGCCGTGGCAGGCGAATGTGGCAAGCAGTTCGTTGCGCCGAGCGGCGAGACAAGCGCTGCTACCATGTTCTTGAAGCTCGGCCAATAGGCTGCGGGCAAGCGCGATGGGGTCGCCGCCTTGCAATAACGCCGGCACGGCGCGCACGGCGAGTTGCTCGGGGCCGGCGCTGCTCAATTCAAAACCCAGTTTTGCCAGGGCCTCGCCATGCGCTTCAAAAACAGCCCGTTGATGCAGATCGGCGTTAAAAACAGCCGGGATGAGCAGGGTTTGCACGGGAATTTCTTGCGCCTCGTACGCCGTTTTGAGTTTTTCGTAAAGGATGCGCTCGTGAGCGGCATGCATGTCCACCACGATGAGACCTTGCGCGTTTTGCGCGAGGATATAAATGCCGTGCAACTGCGCCAGCGCGTAGCCCAGCGGCGGTGTCTGTGCACTCGAATTTTGCACACTCGAACTTTGTGCAAACGCCGCGAGCGCCGGTGGCGGGGCGTTAAAGTGCAATCTTTCGTCGGCGCTTTGTGCCGTACTGTACGCAGCATTTTGCGCGGCCTGGGCAAAGGCCAGATAGTTTTGCGTATCGCGTTCGCGGATGTGCAGCGGCACCTGCTGGGCGCCATGCAGCGGGCGGGAAAAAGTTGGCGTAGAGGGCTGGGAGTTGGCTGCCGGCTCGAAACGCTGGGCGCTGTCAACGCCCATCCCGGAGATTTCGCCCCCTGCCAAAGGCTGCGCCAAGCTGCGCTGAATGGCGTGGTAAATGAACTGATGCACAGCGCGGGCATCACGAAAACGGATTTCAGTTTTGGCCGGGTGCACATTGACGTCGATCAAGGCCGGCGCAATCGTCAGGAAAAGACAAACACTCGGCGCGCGCTGACCGTGCAGCACATCGCGATACGCTTCACGCACCGCGTGGCTGATGACTTTGTCGCGCACAAAACGGCCATTCACGAAAACGTAGTGGGCATCCTTCACCTCGCCGGCGCGCGTCGGATCAACAATATGGCCAAAGAGTCGCAACACACCGGCGCTGACATCGAGCGCACGGGTGGCGGCCAGAAAAGAATCGCCCAGCACATCGGCCACGCGCCGCGCTGATTCGGCCGGAGCCAGCTGAAACAGGGTGCGCCCGTTGTGGCTCAGGGTAATGGCCACATCGGGGCGGGTCAGCGCCAGACGGCGCACGGCATCGGCGCAGTGGGCAAATTCGGTGGCCTCGGCTTTGAGAAATTTGCGCCGCGCCGGCGTGTTGTAATACAAATCGCGCATCTCGACCACGCTACCGGCCATCAGCGCTGCCGGCTCCGGCGCAGCCCCCGCCTCGCCTTTCAGCTTCCAGGCTTGCGCTGCACCACGGGCGCGGCTGGTGAGGGCCAAGCGGGCGACCGAGGCCACCGAGGCCAGCGCTTCGCCACGAAAACCTAGGCTCTGCACCTCTTCCAGATCATCGAGCGAGGTGATTTTTGAGGTGGCATGGCGGGTGAGCGCCAAGGCCAACTGCTCTTTTTCTATGCCGCAGCCATCATCAACGATGCGGATCAGCTTGACGCCCCCCTCTTCCAGATGCACCTGAATGGCGCTACTGCCGGCATCCAGGCTGTTTTCCAAAAGCTCTTTAAGGACGGAGGCCGGCCGTTCGACCACTTCGCCTGCGGCAATCTGGCTGATCAGCAAATCCGGCAGGCAGGCAATCGTGGGGGTCTGGGAAGAGGTGTGCATGGCATGATTATAATGCGTCCCTTTGCATCATTTTTCGCCATGGAACTCCTCACCCAATTCATCGACATTGTCTTGCATCTGGATGCCTATTTAAGCGTTCTGGTGGCGCAGTACGGGGTGTGGATTTATGCCATTTTATTCATCATCGTATTTGCCGAAACCGGGCTGGTGATTTTTCCTTTTTTGCCGGGCGACTCCCTGCTTTTTGTCGCCGGGGCGCTGGCTGCGCTGGGCGAAGGCGGAATGGAAATTTTCACCCTGTGTGCAATTTTGCTGGCCGCCGCCGTGCTCGGAAATACGGTGAATTATCAAATCGGCCGTTTTCTTGGCCCCAAGGTTTTTCATTGGGAAAACTCACGCTTTTTCAACAAAACGGCCCTGGAAAAAACCCATGCTTTTTATGAAAAACACGGCGGAAAAACCTTGATCATGTCGCGTTTTTTGCCGCTTTTTCGCACCTTCGCGCCTTTTGTTGCCGGCATCGGGGCCATGCCCTGGGGACGCTTTAGCCTGTACAACCTGATCGGCGCGGCGGCCTGGGTACTGTCTTTGTGCTGGGCGGGTTACTGGCTGGGCAACCTGCCCTGGGTCCGGCAAAACCTTTCCCTGCTCATTTTGGGCATCATCATCGTTTCCCTGCTCCCGGCGGGGGTAGGTTATATCCAGCATCGGCGCAGCGCATGATTTTGCGCTACCTGCTCCCCTTTCTTTTGCTCACCGCCTGCTCTACCCAGTTGGAGAAAGATGGGCGCAGCACGACCAAGGTCGGCGGGCACTATCTCCTGAAAACCGAAATCGATCGCGTCGCCGACACCACCCGCCGTGAAACGGTGGAGGGCTTGTTACGCATTGCCGATAAACTCTACAAACGCAACCCACGCGAATGGAAGCGCGGCGGGCAAATCAGCCGGGAAGCCGCGCTACAGCGCCTGCGCCTGCGCGCAACGAGTGATTGGCCGGAACTGGCCGGCAAGCGTGAGCGTCTGGCCGCCACCCTGGCCTTTACGGAAGAGTTTTCCGGCGACCGGGTTGCCGCGCTGATGCTTGGCCTGCTTTCCATGGTAGACAGCGCGTTTGAAGACAAGGAAGAGTTTTATCTGCTCGACAGCCTGGACGAAATCAAGCTCTATCACGCCGCCCGCAACATGGAAATCGCCCTCTGGAAACTGGGCCACGATCGCTGGAAAAATGGCGAGAGTAGCGGCAAACTCTTTCTCATTTCGAACGAACTCGATCCTGCCAACAGCAATCTTTCGTTTGAGCGCGAATTTGGCCGCTGTATCGGTCTGCTCGATCTGATGGCGCAAATCGTCGCCGACCGCCAGGGCCGCACCCTGTCTCGCCTCACCCAATCGGTCGCCACCATGGTTTTTCTTCCGGTCGGGTTTTGAAGGTGCAGCCGGAGAAAATACCGGTTTACGGGTAAGAAAAGGGGGGTTGTCCCGCCTTACCCTACAAATTTTGCGTTTTTTTGCGCTCCGGGTGGGGGTTTTGGTGAAATTCCTTGCATTCTCTGCAATATAAACCCTTACAATTCTTGGGCTAAAAACCAAGCGCCCTGTAGTGCCCACGGCCCGCAGGGACGACAAAATCTGGGAGACAAGAAGCATGGCTCAAGCGCGTACCTCGGTGGCAAGAAAACTCATTTTCGTACTTGCCTCATCGATCACCCTCATTCTAGCCGGCGCAGCTTTTACGCTATCGGGCTTTCTCACCACCAAGCTGGAAGAAAAAGCCTTGCAAGGCTTGCAGGACACCAATCGCATGGTGACCGGCATGATCGACACTTACAACCGTTCGCTCGAGCAATCGGTGCAGCGCCTGGGCCCCTTGTTTGCTGCAAACTATGGGCGCAGTTTCAGCAAGCAGGGTGACACCCTCTACCACGGCGATGAAGCCATCAACCAGAGCGAAACCGCCATCCCCGACCGCTTCACCAAAAACAGCCAGGTCAATGCCACCGTTCTAACCCGGCGCGGCGACGACTTCGAGCGCACCTCGACCTCGGTCAAAAATGAACAGGGCGAGCGCGCCGCCGGAACCATGCTCGGTGCCGGCCACCCTGCAATCCCCTTCCTGCTCAAGGGCGAGCCTTTTACCGGCAAGGCGCGCATGCTCGGGCGCGATTTCATGACGCACTACCTGCCGATCAAAAACACCCAGGGCGAAACTGTCGGCGCCTTTTTCGTCGGCCTGGATTTCACCGAAGGTTTGGCAGCGCTGAAAAAGAAGATTCTCTCTCTAAAAATCGGCCAGACGGGTTACCCCTACGCCATTGATCATGGGCAAAACAAAGGTTTGATCACCATGCACCCGAGCAGCGAAGGCAAATCCATGCTCGGCCTGGCCGATGCCAAAGGGCACAAATTTGTCGATGAAATGCTGGAAAAGAAAACCGGCATCATCACCTACCTGTGGCAAAACCCCGGCGAAGAAACCCCTCGCCCCAAGGTTACGGCCTACGATTACTACGCCCCCTGGGACTGGGTCATTGCTTCGGGCAGCTATCTCGAAGAATTCAATGCCGAAGGCGAGCAAACCGGGCGCGGCATGTTGCTCGTGGCGCTCTTGCTGATTCCGGTGGTCGTGGCGCTCGTCTGGTGGAGCACGCGCCACTGGATCGCTCGCCCGCTGGAAGCTGCGGTCGGTGTCGCTGAACGTGTCGCCGAGCGCGATTTCACGCAAAAAATCGAATACAACGGCCGGGACGAAATTGCCCGTTTGATGGGCTCGCTCGCCACCATGCAAGCACAGCTGGCCAGCACCATTCGCCAGGTGCGCGATACGGCACACAGCGTCAGCGCCGATGCCGATCAAGTCAATGCTGCCGCCGCCAACGTCGCTGCCGATGCGCAAACACAAAGCGAGGCCACACACCGGATGCTGGTTTCGGTCGAAGAAATGAGCACGAGCATCGACATGATCGCCCAGCACACCGCCGAAGTGCGCGCCGCATCCGATGAATCACGCAGCGTCGCGCAAGAAAGCACGCGCACCATTGCGGCGGCCGTCGGCGCGATGAACCGCATCGCCGAAACCGTGCACGCTTCATCGCAAATGGTGGACAGCCTGGGGCAGGAGGTCGAACACATTTCCAGCATTGCCGGCACCATCAAAGAGATCGCTGACCAGACCAACCTCTTGGCGCTCAATGCTGCCATTGAGGCCGCCCGCGCCGGCGAGCAGGGACGCGGCTTTGCCGTGGTTGCCGACGAAGTGCGCAAACTGGCCGAGCGCACCGGACAATCCACCCATGAAATCAGCGAAATGCTCGCCCGCATCCAGGAACGCACGCGCGAGGCGGTGGGCAATATGGAACGTGGCGTCAACGAAGTCAGCCAAGGCGTCGAGCTCGCCACCCAGGCCAGCGCCGCGATTGACCGCATCGAGCAAGGCGCGGTGCAGGTTTCCAGTGCCGTGGGCGGCATTTCCGACACCATCCGCGAACAGAGCCAGGCCAGCAGCACCGTGGCCAAAGGTCTGGAAACCATCGCCCAAATGACCGAAGCCAACAATCTGGAAGCCCAGCACACCGCGACGGCCGCCGAAAAACTGCGCGGCGAAGCGCGCGTTCTGCAAGAAAGCGTGCAGCAGTTCAAGGTGTAACACGACAGCGCTGCCCGGTATAATCCGCGGTTTTTCTCCGCACGGCTAAAACAATCATGGACGCAGAACGGCAAAACAGCATCTCCAACACGCTCGACGACCTGGCGGATCGCGCCGACGAGCTACGGAGGTATCTTTGACTACGACCAGAAACGCGAGCGTCTGACGCTGCTGAATCTGGAGCTGGAAGACCCGAAAATCTGGGACGACCCCAAGCGCGCGCAAGAGCTGGGGCGCGAGAAAAAGAGCCTGGAAGACATCGTTCTGGTGCTGGAAGACGTCGCCGCCGGCATCAAGGACGGGCGCGAACTGTTCGCCATGGGTGCCGAAGAGGACGATGAAGACACCCTGCTCTCGGTCGAAGCCGACAACGCCGGCATCGAAAGCAAGGTGGCAGCACTCGAATTCCGCCGCATGTTCAACAACCCCTCCGACCCCATGCCCTGCTTCCTGGAAATTCAGGCCGGCGCGGGCGGTACCGAGGCGCAGGACTGGGCCTCGATGTTGCTGCGCATGTATCTGAAATTCGGTGAGAAAAAGGGCTTTTCCGTCGAGGTGATGGAAGAATCGGAAGGCGACGTCGCCGGGCTCAAGGGCGCGACCATCAAATTCACCGGCGATTATGCCTACGGCACGCTGCGCACCGAAACCGGCATTCACCGCCTGGTGCGTAAATCGCCCTTCGATTCCAACGCCCGCCGCCACACCAGTTTCACCTCGGTGTTCGTGTACCCGGAAGTGGATGATTCGATCGAAATCGACATCAACCCGGCAGATGTGCGCACCGACACCTACCGTGCCTCCGGCGCGGGTGGGCAACACATCAACAAGACCGATTCGGCGGTGCGCCTCACCCACGTCCCGACCGGCATCGTCGTCCAGTGCCAGAACGACCGCTCGCAACACCGCAACCGTGACGAAGCCTGGCAAATGCTGCGCGCGCGCATTTATGAGCTGGAACTGCGTAAGCAAATGGCCGAACAGCAAAAACTGGAAGACGCCAAATCCGACATCGGCTGGGGCCACCAGATCCGCTCCTACGTGCTCGACCAGAGCCGCATCAAGGACCTGCGCACCAACGTCGAAACCGGCAACACCCAGGCCGTGCTCGATGGCGATCTCGACGAATTCATCGAAGCGAGCCTGAAACAGGGCGTGTAAGGCGCATGTGCAGCGAGAACGACAGCGAAAATGGGCGGGGGATTTCCCCCGCCCTCTCTTTTTCCATGCGCCGGGCAAACCTTGATGATCTGCCCGCCCTGCTTACCGTACAGGCGCGCTGTTATTCGCCGCAAATGAACGAACCGGAAACCGTCTGGCGGAAGCGCTTGCAACAGACTGAGGTGCTGTGCTGGATTGCCGAATCAGGCGGCGCGATCCATGCCTATCTCGCCGCCTACCCTGCCCGGCTCGGCCATGTCACCGCCCTGGACGGCGATTTTGCCCCGCCACCGCTGGCCGATTGCCTGTATCTGCACGACCTCGCTGTCAGCCCCGCCGCCAGCGGCGGCGGCTTGGGGAAAGCACTGCTCGCGCAGGCGCTGCACACCGCGCAAGACCGGGGCTGGCGGCACGCCGCCTTGGTCTGCGTGCAGGACGCCGCCGGTTTCTGGCAGGGGCAAGGATTTGCCACGACCACCCTGTCCACCCCGGCGGCACGGACCGCGCTGGCGAGTTATCCAGGACCAGCGCGCTACATGACGCGCGCACTGGTATTGGATGAACGCGGATCAGAGACACTCGCTTACGGTTTTATCCGCGTCATCAGATTTGCTCCGCGCCAATCCGCGTTCAATGCCCTTCGTTTTGCGTTTGCATTCAAATCTCGCTAATCACCGCCGCTTCCGGCAGGCGCGATTTGGGTAAGGCCGCGTTGAAATCCTCGCCGCTGCGGTAGCCCAGGGCCACCAGCAGCACGCAGCGCAGGCCGCGCGCTTCCAGGCCAAGCGCGGTGTCGATGGCGCTCGCATCGATGCCTTCCATCGGGCAGGCGTCCAGGCCCAAGGCGGCGGCACCGAGGAGCAGGTTGCCGAGGGCGATGTAGACCTGTTTTTCCATCCACAGCCCGGCGTCGCGCAGTTGTTCGCGGTGCAGATCGGCGTAGAAGCCGCGTGAGTTGTACTGGTTGGCGCGTGCTTCTGGCGTGGCAAAACGGCCATCGGCCGTTTCCTGCTCGATCAGGGCAGACAGATGCGCGTCGTCCATGTCGCGGCGGGCGCACAGCACGACGACGTGGGAGGCAGCGCGCACCTTGCTGGCGTTATAGGCATAGCGCCCGCTCAAGGTCGCCGCAATGCTTTCCTTGCCGGCGGCGCTTTCAGCGATAAGGAAATGCCAAGGCTGTGAATTGACCGAGGACGGCGTATAGCGCAGCAAGGTTTTGAGCGCCGCCATATCTTGCGGGCTAATCCGGCGTGCCGGATCAAAAGCTTTGCAGGTGTAGCGCCGGGTCGCGAGGTCTGCGATGGCAGCGGCTGTGAGCATGAGGTTCTCCCAAAAAAATTATTTCAAAGACTGCAATTCTGGGCCGTTTTCGCCATTGGCTACGGCGCAGCCGGCGTGCTCACCGGCAACTTTATAGCGCACTGCGCCAAAATGTACTTCCACCCCGTCGTACAGCAACTGCTCTGCTACCACGCGCGCGCCTTGCGCAAGTTCCAGCTGTTGCTGCAAAACCTCTTGCTGCGCACGTTTTTCAGCAATTTGCTGCGACAGCTGCGCGGCGGTGACGCGGGCTTTTTCGATCATGTGCGGCGGCATGCGGCCGGGGTTCTTGGCCGCAAAATCCAGCAGCTTCGAGACTTCGAGCAGCTGCGTTTCCAGCCCATCGCGCACTTTCGCCAGCTCTTGCACTTCCTGCAGCAAATTCGGATTCACTCCGATATAGCAGCGCGTCAGGCTGCGATTGGGCGAGCCAAGCACCTTGGCGGCAATCGAATAGGTCGCCTGCACGGAACCGCCGACGATATTGCCGCGTTTTTTGCCGCCCACCTTGACGTGATTGACGGCGCTCAACTCGCATTGAATCGCAGTGTCGTCGATGAAAATCGTGTCGCCGGCGCTCACCTTGGCTTGCTGCGCATAAACCGCATGAAAATTACCGTCGCAGTGCACGGCGCATTCTTCACTCGTCTTACGCCCCAAAGCCCCCAGCACGCCCCCCTTGACCACGATATTGCCGCCCGCCTCCAGGGTTCCCATATCGACCACGCCGCCGACTTCGATGTCACCCGTTGCCCGCACTTTCATCCCGGTGCACACGTCGCCCGTCACCACCACGCTGCCGTCAAATTCGATATTGCCGGTCGCCATCGATACCTGCGCCACTTTATAGACCGGCTCAACGATCATCCCGCCCGGCACCACCACGGGCTGCCCGGTAATCGCGGCAACCAGCAGATTCGGGTTTTCTGGATCAAAAGCCGTGCCGGACAGCGTGCTGGCAAACATCACTGTTTTACCCGGAATGGCAGGAGTGATCGCCCCGAGCAAATTACGCCCGACCTCGCCTTCACCCGGCGGGTGGCGCAGCATCAGCCAATCACCGGCGCGCACCACGAAAATATCGCCCAAATCGCGGTAATCGGTATAGCCATCCAGATTGATGCGCGGGCGGCGGTCGCGCACTTCGGGAATCAAGGACTCCAAGCGGCCATCTGCGCCATTCACCGGGCGTTTGCCGCGCGCAATAACGGCGCGCTCGATTTTTCCCGCCAGCAAGGCCGCCTCGATTGCCGGCATATCGATGCCTTCGGCCACGTTATTTTCCGCCAGCAGATCGAGCACCGTTTCCACACACACGCTCTTGCCGCCTTCCGCCGGCATCAAGCTCAGCCAGGCTTCCATGGCATCGGAGGAAAGTTCCAACTGAATGCGCGCATCCACCGCTTCGGCAATCGGCAAGGAACAGGCCGTACCGGCATTATGGCTGGAGATCAGGCCCAGGCTCATGTCGCTCAGATAACGCAGCTCACCCCAGCCTTCGGCGGCAATCATTTCGCGCAGCAAGGGCTCATCGAGCAAACCCGCCTCGGGATCTGGCACAACGGTTGCCATGAGTTTTTTGCTCGCGGCATCAAAGTGCAGGGATAAAGCCGTTTTTTTCTCGTCTGACGATGCAATATGCATGCTGGCTCTCTAAAATGATCGATGTGATCCGCCCAGCCACGGACGATACGCCATTATCGGCGTGAAAGAAAAGCAAAAACCACCGAAATACCCTGATTCCACCGGATTCAGCGAGGCAATCACGCAAACCCGGCAGGCAAAGGCTAAAATTGCCCGTTTTCTTTCGCCCGCCGCATTTTTTATCCCTCTTGCCCATGACAGATTATTCCGCCGCATCGATCCGCGTTCTCAAAGACCTTGAACCGGTCAAGGAACGCCCCGGCATGTACACCCGCACCACCTGCCCGACCCACATCGTGCAGGAAGTGATCGACAATGCCGCCGACGAAGCGCTTGCCGGTTTTGCCAAAAAAATCAGCGTGCGCGTGGCCGCCGACGGCTGGATCGAAATTAGCGACAACGGGCGCGGCATTCCGGTCGACATGCACCCGCAAGAAGGCCGTCCGGCGGTTGAGCTGGTGTTTTGCAAGCTGCACGCCGGCGGTAAATTCAATAAAACAGAGCGCGGCAACGCCTATCGTTTTTCCGGTGGTCTGCACGGGGTGGGCGTTTCCGTCACCAACGCCTTATCGACACGCATGGAAGTCGACATCAAGCGCGGCGGCGGCCATTACCGCATCGTTTTTGCCGGCGGCACACCGATCGAACCTCTGCACCGCCTGGCCGATGTCGGCCCGCGCACCACCGGCACCTGCGTGCGCGTTTTGCCAGACGCCCGCTATTTCGATTCGCCGCGCATCAACCTTGGCCAGCTCGCCCACCTGCTGCGCTCCAAAGCCGTACTCATGCCGGGGCTTCTGGTCGAACTGGAGGTCGAAGGCCAGGAGAAAAAATCCTGGTGTTACCAGAACGGCATGGCCGATTACCTCGCAGAAATGATGCCGGGGCAGCCGGTTGCGCCAATTTTCGTCGGCGAAAAATTCATCACGGCAGATAACGGTTTTGCCATTGGCGAAGGGGCAACCTGGGCATTGGCCTGGTTTGAAGAAGGCGGCGGCAAACCAGAAAGCTACGTCAATTTGATTCCCACGCTGGACGGCGGCACCCACGAAGCGGGCTTGAAATCCGGTGTTTTCGATGCGGTCAAAGCCTTTGCCGAACACCACGCGATTTTGCCGGCCAAGGTCAAACTCGCGCAGGAAGACGTGTGCAGCAAAATGAATTTTTTGCTCTCGGCCAAAGTGCTCGACCCACAATTTCAAGGTCAGACCAAAGAAAAACTCACCAGCCGCGATGCCTATAAACTCGTTGCCCAAATGCTGCGCGACCCGCTTGAACTGTGGCTGAACAACCACGCCGAACACGGGCGAAAAATCGCCGAGCTTGCCGTCAAGGCTGCGCAAAACCGCCTCAAATCCACACAAAAAGTGGAGAAAAAGAAGTCTTCCGGCATCGCCACCCTACCCGGCAAGCTGACCGACTGCGAATCCGACGACATCAGCCGCAATGAGGTTTTTCTGGTTGAGGGCGATTCCGCCGGCGGTTCTGCCAAACAAGGGCGCGATAAAGAAACGCAAGCGGTTTTGCCTTTGCGCGGCAAGGTGCTGAACACTTGGGAAGTAGAGCGCGACCAGCTGTTCAAAAACAACGAAGTGCATGATATTTCGGTGGCCATCGGCGTTGATCCGCACGATCTGGCGCAGATCGAACAGGTCGATTTAAGCGGCCTGCGCTACGGGCGCATCATCGTCATGTCGGATGCCGACGTCGATGGTTCGCACATTCAGGTTTTGCTGTTTACGCTTTTTCTCAAGCATTTTCCGGCGCTCATCGAAAAAGGCCACCTCTACGTCGCCCAGCCGCCGCTCTTTCGCGTCGATGTTGAAGCCAAGGGCCATACACGCAAGCATTACTGCCTGGACGAGGCGGAAAAAGAGCAAATCCTGCACAAGCTCGCCGAAGAAGGCATCAACCCCAAGTGCATCACGGTGTCGCGCTTCAAAGGTCTGGGCGAAATGAACCCCGACCAGCTCTGGGAAACCACGCTCTGCCCGGACACCCGCCGTCTGGTGCCATTTCAGGCCAGCCGTGAAGACATCCGCGCCATGCACGCCGGTTTCACGCTGCTCATGGGCAAGGGCGAAGCCGCCGGACGGCGCGCCTGGATGGAAAAAGACGGCGGCCTGGTCGACGCCGACATCTAAAACCTGCCCTATACGCCACCCATTTTTTGAGATCATCCCATGCGCATTGCCAACCCTGCTTCGCAAACCCTGCTCAACGAAACCGAATTCATGCTCGCCACCTTGCCCCTTGACGGCGCGCAGGTGCTGGAACTGGGTTGCGGGCGCGCGGAAAAAACCCGCACCTTGGCTGCCAGCGGCCGACCGGCCCATATTCTGGCGCTCGAAGTCGACCAGATTCAGCACGCCAAAAATCTGGAACAGGCCATTCCCCGCGTCCGCTTTGCCGCCGGCGGCGCAGAGGCGATCCCGGCGGCAAATGCCAGCATCGACATCGTGCTCATGTTCAAATCCCTGCACCATGTGCCGCTCGAAGTCATGGATCAAGCCTTCGACGAAATAGCCCGCGTCTTGAAACCCGGAGGGCTGGCCTGGATTTCCGAGCCGGTTTATGCCGGCGAATTGAATGAAGTATTCAAGCTCTTCAACGACGAAAAAATTGTCCGCGAAGCCGCCTTTGCCGCCCTATGCCGCGCCCTGGAACGCGGCCCCCTACAACTCAAAGAACAATTCTTTTTCGATACCCGCAGCCACTTCGACGATTTTGCACAGTTTGATGCCCGCATGCTGCGCGTCACCCACACCGACCACCAGCTTTCCCCCGCGCTATACGCCGCCGTGCAGGAAAAATTCTCGCAATTCCTCACCCCGGACGGGGCCACCTTCCGCAACCCGCAGCGGGTCGATCTTTTACTGCGCGCCTGAACCGCCACGGCAAACAGAAAAAGCACTTTTCTTGCCGTAAAAACCCAAATAACCACTTACAAACCAATAAGTTACACCTCAAAAAAATGGACGCTTTCCTCATCGCCACCGGTGTCGTCGCACTGGCCGAAGTGGGCGACAAAACCCAGCTCCTTGCTTTCATGCTGGCCGCCCGCTTCAAAAAACCCCTACCCATCATCGCCGGCATTTTGTTCGCCACGCTGGTCAATCACGCACTGGCCGGCGCGCTCGGCAACTGGCTGATCAGTCTAGCCGGCCCGCAAACCCTGCGCTGGGTGCTGGGCATTTCCTTCATCGCCATGGCGCTCTGGCTTCTGATTCCCGACAAGCTCGACGAAGACGACACGCGCATCGCCCCCTACGGTGTTTTTCTCACCACCCTGCTGGCCTTTTTTCTTGCCGAAATGGGCGACAAAACCCAAATCGCCACCGTTGCCCTGGCCGCCCGCTTCCCGGATTTCATCGCCGTCGTCGCCGGCACCACGCTGGGCATGCTGCTCGCCAACGTCCCCGCCGTGCTCTTTGGCGAAAAAATCAGCCGCCGCCTGCCCACCCGCTGGATTCACGCCCTCGCCGCCCTGATCTTCTGCGCCCTCGGCATCGCCACCCTGCTCGGTGCCGGCGACGCCCTCTCGCTGGCCTCCCCCCTGCCCGGCAACCCATGACTGGAACATCATCGGCCGAGCGCTCCTTGCCCCCATGCAACCTCCGGCAAGCAGGGCAATCGCATTTACCCCCGAGGAAAAAGGCCGAGCAAAGAAGCTCTGTAATCAGGGAGGCGCTCAGCAGTTTT
>NZ_JBLJBW010000051.1:0-9233 GCF_047638095.1 Azonexus sp.
GGGCAGGAAAACACTATGCGACACATTATTTCCATCCTGATCGAGAACGAAGCCGGCGCGCTGTCGCGCGTCGCCGGGCTGTTCTCGGCGCGCGGCTACAATATCGAATCCTTGACCGTAGCCCCCACCGAAGATGAATCCCTTTCGCGCATGACCATTCTGACCACGGGTTCGGATGATGTCATCGAGCAGATCACCAAGCAGCTGAACAAGCTGGTCGATGTGGTCAAGGTGGTCGATCTGTCGGAAGCCGCGCACGTCGAGCGCGAGCTGATGATGATCAAGGTGCGTGCCACCGGTAAGGATCGTGAGGAGATGAAACGTATGACCGACATCTTCCGCGGTCGTATCATCGATGTTACCGAAACCACCTATGTCATTGAATTGACGGGCGATAGCACTAAGCTTGACGCCTTCATCGCGGCGCTCGATGGCGGCCTGATTCTCGAAACCGTGCGTACGGGGGTGTGCGGCATTGGCCGTGGCGACCGTATTCTCAAAGTTTGATTGACCCTGTTTTACTCAAGATACCCAAGAGGACTGCATGAAAGTTTATTACGACAAGGACGCTGATCTCTCCCTCATCAAGGGCAAGAACGTCACCATCGTGGGCTACGGCTCGCAAGGCCATGCCCACGCCCAGAACCTGCGTGATTCCGGCGTGAATGTCACCGTTGGCCTGCGCAAGAGTGGCGCATCCTGGGCCAAGGCCGAAGGGGCCGGACTCAAGGTGGCCGAGGTTAAGGATGCCGTGGCTGCCGCCGATCTGGTCATGATTCTGCTGCCCGACGAAAACATTCCCGAGGTGTACAAGAATGACGTCGAGCCGAACATCAAGCCGGGCGCAACCCTGGCTTTCGCCCACGGCTTCAACGTGCATTACAACCAGGTCGTGCCGCGCGCCGACCTCGATGTCATCATGGTTGCCCCGAAGGGCCCCGGCCATACCGTGCGCTCCGAGTACCTCAAGGGCGGCGGCGTGCCGTCCTTGATCGCCATTTACCAGGACAAGTCCGGCAAGGCCAAGGACATTGCCCTGTCCTACGCCGCAGCCAACGGCGGCACCAAGGGCGGCGTCATCGAAACCAATTTCAAGGAAGAAACCGAAACCGACCTGTTCGGTGAGCAGGCCGTGCTCTGCGGCGGTGCCGTCGAACTGGTCAAAATGGGTTTCGAAACTTTGGTTGAAGCCGGCTACGCGCCGGAAATGGCCTACTTCGAGTGCCTGCACGAACTGAAGTTGATCGTCGACCTGATGTACGAAGGCGGCATCGCCAACATGAACTACTCGATCTCGAACAATGCCGAATACGGCGAGTACGTGACCGGTCCGGAAGTCATCAACGAAGAGTCGCGCGCCGCCATGCGCAATGCTCTGAAGCGCATCCAAACGGGCGAATATGCCAAGATGTTCATTCTCGAAGGCCGTACCAATTATCCGAGCATGACCGCACGCCGTCGCTTGAACGCTGAACATCCGATCGAAACGGTTGGCGGTCAGCTGCGCGACATGATGCCCTGGATCAAGAAAAACAAGCTGGTCGATCAGTCGAAAAACTGATTTTTCACGCTGGGTTTTTCCTTACGGGCGGTGTTGGCAAAGCACCGCCCGTGTTGTTTCTGCGCGCTGAGCGAATGCGGTGTATCCTAGTCGCCTGCAGCTTTTCCCTGGGTTTTCCTTTCGCATGACCGAACTTAAACCGCGTAAATCCTTGTTCAATCCAGACGTCAAACGTCGGGGCATTTACCTGCTGCCAAATTTATTTACGACAGCGGCGCTTTTTGCTGGTTTTTTTGCCATCGTGCAGGCCATTCAAGGGGATTTTGAACGCGCGGCCATGGCGATTTTCATCGCCATGGTGCTCGATGGTCTGGATGGGCGCGTCGCGCGTCTGACCAATACGCAGTCGGCCTTTGGCGCGGAATACGATTCCTTGTCCGACATGGTGAGCTTCGGTGTCGCCCCCGCCTTGGTGATGTATGAGTGGACGCTGCGTGATTTGGGGCGTCTGGGCTGGATTGCTGCCTTTATTTATTGCGCAGGTGCGGCCTTGCGTCTGGCGCGTTTTAATACCACTCTGGAAGTGGTGGACAAGCGTTTTTTCCAGGGCTTGCCTTCGCCGGCCGCCGCCGCTTTGGTTGCGGGGCTGGTATGGGTGATGCTGCTCGCTCAGGTGCCGGGCTACGATGTGCGCTGGTTGGCCTGCGCACTGACGGTTTTTGCCGGCCTGACGATGATTTCCAATATCCGCTATTACAGCTTCAAAGACATTAATCTCAAGAAGAGCGTGCCGTTTTTTGTCATTGCGGCGGTGGCCTTGAGCTTTGCCTTGGTTGCCTACAGCCCGGGTGTTGCTTTGTTTGCTTTCTTTGTTCTGTATTGTTTGTCCGGTTATGTTCTGGCGCTCGTTGGCATGGTGCGAGGAAAAAAAACGGCGGTCTAACTTGCGCTGCTGTTATTGCTTGCGCGCGTGCGGCGCACGAAGGCGATGCACGCGATGAAGACGATCAGCGCCAAGACGGTTTCGAGCAGCGCCAGTAGCTGGCTTGGGCCGTGTTCGCTGGTGGCGCGCAATAAACCTTCAAGCAGATAAAACTGGATCAAGAGCGAGAGCCATTTATAGGTGTAGCGCTTGCCGCGCAAAATCCCAAAAAGCGGCAGCAGCAAAACGGCCCCTTTAAGGATCAACCAGGAGCCGCCTGGGCGCAGGGGGGCGAGCCAGCCTTCCCAGAGAATGCAGAGAAAAATCAGAAGAATGAGCGCGCCACAGGTGCTGTAGCGCAGGTGGTCGGTGCTGGGCGTCAAGGCGTGTCGGGAGTGATGGTGAAAATTTCGATGGCGGCGGTTTGTTCGCGCAAGCTGCCGGTGCGCATTTCACGAATTTTTAGATTGTCCTGTTCGACAAGCAGTAAAACTTGCCCTTGATGTTCGTGCAACAGACCGCTTGGCACGACGAGGGTTTCTTCCGGGTGCAAGGGGGTGACGGGCAGGAGGAGTGCCGGCGTTTGCGTCGCGGCCTCTGTTTGCGGGCGTACGATGCGCGCCGGGAGGGTGCGTGTCGAAAGCAGCTGCAAACCGATTTCAACGTGCTCAGGGTTGTCGGATAAAGCCCAGCGCACGAAACACAAATGCCAGTTGCTGGCGGTGGAGGTTTGCTGCGGCTGAATGGCAACGATGTCGCCCACGCGCAAGGCGCTGGTGCTGCCGGAAACGTGCATCAGTGCGTAGCCATCCGGGCTTTCGTTGGTGACCATCCATTCGCTGCTGCGCTTTGCTTCGCCTTTGCGTAAAAGGCGGTGCAGGTTGTTGAGTCCGGCATGCAGGCGGACGCGATAAATTTGTCGGCGTCGCGGAAATTTGCGTTTTACCGGGTTGCCCCAGGCGCTTTCCAGGCGGCGTAAAACACCCAAACCGGCCCGGCTGGCGGCAAATTCAGGCAGACTGAGTTGGCTCGGGGTGTTGCCTTGGCGCAAGGCTTCGCGCAATTCTTCGACGATACGCGCCAGTTCGCTGCTGTTGAAAAACCAGACTTGCGCATCAGGGCTGGGCGCGCGGCGTAATAAGGCGGTTGCGGGTGTGTCGCGTTCGGGGTCAATCCAGAAACAGGCGTTGGGCTCGGCGCACGGCGTCGTGCTCAAGCGCAGCGGCGGTGCGAGTTGGGCGACCAACAGCTTGATGAAACTGAGCTCTTCAGAAGTGAAGGCGGCAGGCTGGGTGGCGGCCACGAGCAGGGTGTTCAGATAGAGACGCTCGATCGAAGGCGTCCCCAGCGGCCCAGGGGTGCGTTCGACGGCCAGACGCAGGGTCGATTGATAGGTGGCGTGCAGTTGTTGCCAAAGGCCGGCGCGCGGTGTGGCGGAAATTTGGTCGTGCAGCTGAATTTGCCAGATCAATAAACGCATGGCCCGGCGCAAGGTGGTGTGCGCCATATTGGCCGGCGGCTGGTTGAGCGGGTCAAAGAGCAGGGAGAGGGTGTTGAGATAATCCTGCGCAAGAATTTCCAGCACTTCAAGCAGGGTGCGCACGCGCAGCCGTAATTGCCGGGAAATCGGCAGCGGCAGATCGCGCAGCGAAGCGTGTTCGTGATCGAGCAAGGTTTCGATGCGCGGAAAAACCAGATCGAGCAGGCGGATGCGCTGTTGCGTCGGCAAAGGCGCTTGACGCAGCAAGCTGAGCTGGCTGAAGAGGGTGTCGACGTGCGAGCTATCGAGAATATCCGGCGCCTGTGCCAGCCATTGCAGGAAGGGGTTTATGCCGTTATCGTCGAGTTGCGCGCTAGAGGCGCTAGGGGACATGCTCATGGTGGGCGCAGAGTAGCAAAAAAGCGGTTTTTGCGCACCTTTGCGGTTTCTGGTTTATGGCCTCCGCGCCATGCATTTGCCCCGCGAGATTGCGCGGCGGAACGTGTGCGCCAGGCTGTAGCTCGGTATAATCGGCGGCTTTCCGTTTCCTTGGCGCGGTTCTGATTTCATGCGCGTTTTTCGCGGTTATTCGCAGCCAGTGTCTGAGCCTTCTGCTTTGGCGATTGGTAATTTCGACGGGGTGCACCTGGGGCACGCAGCCTTGTTGCGGCGCGTGCGTCAGGTGGCGCAGGCGGGCGGCTGGGCGCCGAGTGTGCTCAGTTTTGAGCCGCATCCACGTGAGTTTTTCAGTCCGGACAGTGCGCCGGCGCGCTTGAGCACTTTGCGCGAGAAGCTGGGCTTGCTGGCTGCCGAGGGTATGGCGCAGACGATGATCTGCCCGTTTACTACAAAATTTGCAGCGCTTTCGGCAGAAGCCTTTATCGACGAAGTGCTGGTGCGCGCGCTGCAGGTGCGGCATCTGGTGATCGGTGACGATTTTCGCTTTGGTGCCGGGCGGCGCGGCGATTTTTCTTTGCTCTGCCAGGCCGGTGAAAATCATGGCTTTAACGTTGAAGCCATGGGCAGCGTGAGTGTTGATGGCGAACGCGTTTCCAGTTCGGGTGTGCGCCGTGCGCTGACGGCGGGTGATCTTGCCCATGCCGGGCGTTTGCTGGCGCGCCCCTATGCGATTGACGGTCAAGTCATACGCGGTCGTCAACTGGGGCGACAGTTGGGTTTTGCGACGGCAAATTTGCGCATCAAGCACAATCCCCTGCCGCTGCGTGGTGTTTTTGCGGTGGATGTGATCGGCCTGGACGCTCAAGCCTTGCCTGGGGTGGCCAATCTCGGCCTGCGCCCGACCCTGGAAGGCACGCGCCCCTTGCTGGAAGTGCATCTGTTTGATTTTGCACGCGATATTTACGGCGCGCACATCAGCGTGCGGTTTTTGCACAAGCTGCGCGATGAGCAGCGGTTTTCTGATTTGGCTGCCTTGCAGGCGCAAATTGCCGCCGATGCCCAGGCTGCGCGCGCGTTTTTTGCTGCGGCGAGCCCGCATTCTTGATCCCTTATTTTATTTTTCTGACCATGGCTGACTACAAACACACCCTTAATCTCCCTGATACCCCCTTCCCCATGCGCGGCGATTTGCCCAAGCGCGAACCGCAGTGGGTGGCGGCCTGGCAGGAGAAAAAGCTGTATCAGCACATTCGTGCCCTATCTGCCGGGCGGCCCAAATTCGTTTTGCACGACGGCCCGCCTTATGCCAACGGTGATATTCACATTGGGCATGCGGTCAATAAAATTCTCAAAGACATCATCATCCGCTCGAAAACTCTGGCGGGATTTGATGCGCCCTATGTGCCGGGCTGGGATTGCCACGGCATGCCGATCGAAATTCAGATCGAGAAAATGCATGGCAAGACGATTGCGCGCGAGCAAGTGCAACAACTGGCGCGGGCTTATGCTGCCGAGCAAATCGAGCGGCAAAAAAAAGATTTCATCCGTTTGGGGGTACTCGGCGAATGGGATAAGCCTTACCTGACGATGAATTTCAAAACCGAGGCTGACGAAATTCGCGCGCTGGCGGCGATGGTCAAACGCGGTTTCGTTTATCGCGGGCTGAAGCCGGTGAATTGGTGTTTCGACTGCGGTTCGGCGCTGGCGGAAGCCGAAGTGGAATATCAGGACAAAAAATCCCCGGCCATCGACGTGGGTTTTCCGATTGTCGAGCGCGACAAGTTGGCCGCCGCTTTCGGTTTGTCGCAGCTGCCCGCCGGCGAGGTTTACGCGGTGATCTGGACCACCACGCCGTGGACGATTCCGGGTAACCAGGCGCTCAACGTGCATCCGGAAGTGGTGTATCACCTGGTGCAGACCGAACGCGGCTGCCTCGTGCTGGCGGCGGATTTGCAAGAAACCTGTCTGGCGCGTTACGGCCTTGCGGGAGAAACCCTGGCCGCCTGTGCGGGCGCGGCCCTGGAGCGCATTGCCTTTCGCCACCCCTTGTATGCACGCCAGGCACCGGTTTATCTGGCCGAATATGTTGCCACCGATGCCGGTACCGGCATCGTGCACTCTGCGCCCGCCTACGGTCTGGACGACTTCCACACCTGTAAGCGCTACGGTCTGCACAATGAAGACATCCTGACGCCGGTGCAAGGCGATGGGCGTTTCGTTGCCGATCTGCCTTTCTTCGGCGGTTTGAACGTGTGGAAAGCCAACCCGCTGGTGGTGGACAAGCTGGCTGAAGTGGGGGCGTTGTTCAAGCACGCCAGCATCGAGCACAGCTACATGCACTGCTGGCGGCACAAGACGCCGCTGATCTACCGCGCCACCAGCCAGTGGTTCGTGCGCATGGATGCGCCGGATGTCGACAGCCAGGGCGTCGCCGCCACCGAACCCGCCGGCCACACGCTGCGCTGCGCCGCCTTGCAGGGCGTCGAGGATACCGCCTTCTATCCCGCCTGGGGCAAGAACCGCCTGCACGCCATGATCGCCAATCGCCCCGACTGGTGCATCTCGCGCCAGCGCAACTGGGGCGTGCCGCTGCCGTTCTTCACCCACAAGGCGAGCGGCGAGTTGCATCCGAACACGCTGGAACTGATGGAAGCCGTGGCGCAGCGCGTCGAAGCGGGCGGCATCGAGGCGTGGACGGCGCTGGATGCCGCCGAACTGCTTGGCAGTGAGGCAGCCGATTACGTCAAAACCACCGACATTCTCGACGTCTGGTTCGATTCCGGTACTACGCACCTGAGCGTCATGCGCGGCTCGCATGCCGATCAACTCGCCTGGCCGGCCGACCTTTACCTGGAAGGCTCCGACCAGCATCGCGGCTGGTTCCATTCCTCCCTCTTGACCGGTGCCGCCATGGATGGCCGCGCGCCGTACAAGGCGCTCTTGACGCATGGCTTCGTGGTCGATGGCAAGGGCCACAAGATGTCGAAATCGAAAGGCAACGTCATCGCGCCGCAGCAGGTATCCGACAAAATGGGGGCCGACATCCTGCGCCTGTGGGTGGCCGCCACCGATTATTCCGGCGAACTCAACATCTCCGACGAAATCCTGAAGCGCGTCGTCGAAGCCTACCGCCGCATCCGCAACACCCTGCGCTTTCTGCTGGCCAACGTTTCCGATTTCGACCCGGCGACGGACATGCTGCCAGTAGAAGACTGGCTGGAGATCGACCGCTACGCGCTGGCGCTCACTAGAGCCTTGCAGCAGACCTGTACCGCTGGTTACGACAAATTCGAGTTCCACCACGTAGTGCAGGCCCTGCAAACCTTCTGTTCGGAAGACCTCGGCGGCTTCTACCTCGACATCCTGAAAGACCGCCTCTATACCACCGGCGCAAAATCGCGCGCCAGGCGCTCGGCGCAATCGGCCCTGTGGCACATCGTGCACACCTTCGTCCGCCTGCTGGCACCGGTCACTGCCTTTACGGCGGAAGAAGTGTGGGCGGTGCTCAATGGTAGCGACGATGATTCCGTCATGCTGCACACTTGGCACGAACTGCCCGCCGCTGCCGACGAAACGGCCCTGCTCGAAAAATGGGCGCTGCTGCGCGAAGTGCGCAACGACGTCACCAAAGCGCTGGAGGCACGCCGCGAAGCCGGGGAAATTGGCGCGGCCTTGCAGGCAGCGGTGGAAATTCGCTGCGCTGGGGAAAAATTTGCGGCACTCACTTCGCTGGCGGACGATCTCAAATTCATTTTCATTTGTTCGACGGCCACGGTGATCGAAGACGCCCAGGAAAAGGTCAGCGCCATGCCCTTGTCGCACGCCAAATGCGAGCGTTGCTGGCACGTGCGCGAGGATGTCGGCCAGGATGCCGCGCACCCGGAGTTGTGCGGGCGCTGCGTGAGCAATCTTTTCGGCGCGGGCGAGGCACGCGAACATGCCTAAAGTGGCGCACTGGTACGCGCTCGCCGCGCTCGTGCTCGTGCTCGATCAGCTCAGTAAGCACTTGGTGCTCGATCATGTCATGCCCGGCGAAGTGATTTATTTCACTGCATTCTGGAACTGGGTGCTGACTTTTAATCCCGGGGCGGCCTTTAGTTTTCTGGCGGATCAGCCGGGCTGGCAACGTTGGTTTTTTACCATTCTGGCCCTGGCGGTTTCGCTCTGGATCGCCCTGGAGTTGCGCAAGCAAGCGGAGCAAAAACTGCTCTCGCTGGCTTTCGCCCTGGTCATGGGCGGCGCGCTCGGCAACGTGATCGACCGCGTGCGTTTTGGTGCCGTGGTCGACTTCGTGCAGTGGCACGTCGCCGGTTACTATTGGCCCGCCTTCAACGTTGCGGATTCCGCCATTAGCCTGGGCGCGGTGCTGCTCATTTTTGCCTCATTGACTTCCCGGAAGGAATCGCCATGACCGCCTGCGTCAAAGCAGACAGTTTTCTTACCCTGCATTACCGCATCTCGACACTGGACGGCGAGGAGTTCTTGTCCACCTTCGACATGAGCCCGGCCACCCTGCAAATGGGCGGAGGGCAACTGGCGGAATCCTTGGAGGAGGTGTTGCTTGGCCTGCTGCAAGGCGAGCACTATGTGTTCGAGCTGGAGCCGGGGCAGGCCTTCGGTGAGCACAACCCGCGTCTGGTCGAGCGCATCGCCCGCAGCGGTCTGCCGGCGGGCATGGAATTGAAGGAAAACTCCATCGTCGAGTTCACCGCCCCGAACGGTGCGGCTTTCTCCGGTTTTTTGCGTGAGCTCACTGCCACGAGCGCACTCTTCGATTTCAATCACCCGCTGGCCGGAAAAGCCATTCGCTTTGAGGTGAAGCTGATCGGAGTGATGTGAGTTTTTAGCCTCTGCGTTGACGAAAAAAGGAGCCGAAGCTCCTTTTTTCAATTCAGGCCGGTGTCGCATCAAGGCAAACAACCTGTACAACT
>NZ_JBLJBW010000051.1:9333-16036 GCF_047638095.1 Azonexus sp.
GGAGCGGCAGAAGAGTCTCGAACTCTCGACCTATACCTTGGCAAGGTATCGCTCTACCAACTGAGCTACTGCCGCAAAACTTTTGGAGGCGCGGGCCGGAGTCGAACCGACCTACTCGGATTTGCAATCCGGTGCATAACCGCTTTGCTACCGCGCCCCGCCTGTGAATTTGTTTCGAGGAAGCCGAAGCTTCCTCGAGGAATTTGGAGCGGCAGAAGAGTCTCGAACTCTCGACCTATACCTTGGCAAGGTATCGCTCTACCAACTGAGCTACTGCCGCAACGAACAGAGCGCGCATTATAGACGCTCTGAAAGTCTTGTCAATAGCCGGATGGGCAAAACTTTCGGGCGAGAGCGTCAGGCCAGCGCTGTCAGAAATGCCTCGATCTGGCGCGCCCTTTTCTCGACATCGAGGCGGTGCAGTTTTGTTACCATATGTCCTTTCGATAAAGGGGAGATGAAATGGGGCTTGTGGTCTACATCGGGCTTGCCGTGTTCGTCATCGGTGGCATCGGCACCCTGATTGCTGCCTTCAAAACCAGTCTACTGTGGGGATTTGCCTGTCTGTTCATCGCGCCGGTATCGTTGATTTTTCTGCTCATGCACTGGGGCCTTGCGAAAAATCCGTTTTTTCTGCAACTGGCCGGTATCGCGCTTATCTTTTTTGGCGGCGGTATGGCATGAAGAAACTGCTCATGTTTGCCCTGTTCGGCACCATCGTTTGGTTCGGCTACGGACAGCACAAAGCCAAGCAAGCTTTCACTGAAGCGCAGGTGCCTGCAGCGTCCGTATATAAATCGACTCCCGTGTATGAATCGACTCCCGTATCGCCACGCTTCACCTGCGATGGGCGCACGCATTGTTCGCAGATGCACTCATGCGAGGAGGCAACGTTTTTCTTGCGGAACTGCCCGAATACCAAAATGGACGGCAACAACGACGGTGTGCCGTGTGAGCGGCAGTGGTGCGGATGAATGCTGCCTAACGGCTCAAGCCGGTGCTGCCTGCCGCGTTAGCGGCGCTTCCCGGATCGGTAGATTGACCAGGGCTGCGAACAGCGCGAGCGCCATGTCGGCGTACCACATCCAGCTGAAATCGCCGAAATTGACGATGGCCAGGCCACCCAGCCAGGCACCGAGGAAACCGCCGATCTGGTGCGAGAGCATGGCGATGCCGAATAGGGTGCCGAGGTAGCGGGTGCCGAACAGCTTGCCGACGAGGGTGGCGGTGGGCGGCACGGTGGCCAGCCAGGTGAAGCCCAGGCCGGCGGCGAAAACGTAGAATGTCCAGTCGGTGCGGGGAAGCATCAGATAGATCAGCACCAGCACGGCGCGCGAGCCGTACATGGCGGCCAGCACATATTTGCTGCGGTAACGGGAGACGCAGATCCCGGCGTAGAGGCTGCCGAAAACGTTGAACAGACCGATGATGGCGAGCGACCAACTGGCCACGCTGGGCGGTAGCCCGCACAGATTCACCTCGCCGGGTAGGTGGGTGACGAGAAAAGCGATGTGAAAGCCGCAGGTGAAGAAACCGGCGCAAAGGAGCAGATAGCTGCGGTCTTGCAAGGCCTTGACGATGGCGTGGCGTAAACCTTGGTCGCTCTCTTGCGTCGGGTGTGCTGCCGGCTGGCTTTGGGTCAGGCGGAAAACCAAGGGGATGGTGGCGAGTGCGGCAATCGCCATGGCCCACAGGCTGCCCATCCAGCCGATGCCCTGGATCAGTTTCTGCGTGATGGGCGCGAAGATGAACTGCCCGAAAGAGCCGCCGGCGTTGATGACGCCGGACGCTGCGCCGCGTGCTTCGAGCGGCAGGCGCTGCGCGGCGGCACCGATCAGCACGGAAAAACTCCCCGCGCCGGAACCGGCAGCGGCAAGCACGCCCAGCGCCAGGACCAGGCCAAAGCCGCTTGCCACGAAAGGCGTGGCAGCGCAGCCGATGGCCAGCACCAGCAAGGCCACCAAAAGTATCGGGCGCGGCCCGTAGCGGTCGGCCAGTGCGCCGGTGATGGGTTGCACCGCGCCCCAAGTGAATTGCCCGACCGCCAGCGCAAAGCTGATGGCAACCACGCCCAGGCCGGTCGTTTCATCGATCGGCGCGATGAATAGGCCGAAGGATTGGCGGATGCCCATGGTGACCATGAGAATACCGGCGGCGGCCAGCGTCACTGCCCAAATGGCCGGGCTGTTCAGGGTGCGAAACATAGGGAAATCTGAGTCAAGCAGGGGCGGGCACTATAACGCCGAAGGCGCGTATCGCCAAAGGCAGCCCGCCTGTGCTGCGTGCGCTTTACTCGCTGGTCTGCAAGGTGGTCAGGTAGGCGAGGATGTTCTGGATGTCGTCGGCAGAAATTTCTTTCAGGACGGTGACCTTGGCATCTTCGTCTTCATGCGGGCGCTCGGCGCGCAGGTAAATGTCGATCTGTTTTTTCAGGTAAGTGGTGTACTGCCCGGTGAGCATGGGGAAAAGACCACGGCCCATGCCTTGGCGGCCGTGGCAGCTGCCGCATTTCTCTTGATAGACGACGCCGCCTTTTTCGATGTCACCCGTGACACGCGGGATGATCATCACTTTTTCGACCATGTTGAGGCGGGTTAGCGCATCTTCATCGCCTTTGAATTCAGGCATTTTGGTTGAGAGTTGCACGGTGGCCAGCCAGTCGGCGACGAGTTTCATGTCTTCTTCCGGCAGTTCGCGTTCCTTGGTGTAAGGAATCATCGGTATGTTGACCCGGTGCTGGCTCTGGAAGTTTTTCAGCTGATCATACAGATAGCGGGCGTGTTGGCCGGCGACGCGCGGGTATTCGCCCTTCTTGCCGCCGGCACCGAATTCGCCGTGACAAGCGGCGCAAGGGCCATAGATATCCTTGGCTTTTTCGACATCAATTTTAGGGCTGGGGTCAGCGGCCAATAGGCTGCCAGAAAATGCGGCAAAAAATGCCAATGCCTTGATTTTTTTCATGAAACACCGAAATGAAGTTTTTGCGGATTATAGCGACGGGCCGATCTCTCTGCGCTTGATTTCGATCAAAACCCCTCGGGGCGCTGCTGGCCGGTTTTGCACGTTATCTGGCGCTACTTGCACTTAGGACTTGTGCAATGGCGGTCTATCATCACTCGCTCATACTAAACACAGACAAGAGGAGAACAAAATGCAAGCTTTTCAGGATTTTTACCCGGAAAACGTTGCCCACTGCTACGGTTGCGGCAAATCCAATCCGGCTGGGCATCAGATCAAGACCTATTGGGAGGGCGAGGAAACCGTTACCCGCTACACCCCGCGCCCGGAACACACGGCGATTCCCGGCTATGTCTATGGCGGCCTGCTCGCTTCCTTGATTGATTGTCATGGCACCGGCACCGCCGCTGCCGCCATGTACCGCGCTGAAAATCGCGCCATGGACAGTGAGCCGCCGTTTCGTTTCGTTACGGCGTCTTTGCACGTCGATTACCTGAAACCGACGCCTCTGGGGCCGGAGTTGGAAATTCGCGGCAAAGTAAAGGAAATTCGCGGCCGCAAGGTGATCGTCGAGGCCACGGTGTACGCGGAGGGCGTTGCCACGGCGCGCGGCGAAATCGTCGCCGCTCAGATGCCGCCTTCTTTTCTGGGTTGAGTTTTGATTTTTAGCGGGGTGCGGCCGTAAGGATTCTGAAAGATCAGAAAAATTATTGGCAAACCCCGCTTTCCCCCGTAAAATGCGCGCCTTTCGATGCCTGCCCAGGTGGCGGAATTGGTAGACGCACTAGTTTCAGGTACTAGCGCTGCAAGGCGTGGAAGTTCGAGTCTTCTCCTGGGCACCAAGAATTCAAGCAGTCGCCATCGAAAAACTGCTCTGGTGGTGAAATTGGTAGACACGCTATCTTGAGGGGGTAGTGCCGCAAGGCATGCGAGTTCGAGTCTCGCCCAGAGCACCATCAAACTACGCATTTTTACGCACGAAACGCCTGAATGTGCGCAAAAACCAATAGTTCGAGTCACGGCGCAGCATAAATTTGTGCAGGGTGCGAAAGTTTTTTATGCTCGACTCCCCACAAATTCCCCATGCTTCTCCCCGCATGGCATCAATCACAAAAGCCAAGAATGGCTATCGTGCGCAGGTCTATGTCAGTGGTCAGCGCGCATCGGCCGTGCTGCGGACAAAACGAGAGGCGAAAGCCTGGGTTGCGGCGAAGGAAACAGAGCTACGCATGCTTGCGGCCACCTCGGAGGGCGAGCGATCAACGAGGCACGTCCATGGGTCAGTACGCTGCGCAAATTCGTGCCAATAATCCAGGTCGGAATATTTCGAACGCGGATATCCAGACTCGATATCAGAAATTATTTTGGGGGCCGCCAAAACATGCCTGACGCTTTCGTCAGGCATGAATCTCATGCCTGATTGCCTGCTCGACCAGCGCATTCAAGCTGAGTCCCGCAGCATTCGCCGCTGCGGCAGCTCGGGCATGCAGATCGACGGGTAGGCGCACCATGAACTTGCCGCTGGCCGGTTTCTTGGGTTCGATCCCGTGCTTGGCACACGTCGCCAGAAAGAAATCCAGCGAGGTGCGAAATTCACGGCGCAATTCATCCGGCGATTTGCCGTAAAAATCGGCCCCGCCGTTCAAGCCCTGAATCTCCCCGCGAAACTCGTCCGTCTCGGGGTTGTAGCGAATGACGGCGGTGTAGCCGTCCAGTTTCATCGTGTTCATCGTCATGGCGTTACTCCGTGTTGTTCCAGCCAATCGCGCACTGCCGCCACCGCGCCCTTGTCCATATTCGGCGAAGGATGCGGTTTGTGCAGCACACGCAACTCGCCAAACAGCACGACCCCCACCCGAGAACCTTCCCGACTGGTTTCAATCTGGGCGCCTAATTCAAGCAGCAGGGCCATCACCTCATCGTGCTTCACGTTGGCCGATATCGGGCGGTGGAAGATCAGGGAAAGCGTCTTGGCGTGCTTGCGTTTCATGGGTTTATGGTATCAAAAAAAGATACTAATTCAAGCTGTGGAAACTGAAATGCTGGCTGGCGCTCTATTGTGCTTGGCGCGGGTGGCGTGCTGGCGGGGTGTCAGGGCACCACGGGTTTGGGCATGGTGTTTATTTGCCGGAAGATTTTTCCGGGTTGGTTTTGGCCGTGTTTTTTTCCGGCCCTGCCTCCGGGCAGGGGAAGCTGCGGGCGAGTGCGCCGGCGACGAGTTTGGCGGTGCTCATGGTGGTGTCGGGCGGGACGCGTTCGACGTGGATGACGACGGCGCGGACCAGGCGTAGCGAGAGGTCGGTGTCGTGCGGTAGGCAAAAGGCGTTGAGGCCGACGCCGATGCGCTCGGCGAGGTAGTCGCTGACCGCATAACCATCGGCAAAACCGGCGACGTAGGCGATGCAGCGGCCGCTGCGCAGGGCAGACAGGGTGTCGCCCCGGGTTTTGTCGCCGGCATAGAAACGTTCTGCGGCGCGGCAGTCTTCGAGCAGTTCCCGCGCTTCGTAGGCTTGCGCCGGGGCGCTCAGACCCAAGGCGGCGGCGAGTAGACAGAGCACCCGTTGGCAGAGCACCCGTTTCATGCGCCGATCCGTTCTTTGATATGGGCGAGGGCGGCTTCGACCTGGTCGATCAGGATCAGACAGAGGTCGCCGGCTTGCAGGCGGGCGAGGGCGGTGTCGATGGCGAGGAATTCGCCGGTAATGGCTTCGACGTGGCGCACCCGCTTGGCGTCCTTCAGGCCGTCGCGCAACAGACCGATGACTTCGCCGTCGGCGCGGCCGCGCTGGCAGGCGTCCTGGTAGAGCACCGCTTCGTCGAAGGCAGTGCCGAGGATTTCGGTCTGCTGGCGGATGTCCTCGTCGCGCCGGTCGCCGGCACCGCTGATGACGACCAGACGCTTGTTGGCGGGCATGGCGTCCACGGCGCGCACCAGAGCCAGCATGGCGTCCGGGTTGTGGCCGTAGTCGGCGATCAGGGTGGCACCCTGGTAATCGAACACGTTGAAGCGGCCAGGCGCGGTGGCGGCGTCGCTGACGAAGCCGGCCAAGGCGCGCTCGATGCTGTCCCATTCGTAGCCGAGCGCCCAGGCGGTGGCAATTGCCGCCATGGCGTTTTCAACCTGAAAACCGATGCTGCCGTTGCGGGTGAGCGGAATGTTCGCGAGCGGCAGGCGCTGTTTTTTGCGCCCTTCGCCGCAGACGATGTCGCCCTTGTCGACATACAGCACGCGTTTGCCTTGGGCGCGGTGGGTGGCGAGCACCGGGTGCAGCGGGTCGAGAGCAAAGAAGATGACCGCGCCGGAGCAGTGCGGGGCCATTGCCGCCACGACCGGGTCGGCGGCATTGAGTACGGCGTAGCCGGTGGCGGCGACGTTTTCGACGATGACGCGTTTGATGACCGCCAGATCGTGCACGGTGGTGATGTAGTTGAGGCCCAGATGGTCGCCCAGACCGATGTTGGTGACCACCGCCACGTCGCACACATCGAAGCCAAGTCCTTCGCGCAGCAACCCGCCGCGTGCCGTTTCCAGCACGGCGGCATCGACGTCGGGATGCGCCAGCACATTGCGGGCGCTACGCGGGCCGGAGCAGTCGCCGTCGTCTATGCGCTGGTTTTGCACATAGATGCCGTCGGTACTGGTCATGCCGACACGCAGGCCGTTTTCTTCGAAAATGCGGCCGATCAGGCGGCTGGTGGTGGTTTTGCCGTTGGTGCCGGTGACCGCGACGACCGGGATGCGGCC
>NZ_JBLJBW010000052.1:0-15615 GCF_047638095.1 Azonexus sp.
TGGCATGGGAAACCTTGTTCCCAACCATCGGGCCTTTGCCCGTGACTTGGCAGACTCGCGCCATGATGGTGCTCCAGAATTGGCTAGAAGAAACCGAGAATTCTAACTGCCAAGGTGGGCAAAATCAAGTTGTTGCGCACATTTTATGCGGGAAATTTTCTTGTCTGTGGTGTTTGTGCCGTGCTTACGAGCTTTTACAACAGCCCGCGTTCGACAAAAGAAAGCGGTTTGGCCGTGCCGGCGACGATGAAATGGTCCAGTAGTTTGACATCCACCATGGCCAGCGCCTGCCGCAGGCTGGAAGTGAGCGTTTGGTCGGAGGATGACGGTTCAGCGATGCCGGAGGGGTGATTGTGCGCCAAAATGACGGCGGCGGCATTGCGCTGCAAGGCGGTTTTGACGACTTCACGCGGGTACACCGAGGCTTGGGTCAGGGTGCCGGTGAATAGGGTTTCGCTCAGGATCAGGCGGTGTTGGGCGTCCAGCCAGAGGGCGACGAAACATTCTTGCGGCAGGTAGGCCATGCTCAGGCGTAGCCAGTCGCGGACTTTTTCCGGTGACGCAAGGTTGTCGCGCTCGTTCATGGCTTCGGTGAGGGCGCGCCGGCTCAGTTCGAAACTGGCTTTGAGCTGCGCCGCCTTGGCCATGCCGATGCCTGGTGTACGCGCCAGTTCGGCAAGCGGGCTGCTCGCCAGCCGGCCCAGGCTGCCGTCGTGCCGGGAAAGAAGGTCGCGGGCAAGATCGACAGCGCTTTTGCCGCGAATGCCAACGCGTAAATAAATGGCGAGCAATTCGGCGTCTGAAAGAGCACTTTCGCCAAATGCAATAAGCCGTTCGCGGGGGCGTTCCCGGGCCGGCCAATCGTTGATTGCCATGCTGCGCTCTCCAGTAAAATGGGCGAATGAAAGTATCTTATAGGAAATGACAATGGAATTAAAGGGTCGGCGTATCGTTCTTGGGGTGACGGGCGGCATCGCAGCCTATAAGGCGGCAGAACTGGTGCGCCTGTTGGTTAAGGCGGGGGCAGAGGTGCAGGTGGCAATGAGCGAGGGGGCGACGCATTTCGTGACACCGACGACCTTCCAGGCGCTCTCCGGGCAGCCGGTGTATCTCGATCAATGGGATGCGCGCATGCCGAACGCCATGGCGCACATCGATTTGTCACGCCAGGCCGATGCCATCGTGGTGGCCCCGGCTTCGGCCGATTTTCTCGCGCGCATTACGGCGGGTATGGCCGATGATTTACTCGCCACCATGGTCTTGGCGCGTACCTGCCCTTTGCTGGTGGCCCCGGCGATGAACCGTCAGATGTGGGAAAACCCGGCGACGCAGCGCAATGTGGCGCAACTTGTTGCCGACGGCGTGCATCTGCTCGGCCCCGCCTCTGGCGCGCAGGCTTGCGGCGAGGTCGGTCCGGGGCGGATGTTGGAGGCGGAGGAATTGCTGGCGGCGCTGATCGATTTCTTTACGCCCAAAATACTGGCCGGCCGTCGCGTGCTGCTAACGGCCGGGCCAACGTTCGAAGCCATCGACGCCGTGCGCGGCATCACCAATTTATCTTCCGGGCGCATGGGTTACGCGCTTGCCGCGGCCGCCCGCCGCGCCGGCGCATGCGTCACCTTGGTGTCCGGGCCGGTGGCCTTGGCGGAACCGGCTGGTGTTACCCGGATCAATGTACGCAGCGCGCTGGAGATGCACGCAGCCGTCATGGCGCGTGCGCCAAAAGAGGATATTTTCATCGCGGTGGCGGCGGTGGCGGATTATCGTGTCGCGCAGCCGGTGGCGCATAAGCTAAAAAAAGACGAAGGCGGTGTGCCGGCGATTGCGCTGATCGAAAACCCGGACATTCTGGCCGAAGTGGCCGCTTTGCCGCAGGGGCCGTTTTGTGTCGGTTTTGCCGCGGAGAGCCAGAACCTCGAAGAATACGCGCAGAAAAAACGTCTGAAAAAGAAGATTCCGCTGATTGTCGGCAACTTGATGCAAGACGGTTTTGGCGGCAGTGACAACCGCCTCGTTCTCTTTGACGACCACGGCAGCCACCCTTTGCCGCCGGCAAGTAAAGCGCTTCTCGCCGTCCAACTCATTGAACATATTGCTAAATTATTGGGAGATAGCGCATGAGCGCCAAATCAAATACGACGATCGACGTCAAAATTCTTGACCCCCGCCTGCAAGACAATTTGCCGCAATACGCCACACCCGGCGCGGCTGGTCTGGATTTGCGGGCTTGCCTTGAAACGCCGCTGCGCCTTGCGCCGGGGCAAAGTGAATTGGTGCCGACTGGCTTGGCGATTCACCTGCAGGACGCCGGTCTGGCCGCCATGATTTTGCCGCGCTCCGGTTTAGGGCATAAACATGGCATCGTGCTCGGTAATCTGGTCGGTTTGATCGACAGCGACTATCAGGGACAGTTGATGGTGTCGGTGTGGAATCGCGGCAATGCCGCGTTTACGATAACGCCGCTGGAGCGCATTGCGCAGTTGGTGATCGTGCCGGTGGTGCAGGCTGCATTTAATGTGGTGGAAGAATTTTCTGCGAGTGAGCGCGGCGAAGGCGGCTTTGGCAGCACGGGGCAGGCGTGAAGGCAGCGAAGCGAAGCGAGGCAGAAAGCAGAAAAATACGATAAAGGAGGATGAAAATGCGGCAATTTTTAACGGCAGTGGCGTTACTTGCAGCGGCAGTTGTGCCGGCAAAAGCGGCAGATCAGTCCAGGGTTGAGGCCATTGTTAGCGAACGCTGTTCCCTGTGCCATGGCATGAAGGGGGATTCGGTCAGTGCCGTTTTCCCGCGTCTGGCGGGGCAACATTGGGAGTATGTGGCCAAGCAGCTGGCTGAATTCAAATCCGGCAAACGCAAGAGCGAGACCATGCAGCCTCAGGCGGAAAACCTGACGCCGGCAGAAATGCAGGCGCTCGGGAAGTATTTCGAGAGCAAACAGGTGCCCGGGCGGCAGATTCGGGATGCCGAATTACTGGGCGTTGGCAAATACATCTTTCAGCGCGGCAACCCATTTTCCGGCCTGCCCGCCTGCGCCAGCTGCCACGGCGACAATGGCCACGGCACGGCACAGTTACCGCGCCTGGCCGGGCAACATCCGCGCTATACCGAAGAGCAGATCAAGCAGTTCAATACGCGCGAACGCAATAACGACAATGCCGTCATGCATACGGTGGCGTCCAAGCTGACGGAACTGGAGACGCACGCGGTGGCGGCTTATATTGCGACTTTGGATTGATTTGGTGTGGTTTTTTGGGGGTTGCTTTTCGGGCCGGGTTCTTTGTTTTGCGCCTGGTTCCGCGCTGCGGCGCGTCTTACTTTTTCTTGCTTCGCCAAGAAAAAGTAAGCAAAAAGAAGGCGACCCCGGTTCGGTGGCCCCTGCGGGGCTTCCCTGCGCTACTCGGTCTTGGCGGGGGCGGCGCAAACTCGGGGCTGCGCCCCTCAAACATGCTTGCCCTTTATCCGCCAAGCCCTGCGTTGCTCGGCACCTCTCATGGGGGAAAAACCATCCGGGTTTGAAGGGCGGTCGGAAATTCCAGATTTTTTTGGTACGAGCAGTGAAGTTGAGGCTCAAAACTGAAACCGGCTAGTCCTGACACCAAGCACGGCAGATCAAGAGAAAAACAGCTTTATCTTTGCGCCGGAACAAAGCTGCGATTCTCGGTTGCTGCTCAAGTCCGGCGGGTTTTTTCCTTCCCCTTGGAAGACGCTGAGCAACGCAGACGGGCCGGGGGCTTTCGGCTGGCTATGTTTGAGCCGCGCAGCGGCGAGTTTAGCCAGCCGCCCGGCCTGCCGAGTAGCGCAAGGCACCCCGCGCAGCGGGGCGTCGACCACGGGGTGCCTTTTTCTTTGGCTACCTTCTTTTGGGCAAGCAAAAGAAAGTATGCCCGCGCCGCAGCGCGGAACCCGGCGGCAAAACAAGGAGCCCCGCTCGAAAAGCAAAATCCCCCCAAGCCCCCTCAATGCCCCCCGCGCCCTACACCAACATATCCGCCCAAATATTCTTCGCCCAGGCGAGCGCCGCCTTGCCTTCCATTTCGTTGCGGGCGGCGGACAGGCCGCCGGCACCCTTGACCGGCTGGACCAACTTGGTCGCGGCGTCGTACTGATGCACCGAGGCGACATGCACGGCTTGTTTGCCGTCGACGAAGCTGTAGCAGGTATTCATCACCACCGGGCTGGGGCTGGGGGCGTCACCGGCGAGTAGGTTGAGGATGGCGGCCACCGCCAGTTTGCCGTGCTGGTTCGCCATGTGGCCGGATTTGGGCATGGTCGGGGCGGGGAAAATCGCATCGCCAATGATATGCACGCCCGGGGTGCTGGTCGATTCCATGCTCAGCCAGTCGATGTCCGCCCAGCGGGTGTTGACGAGCTTGATGCCGGCCTGGCGGGCAATGTCGCCGGCGCGTTGCGGCGGAATGACGTTCAGCACATCGGCCTTGAATTTGTCGAATTCGAGGATGGCCGTGTTGCTGGCGACATCGACATCGCGCACTTCGCTGTTCGGGCGGTATTCCAGATGATTTTTGTACAACTCGTTCCAGGCTTTGACAAACAGCCCCTTTTTCGATTGCACGTCCTCATTGGCATCGAGAATGACGACTTTCGATTTCGGTTTGTGCGTTTTGAAATAATCGGCCACCAGGCAGGCGCGCTCGTAGGGGCCGGGCGGGCAGCGGTAGGGGGCTTTCGGGATGCTCAGGGCGAATACGCCGCCGTTGGGCATGGCTTCGAGCTGGCGGCGTAGCGCCACGGTTTGTGCGCCGGCTTTCCAGGCATGCAGGATTTTTTCCTGGGCGGCGGCGTTGTTCAGGCCGGGAATCTGCTCGTACATGAAGTCGATACCGGGCGAGAGAATCACTCGGTCGTAGCCGATTTTGCTGCCGTCAGCCAGTTGCAGGCTGCGGGCTGCGCTATCGAGGGCGACGACTTCGCCCTGAATGACGCGCACGCCCCATTTGCTGTGCAGATTGTCGTAGCCGACGGTGATGTCGGCCATTTGTTTGCTGCCGTGCAAAACCAGATTGGAAATCGGGCAGGAGATAAAGTGCGGCTGCCGCTCGATCAGCGTCACTTGCACCCGGCCTTGGCTCCACAGGCGCAGGTATTTGGCCGCCGTTGCGCCGCCGTAGCCGCCGCCGACCACGACCACATGGCCGCTTGCTTTATGCCCGGCGGTGCAGCCGTGCAGGGCAGCCAGGGTACCGGCCGCCGCGCCGGCCTTGAGAAAATTGCGTCGTTGCATCGTCAACATGAGGTTCTCCTTATTTTTGCGCGGCGAAATAATCGGCGATCAGCGCCAGCTGCGCTTCGCTATAGCCCTTGGTGATCTGTTCCATGATGCTGGAAGGGCGCGCGCCGTTACGAAAATCGCTGAGTTTTTGCAGGAGATTGGCTTTGTTCTCGCCAGCCAAGGAGCCCATGCCGGAACCGGCCACGGCCTTGCCGTTGGTGCCGTGGCAGTTGGCGCAGGTGGCGGCGAGATTGCGCCCCAGGTTGGGGTCGGCGGCGTGGGCGGCGCTGCTGGCCAGGCAGGCGAGCAAGGCAAGGGCGGTAAAGGTTTTCATGAAAATGCCTCGAACAAAATCGACAGAAACGTAAAACGACAGAAAGGGCGCGATTTTAGGGGATGTGCCTGCAGCTTGGTGCGCGCGTCACGAAAGGAAATTTGATCGAGGGATCAAGTAATCGATGATTAGAAAATTAGTTTGTGTTAATTTTCGTTTGCATCAATTTTCAAACAAAAACCATGAATGAGGAAGGAGTCAATATGTCCAAGGAGGTAGTGTCCAAGATCCTGAGCGACCCCGGTTCGCTTGATCGGCGCTCGTTTTTGAAACTGGGCGCGGCGGGGGCGGGCAGTATGCTGCTTTTGCCGGCCAACGCCAGTGCGGCGCCGAAAGTCAAATCTTCGGCGCGTATCGTCATTGCCGGTGCGGGTGCTGCCGGTTTGACCGCCGCCGCGCAGTTGATGCAACGCCTGGAGGGCGCGCAGATCACCCTGGTCGATGCGCGTAAAGAGCATTTTTATCAGCCGGGTTTCACGCTCGTCGCCGGTGGCATCAAACCGGCTTCCTATGTGGTGTCGGCGACCAAGGACTACGTGCCGGCAGGGGTGGAACTGATCGAGGAAGCGGTGGCCGAAATCGATCCGGAAGGCAAAAAACTGGTGACCGCGAGTGGCAAACCCTTGCCCTACGATTATTTGATCGTGGCGACCGGATTGAAGCTCGATTACGCCGCGATTGAAGGCATGGATGTGGAACAGATCGGCCATAACGGTCTGGGCAGCATTTATCACAGTCCGGAAAAGGCGGCGGCCACCTGGCAGGCCATGTCGCAGTTTGCCGATACCGGCGGCGTCGGCGTCTTTCTGCGTCCCGGCACAGAAATGAAGTGCGCCGGTGCGCCTTTGAAATACACCTTTATCACCGACGACTACCTGCGCCGCCGGGGTAACCGTGGCAAGGCGGAGCTGATCTACAACGCCAACAACAAGGTGCTGTTCAGCGTACCCATCGTCTCGGAAAAGGTCCGCATGTTGTTTGGCGAGCGCGATGTCAAGATGAATTACGAGCGCATTTTGACGGCGCTCGATCTGGGCAAGAAAATCGCCACCTTCAAAACGGCGGAAGGTCCGGTGGAACTGGGTTACGACTTCATCAACGTGATTCCGCCGATGCGTGCCGCCGATGCCGTGCGCAACAGCCCGCTGCCCTGGCAGGAAGGCAACTGGGCGGCCGACGGCTGGATCGAGGTGAACAAGCACAACCTGCGCCACGCCCGTTTCGACAACGTGTTCGCGGTGGGCGACGTGGCCGGCGTGCCCAAGGGCAAAACGGCGGCCAGCGTCAAATGGCAGGTGCCGGTGGCGATCGATCATCTGGTGGCGCAGATCGAAGGCAAGGAATCGCAAGCCCACTACGGCGGCTACACCTCCTGCCCGCTGATTACCCGCCTGGGCCAGGCAATGCTGATCGAGTTCGACTACAAGGACAACCTCACGCCGTCCTTCCCCGGCATCATCGCGCCGCTGGAGGAGTTGTGGATCAGCTGGGTGATGAAAACCATGGCCCTGAAACCCACGTACATCAGCATGTTGCGCGGTCGCGCCTGATTCTTGGAGGAAATGACATGAAAGAACTCGATCCCCTGGTCTTCTGGACCGTTTTTCAGGAAATGCTCGGCGGCCCGCTGCTGTGGCTGATGGTTTTCGTCATTTTGCTGGGAACGGTGGCGTTTTTTGCCTTGCTTTTGAAAGAACGCAAAATCAACTCGCGCCGTTTGGTGCGCTCAGAATTTGCGGGTGTCGCCGGTGGCTGTCTGGCGCTCGTTCTGATGGCAAAAGTCTCCTCTTCCGGCTTCACCGATGCCGGCGGCCCGGCGGACTGGTTCCTGATCGCCCTGGTCTTTGGTCTGGGCCTGGTCGGAACGACCATTCTGGTCTATACCCTGATGGGCTGGCGTAGTCCGCAGCGCGCCTGAATTTCTCAAGGCCAATGAAAAAACCCCGGCAAGTCGAACTTGCCGGGGTTTTTGTTTGGCTTTTGTTGCCGGGATGCGATCAGCCCATGGTTTTCAGATGCTGAATGATCTCGCCCGCCATTGGCTGCGCATCGCCGTATAGCATGCGGCAGTTGTCGGTGTAGAACAGGGCGTTCTCGATGCCGGAGTAGCCGGTGCCTTTGCCGCGTTTGATGACGATCACGTTTTGCGCGTGGTCGGCGTTGAGGATGGGCATGCCATAGATCGGGCTGGATTTGTCGGTGCGCGCCGTCGGGTTGACCACGTCGTTGGCACCGATGATGAGCGCCACGTCGGCCTGGCCGAACTCGCCGTTGATTTCCTCCAGATCGAAGATCTTGTCGTAAGGCACGCCGGCCTCGGCCAACAGCACGTTCATGTGACCCGGCATGCGTCCTGCCACCGGGTGGATGGCGAACTTCACTTCCACCCCGGCTTCTTCGAGCAGCGCCGTCATTTCCCACACCTTGTGCTGCGCGTGCGCCACTGCCATGCCATAGCCCGGCACGATGATGACCTTGCTGGCGTAGCGCATCATGGCAGCGGCGTCGATGGCGCCGACTTCCTTCATCGTGCCGGTAATGGCTTCGCCGCTGCTGGCGGCCACCATCGGCGTAAACAGGATGTTGGAGAGCGGGCGGTTCATCGCCTTGGCCATCAACTGCGTGAGCAGGGTGCCGGCCGCGCCGACCACGATACCGGCGATGATGAGCGCCGGGTTGCCCAGCACATAGCCCTCGAAACCCACAGCCAGCCCGGTGAAGGCGTTGAACAGCGAGATCACCACCGGCATGTCGGCCCCGCCGATGGGCAGGGTGACGATCAGGCCGAGGACGAGCGAGACGACGAAGAAGGCGACCACCAGTTCCGGCTTTTGCGGCGCGAGCAGGATCACCGCCACGCCGAGCGCGATGGCGGCCAGCGCCAGCACGACGTTGACCGCATTTTGCGCCGGCAGCCGCCAGGCTTTCTTGAGCACGCCCTGCAGCTTGGCCCAGGCGACGCAGGAGCCGGTGAAGGACACCGCGCCGATCAGCGCGCCGAGCACGGCGAGAATGGTGGCGACCAGGCCGTGCATTTCGCCCTTGGCAAATTCCACTGCCGCAATCGCCGCCGCCGCGCCGCCGCCCATGCCGTTGTAGATGGCGACCATCTGCGGCATGTCGGTCATCTGCACCTTTTTGCCGGAAATCCAGGCCAGCGCGCCGCCGACGACCAGTGCCAGGAGCATCAAGCCGAGGTTTTGCAGGCCGGGGATGAGGAACACCGCAGCAATGGCGACCAGCATGCCGTAACCGGCAATGACGATGCCGCGCCGGGCGCTGGCCGGGGAGCTCATGCCCTTGAGGCCGAAGATGAAGAGCAGCGCGCCGACGAACCAGGCGGCTTGCACATAAACGGGGATGGTCATGTTCAGTCTTCCTTCTTTTTAAACATGGCGAGCATGCGTTCGGTCACCACATAACCGCCGGCCGCGTTGGCCGCGCCAAGCGCCACGGCGAAGAAGCCGATGGCCTGTTGCAGCGGGCCTTCGGCCATGCCGAGCACGAGCATCGCGCCGACCACGACCACGCCGTGGATGAAGTTGGAGCCGGACATCAGCGGCGTGTGCAGAATCACCGGCACCTTGGCGATGATCTCGTAGCCGGTGAAGGCGGCGAGCATGAAGATGTAGAGTGCGAGCAGACCGTCCATCAGGCGTCTCCCAGAAGTTCTTTGACACGCGGATGCACGGTGGCCCCGTCCTTGCACAGCAGGGTGCCGGCGACCACTTCGTCTTCCCAGTCAATGTTGAGTTCGCCGTCCTTGATGAAGGGCGACAGGAAGTTGTAGAGATTTTTGGCGTACAGCTCGGAGGCGTGCGTCGGCATGCGCGAGGGCAGGTTGAGCGGGCCGTGGATGTGCACGTCGTCGTACACCACGTGCTCGCCGGGCTGGGTCAGTTCGCAGTTGCCGCCGGTTTCGGCGGCCAGATCGACGATGATCGCGCCGTACTTCATGCGCTCGACCATGGTTTTGGTGACGATGATGGGCGCGCGCTTGCCGGGAATGGAGGCGGTGGTGATCACCACATCGGCGGCGGCGATGGCCTTGGTCAGCTTTTCCGCTTGCTGCGCCTTTTCCTCAGCAGACAGTTCGCGCGCATAGCCGCCGCTGCCGTCAGCGGAAACGCCGGTATCGACGAATTTCGCGCCGAGCGATTCGATCTGTTCCTTGGCTGCGGCGCGCACGTCATAGGCTTCGACCATCGCGCCCAGGCGCTTGCAGGTGGCAATGGCTTGCAGACCGGCGACGCCAGCGCCGATGACCAGAGCACGGGCCGGACGCACGGTGCCGGCGGCGGTGGTCAGCATGGGGAAGAACTTGGTGCAGCGGGCGGCGGCGATCAGACCGCATTGGTAGCCGGAGCAAGCGCCCTGCGAGGAGAGCGCGTCCATACTCTGGGCGCGCGAGATGCGCGGCAAGAGTTCGAGGGCGAAGGCAGTGATCTTTTTGGCATTGAGCGCGGCCAGCCGCTCTTTCGAAGAGTAGGGCTTCAACAGGCCGATCAGCACCGAGCCCTCCGGCAGGGCGGCAATTTCTTCGTCGCTGGGCGGCGTGACGCGCAACACCACGTCTGCGCCGGCGTAGGTGTCTTGCAGGCTGGCCTTGATTTCGGTGTCGACATAGTCGCTGTCGAGAAAATGGCTTTCCAGGCTGGTGTTGCTTTCCAGCCGGAGTTTTGCGCCGAGCGCGGTAAATTTTTTGGCTGTTTCGGGCACCAGCGGCGTGCGGCGTTCGCCGTCTGCCGTTTCCCGAGCAGCCACCAGGGTGAGCGGCATCTTAGGTTTCTCCTTGAGTAGCGTATTGCCCAAAAAGCAAAAAGGCCGCTAACGATAAAGGAGAGAGCCGGTTTTTTTGTTCAGGATTTTTAGGTAAAAAGATAAGCTTTCGTTTATCTATGTGCGCTGCAACATTTGGTTATTGTTGCGGCGCAGCATGAAAGCGCCTGTTTATGCAGGTTTTTTGCTTTCTTCCCCGTGTTGATTGAAACGTAAGCTTTCCGGGTAGGGGAAAAAATCTTCCAGAAGACCGGCGCGAATTTTTTCCTGGGTGTTTTGCCAGAAGGCAGGGGTCAGTAAATCTTTATGGTGTTGCATGAAGATTTTGCGGATCTGCGGCGAGCCGAGCAGGAAGGTGGCGAACTCTTCCGGGAAGACGTCGCGCGGCGCAACCGGGTACCACACCTCGCCGGACATCTCGGTTTCAAAATCGGGGGCGGGCGGGATTTTGCGGAAATTCATGTCGGTCATGTATTCGATTTCGTCGTAATCGTAGAACACCACGCGCCCGTAGCGGGTGACGCCAAAGTTCTTCCATAGCATGTCGCCGGGGAAGATGTTGGCCAGCGCCAGTTCGCGGATGGCGTTGCCGTATTCGCGGATGGCGTGCTCCATTGCGGCCATGTCCCTGCTTCTTTCCATGCGTTCCAGATGCAGGTTGAGCGGCTCCATGCGCCGCTCGATGTAGAGGTGGCGGATGATGAGCTGCTCGTCTTCGATCTCGATCTGTGAAGGCGCCAGCCGCTGCAATTCGTCCAGCACCTCGGGGTCGAAGCGCTCCAGCGGAAACAGCGCGTTGGAAAATTCCAGGGTGTCGGCCATGCGCCCGACGCGATCCACCTGTTTGACCATGAGGAATTTCTTCTTCACCGTCGCCCGATCCATCTCCTTGCTGTGTCCGAACACGTCCTTGATGATCTTGAACACATAAGGATAGGAGGGCAGGGTGAATACCAGCATGACTAGGCCGCGGATGCCGGGGGCCATGATGAATTTGTCCCGCGAATGGTGCAGGTGATAGATCAGGTCGCGGAAAAACATGGTTTTTCCCTGCTTGCCCAGCCCCAGCATGATGTAGAGCTCGGAGCGCGGCTTGTTGGGCAAAATGGTGCGCAGGAATTGCACGTAGCTCGACGGCACTTCCATATCGACCATGAAATAGGCGCGCGACAGCGAGAACAGCAGGCCGATGCGCCAGGCATCGAGCAGCACCGTATCAAGAAAGAGCGCGCCGTCGGCGTCGTGCAGCACAGGAATGGCGAAGGGATATTCGAGCGGTCCGTTGATCGCCTTGCCGATGATGTAAGCCGCCTTGTTGCGATAAAAGGCGGACGCCAGTACCTGAATCTGGAAATTCACTTCGCGCGGCGGCATGCCGTGCAGATGCTCGCTGATGGCGCGGTGCGCGTGCTTGATGTCGCGCTCCAGATGGGCGAAGGGGCGCTGCCAGGCGAAATCGAGCAGAATCCGGCGCAGCGTGCCGCGCAGCCCGCGTGCATCGACGTAATAACTGCGGTAGATCGCGCCCTCGTCGCCTTCCAGGTTTTCGGTGGAAATGGCCGGGCGCACGAACATGAAATCATTGTGGAAATACTCGCGCTGGAGGATTTTCGTGGTCACCGAGTTGAAGAAGGTTTCCGCCAGCTCCGGCTGCTTGTGGTTGAGCAAGAGGCCGATGAACAGGAGCTTGACCTGCTGCCAGGTGGCATCATCGAGGTTTTCGATATCAAATTCGCTGCGCAGGCGTTCGATACATTCATAGACCCGGTCATCGTAGAAGCGGATGCGCTCTTTTACCGCGCGATGCACCCCCGGCCAGTCACCCTGCTCGAAACGTCGTTTGGCACCGTGACAGGTGTCACGAAACAGCCGGTAGTGGCGGTTGAAACCCTGAATGAGCACCAGCGCGATCTGGTGTGCGGTAGCGCCGTACAGGCCGACAGAGATTTTCATGGCTGTCCTTCCCCCGTGTGAGAGGGGGATTCTAGCAGCGCCGCCAGGCCGGATTTGCGCCAGGGCCGGCGCTTTCCTGCCATTTTCTTGCTATTCTTGCCCACTTACGGACAAGGAGAACGTGCGATGAATCTTCCTGCGGTCAATGACAAAACCATGACTCTGGACGAGTTTCTCGTCTGGGAGGAGCAGCAGCCGGAAAAATACGAGCTGCATTTCGGCGAAGTTTACCCACACGAGATTTACAACATGGTGGGCGCGCGGCGCAAGCATGCCCTGGTAGCTGGCAACTGTTTTGCCGAACTGAAAGCCCATCTGCGTGGTACAGCTTGCCGGGCGTTCATGAACGACATCAAATTGTCGGTGGCGGAGAATTGCAGCTTTTACCCCGATCTGTTCGTCACCTGCCATGCCGACGATCTGAGCGCCGAGCTGGTGATGCGGCACCCGACGGTGATCATCGAAATTCTGTCGCCTTCCACCGCCGATTACGACCGGGGCGAGAAATTTGCCGCTTACCGGCGTCTGGACAGCCTCAAGGAATACGCGCTGATTCACCCGGAAAGCCGGGACATCGAAGTGTTTCGCCGCCAGGAAAGAGACGATTGGCTGCTGGTGGTGAGTGACAGCCCGCGCGGTCTGGTGCTCAATAGCCTTGATTTCGTGCTGCCGCCGGACGCCTTGTTCGAGGATTTGTGAAGCATGGGTCGGGTTTTTGGTGCCGTCATCATCGGCGATGAAATTCTTTCCGGCAAACGCCAGGACAAGCATTTCGCCAAAATCGCCGAACTGCTCGCAGCGCGCGGCTTGCGCCTGTCCTGGGTAGAGTATTTGGGTGACGACCGGGCGCGCCTGGCGCAGCGCTTCAAGCGCAGCATGGCGGCGGGCGAGGTGGTGTTTTCCTGTGGCGGCATCGGTAACACGCCGGACGATCAGACGCGCCAGGCCGCAGCGGAGGCGCTGGGTGTCGGTCTGAGCTTGCATCCGGTGGGGCTGGAAGAACTGAAAGTGCGCTTTGCTGGCGAGGAAATCAGCGCCGAGCGCAAACTGCTGGTGACTTTCCCAGAAGGCGCGGAGATTTTGCCCAATCCCTTCAACCGCGTGCCCGGTTTCATGGCGCGCGAGCATTACTTCACCCCGGGTTTTCCGCAAATGGCGCACCCGATGATCGAATGGGTGCTCGATACTTTTTATCGTGATCTGTTTCGCCCTCTCGATGCGCGCATCGAACGGGCATTTTTGCTCACAGGAGCCAATGCCTATGAGAGCGCTCTGCTCGATCTGATGGAGCGCATCGTGGCGCAGTACCCCGAGTTACGCCTGTTTTCCCTGCCCTCTTTGCAAGGCCAGGAGCGGCGGCATCTGGAGCTGGGGGTGGAAGGCGCGCCGGAACAAGTGGAGCAAGCCATGGTCGACATCCGTCGTGAAGTCGAACGGCGCGATATTTCTTGGCGTTGGCGTGATCAACTCGCCAGCGACCCGCACTGATTTTTCATTTTTTCAAGGAGTAGTACGCATGACACGCAAGGTTAATTGCATCAAATTGGGGCGCGAGGCAGACGGTATGGAGCGCCCGCCGTATCCGGGCGCGCTCGGCCAGCGCATTTTCGAGAATGTATCGAAGGAAGCCTGGGATCAGTGGATTCGCCTGCAAACCATGATCATCAACGAAAACCGCCTCAACCTCGTGGATGCCCGCCACCGTAAGTATTTGGCCGAACAGTTGGAAAAACACTTTTTCGGTGAGGGTGCCGATCAGGTGCAGGGCTACGTTCCCCCCTCGGCCTGAGCGCCGCTCCCTGGGGCGTGCCGGTCACGGCCCCAGGAACCTTCCTGGGGCTTTACCCCGGAAAGCGCTGCACACCCTGAGCCGTTCCCAGCAGCAGCACGTCGGCCGGGCGCAGCGCAAACAGGCCATTGGTGACGACACCGACGATCTGGTTGATGCGCTCTTCCAGCACTTTTGGTGCCGTGATCTGCAGGCCGTGTACATCGAGGATCTGGTTGCCGTTGTCGGTGATGAAACCGGCGCGCAGCACCGGTTTGCCGCCAAGCTGGCGTAATTCCCGCGCCACGTATTCGCGTGCCATGGGAATGACTTCCACCGGCAGGGGGAAACGGCCCATGACCTCGACCTGCTTCGAGGCATCGGCAATGCAGACGAAGGTCCGGGCAACAGCCGCGACGATTTTTTCCCGTGTCAGCGCGCCGCCGCCGCCCTTGATCATGTGCAGACCGGCGTCGATCTCGTCGGCACCGTCTACGTAAACCGGCAGCTCGCTGACCTCGTTTAGGTCAAAAACCGCAATGCCGTGTTGTTCCAGACGCTGGCGGGTGGCTTCAGAACTGGCGACAGCGCCACGATAGCGGTCTTTATGCGCGGCCAGGGCGTCAATGAAATAATTGGCGGTAGAGCCGGTGCCGACACCGATCAGCGCCCCCTGCGCCACCTCGGCCAGTACGTATTCAATGGCGGCCTGGGCAACGGCGGCTTTCAGTTCATCCTGTGTCATGGTCTTACCTAGGGTGGAGGGAGCGCTATTTTACGCTTTTGCCGCAGCAGCGCAGCCAGGCGAAAAATTGCTACACTGCCCGCCTGCCCACGGATGATCGCCGCCATGCCCCACAGCAAATCTGCAAAACCCAGAAAAAACAAGCTGATCCGTGACAGCTACGCGATGCCGGAGGCGGAGTACGCGCAGATCGCGCAGCTCAAACAGCGTTTACTGGCGCTGGGGGAAAGCGTCAAAAAAAGCGAACTGCTACGCGCCGGCCTGGCGCAACTGGCCAGCCTCGACGATGCGGCATTGCAGGAAGCGATGGCCGGTGTCGAACGCATCAAGACCGGGCGGCCAGCGAAGAAGGCGTGAGTCTGGTAGCGGGTAACTGATTTGCATGCCCTGCATCGCTGCGGCTCCAGTAAAGGGTTTCGCTTATTCCGCTCTCACCTTGCAGCGGAATGGGCAGAGTGACCAGAGTCCAGGCTAGCGGCAATCTGCCGGCTGAGTTCGCGTAGGGCGGCATTCATCGCGTGGATGGTGGTGCCGGTGTCGGTGTTGTTGGTGTCGATGCGGATGCGCTGTTCGTGCAGGCGGCTGGCAGTTGCGCCAGTCTGGATGTTCCAGCGGGCATGTAGCCAGACTTCGTTGGTGGTGCTGGCATCGAAGCGGATGATTTCCAGATGCAGGCGATACTCGGCGCTGATGCCCGGGGGGGCGGGGAGCTGGATCACCTGTCCGGCACCGAGCAGCTGCCCGAGGTTTTCCCCAAGCGTGCGGCGCACGCCGTCTTCGAGCGGTTCCGCCCAGCGCTCGCGCTC
>NZ_JBLJBW010000053.1:0-14986 GCF_047638095.1 Azonexus sp.
GTGCCGTTGGTGGCCCACAGGGCGAGCAGCGCGCCGGCCATGGAGAGCGGCACGGTGAGCATGATGATGAAGGGGTCACGAAAACTTTCGAATTGGGCGGCCAGCACGAGATAAATGAAGGCGAGCGCAAGCAAAAAAGTGACGGCCAGCGAAGAAGAAGATTGCCGAAATTCGCGCGACTGGCCGTTGTAGTCGACGTTGTAGCCTGGTTTGAGCACGCTGGCGGCGGCGTTTTCCATCGCCGCCAGCGCTTCGCCCATGGTGTAGCCGGGAGCGAGGTTGGCCGTAATGCTGACGGCGCGGCGCTGACCGAAGTGATTGAGTTCGCGCGGGGCCACGGTTTCCTGCACGGCGAGCAGGTTGTTCAGGGGAATCATGGCGTCATTCTGGCCGCGCACGTAGATGTCGTTGATCTGCGCCGGGTTGCTACGCTCGGTGTCAGCCACCTGCACGATCACGTCGTATTGTTCGCCGTCGCGCTTGAAGCGGGTGACCTGCCGTCCGCCCAGCGTGCTTTCCAGGGTGCGCCCGACACTGTCCACCGAAACCCCCAGATCCGCCGCCTTGTCACGGCGCACGCGAATCGAAAGCTCCGGCTTGTTCAGCTTCAAATCGGTATCGAGGTTGGTCAGCCCGGGGTTTTTCGCCAGGGTATCGAGCAGCTCGCGCGTCACTTCCTGCAATTCTTCGTAAGAGGCCGATGTGGCGACCACGAAATTGATCGGCCGCTCGCGCGGGCTTTGCCCCAGGGAGGGCGGCGTCACCGGAAAAGCCTGGACGCCGGGAATGGCGGCAAACTGCGGGAACAATTCCTTGGCTATGGCTTGCGAATTACGGCTACGTTCGCTCCAGTCGTTCAGGCCGACGAAAGAGATTCCCTGGCTCACCACGGGGTTGCCGGCGACCACGAAATAACGCTGGATATCGGCCGTTTTGCTGTAAATCTCTTCCACCTGACGAGCGTATTTTTCAGTGTATTCGAGCGTTGCACCTTCCGGGCCGTTGAATACGCCGACGATGGTGCCGCGATCTTCCACCGGTGCGAGTTCGGATTTGAGCGCCTTCAGTAGCACGCCGCACAGCGCGGCCACCGCCACGAAACCGGCAAATACCAGCCAGCGCTGGCCCAGGGCTGCCGTCAGTACGCGCCGGTAGCCGGCGTTCAGGCCATTGAGGAAATTTTCAATGAGCATGAAACCTCGGGAATGCTTTTCTTCGTGACGCAGCAGCACCGAGCACATCATCGGCGAGAGCGTCAGCGCCACGAAGCCGGAAACGAGTACCGCGCCAGCCAGGGTGAGGGCAAATTCGATGAATAGTTTTCCGATACGCCCGGTCATGAAGGCCACCGGCGCGTACACAGCAGCCAGGGTGAGCGTCATGGCGACCACGGCAAAACCGATTTCCTGCGCGCCTTTGAACGCCGCTTCCCGGCGCGGCATGCCTTCTTCGATGTGGCGGAAAATATTTTCCAGGACCACGATAGCATCATCGACCACTAGACCGATCGCCAGCACCAGGGCCAAAAGCGTCAGCGTATTGATGGAAAAACCAAAGAGAAACATCAGCGCAAACGCCCCCACCAGAGAAACCGGAATCGTCACCAGCGGAATCAGGGTGGCGCGCAGATTGCGCAAAAAGAAAAAGATGATCGCCAGCACCAAAACGATGGCTTCGCCGATCGTCGTAAATACGGATTTGATCGAACGATCGATGAAAATCGAGGAATCATAGGAAATATTGACGCTCATGCCGGGCGGCAATTCAGCGCTGATGCGCGGCAACTCGGCGTACATCGCCTGCGAGAGTTCGAGCGGGTTGGCCGTAGCCTGCTTAATGACACCCAAGGAAACCGCTGGCCGACCTTTGAAACGCACCGAGCTGCGCTCACTCGCGGCACCAATTTCGACCTTTGCCACATCGGCGATGCGCACCGGATAGCCATTCACTGTGCGCACGACCACGGCGGCGAATTCTTCCGGGGTGCGTAAATCGGTGCTGGCCACCACCGAAAACTCGCGCGCCGCACTTTCGATGCGCCCGGCCGGCACTTCCACGTTCTGGCGGCGCAAAGCCTCTTCCACATCGGCCGGGGTCAGGCGGTAAGCGGCCAGACGCGCTTTGTCCAGCCAAATACGCATGGCAAATTTACGCTCGCCGAACACACGCACATCCGCCGCACCGGGCAGGGTTTGCAGACGCGGCTTGACGAAACGATTGGCAACGTCGGTGACTTCCAGCGGCGAATGGCGGTCGGAGGAAAAAGCCATCCAGATGATCGGGTTGGCGTCGGCCTCGACCTTGGCAATGACCGGCTCATCGACTTCGTCCGGCAGTTTGTTGCGCACCCGCGAAACACGGTCGCGCACGTCGGAAGCGGCGGAATCCGGGTCGCGTTCGAGCTTGAAACGCACCGAAATCTGGCTACGTTCGGCACGCGAGATAGAAGTCAGCACTTCGACACCTTCGATGCCGGCGAGCGAGTCTTCCAGCGGCTTGGTCACCTGGCTCTCGATGATGTCGGCCGATGCCCCGCGATAATCGGTGCTCACCGTCACTACCGGTTCATCGATCTTGGGGTATTCGCGCACCGACAAACGCCCGTAGGACACCAGCCCGAGCAACATGATGACGAGCGAGAGCACGGTGGCAAACACCGGGCGTTCGATACAAAGCGTGGAGATTTTCATGCGATCGGGCAGCGAAAACGCGGCTTAGTGGGTGCTTGCGCTGGCTGGCGCAGCCGGCAAAACCACTGGCGTCCCTGGGCGCAGCTTGAGCTGACCGGCCGTCACCACCACGTCGCCTGCTTGCACACCACGCACGATCTCCACCTGCCCGGCACGGCGCGCGCCCAGTGTCAGGGTAACTTTTTCAGCCTTGCCGTCGACGATTTTGAAGAGACTGGGCGGGTTTCCTGCCTCAACTGCCGCTTCCGGCACCATCAACACGCCGGCACGTTCGCCAAAATTCAAGCGCACGCGCACGAACATGCCCGGGCGCAACAAACCATCGTGATTATCAAGACGCGCCCGCACGGCGATGGAACGGCCCTCCGGGTCGATTTGCGGGTCCAGGGCAGCGATCTGCGCGCTGAAATTTTGCCCCGGGAGCGCGTCACTCGACAAAGCCAAGTTTTGCCCCACGCGCACGCGCGCCAACTCAGTTTCGGGAAGACGAAAATCAACGCGCAAACGGCGGATGTCTTCAAGATTGATCAGCGCCTCGCCCTCTTTCACATAACTTCCCAAGCTGACATCGCGCAGCCCCACGATGCCGGCGAAAGGTGCCCGCAGCTGCAACTTACCCAAGCGCGCCTGCGCCAGTTGTACCGCCGCTTCTTGTACTTTGAGCGCGGCGGCAGAAGCATCGAGCGCCTGCGGGCTGATGAATTTTTTCGCCAGCAATTCCTGGTTACGCTGATGCGTGCTGCGCGCCAGCGCCAGATTCGCCTGCGCCTGCGCCAATTCCGCCGCAGGAATGGCGGCATCGAGGGCAATCAGCAGCTCGCCCGGTTTGACCGCCACCCCATCACGAAAACCGATACGCACCACCTTACCGCTGATTTCCGGGCGCAAAATCACCGACTCATTGGCTTTCAAGCTACCCACAGCCTGACTTTCTTCGAGAAAGCTTTGCGCCTCGACCACCGCCGTTTCGACGGCCACCTCCGGGCTGCTCACCGTCTTGGCCGGGGCGGCGCTGTTGACGGCATCCGCAGAAGATGCGCCGGCAAAGAGCTTGGGCGCAACATAACTCAGCGCGAACAGGCCGGCGGCAAGCAGTGCGATCAAGACAGGGCGATGCTTGGTTTTCATGGTGCAACACCGAGGGTGGCGGGCATATTTTCGCTGGCCTGCGTTTTTGCCGAAAATTCTGCCGAAATATCTGCCGCGTTTTCCGTCACCGCTGGCGCAGGTGCTGTGGCAACGCCTGCTGCCGTCGCCGGCAGCTGATTGAAATCATCATCGAGCGCCAGTCGCACGGGGGCGGCAAAGGCCGCGTGGCAATCGTCCGACGCGTCAGCCTGCCCGCGCCGCGACAGCGCCGTGGGCAACACCGCCACCTGCACCCGGCTGATACCGGCGCGCAACATGCCCAAATGCGTAGCCGCCGATTTCGACACATCGACGATGCGGCCATGCTGGCGCAAACTCATCCGGTCATTGACGCGCAGCACCGTGCACGGCCCGTTTTCTGAACGGCGCACGGCAAGCCATGTGCCCAAGGGAAAATGATTGCTCGCCGCCGAGTGCCGGTGTTTGTCGAATTTTTCGCCGGATGCCGTGCGCCGGCCATGAAACTTGCCGCCGTAGTAACTTGCCACGCCTTCATGAATCTGCGCCCCGGCCGATTCTGCCGCCCGCACTTGGGGTGACGACAAAAATGCCGCAATCAGCGCCAGCAAGAAACCCGAAGCCCTGAGCAACACAGGCTCAGCGCACCTGCGTTTGTGCTTCGTCACCCTGACGCACCCGGATCTGCCCCAGGCGATACGCCGTTTCCCCCTGGGCACGCAATTCGGCCAGAGCTGCTTCGGCATCCGCCGCCGCCACGACCAGCACGAGGCCGATGCCGCAATTAAAGGTGCGGTGCATTTCTGCTTCAGCGACATTGCCTTCCGCCTGCAACCACTGAAACAGCTTGGGGCGCGGCCAGCTTTGGCCGTCGATCTCGGCCACGGTATTTTCCGGCAAAACGCGCGGAATGTTTTCCAGCAAGCCACCGCCGGTAATGTGTGCCATGCCTTTGATCGCCACTTTGGCCAGTGTCGCCAGCACCGGCTTGACATAGATGCGCGTCGGCGCCATGACCACATCGGCCAAGCTTTTCTCTCCGTCAAACGGCGCATTCATGTCCGGTTGCGCACGCTCGATGATCTTGCGCACCAGCGAATAACCATTGGAATGCGCGCCTGAAGAAGCCAGACCCAGCACCACATCGCCCGCGACGATGGTTTTTTTACCGTCAAGCGCCTGCGATTTTTCCACCACGCCGACAGCAAAACCGGCCAGGTCGTATTCCCCTGCCGGATACATGCCCGGCATCTCCGCCGTCTCGCCGCCGATCAAGGCGCAACCGGCCAATTCGCAGCCTTTGGCAATACCGCCGACGACCGCCGCCGCCGTATCGACATCGAGTTTGCCGCACGCAAAATAATCGAGGAAAAAGAGCGATTCTGCACCCAAGACGAGTATGTCATTGACACTCATCGCCACCAAATCCTGCCCCACCGTATCGTGGCGATTCAGATCAAAGGCCAGCTTCAGCTTGGTGCCGACACCGTCGGTTCCCGACACCAGCACCGGCTCCTGGTAACGCTTGGGCACTTCAAACAGCGCCCCAAACCCGCCAATCCCGCCCAGCACGCCCTCGCGCAAAGTTTTCTTCGCCAAAGGCTTGATCCGATCCACCAGCGCATCGCCGGCATCAATATCAACACCGGCATCGCGGTAAGAGAGGGAAGTTTTCTGGGTCATGGCACTGTAGAGGTAGGCGAAAAGTGGCGATTTTACCCGAAACTTCATGCCCCTAGGCGCGCGATGGGAAAGCGCAAAAACGCGCCGGCCTATACTTCTTGCTACAATGCGCGGCCCTGCCCTGGCGGGGCTTTTCTTTTCCCCGAGCACCGACATCATGCAAAACGCCGACCCTGCCGAACTGGAAAAATTTGGCGAACTCGCCCATCGCTGGTGGGATCCGAACAGCGAATTCAAACCGCTGCACGACATCAACCCGCTACGCCTGGACTGGATCGAGCGCAGCATCGGCGGCTTCAAGGGGAAACGCGTGCTCGATGTCGGCTGCGGCGGCGGCCTGCTCTCGGAAGGCATGGCGGCGCGCGGCGCAGAAGTCACCGGCATCGACCTCTCCGACAAACCGCTCGGCGTGGCCCGCCTGCACCTGCTGGAAAGCGGCCAACAGGTGGATTACCGCAAAATTTCTGCCGAGGAGCTTGCCGCGCAAAGCCCGGACAGCTTCGATGTCGTCACCTGCCTGGAAATGCTGGAGCACGTCCCCAATCCGTCGAGCACCATCACCGCCTGCGCCCGCCTGGCCAAACCGGGCGCGCCGGTTTTCTTTTCAACACTCAACCGCAACCTCAAAGCCTATTTACTGGCCGTCGTGGGCGCGGAATACGTTCTGAACATGTTGCCCAAGGGCACCCACGATTACGCCAAATTCATCAAGCCCTCCGAACTCGCCCGCTGGGCCAAACTGGGGCAGCTCGACCCGGTGGAACTGATCGGCATGAGCTACAACCCGCTGACCAAGGAATACCGCCTGGGGAAAGACGTCAGCGTCAATTACCTGATGCGCACACTGCGGCAGTCGGATTGAAGGGCGGCAAAGACCAGGACAAGGCAAAAAATCAGCGCCCGGCGCGGCGTTCGCGGCGGCGGTAAGCCAGTAGCGCGGGCAACACTGCCGCCAATAAAACCAGAGACAACACCAGCAAAGGCCAAGAAACCGGGCGGTTCCAGGCAGCACGGGCCGCACTGCGCGCAGCACCGTCCAAACGCTGATATTTCAGGGTGTTGTTGCCGATTTCATTGGGCTTGCGGTTTTTCAGCCAGGCGTGCGCCAGGGTGTAGCTCTTGGGATGAAAACCGAACACCCAGGGCGCGTCCTGGTGCAGAATAGCCTGCATTTCGCGGATCAAAGCCAGACGCTCGGGCGTGTTGTCCATGTTTTTCATGCGCGCGAACAGGCGGTCAAAAGCCGGATTGGCGTAATTGGAGGAGTTTTCACCGCCTTGCAAGCGCCCCTCCGGGCCGTAGAGCAGAAACATGAAATTTTCCGGATCGGGATAATCGGCGTTCCAGCCGAGGTAATAAAGCTGCACCGCGCCTTTGCGCAGTTTGTCCTGAAAACGGTTGAAATCGGTCGAGCGCACCACGAGTTGCACGTCGATTTTGGCGAATTGCCGGGTCAGCCAGTCCAGTCGGGATTTATCGCCCATACCGCCGCCCGTGGTATCGAGATTGAGCACCAGAGGCTCGCCGGTTTGTGCATGACGGCCATTGGGGTAACCGGCTTGCGCCAGCAGAAGCCGCGCCTCAGCGACATTTTTCCGCCTGGGCTGCCCCGCCGCCCAATCGTACACCTTGCGATCGATCCCGGCTTCGCCCGCGTCGTAACCGAAAATCCCCGGCGGCAAGGGGCTTTGCGCGGCGATGCCACGCCCATTCATGAAGATGGAAATGAATTCTTCCTGATCGATGGCGATCGACACCGCCTGCCGCAGCTTGGCAGCGGCCTCGCTCAAGCCGCCGACCACGCTGTCTTGCATGTTGAAGCCCATGTAGAAGGTGGAGGGGCGCACCGAGGTGAGCAGGCGGATGCCGCGCGTTTGCATTTCGTCGGACAAACCAACACCGCCGCCGACGTCGATACGCACGGCCTGATCAAAGCTGTCGGAAGAAATACCGGAGGCGTCGTAATAGCCTTGCAAAAATTTGTTCCAGTAAGGAATCGCTTCTTTTTCCCGGGTGAAAATCGCGCGCTCGATGAAGGGCAAGGTTTTGCCGCAATCGGCCAGCAGACCCGCGCTCTGGTCTTCTGGCTCGCCCGCGCAAGGGTAGGTCTCGGCGTGAAAATTCGGGTTTTTCACCAGCACCATGCGCCGATTTGGATCGTTTTCCGCCAGCATGTAGGGGCCGCTGCCCACCGGCCACCAGTCGAGCGTCAGATTTTTTGCGCGCATACCCGGCTGGGCGTAGAAACGATCCGCCTCGCGCGGCACCGGGGCGAAGAAGTGCATGGCCAGCCAATAGGCAAACTGCGGGTATTTGCCGTGGATGCGGATACGCCAGCGGCGCTCGTCGAGCACCTCAACGCCACTGAGCGCATATGCGTCCAGATCGAGCCAGCTCTCTTCCGGCAAGGTTTTCACTACCTCGCGCAAGTTTTCCCCGAGCGTTTTCAGACCGACAATTTTTTCCGCCATCATGCCGTAGATGGGCGAATGCAGACGCGGGCTGGCCAGACGTTTGATCTGATAAACATAATCTTCAGCGCGCACGGCGCGGCTTGCCTGCTCGGGAAAATCACTGATCATCTGCCGCCCGGCAGCGCTTTGCGCCCCCAGATAACGCGGCGCGCCTGCTGCATCCAGGGCAAATGCCGGGTGCGGCTGATAGCGCACATCGGGGCGCAGCTCTAATTCGTAAATACTTTCCGCAATGCTTTCCGCCGCTGCCTCAGGCGGCAACTCGCGTCCATCGGCCGCAAAATAACGCGGCTGCGGCAACTTGAGCACCGCCCCCGGAACCAGTTGATAAGGGCGTTTCAGATAGTGATATTGCAGAGGTGGTTCGTAAATCTGACCGGTAAACACCGCTTCATCTTCGGTGTAAGACTGTGCCGGATCCAGATGCTTGGGGCGATCGGTAAACGCGGAATAGAGCGTGTTTTCGTCCAGCGCATCGGGCACATAGGGGTTGTTCCACGCCTCACCGCAGGCAGTGAGCAGCAACAATGACAGCGTGACAAGTAATTTTCCCATGCCTGCGAGTGTAACAAAGGCTTGACCCGGGCGACGGCCTATGAACACAATGAACCCAAGCCCCGCTTGGGCCTGTCCACGACCGCAGAGCACAACCACAGAGGAAGCGCCATGCCCGACACCCCCAACACCCCTGTTACCAATTTCACCTTGCCCACCACCAGCGGTCTCAGTTTTGACCTGGCCGCCCAACGCGGTAAAACCGTGGTGATTTATTTTTACCCCAAAGACAGCACGCCCGGCTGCACCACCGAAGGGCGTGATTTCAGCGCTCTGTTCAGCGCTTTTAGCGCCGCCAATACGGTCATTCTGGGCGTTTCCCGCGACAGTCTGCGCGCACACGAAAACTTCAAGTGCAAGCAGGAATTCCCCTTTGAACTCGGCTCGGATGCCGATGAAACGCTCTGTCAGCAATTTGGCGTGATCAAAGAAAAAATGATGTACGGCAAGCTCTGCCGTGGCATCGAACGCAGCACCTTTGTCATCGACAAAAACGGCGTGCTGCGCCGCGAATGGCGGGCGGTAAAAGTCGCCGGCCACGCCCAGGAAGTGCTCGATTTCGTTCTCAGCCTCTAACCCCCGAGGAGACTCTCATGGCACGCGCGACCCCGAAAAAAAACGCCAGCAGCAAGCTGTTCGTGCTCGACACCAATGTTTTGATGCATGACCCGAGCTGCCTGTTCCGCTTCGAGGAACACGACATCTTCTTGCCCATCATGACGCTTGAAGAGCTCGACAATCACAAAAAAGGCGCTTCCGAAATCGCCCGCAATGCGCGCCAGACTTCGCGCATGCTGGACGAAATGCTGGCCGGTGACGATTCTTCGATCGAAAACGGCATCGAGCTCAGCGGCCCGTCGAACAAGCTCGCCACCGGCCGCCTCTTCCTGCAAACCGAGGCCATTGGCAATGAATTACCCGCAGCGCTGCCGACCTCCAAGGTCGACAACCACATTCTTTCCGTAGTCCTGCATCTGCAAAAGCAGTTTGCCAAGCGCGCAGTGATTCTGGTGTCCAAAGACATCAATATGCGCATCAAGGCACGCGCGCTGAATTTGCAATCGGAAGATTATTTCAACGATAAGGTGCTGGAAGACACCGACATTCTCTATTCCGGCAGCCTGCCGCTACCCGACAACTTCTGGGACAAGCACGGCAAGGGCATGGAGTCCTGGAAAAAAGACGGCAAAACCTATTACAAACTGAGCGGCCCCCTGTGTTCGCAATTTCTCATCAACCAATTCGTGTGGATGGAAAAAGACGGCCTCTACGCCCAGGTCATCGAAACCAGCGGCAAGAAAGCAACGCTAGAAACCCTGGTCGATTACACCCACCCGAAAAATGCCGTATGGGGCATCACCGCGCGCAACCGGGAGCAGAATTTCGCCTTTAATCTGCTGATGAACCCGGAGATCGATTTTGTCACCATGCTAGGCCAGGCCGGCACCGGAAAAACCCTGCTCACACTGGCCGCGGGCTTGGCACAAACCCTGGAACAGAAAACTTTCAGCGAAATCATCATGACTCGCGCTACCGTGCCGGTGGGTGACGACATCGGTTTCCTGCCGGGCAGCGAAGAAGAAAAAATGGCCCCCTGGATGGGCGCTCTGGAAGACAACCTGGAAGTGCTCGCCCATACCGACGATAACAGCCCCTACGGTGGCGACTGGGGCAAGGCGGCAACGCACGACATTTTGCGCGCCAAAATCAAGATCAAATCGCTCAATTTCATGCGCGGACGCACCTTCATCAAGAAATTTCTCATCATCGATGAAGCGCAAAACCTCACACCCAAACAAATGAAAACCCTGATCACCCGCGCCGGCCCCGGCACCAAGGTGATCTGCCTGGGTAATATCGCGCAGATCGATACGCCGTATTTGACCGAAGGCAGTTCCGGCCTGACCTATGTCGTTGATCGCTTCAAAGGCTGGGCGCACTCCGGTCACATCACGTTACAAAGGGGTGAGCGCTCGCGTCTGGCTGACCACGCCGCCGACGTGCTATAGTCAGCGCCCTCGACGAGGCCATGACAAAACCTTAAAAAAGATCATAGCCTCGCCCGTTTCTAGGCGCGGCACACCGACCGCCGCACCACAAACCAACGCTGGAGCCTTGTTTTGAAGCGCCGAGATTTCCTGACTGCTGCCGCCGCCCTCCTCAGCCTGGAAGCGCTTGCCGCGCCCCAGAAAAAAAACCAGAAATCAACGAGCAAAAACACCAAAAGCACCGGTAAAAAACCGGCTGCCGGAAAATCAAAGAAAACCCGTGGCTCACCGGCAAAAAAAACCAGCACCCGCCCTGCCGCCTACACAGCACCGCCTTCGGCAGACAATTCCGTCATCGACAACCCGCCCGCTGGCAGTTCCGCCACCCGCCTGCCACCGGTGCGCGCAGCAGAAGCGCCGCTGCAGTGGAAATCTTTCGAGATCGTCACCACGCTCAGCCTGAAAGCCAACGCTCCCTGCCGCCTCTGGCTACCGCTGCCGCTCGATCAAGATGCCCTTTACCAACGCGTACAAAGCCACCAATGGCAGAGCAACTCGCCCAACCTGATGCTCTCGCGCTTGCCGGACGGCCAACTCGAAGTGCTCTACAGCGAATGGACAGGCAAGGAAGACATCCAGTTTCGCATGACCAGCCGTGTCAGCACCGCCGACCGCCATTTCGATATCACACGCCGCTCCATGGCCCCGGAGCGCGAAGACATTTTGCGCCGCGCCTTGCAGGCCAGCGACAAAATCCCCAACGACGGAGCCGTTCGTCAGCTGGGTGAGCGCATCATCGGCCGCGTCAAAGACCCGGTCGCCCAGGCCAAGGAAATTTATGACTGGATCGGAGAAAACTGCCGTTACGACGCAAGCCTACCCGGCTGCGGCAGCGGCGATATCCAGCAACAACTTGGCAACGCGCGCTACGGCGGTCGTTCGGCGGATATCAACGGGCTTTTCGTCGCCCTGTGCCGCAGCATCGGCATCCCGGCGCGCACCGTACCCGGACTGCGCATTGGCCCCTCACGCCTCTTGCAAAGCTTGGGCATCGACAATCAAGACGCAACACACGCCCAACATGTGCGGGCAGAGTTTTATGTACCTGGTTACGCCTGGATTCCCGTCGATCCAAGCGATGTCTGCCGGGCCATCGCACGCAGTCACTTAAGCAACCAGGACAGCCGCCTGAGTGCGCTCAAACGCGTGTTATTCGGGGTTTGGGAAATGAACTGGATCGCGTTCAACCATGGCAGCGACCTGCAGTTGCCGGGCGAGAGCACGCCCCAGGCCTTCTTTGCCCATCCGCGTGTATTGCTCAATCAACAGGCGGTGGATAGCCTCAACCCCCTCAATACGCCTTACACCATCACGGCCCGCAGCATTTGAACGGGAAGCACTGCAATTTGTTGCGAACCCGCGTCAAACCCGTGAGCAAACGCCTTTGATCCGCGTTCATCTGCGCGCATCCGCCCAAGCCGCGTCAAAAAAGCCTTGAACGAAACCCCAAGCCATTCAAAACGCTCTGGAGAATTAGTCGCGTGCTGCCTGATACCCCCCGCCCGCCAGATTCTCGAAGCGGGTATATTCGCCCAGAAAAGCCATGCGCACGGTGCCGGTGGGGCCATTACGCTGCTTGCCGATGATCACCTCAGCAATGCCTTTATCCGGTGAATCTTCCTTGTAATATTCGTCGCGGTACATCATCAAGATCACGTCGGCATCCTGCTCGATAGCGCCGGATTCGCGCAGGTCAGACATCATCGGGCGCTTGTCGGTGCGTTCCTCGACCTTGCGCGAAAGCTGCGACAGGGCAACGATCGGCACTTGCAGTTCCTTTGCCAGCGATTTGATCGAGCGGGAAATTTCGGAGACTTCGGTGGCGCGGTTCTCGCCCTGCCGGTTGCCGCTCATCAGCTGGATGTAGTCAATCACCAATAAGCCCAGCTTGCCGCCGTATTGGCGGGCCAGTCGGCGGGCGCGGGCGCGCAGGTTGGCCGGGGTGAGGCCGCCGGTTTCGTCGATGTAGATCGGCGCTTCGTGCAGCTTGCCCAAGGCGAAAGAGAGACGCGACCACTCATCGTCATTCATGCGCCCGGTGCGCAAACTTTGCGAATTCAGCCGCCCGATGGAAGCGAGCATACGCATGGCCAGCTGTGCGCCGCCCATTTCCATGGAAAACACGCCGACCGGCAGGCCGGTATCGACCGCCACGTTTTCGGCGATATTGAGCGCAAACGCCGTTTTCCCCATCGAGGGGCGACCGGCGACGATGATCAGGTCGCCGGGCTGGAAACCCGAGGTTTTCTGGTCGAGATCGACGAAACCCGTGGGAACGCCGGTAATGTCGGAGGGGTTGTCGCGGTCGTGCAACTCCTGAATCCGCTCCACCACCTGCGTCAACAGTGGGTTGATGTGCACAAAACCTTCGGCATGTCCGGCCCCGGCTTCGGCAATCTTGAAAATCTTCGATTCAGCTTCGTCGAGCAGGGCTGCCGCGTCACGTCCCAGGGGATTGAGCGCGTCGGTGGCGATTTCATCAGCAGTCGCCACCAACTGGCGCAGCACCGAGCGCTCGCGCACGATTTCCGCGTAGCGACGGATATTGGCGGCAGACGGCGTATTCGCCGCCAACTCACCAAGGTAGGCCAGGCCGCCCGTCTGCTCGTTTTCTCCCGCCGCATCGATGGCCTCGGCCACCGTAACGACATCGGCAGGCTTGGCTTTTTCCAGCAAACCACGAATCTGACGAAAAATGCGTCTATGTTCGTCGCGATAAAAATCGCTTTCCGTCACCTGATCGCCGATACGGTCCCAGGCATTATTGTCGAGCAGCAAACCGCCCAGCACCGATTGCTCGGCCTCGATCGAGTGCGGCGGCACACGCAATGAATCGAGCGATGGGTCGTTCATTTTGGGTTTGTTGTTGCGAGTCGTCATCGCGGCTTCCAAATTAAAAAGGCCCCGACGTGCGGGGCCTTGCAGCGTAAGTGATCCGCCTTTATTCGGCAACCACATTCACCGTGACGCTTGCCAGCACATCGGTGTGCAGGGCAACTTCAACCGGGAATTCGCCGATCATCTTGAGCGGGCCTTCCGGCAGACGCACGGCCGCTTTGTCGACCTCAAAACCAGCGGCCTTGAGAGCATCGGCGATATCGGCATTGCCGACCGAGCCGAACAGACGACCATCCATGGCCGATTTGCGAGCCACCGACACGACTACGCCGTTCAGCTTGTCCGCCACGGCTTGTGCGGCAGCCAGCTTTTCAGCCGCCAGTTTTTCCAGTTCGGCGCGACGCGCTTCAAATTCGGCCAGCGCCGCCGGCGTGGCACGCTTGGCTTTTTTCTGTGGAATCAGGTAATTACGAGCGTAACCATCCTTCACACGGACGACTTCGCCAAGGTTACCCAGATTCAACACCTTTTCGAGCAGAATGATTTGCATGTTTCGTCTCCTCGATTATTGATGGTTGTCGGTGTAGGGCAGCAGGGCCAGGAAGCGGGCGCGCTTGATGGCGGTACCCAGCTGGCGCTGATAGCCGGCCTTGGTGCCGGTCAGACGCGCCGGCATGATCTTGGCGTTTTCCTGGATGTATTCCTTGAGCACGTCGACATCCTTGTAGTCGACCTGCTCAACCTTTTCTGCCGTGAAGCGGCAGAACTTGCGGCGCTTGAACAAGCTGCTACCGCGACGTTTTTTCTTGTCATCAAGCTTTTTCTTGAAGAATCGTGCCATTTTCGTTTCCTTCTAAATATTCAATCGTCTGTGCGTGCAGGACGGGCGTTACGCTGTTGCGGCTGCGGGCGGCAAGAAAACCTTGGATTCTCACCGCGCCGCCCAAAGGACCGGCTGCCAAAATCGCCGCCAGATCCCCCAAGGCCACCACGGCCAAGCTCAGATTCACCTGCCGCTCGCGGCCATTTTCAACTTGCTGCGAGCCGTGTTCGATCCGCGCTTCGCTGACCGCCACCCCAACCGGGGTATAGCGCATGGGTTTGCGCTCGGTCAGACAGCCAGATAAAACCAGGGTATTCAGTCGCGCTTCCGTCCCAACGTCAATCAGGCTGCTTCGGCTGCCGGTTCGGCATCACTTGCGAGCAGGGATTTCGATTTTTCTTCCTTCATCATCGGCGAAGGCGTGGTCACTGCGGCCTTCATCTTGATCGTCAGATGGCGCAGGACGGCATCGTTGAACTTGAAAGCCAGTTCGAGTTCGTTCAGCGTTTCGCCGTCGCACTCGATGTTCATCAACACATAATGTGCCTTGTGGATTTTCTGGATCGGGTAAGCCAGTTGGCGACGCCCCCAGTCTTCCAGGCGGTGCACCACGCCACCTTTGGCGGTGACGATGGCACGGTAACGGTCAACCATGCCGGGTACTTGTTCGCTCTGGTCCGGATGGACGATGAAGCAGATTTCGTAATGACGCATGAAAACTCCTTTTGGGATAAACCCTCCGTCATGCGAACGGTAGGGCAAGGTGGA
>NZ_JBLJBW010000054.1:0-14924 GCF_047638095.1 Azonexus sp.
ATCATGAAAATCTACTCCGCCCACGGCATCAACGATTTCATCGTCTGCCTGGGCTACAAGGGCTATGTGGTCAAGGAATATTTTGCCAACTACTTTCTGCACATGTCGGACGTGACCTTCGATCTGCGCGACAACCAGATGGAAGTACATGAACGTTACGCCGAACCGTGGCGAGTGACGCTGGTGGATACGGGCGAGGATTCGCAGACTGGAGGCCGCCTGCGCCGCGTGCGCGATTTCCTCGATGCCGATGAACCTTTCTGCTTCACCTATGGCGATGGGCTTGCCAACATCGACATCAGCGCCCAGATCGCCTTTCACCGCCAGCACGGCCTGCCTGCCACGGTCAGCGCCGTGCTACCGCCGGGGCGCTTCGGCACACTCGATCTGGACGGTGGACGCGTTTCCAGTTTCCAGGAAAAACCGCACGGCGAGGGCGGCTTCATCAATGGCGGCTTTTTCGTGCTGCAAAAAGAAGTCGTCGATCTCGTCGCAGGCGACCATATGCCATGGGAAGACGTACCGATGCGCACTCTAGCGCGTGAAGGCCGGCTGGCCGCCTGGCAACATCAAGGTTTCTGGCAGCCCATGGATACCCTACGCGACAAGATCCTGCTCGAAAACCTGTGGCAATCGGGAAATGCGCCGTGGAAAGTCTGGTCATGAACGACGGCACCCACGGCCAACTGCCCAACCCGGCCTTCTGGCGCGGCAAGCGCGTTTTTCTCACCGGCCACACCGGCTTCAAGGGAAGCTGGCTGGCGCTGTGGCTGCATCAATTGGGTGCCGAAGTCAGCGCTTACGCTCTGCCGCCCACCACCACACCCAACCTGTATCAACTGGCCGATGTTGAAAAAACGCTGACTTCACACATCGGCGACATCCGCGACCCGCAGGCACTCGACGCGGCCCTTGCCGCCGCCCGCCCCGACATCGTCCTGCACCTCGCCGCGCAGGCGTTGGTCAGCGAGGGTTACACTGATCCGGCGGGCACCTACGCCACCAACGTCATCGGCACCCTCAACCTGCTCGAAGCGGCGCGCCGGCAACCAGGCATCGCCGCCATCGTCGTCGTCACCACCGACAAATGCTACGAAAACCGGGAAACCGGCCACGCCTACAGTGAAGCTGACCCGCTCGGCGGTTACGACCCCTACAGCAGCAGCAAGGCTTGCGCCGAAATCCTCACCGCCTCGTGGCGGCGCTCATTTTTTGACCAGCCGGGCCAGGCAGCCATCGCCACGGCCCGCGCCGGCAACGTCATCGGCGGTGGCGACTGGGCCGACAACCGCCTCGTGCCCGACCTGCTCGCCGCCTTTGCCAGCAAAGAAACCGCCACACTACGCCACCCCGCCGCCGTGCGCCCCTGGCAACACGTGCTCGAACCGCTCTGCGGCTATTTACTGCTAGCCGAACGCCTCACCGCCGATCCCGCGCTAGCCGCCGCCTGGAATTTCGGCCCGGAACCAGAAGATTGCGTCAGCGTCGGCGCCGTCGCCGACAAACTTGCCGCACTGTGGCCGACACCGGCCCACTGGGAAAGCCAACCCTCCCCCCTGCCGCACGAGGCTGGACTGTTGCGCCTCGACGCCCACCGTGCCAAGCAGAAACTGGGTTGGCACCCCCGCTGGCGGCTGGATGCGGCGCTCGAACATACCGCCGCCTGGCACCTCGCCTGGCTGGACGGAACCGACATGGGCGACTTCTGCCGGCGGCAGATCGACGCTTACACCAACACCACCTTGACCCCTTGAGCGCGTTCGACCCATACTATGTTGAAATTTTCAACAATTCCGCCACTCGATCGAGCTTGAACATGTCCACCGTCAATTTCAGCATTCCAGAAGAAATCAAGGTCGCATTCAACGCCACCTTTGCCGGCCAGAACAAAAGCGCCATCATCGCCGGCCTGATGCAAGAAGCCATCGAACGGGCGCAGCGGCGGCAAAGCAGCATCGAGGCCTGGCATCGCATTCTGGCCCGTCGCCAACAAGCACCGACGGTCAGCGATGCGCAAATCCGCACCGCCCGCGAAACAGGCCGCCCGTGATCGTCGTCGCCGACGCCAGCGTGGCGCTCAAATGGTTTCTTCCCGGCGATACCGAAGACGATACGGGAAAGGCGCTGGAACTACTCGAAGCCGCCGCCTTCGGTCGTCTGCAACTGGTGCAGCCGGTACACTTCATTGCCGAGGTCGCGGCCGTGCTGGCCCGCCTCAAACCCGCCCAAGCACAAGATGACCTGCTCGATCTGCTGCACATCGAGCAGCAAATTGCCGACAGCCCCGAAATCTACGCAACGGCAATCGAACTCGCCGAACAACTGGATCATCACCTGTTCGACACCCTCTACCACGCCGTCGCCCAACATACTCCGGAGGCCATTTTTGTCACCGCCGACCGACGCTATCACGCCAAGCGCAACACCTGGGAAGCATCCTGCCACTGATCGAATTCAAGCCGCCGCCGAACTGAGCGATAAAGTCCTCGCAATTTCTGCCGAAGACACAACCACGATTCCCTCGCACACGCCATCCTGCATGACCGACAACGCCACCCCCGACCGCCAGAGCATTCTCGCCGCAGTCCGCGCTTACGCTGCCCAGCGCACCACCTCCCCGGCCTTCGTTCCCGGCCAGACCCCGATTCCCGTCTCCGGCAAGGTGCTAGGCGAAGAAGAGTTCGTACATCTAGTCGACGCCGCCCTCGACGGCTGGCTGACCACCGGGCGCTTCAACGATGCCTTCGAGCAAAAGCTCGCCGGGTTTCTCGGCGTCCGCCACGCGCTCACCTGCAATTCCGGTTCCAGCGCCAACCTGCTGGCCTTGTCGGCGCTGACCTCGCCAACCTTGGGCGAACGCGCCCTGCAAGCTGGCGATGAAGTCATCACCGCCGCTGCCGGTTTCCCGACCACCGTCAATCCGATCCTGCAAAACGCTCTGGTGCCGGTGTTCGTCGATTCGCACATCCCCACCTACAACCCGACGCCGGCCGCCATCGAAGCCGCCATCGGGCCGCGCAGCCGCGCCATCATGCTGGCGCACACCCTCGGCAACCCGCTCGAAATCGCAGCCATCCGCGCTCTGGCCGACCGCCACGGCCTGTGGCTGGTCGAGGACTGCTGCGACGCCCTCGGTTCCCTGCATCAAGGCCGCAAAGTCGGCACTTTCGGCCACATCGGCACGCTCTCCTTCTACCCCGCCCACCACATCACAATGGGCGAAGGCGGTGCCGTGTTCACCGACGATCCCGCCCTGAAACGCGCCATCGAATCCTTCCGCGACTGGGGCCGCGACTGCTGGTGCCAGCCCGGCTGCGACAACACCTGCGGCAAACGTTTCGACTGGCAACTCGGCGACTTGCCGCCGGGCTACGACCACAAATACGTTTATTCCCACCTCGGCTATAACCTCAAGATCACCGACATGCAGGCCGCTGTCGGCCTTGCCCAGCTCGACCGGATCGACACCTTCAACGTCGCCCGCCGGCGCAACTTCGCGCATCTGCACGGTCGACTGGCCGAACTGGCCGATTTCCTGATCCTGCCCGAAGCCACGCCCGGCAGCGACCCCGCCTGGTTCGGCTTTCCGGTGACGCTACGCGCCGAAGCGCCGTTCCGGCGCGTCGACCTGCTGCGTTTCCTCGACCAGCGCAAGATCGCCACCCGCCTGCTGTTCGCCGGCAACCTCACCCGCCAGCCCTACTTCGCTAATCGCCATTACCGCGTCAGCGGCAGCCTGGACAAGGCCGACACCATCATGCAGCACACTTTCTGGCTCGGCGTCTGGCCCGGCCTGAGCGAAACGCAACTGGACTACGTCGCCGAGTCGCTCGCCGATTTCTGCGGCGTCAATTTCTGAAAACCGCCTTCCGAGAACTGCCATGACCCGCCCGCTTTTCATCTTCGAGATGGCCAACAACCACATGGGCGATACCGCCCACGGCGTCGCCCTGATCCAGGCCATGCATGCTGCCTGCACCGGTTTCGACGAATTCGATTTCGCCTTCAAACTGCAATACCGCGACCTCGACAGCTTCATCCACCCGAGCTTCAAGGGCCGCGACGACGTCAAATACGTCAAGCGTTTCGAGGAAACCCGGCTCTCCACAGCGCAATTCCAAACGCTCATCGATGCCATGCGTGAATGCGGTTTCAAGACGATGTGCACGCCGTTCGACGAAAAATCGGTCGATCTGATCGAAGCCCAGAACATCGAAATCATCAAGATCGCCAGTTGTTCGCTGACCGACTGGCCCCTGCTCGAACGCATCGCGCAAAACGACAAACCCATCGTCGCCTCCACCGCCGGCGCGACGCCGGAAGAAGTGGACAACGTCGCCAGCTTTTTCCTGCACCGCAACAAGCAGCTGACCCTGATGCACTGCGTCGCCGAATATCCAACCCCCGACGCACACCTGCACATCGCCCGCATCGACGCCCTGCGCCGCCGCTACCCCGGCGTGCGCATCGGCTTCTCGACGCACGAAGCGCCGCAGCGCATCGAACCGGTGATGCTGGCGCTGGCCAAGGGCGCTACGGCCTTCGAAAAACACGTCGGCCTGCCGACCGAGAAATACGCGCTCAACGCCTACTCGGCCAACCCGGAACAAGTGCGCGCCTGGCTCGAAGCCGCCCGCCTGGCGCAAACGATGTGCGGCAGCGAAGCCTGGCCCGCCGCCACGCCCGACGAAACCGCCAGTCTGGAAAGCCTGCGCCGCGCTGTTTTCCTGAGCCGTGACGTGGCCGCCGGGGAAACCCTCGGCGAAGCCGACGTGAGCTTCGCCTTCCCGCCCGTCCCCGGCCAGATCAGCGCCAACCAGTGGTCGAAATACAACCGCTTCACCGCCCGCCAGCCGCTAGTGGCCGGCGCGCCGCTGCTGGCGGCGCAGGTCGATGCCGTCAATCAGCGCGCCTGGGTGCTCGCCGCCGTCACCGCCGTGCGCCAGTTGCTCGCAGCCGGCAACATCGTCGTCCCCGGCCAGTCCGAACTGGAAATCTCGCACCACTACGGCATGGAACGCTTCGCCGAATACGGCCTGATCATGATGACCGTGGTCAACCGCGAATACTGCAAGAAATTGATCGCCATGCTGCCCGGCCAGACCCACCCCGAGCAATACCACGAAAAGAAAGAGGAAACCTTCGTCATCCTGCATGGCCGCATGACCATCTGGCTCGACGGCGCGGCCATCGAAGCCGGGCGCGGCGACGTCATTACCGTGCACCGGGGCGTGCGCCACAAATTCCATAGCGCCGAGGGCGTCGTGTTCGAAGAAATTTCCTCGACTCACCACGCCAACGATTCTTTCTATACCGATCCGGCCATCAACGCCAACCCGCAGCGCAAAACGCTGCTCACGCACTGGCTGTCCTGAGCGGCGGACGCCAAATCCAACCAGTCTATAATCCAGTCTAAGACAACGGAGGAAGCCCATGCACATCGAAGTCGGATCATACGAAGCCAAAACGAAGCTGCCGGAACTGCTGCGCGGCGTCCAAGCCGGCCAGCATTACACCATCACCCTGCGCGGCGAAGCCGTGGCCGACCTCGTGCCGCCCTCCGGCAACACACATCAGGATGCTGCCGAGGCAGCCCGGGAAATGCGGACTTTCATGCACACCCGCAAAACGGTAAGCGACGTTGATCTCAAAACGCTCATCGATGACGGTCGGGCATGAATTTCGTTCTCGACGCATCCGTTACCCTGCTCTGGCTGGCCCCAAGCACGCAACCGGCAGGTATCGATTACGCCGATGCCGCGCTCGCCACACTCTGCGAAGCGCAAGCCTACGTCCCCTCATTGTGGGCGCTGGAAATCGCCAACGTCGTCGTCAAGCTCGAAACCCGGGGTGCCGTCACGGAGGCCGAGGGGCAACGCTTCATCGCGCTTCTGGAACGGCTCGACATCGTCGCCGACCCGGCAACGGCGAGCCGCGCCCTCAACGACACGCTGAATCTGGCCCGTCGCCACAAACTTTCTGCCTACGATGCCGCCTACCTCGAACTGGCCCTGCGCACCGGCTTGCCCTTGGCCACGCTCGATGCCAATCTAAAAAAAGCGGCCCTGAGTGTCGGCGTCCCGATCTTCAGTCCCTAGCCGTCATCCTCCCTGGCCGGCAAGTTTCACCATGAGCAACCCCACACCCATGCCATCCTCCTCTCCCTCTCCACGCCTCATGCGCGCTGCCGACTACCTGATGCAAGGGCTGGCCGAGGCCGGTGCCGAACATGTTTTCCTGCTGCCCGGCGGCGGTGCCATGTATCTCAACGACGCGCTCGCCTGCGAACCGCGCCTGACGCCCGTCCCCTGCCATCACGAACAAGCCTGCGGCATTGCCGCCGAAGCCTGGGGCCGGGTACGCGAAAGTTTCGGCGTGTGTATGGTCACCACTGGCCCCGGTACCACCAACGTCATCACGCCGGTGGCCGGTGCCTGGATCGAATCGGTGCCGCTGCTGGTCATTTCTGGCCAGGTCAAGCGCCCTGACCGACTCGCTGGCCGCCCACTGCGCCAAGGTGGTGTGCAGGAAGTGGACATCGTTCCAATGGTGCGCTCTATCACCAAATACGCAGTCACCATCGACGACCCGCAGCACATCCGCTACCACCTCGAACGCGCTCTCTACGAAATGCGCAGCGGCCGGCACGGCCCGGTCTGGCTCGACGTGCCGCTCGACGTGCAGGCCGCGCCGATCGACCCGGACACCCTGCCCGGCTTCACGCCGCCCGAGGCAGCCGCTGCCAGCCTCGACGCCGACGCCGCCCGCCTGATGGCACTGATCGCCGCGTCCGAACACCCGCTGCTGCTGGCTGGCCACGGCGTGCGCCTAGCCGGCGCGGCCAAATCTTTTCTGGCGCTGGCCGAACGTCTGCAAATCCCGGTGGCGACCACCTGGAACGCCCTCGACCTGCTGCCTTGGGAGCATCCGCTCAATGCCGGCCGCCCCGGCGTCGTCGCGCTGCGCGGCGGCAATTTCGCGGTACAAAACTGCGACTTGTTGATCGCCATCGGCTGCCGGCTCGACAACATCGTTACCGCCTACAACCCACGCGGCTTCGCCCGCGCCGCGAAAAAAGCGGTGATCGACGTCGATGCCAATGAAATCGGCAAGCTCGACATGGACATCGATCTCGCCGTCACCGCCGACGCCGGCCAGTTCATCGCCGCGCTTACCGCGCAGGCGATTCCGGCGCAACGCCCGAACCCGACTCCCTGGATCGCCCGCTGCCGCGACTGGAAAGAACGCTATCCAATCAACGACGGCCAGCCTTTCCCGAGCAGCGGCCCGATCAGCCATTACCATTTCGTCAGCGCCCTGGCCGATGCCGCGCCGCCCGACACCCTCATCAGCACCGGCAGTTCCGGCCTGGCCGTCGAAGTTTTCTACACCATCTTCCGCAACAAACCCGGCCAGCGCGTTTTTCTCACTTCCGGCCTCGGCTCGATGGGCTACGGCCTGCCCGCCGCCATCGGCGCCTGCCTCGCCAACGGCGGCAAACCCATGCTTGCGGTCGAAAGCGACGGCAGCCTGCAACTCAACCTCCAGGAATTCGCCACCCTGGCGGCACAAAACCTGCCGATCTGCCTGCTCGTGATGAATAACGGCGGCTACGCCTCGATCCGCAACACGCAGCGCAACTACTTCGCTGGCCGTCACGTCGGCACCGGCCCGGAAGCCGGGCTGCTGCTGCCCGATCTGGAAAAAATCGCCGGCACCTACGGCCTGCCCTTCCGGCGCATCAGTGATGCAAGCGAACTCGCGCCGATCCTGAACGAAGTGGCCGCTCACCCCCGCGCCATGATCGTCGACGTCTGCCTAACACCGAACGAAACCCTCTCCCCCAAATGCGCCGCCCTGCCGCAGGCGGACGGCTCGATGCTGTCGATGCCGCTGGAAGACATGAGCCCGCTGCTGCCGCTGGCACAACTGCAAGCCGAAATGCTGATTCCCCTGCTGCCGCAATCGCTCGCCGCCCGTCAGCCGGGGCGGGACGCCTAATGCCGCACCCGCCATCCCCGCGTTGCCGAGCCTGCGCCGCCCCGCTCACCGCGCCGCCCGTGCTGTCTTACCGCAACATGCCCGGCGCCGCACAGAACTTTCCCGATGCCGCCACCCTGGCCGACGATAGCGGCCAGGATCTCGACCTCCACGAATGCGCCACCTGCGGCCTCTTGCAGCTCGCCGGCCCGCCCGTTCCCTACTACCGCGAAGTCATTCGCGCCGCCGCCTTTTCGCCGGAAATGCGGGCCTTCCGCCTGGAACAACTCGGCGCCTGGCTCGACCGCCATGCCCTGCGCGGCAAGCGCCTGCTCGAAATCGGCTGTGGCCGGGGCGAATACCTCGAACTCCTGGCCCAGGCCGGCGCCCGGGCCACCGGCCTCGAATACGCCCCGGCAGCCGTCGCCCACTGCCGCCGGCAAGGGCTGGACGTGCTGCGCGGCTTTCTCGCCTGCCCGGCGCAAACCCTGCCCGTGCCGGCCTTCAACGGCTTCATCTGCCTCAATTTCATGGAACATTGGCCGCAGCCGGTCAGCAGCCTGCGCGCCATCGCCCGCAACCTCGTACCCGGTGGCCTCGGCCTGGTCGAAGTGCCCAATTTCGACATGATCCTCAAAGAAGGGCAGTACGCGGAATTCATCAGCGACCACCTGAGCTATTTCACGCTCGACAGCCTCGGCTTCACGCTGCGCCAAGCCGGTTTCGAGGTGCTCGACGCCCGCCCCGTCTGGCACAACTACATCCTCTCCGCCACGGTCAGGAAGCGCCAGCCCGCCGATCTCTCCCCGCTCAAGGCGCAGCAGGCAAACATCAACCGACAACTGCGCGCCTTCATCGACCGCTTCCCACCGCGTAGCGTGGCGGTCTGGGGCGCCGGCCATCAGGCGCTGGCGGCGCTTGCCCTCGGCGATCTGGGCGGAGCGATCCGTTACGTCGTCGACTCCGCCCCCTTCAAGCAGAACCGCTTCACCCCCGCCACCCATCTGCCCATCGTCCCGCCTGCGCGGCTGGCCGACGACCCGCCCGCCGCCATCATCGTCATGGCCGCCAGCTATTCCGATGAAGTCGCCCGGCTGATCCGGGAACACCACCGGCTCGACCTGCCTGTCGCCATCCTGCGCCCCCATGGTTTGGAACACGCGAGCCCGGCACGCGCCCTGAAATAAAAATGAGCGCCGACAACACCGCACAACTCACCGCGCAATTACTCGCTCGCGTCGAATCCCCGCGCCAGGGCTTGCCCGCGCCGGTATTTCAGCTGGTCAGCCAATTAACCCCGCTCATCAACGTCGACCTGCTGATCCGCGACAGGCAAGGTCGCACCCTGCTCACCTGGCGCGCCGACGAGTTCTACGGCCCCGGCTGGCACATTCCCGGCGGCATCATCCGCTTCAAGGAAAACATCGCCACCCGCATCACCAAGGTGGCCGCAAGCGAACTGGCTTGCACCGTCGACTTCGATCCGGCGCCGCTTTCCATGCGCGAAGTCATGGCCCCGCACCGCGACGTACGCGGCCACTTCATCTCCCTGCTCTACCGCTGCCACCTGCGCACCCCTCCCGCACCCGAACTCGCCGCCGGAACACCGCCACAAAACGGCCAGTGGCGCTGGCACAACGACTGCCCGGATGACCTCATCCGCGTCCACGACATGTATCGTCCGTGGATTACCCCGACCCTGCCAGACGCTCCATGACCCGCGCGCCCGACGGCCTCGACGCCGATTTCACCCTGATCCTGCAACGCGCCGCGCATCTGTGGCCGCGCCTGCGCGGGCAATCGCTGTTCATCACCGGCGGCACCGGCTTCTTCGGGCGCTGGCTGCTGGAAAGCCTGCGTCTGACCAACCACGCTCACCAGCTCGATCTGCGCGTCACCGTCCTCACCCGCGATCCGGCCCGCTTCCGGCAAACCGCCCCGGCGCTGGCCGCCGATCCCGCCTTTGCGCTGCTGGCCGGCGACGTGCGCGACTTTGCTTTCCCGCCCGGCGATTTCAGCCACGTCCTGCATCTCGCCACCACCTCGGCGCAGGAAACCTTTGCCGGCGAAGACCCGCTCAGGAAATTCGATACCCTCGTCCACGGCACGCGGCGCGTGCTCGATTTCGCCGCTGAACGCGGCATCGGGCATTTTTTATTCACCAGCTCTGGCGTCGTCTACCAGCCGGACGGCGAAACCCCCATCGCCGAAACCAGTCTGCGCGCCCCGCCGACCCACGACCCGGCCACGGCGCTCGGCCAGGCCAAGCGCGCCGCCGAATTCCTCTGCGCCCACTACGCGGCGCGGCACGGCTGGCATCTCGGCCTCGCCCGCTGCTTCAGCTTCGCCGGCCCCTGGCTGCCGCTGGACCTGCACTACGCCATCGGCAATTTCATTGCCCAAGCGCTCGCAGGCGGGCCGATCATCGTCAACAGCGACGGCAGCGCGCTGCGCAGCTACCTCTACGCCGGCGATCTGGTCGTCTGGTTGCTCGCCCTGCTGCTCGAGAGCCCCGGTGGCCAGCCCTGCAACGTCGGTTCCGACGAAGCCATCAGCATCGGCGATCTCGCGCACAAGGTACGCGACCTGCTCGTCCCCGCCGCCGAAGTCCGCATCCTCGGCCAGCCCAGCGTCAGCACCGGCAACCCGGTACGCAGCACCTATGTCCCGAATGTCGACCGTGCCCGCGCCGTATTTGGACTGGATGTTTGGACCGATCTGACAACTGTGATAAAAACCACCGCTTGGCACGCACAGCGCCGAACTCAAGAAATCGAACAAATTTGCCGTAAGGCGTAGAGACACTTCGTCAGCCCCACAGAGACAATCCCATGAACGCACACGCCGCCGTCATCGACAACCCCCTCAACGCGCAGGAGCAATCCAAGCGCAACGATCTCAAACAGCGCAAGCCCTACATCGCGGCCAAGCTGGCCAACATCGCGGCAATGGAAGAACGCGGCGAAATCAGCCCGATCATCCGCCTGGAAAAAAGCTATCTGTGCAATTTCCAGTGCACCCATTGCTCCGCCGAGTACTACATGGATCGCCACCTCGACCGCGTGCTGAAAGTGGTCGACACCCGCAGCAAGATGGACATAGACGATGTCCGCCGCCTTTCCGACGAAGCCGACAGACTCGGCCTCGCCCGCTTCGTCATTACCGGCGGCGAGCCGCTGGTAATGAAGGATTTCGATGCCGTCGTCGCCGCCATCGACCCCGATAAACACTACATCATCACCGACACCAACGGCTGGTTCCTCGACCTCGAACGGGCCAAGCACCTGAAAGCCATCGGCGTCGAAAAAGTGCAGCTTTCCCTCGACAGCATGGTCGAGGAAGAACACGACAAGTTCCGCAACAAACCTGGCTCATGGCAGCGCGTCATGCGCGCCATCGACGCCAGCCTCGATGCCGGGCTGAACCTAATCCTGTCCACCGTGCTCATCAAAGGCCGCGCCAGCACCGACGAATTCCGCGAAATGTGCGAATTCGCCACGAAAAAGGGCATCGGCCTCTACGTTTCCTATGCCAAGCCGACCGGCTCGTGCACCGAGCACCCCGAATTCGTCATCGAGAAGGAAGACGCCGACATCCTGCGCGAACTCGAAAAGACCTACAACGTCTTCTCGCACATGACGCCTTCTTACGGCTCGTTCAAGGGCTGCATCACGGTCAAAGGCATCATCACCGTCACCTCGACGATGGAAGTGACGCCCTGCCCCTACATCGACTTCTCGCTCGGCAACCTGCGCGAAACCCCGCTCAAGGAAGTGCTGGCGCGCGGCATGCGCAACCCCTGGCTCGGCCCGCACCGCCCGGACTGCATCATTGGCGAAGACCCGAAATTCATCAAAATCCACACCGAGAAAACGCACGGCGCAAAATTCCTGCCGCTCCCCTGGGGCCAGGGCTTTTCCGACGACGACTCTCTCGTCGCCTGAACCTCCCCGGAGCCGTCATCAACGTGAACACCCCCGACTCTTTCGACAGCTTTGGCCGCTGCCTGCCCACCGGCCTCAAATCCCCCGCCCATCCGCACAGCCGCCGCTGGTTCCAGTTTCCCCAGCCAGCAATCGACTACGCCGCCATCCACGCCCGCACCACCGCGCATCTCGACGAGAACGGCACACTCGCCACCAGCGCCGCCGACTTCGCCGGGCGCGCCGAAGCCATCCGCGCCCGCCTCTTGGCCGACCCGCAACTGGCCGGCCTCGCCCGGGGTGCCGGCATCCCCTTCCTACTCCCCGCCGCGCAGATCGAGGACTACGGCGCGGCGCTGGAAAACCGTTACATCCCGGCAGTCGGCAAGGCGTTCAAAGCAACGCTGCCGGACTACGAATTCAAATCGCATAACCCGGTGCACCTCGCCGGCCAGTTGCGCATCGCCCCGGAAAGCCGCCATCCCCGCCTGGTCGAAGCACTCGGCCAGGGCGACGTCGTCGGCTGGCTGTTCCCCTGTCTGCTCGAATATTCGATCCCCGCCGCCCGCGAAGCCATCGCCGCCCTGTCCGACGATTGCCTGCTCGCCGGCGGCATCGACACCTGCGCCGCGCTGGTCGGCAGCCCCGACCTCTTCCTACGCCGCGACGGCTACCCGCCGCTCCTCTGGCTCGCCGCCCTCGACGGCGAAAAGGCAGGCATCGGCTACCATTTCGAGGCTTACGGCTACAACCTCACCTTCAACCGCCGGCCCCATCTCGGCCAGGCAGCGGAATACTGGGCCGGGGCAGTCGTGGTGCTGGGCTAAGAAAATACGCCAGATGACAGAAAACAACCTGCACCCGCAACCGCTTGCCGTTACCCAGGCAGCCCGCGCCGCGCTCAAATCACAGACGCCGTGCGTCCTCTGGTTCACCGGCATCTCTGGTGCCGGCAAATCGACCATCGCCAACCTCGTCGAACAGAAACTGCTCGCTGCCGGACGTCACACCTATCTGCTCGACGGCGACAACATCCGCCACGGCCTGAACCGCGACCTCGGCTTTAGCGATCACGACCGCGCCGAAAACATCCGCCGCATCGCCGAAGTCGCCAAACTCATGACCGACGCCGGGCTGATCGTGCTGACCGCCTTCATCTCCCCTTTCCGCAAGGAACGGGAGATGGCCCGCGCGCTGTTCGCGCCCGGTGAATTCATCGAAATCCATGTCGACACCCCGTTGGGGGTTGCGGAAAAACACGACCCCAAAGGCCTGTACAAAAAAGCCCGCCAGGGTTTGCTGAAAAACTTTACCGGCATCGATTCACCCTATGAAGTTCCGGAACGACCAGAAATTCATCTGAAAACCACAACCGGCAGCGTAGAAAACATGGCGGAACAAGTCATGCGACACCTGGCTCGCCAAACAAAACAACCTCCCTGCAACGATTAAAAAAATGTCTCCAAAACCCATTCGCCAAATCAATCAGGACGTCCCCGGTACTTTCCTCTCCATTTTTCTGCTCGACTACAGCCCACACAACCTCGCCACCCTGCTTGACAGCATCTATCAACAAACGCAAATCAAAAATTTTGAAATCATCCTGTGCGACGACATTGGCGATGAAACCACCTGGGACATCGGCAACCACTACGCCGGAAAACACCCCGGCACCCTGACCCTGGTGCGCAATCAATTCCCGATGGGGCTCGAGAAAAACCAGCACAACCTGCTGTCCATGGCACGCGGCGTGTATTACGCCCGCCTCTCCTACAACCAGGAATTCAACCCCACGCACATTCTCGAAATCATTGCCACCCTGGACGCTGATCCCTTGTGCGTACACGAGCTGGCAGGGCGGGTAAGCGACCGCTCACTTCCCCGCGCCATTGGCAAGCAAATCAATGATTTCACGCACCAGAACCTTCCCCTGGTCAGCATTTGTATCTACAACTACAACTACGGGCGCTATCTCACCGAATGCCTGGAAAGCGTTGCCGCGCAAACTTACAGCAACATAGAAATCTGCTTTTCCGACAACGCCTCCACCGATGACTCCTGGGAAATCGCCGTCGCCTTCGCCCGCCGCTATCCGGGCCGGATGAGCTTGATTCGCAACCGGGAAAATTTTGGTGCCACGGCTAATCTCACCAACACCCGCCGCAATGCCCGAGGCAAATACGTGTTGCTGCTATGCAGCGACGACGCTATCCAGCCCGGTTTCATCGAGCGCTGCGTCACGCTCCTGGAAAAAAACCCGGATGCCGCTTTTGCCCTTGTGCACCGGGACATCATCGACGAAACCGGCAATATCACCACCGAGCCGCCTTTCTACGATCAGACCTGCCTGATTCCAGGCGAAGAACAAGCTGCCGTTTACATGATGGCCGCCGTCAACCCGAGCATTTCCCAGGTGCTCTACAACCACCCCAAAATGTTGACCTACACCCTGCCGAACAGCCTCACCGTGCGCTGGTTTGGTCAGCGCCTGATGGATTTTTTCTTTTGCCTCGAATCCCCCATCGTCTACATCAAGGAGCCCTTGCTGTTGAACCGGGTACACGGCCAAAGTGACGGCGCGGCCATCGATTCAAGCCTAGTTCAAGGCGTTGGCCAATACATGCTGGCGCTTCAGTTTGCCGAGACAGCATCCCAATATGGCTTGCAAAAGCCCGCCGCCCGCCTCGGTGCGGCGATCGAAAAAGTCAGCCGCCTCTGTCTGCGCTACTGCACCACTTTTCTGCTGCGCAACGACGAAACCACCGCCCTGCGCTACCTGCATCTGGCACAAGCCCTCTGGCCAGAAGTCGCCGCCGAAGATAACTGCCTGACGCTGAAAAAATACTGGAGCACCGCTTCCCAGGAACGCCAGCGCATCCTGGCCGAACTTTCCGCCCAGGCCGAAACCACCCGCAAAGTCTCCTACCCGCCGCCACCGGGCAGTATGAGCTTCCCCCGAAATTTAGTCTGCCAAGGGTGACCTAAAATTAGCGTTACTTTTGGAAGGCAAAAAATGAAAAT
>NZ_JBLJBW010000055.1:0-14810 GCF_047638095.1 Azonexus sp.
AGGTACATGTAAGCCGTGTAATCCGACACCCGCGCCGCCTGCTGCATGTTGTGGGTGACGATGGCGATGGTGAATTCGCGCTTGAGTTCGTGGATCAGGTCTTCGATGCGCATGGTTGAAATCGGGTCGAGCGCCGAAGTCGGTTCATCGAGCAGCAGCACCTGCGGTTTCACCGCCACCCCGCGCGCGATGCACAGCCGCTGCTGCTGGCCGCCGGAGAGGCTGGTACCGGGTTTGTTCAGCTTGTCCTTGACTTCGTTCCACAAGGCCGCCTTGGTCAGCGCCCACTCGATGCGGTCATCCATCTCGTTGCGCGTCAGTTTTTCGTGCATGCGCACGCCAAAGGCGATGTTTTCGTAGATGGACATGGGAAACGGTGTCGGCTTCTGGAACACCATGCCGACCTTGGCGCGCAGCTCGATGGTATCGACGCCTTTTTCCAGGATGTTCTTGCCGCCAACGAACAATTCACCCTCGGCGTACTGGCCGGGGTAGAGGTCGTACATGCGGTTGATCGCACGCAGCAAGGTCGATTTGCCGCAGCCCGATGGGCCGATGAAGGCGGTGACCTTGCCCTTGTAGATATCGAGGTTGATGTTCTTCAGCGCAATGGCTTTGCCGTAGTAGAAATTGAGATTGCGGATCTTGATTTCAGGGGTCTGATTCTGAACGGAAAGTTCGACAGGCATTGTCTTGGGTTCTCTATGTGTGGATCGATGATTCAGTGATGGGCCGACGGCTGGCGGAAAACGACGCGCGCCAGGATGTTGAGGAAGAGCACGCCCATCGTGATGATGAACACGCCGGCCCAGGCGAGTTGCTGCCAGTCGGCGAAGGGGCTCATCGCATACTTGAAGATGGTCACCGGCAGGTTGGCCATGGGTTCGGACAGGTCGGTGCTCCAGAATTGGTTGGACAGCGCAGTGAACAACAGCGGCGCGGTTTCGCCGGAAATGCGCGCCAGCGCGAGCAGGATGCCGGTCATGACGCCGGTTTTGGCCGAGCGCAAAGTGACCATGAGGATCACTCGCCACTTCGGGGCGCCCAGCGCAAACGCTGCTTCGCGCAGGGTATTGGGCACCAAGATCAGCATGTCCTCGGTGGTGCGTACCACCACCGGAACGACCAGCAGCGCCAAAGCCAGCGCGCCGGACAAACCGGAAAACTTGCCGACCTGGGCGACGTAAATGGCATACACAAAGAGGCCGATGACGATGGATGGTGCCGAGAGCAAGATGTCATTGACAAAGCGCGTCACCTGCCCCAGCACGGTGCGCCGGCCATATTCGGCGAGATAGATGCCGGCCAAAATGGCGACCGGCGTCGCCATCAGCATGGCCAGGCCGACCATGAGCGCACTACCGAAGATCGCGTTGCGCAAGCCCCCGGCATTCCCCGGGGCGGGCGTGTCGTGCACCAAGAGATCGAAGCTCAGGGCGCCTATGCCCTGTTCAAAGACCATCCAGAGTATCCAGATCAGCCAGAACAGGCCAAAGGCCATGGCCCCCAGCGACAGGCCCAGGGCGATGACGTTGGTGGCTTTGCGACGGGTTTTCAGATGCATAACCGGCTCCTCAGCGCGCGCTGCCGCCACTCTGCTTTTCCAGGGACAGGAGCAGCAGTTTGGACAGGGAGAGCACGACGAAGGTGATGAAGAAAAGGATCAGGCCAAGTTCGACCAGGGCTGCCGTGTACAAACCCGGCGTGGCTTCGGCGAATTCGTTGGCCAGCGCCGAGGTGATGCTGTTGCCGGGCATGAAGAGCGAGAAATTGCCCAGCAGGCTGGCATTGCCGATGACGAAAGTCACCGCCATCGTCTCGCCCAGCGCGCGGCCCAGGCCGAGCATGACGCCACCGATCACACCGACCCGCGTATAGGGCAGCACCACCTTGCTGACGGTTTCCCAGGTGGTCCCCCCCAGGCCGTAGCAGGATTCCTTGAGCATGGCCGGCACCAGTTCGAACACGTCGCGCATGACGGACGCGATGAAGGGGATGATCATGATCGCCAGAATGATGCCGGCGGCCAGAATGCCGATGCCAAGCGATGGGCCGGAAAACAGGCTGCCCACCAGCGGCAGTTTGCCCAGCGTCTTGGCAATGAGGGGTTGCACGTGCTGGCCGAAGAAAGGCGCGAAGACGAGCAAGCCCCAGATCCCGTACACGATGCTGGGAATCCCCGCCAGCAATTCAATGGCAATGCCGAGCGGGCGGCGCAGCCAGGTCGGGGCCATTTCGGTCAGAAAGAGGGCGATGCCGAAACTGATCGGCAGGGCGATGGCCAGGGCGATGATCGAGGTCACGATGGTGCCGTAGATGGGCACCAGCGCGCCGAAATCGTCGGCCGGCGGGTTCCAGGCGGAACGGGTCAGAAAGCCGAGGCCGAATTTCTCGATCGACGGCCAAGCGCTCCAGGTCAGCGAAATCACGATCCCGCCCAGAAGGGCCAGGGTAATGAAGGCGACCGTGCGCGTCAGATTGAAAAACAGGAGATCCGCCAATTGACCCTTGGCTTTTATTTGACTCATGACGGTTGTCCGTTTCGATTGACGTTGCGTGGCATTGAGTTTGCGTGGCATTGACGTTGCGTGAGATTGAGTTTGGGGCGCTGGTTTTGGGGCCTACCGCGGCACGCTGCCGCGGCAAGGCAAGCACCTCCGGCCGTACCACCGAAGGCGCTTGCCCCCATTGCGCTGCCGATTATCTCGCCGCTTATTTGACCGCCTTGCCGGAAGCGTCTTTGATACCGCCCCAGGAAGCCGTAACCTGCTGCACCAGGTTATCCGGCAGCGGCACGTAGTCGAGCTCGGCCGCCAACTTGGCCCCGTTTTTGTACGACCACTCGAAGAATTTCAGCACTTCGGCAGCCTGCGCCGGCTTGTTCTGTACCCTGTGCATCAGGATGAAGGTCGCACCGCTGATCGGCCAGGTGTTCTTGCCGGCCTGCGCCGTGAGAATCTCGCCAAAGGCAGATTTGCTCCAATCCGCCCCGGCAGCAGCAGCCTTGAAGTTTTCGTCAGTCGGGCGGACGAATTCGCCGGCCGGGTTCTTCAGCCAGGTCCAGGCCAGATGGTTCTGCTTGGCGTAGGCATATTCGACATAGCCGATCGAATTCGGGATGCGCTGCAAAAAGGCCGCCACGCCCTCATTGCCCTTGCCGCCCATACCGGTCGGCCACTGCACGGCCGTACCCTCGCCCACCTTGCTCTTCCAGTCGGCGCTGATCTTGGACAGATAGTTGGTGAAGATGAAGGTGGTGCCCGAACCATCGGCCCGGCGCACCACGGCGATGTCGTCGGAGGGCAGCTTGGCATTCGGATTCAACTCGGCAATCGCCTTGTCGTTCCACTTGCTGATCTTGCCCAGATAGATGTCGGCGATGACTTCGCCGGTCAGGCGCAAATCGCCCGGCTTGATCCCCACCACATTGACCACCGGCACCACGCCACCGATCACCGTCGGAAACTGGACGAGGCCATCCTTGTCCAGCACTTCCTGCTTCAACGGCATGTCGGACGCCCCGAAATCCACCGTCCTGGCGTTGATCTGCTTGATGCCGCCGCCGGAACCGATCGACTGGTAATTCACCTTGTTGCCCGTCGCCTTCTGATAGGCATCCGCCCACTTGGCATAAACCGGCGCCGGAAAGGAAGCCCCTGCTCCAGTGATGTCCGCTGCCTGGGCAGCCGCGCCGAAAGCCAGCGTCACCGCCAGAAAACCATTACGAAAAACACGCGCTTGCAGCATTTCTGCTCCTTGGTTGTTGAATGAACAGGCGCCACTTTAGGGGCGCTTTGTTACGGGCAGATGACAGCAAGCTTTTTTGCGGTTTTTTTGAATGACTTTTTTTGAATGATTTTTTTGAATTACTCGTGCCACATCCCGAACACCACCAGGCAAATCGGAGTAATGGCAATGAAAATGTGCAAAACGCGGCGAAAGAAAAGGTGGATGGTGCGCCCTTCGAGAAAATAGCGCAGCACAAGCCAAGATTTCAGCCATAGCACTGCCGCCACCAAGGGTTGCAAGCCGGCCTGGGCATGAAATTCACGGCCGATCCAGACGGAAACGCCGGTCAGCAGCAACAAGCCCAACCAAGCGAAAAACAGCGTACGCAGCGTGGATTGATGGGGAGCGTGGCTTGCACTCATGATCACACCAGAACGTAGAAGAAGGGAAAAATCACCAGCCAGATGAGGTCGGTGGCGTGCCAGTACGAAGCCAAGGCTTCTAAACCATCATGATTTTCCGGGGTATAAATCCCAAAACCATGGCGGGTCAGCACCCATAAAATCCCGAGAATGCCCCAAAAGGCATGCACCATGTGGTTGATGGTGAGGTAGTAATAAACGGTAAAGAAAATCCCCGCCTCGCCATTGATGCCGTGCGCAAGATTCCACTGGATTTCAAAGAATTTCAGCACCGGGTAAGACAAGGCAATCAACAAACCCAGCACCAGACAAGCAATCGACGCCCGCCGCCGGCCGTTGCGAATCATGATCACAGAGGCCGCGATACTGAAACTGCTGCTCACCATGGCCACGGTAATCCAGATCCCCGACCACAGATGCAAACGCCCGGCGCTTGCCGTAAATTCCTGCGGAAAATTCGCCCGCGCAACGAAATACACAGCGAACAAAAGCAGAAATTCCACGAATTCACAGCAAATACCGACCCAAATCCCCTTATTGCCGGGGATACGCCCCTTCCCCGCCACCGGCGAAGCATCGCACGGCATAAGCGGCGGCAGCGATGCGGATTGCGCACTATCCATCACAGGCCTTCAGCAAACCAGAATGAGCCATTATGGCTTCTGCAAACGACGCTTTCCTTAGCTCGCATCAACTCAGGAGCAAGAATGGGCGAAAAAACTGGCCGCTTGCAGCCGATTGATCAGCCCCCGGAAGACCTGCAAATTCCAGGAATGCAAACTCGCCAACCGGGACGAGTCTACTTGCCCGAGGCAGATAGTCACCTCTATACTTATCACCCAGGTGATATGTCATGACTACTGAAATCGGATGGGATTGTCTGTTGAGCCTCGACGGCGTGACCATGGTCGTCGACGAGCGGCTTGGCTTTTGGGTCAAGTTTGTCGCCAGGGTGGTACCGAAGAGCGAGGCTGTTCCGCACGGTGTGAACTATTCGCTCACCTTACATGATCGGCGCGGGAGCCGGGTACTGGGGTTCGATAATGCGCACCGCGCCGGCAAGCAAGAGCAGTTCGATCACTGGCATCGCTCGTCAAGCGACCTGGGGCGATGCTATGCGTACGAGTCGCCGGAAAAGCTGCTGGCGGATTTTTGGCTGGAAGTGGATAGAGTGTTGAAGGAGTCGAGCGATGACTAAGCTAAATATCGGGATTGCCCCTTACGAGGAAATGAAGCGCTGGACGCTGGCGGTGGCCAGCGGAAAAATTAAGGCCGGGCCGAATGCACCGAAGCTTTGGTTTACCTCGCTGAAGGCTGCGGCGAATGTGTTTTCCGAGGAGAACCGCTACTTGCTGAAGGTGATAGCCGAGGAGCATCCACAGTCGATTGCGGAGCTTGAGAAACTGACGCAACGCAAGGCGTCAAACTTGTCGCGAACACTCAGGACGCTTGAGCAGTATGGGGTGGTGCGTCTAGTGGAAGGCGATACACCCAAGGGCCGAAAGCCTCTGCGCCCTGAAGTGGTGGTCGATGCCGTGAATGTTTCGTTCACGCTCGTCTAACCACCATCCCAGCGCCACCCGCGCCGGGCAGGACAAACCCATCCAACCCCTCCCCTCACAAAGGGGTGGGGTTTTTCAGTTTACGGAGACAGAAAGAGGCGAGATTTTGGCCCAAAACGCGCTTACCTCCCCCTACTCTTCCCCCTGGCGGAACATGGCCGGGGTGAGTTCGTATTTTTGCAGGAGGCGGTAGAGTTCGGTGCGGTTGCGGTCGGCGATGCGGGCGGCGTCGGCGACGTTGCCGTCGGTGAGTTTCAGGAGGCTGACCAGGTAGTCGCGTTCGAAACGCTGTTTGGCATCGGCATAACTCAGAGCTTCCATGCGCGGAGCGCGGAGCGCCCGTTGCACGAGGCTCACCGGGATCAAGGGCGTGGAACTGAGCGCGCAACTTTGTTCGACGACGTTGAACAACTGGCGCACATTGCCTGGCCATTTGGCGGTGGCCAGCACTTCCAGCGCCTCCGGGGCGAAGCCGGTGAAGGGGCGGGCGTATTTTTCGGCGAGCTGGCGTAAAAAATGCGTCGCAAGCAGGGGAATATCTTCGCGCCGCTCGTCCAGGCGCGGCAGGGTGAGGGAAACCACATCCAGCCGGTAGTAGAGGTCTTCGCGGAATTCGCCGCTGCGCATGGCGGCTTCCAGATCGCGGTGGGTGGCGGAAATGAAGCGCACATCGACCTTTTCTGATTGCGTCGCACCGACCGGACGCACCGCGCGCTCCTGCAAGACGCGCAGCAATTTGACCTGCAAAGGCAAGGGCATGTCGCCGATTTCATCGAGAAAGAGTGTGCCGCCGTCTGCCGCCTGCACCAGGCCTTGCCGGGCGGTAGCGGCACCGGTAAAAGCGCCGCGCGCGTGGCCGAACAGTTCGGATTCGAGCAAAGCTTCGGGAATGGCACCGCAGTTGATAGCGATGAAGGGCTTGTTGGCGCGCGGGCTGGCCTGATGAATGGCGCGCGCCAGAACTTCTTTGCCGCTGCCGCTTTCGCCGCGGATCAAAACACTGGCATCGGAAGCCGCCACCATGCGTGCTTCGCTCATCAGTTGCGCCATGCGGGCGCTGCGGTAGACCACGCCGTCGGCCCATTTTTGTTCGCCGGCCACGCTGTTTTCGGCGCGCGGTGCGTTAGACAGGGCCAAGGCTTGATTGATTTTGGCGAGCAAAACCTGGCTGTCGAAAGGTTTGGTCAGATAGCCGAAAACACCGCGCGAGGTGGCATCGACTGCATCGGGAATGGTGCCGTGGGCGGTGAGCAAGATGACCGGCAGGCCAGGATGTGTGGTGCGCAATTCTTCAAAGAGCGACAAACCATCGCGCCCGGGCAGGCGGATGTCGCTCACCACCACGCGCGGCGGGTCGACGGCGATCAGGGTCAAGCCTTCTTCCACCGAGGCAGCGGCGCTGACACGAAAACCGGAGGCTTTCAGACGCATGGTGAGCAGACGCAGAATGTCTTCGTCGTCGTCGATGACAAGAATATGGGCGTCCGAGCGTAGTGTACCGGGGGCTGCAGTGAGGGCGCTCATGGCTGTTTTCCCGTGGGTGGCGGCTGCGGCGCGCGTGCCGGCAGACTGCGCTCGATGTTGGCCAGGCGCTCCAGTTTTTCTTGTAAATCGTGAATTTTGCGCTGCTGCTCTTTACCTTGCACTTGCTGGCGTTCGTTCTGCCCTTCCAGGCGCACGCGCTCAGCCAGTTGTTCGACGAGCAAGGCGGCCAGCGGATGCAAGGCGACGGCCGCCGGCGCTGTCGATTTGAGTAAGGCATCTGCAAGCGCCAGCGCCTTGGCCGGGTCCCCCGTCGGGGTGCGCGTTTGCGGGTGGGCCTGCGCGTAGGTTTGGGCGTACAGAAGCGCCAGGCGCATCTGGTTTTCCGGATTGCCGGGTTGGGATGCGAGCTGGGAGGCCAGTTGGTTGCGCTCGCGCGTCAGCTCATTCGCCGACATGGCGTGCAAACCCTGCCGATACGCCAGCGCGGCGATCAGAGCATGGCGCGTGGCGGCAGGCAAAACCACAGCGGGAACCACCGATTTTTCGTCCAGCACCGGGGCCGGTGCAGCCGCCGGCAGCGGCGGCGCAGCCGGCGCGGGGGCGGGGGTTGGGGGTTGTGGCGCGATGCCAGAACAGGCCGCCAGGGTCAGCGCGATAACAACAGGCCACAACCGGCGCTTGTCCGGCAAGACGTTTAATTCAATTTGCATCAGGAATCTCAACTCGAAAATGTGCGCCCTGCGCGCACGCCAGTAAATCCACCCTGCCCCCCATGGCGTTTACCAATTCACGCACGATGGACAGACCGACACCGCTGCCGCGCCGCTCCACCGGGGCTTTCAGACGCCCTTGCACGAAGGGTTGAAAAATTCGTTCGCTATCGTCCGGGGCCACGCCGCAGCCGGCATCGATGCAATCGAAATACCAGGCCCCGCTCACCCGGCGCGCAGCAAGCACGATGTCCGCGCCCGGCGGGCTGAAATCAATGGCATTGGCCAGCAGATTATCGAGAATCAGCGCCATTTTGCCGGGGTCGAGGCGCACCTCGCCCGGCTCGATCTGTTGCACGAGGTGAATTTGTCGGGCCTGGGCGCGTAGTTCGTGGCGTTCGGCCACCTCGCGCAACAGCTGCCCGGCATCGACCAACTGCATGCTGAGCTGGCGCGCATCGAAAATGGCTGCATTCAGGCCGAGCAGGCTTTCAATGCGCCCCTGCAAGCCCTGCACATTGTGCGTCATGATCTCAACCACCTCCCGCTGACCGGGCGAAAGCGGCCCCGGCACCTCCTCGGCGAGCAGCGCCGCACCTTCTTTCAAGGCCGTGAGCGGCGTTTTGAGTTCGTGTGAAACATGACGCAAGGTTTTTTGCCGGTCGCTTTCCAGTTCGGCCAAATGCTGGCGCAGCCAATCCAGGCGCTGCCCCAGGCGACGTAAGTCGATCGGCCCGCCCACGTTGATTTCCTCGGCAAAACGGCGCGCCCCCAGGCGGCGGATCGCCCTGTCCAGCTGGCGCACCGGACGCAGCAACCACCAGCCCATGCCCAGCGCAATGCTGAGCGCGCCGATCAAGGCAATCGCCAGTTTGACCCCCAACTGGATGCGATGCCGCTCCAGTTCGTGGATGAGACGGGTATTTTCGCTATCGATCCAGCGCTGCCCCGCCTGCGCCACCTGATTATTGAGGCTGCCCAGACGATCGAGCAGCACGACCACGTCTTCTTCTGCCCGCTCGTTATGGCGCGCCAACTTGCGGCTGATTTTGCCCGCCACGCTGCGCCACTGCGCCGGCACCTCACCCAGCCCAGGGGCCGCCAGGGTTTCGATGCGCCCAAGCTGTTCGTAAGATTCTTCCAGATAACCCTGAAAACGCCGGTGCAAATCATTGTCGCCCAGCACCAGATACTGTCGGGCGCTACGCTCCACATCGACACTGCGCTCGTTCAGGGTTTGAATCGCCGCGCTTAAATCGACCGCCAGCGCGCTGTTTTCGCGGCTTTCGCCGACCAGGTTTTCCAAAAGCAGCCAGCCGTTGATCGCCACCCCGCCAAGCAGGGCAACAATGAACACAAAACCGACCAACATGCCCTGGAGAAAGGAAATTCGCTTCATGCTTCTATCCGTGCACCTCTGTGTGCGAAACGCAGGCTGCCATTGTAGCGCCGCACTGCCCCCTGGTCATTTCCCCTGCCAGCCCGTACACTCGGGCGTTTATCTTTGCTTTCGGAAATTCCCATGGCCCAATATGTAATGTCGATGCTGCGCGTCAGCAAAATCGTTCCGCCGAAGCGGCAGATCATCAAAGATATTTCGCTCTCTTTTTTCCCGGGGGCAAAAATTGGCCTGCTCGGCTTGAACGGCGCGGGCAAATCGACCGTATTGAAGATCATGGCCGGAGTGGATAAGGAATACGATGGCGAGGTGCAATGGCAGCCCAATATTTCCATCGGTTATCTGGCGCAGGAACCGCAGCTTGATGCGGAAAAAACCGTGCGTGAAGAGGTGGAATCGGCCCTGGGTGAAGTGATGCAGGCGCAGGCCAAACTCGATGAAATTTACGCCGCCTACGCCGATGAAAATGCCGATTTCGACAAACTCGCCGAAGAGCAGGCGCGCCTGGAAGCCATTATTGCCACCAGCGGTGCCGATGTCGAACACCAGATGGAAATCGCCGCCGACGCGCTGCGCCTGCCGCCCTGGGAGGCCAAGGTGGGCGTCCTCTCGGGCGGTGAAAAGCGCCGCGTGGCGCTAGCCAAGCTCCTGCTCGCCAAGCCGGACATGCTCTTGCTCGACGAACCGACCAACCACCTCGACGCCGAGTCGGTCGAGTGGCTGGAGCAATTTCTCGTGCGTTTTCCCGGCACCGTGGTCGCGGTCACCCACGACCGCTACTTCCTCGATAACGCTGCCGAATGGATTCTCGAGCTCGATCGCGGCGAAGGCATCCCCTGGAAGGGGAATTACTCGAGCTGGCTGGAGCAAAAAGAAGCGCGCCTGGAGCAGGAACAAAAGCAGGAAGCCGCCCGCATGAAGGCGATGAAGCAGGAACTGGAATGGGTGCGTTCCAACCCGAAGGCTCGCCAGGCCAAATCCAAGGCGCGCATCGCTCGCTTCGAGGAAATGTCCAGCCACGAATACCAAAAGCGCAACGAAACCCAGGAAATTTTCATTCCCGTCGGCGAGCGCCTAGGCGACCAGGTCATCGAATTCAACGGCGTCTCCAAGGCTTTTGGCGACAAGCTCTTGATCGACAACCTCAATTTCACTATTCCGCCGGGTGCCATTGTCGGCATCATCGGCCCGAACGGCGCGGGTAAATCGACGCTGTTCAAGATGATTACCGGCCAGCAGGCCCCCGATAGCGGCGAGGTGAAAATCGGCCAGACAGTGAAACTGGCCTATGTCGACCAATCGCGCGATTGCCTGGATGGCAGCAAAACGGTATTCGAAGAGCTCGCCCAGGGCAGCGATGTTTTGCAAATCGGCAAATTCGAAATGCCCAGCCGCGCCTACATCGGCCGCTTCAACTTCAAAGGCGGCGACCAGGGCAAGCAGGTCGGCAAGCTCTCCGGCGGCGAACGCGGCCGCCTGCACCTGGCCAAAACTTTAATGACCGGCGGCAACGTGCTCTTGCTGGACGAACCGTCCAATGACCTCGACGTCGAAACCCTGCGCGCACTGGAAGACGCACTGCTCGAATTTGCCGGCTGCGCCCTGGTGATTTCCCACGACCGCTGGTTTCTCGATCGCATCTGCACCCACATTCTGGCCGCCGAAGGTGATTCACAATGGACCTTCTTCCCGGGCAACTACCAGGAATACGAGGAAGACAAGAAGAAGCGTTTGGGCGAAGAAGGGGCAAAACCGAAGCGGATTCGCTACAAGCCGATCAGCCGGGGGTAAGTCGCGCTGCGCCCGGGCCACTCATCCGGGCAACCCGCCCGGGCCAGCAAATAGTTAGTAAAAATTTGAATTTTTGCTGACTTTTTAGCCCTGCCGAGCCCCAGGCTCAGCCGCCGCGACCTGCACCAAGCCGTTGACCACCTGTAATCGCCCCTCAGCGAACCAGCGCACGGCTTGAGGGTAAATTCGGTGTTCTTCGTGCAGAACGCGGGCGGCCAGACGGGCCTCATCGTCATCGGCCAAAACCGGTACGCTGGCTTGAATCACGATCGGGCCGTGATCGAGTTCAGCCGTGACGAAATGCACGGTACAGCCATGGGTCGTCACCCCGGCCGCCAAGGCTTGGCGGTGGGTGTGCAAGCCCGGAAACGCCGGCAACAGCGAAGGGTGGATGTTGAACAGGCGGTTTTCGTAGTGCTTGACGAAGGCCGGCGTCAAAATCCGCATGAAGCCTGCGAGCACCACGAGATCCGGCGAAAAGGGATCGATGACATCACACAATGCGGCATCGAAAGCTTCGCGCGTAGGAAAATCGCCATGCGCCAGCACCCGCGTGGCAATACCGGCGTTCGCCGCAGTTTCCAAACCCTTGGCGGAGGCCTGGTTGCTGATTACCGCGGCAATATTGACCGGCAATTCGCCTTGCTCACGTGCTTTGATCAAGGCCTCCATGTTGCTGCCCCGACCAGAAATAAGAATGACAATGTTCTTCATGGATTCATCTTGAATGAAGGCTTGGCGCGCATTTGATTTTTTACCGGTTATTTACCGCACAACACCCGCTCACGCGTCTTCGTCGTCCTCATCTTCGCTTTGTGCATGCCCTTGCTCGATTTCTTCCGCGCTGGCGGGGCGGATGGCAGTGACCGTGCAGGTGAAGACGAGGGCCATGCCGGCCAACGGGTGGTTGCCGTCGAGAACGACCTTGTCATCGGCAATGTCGGTCACGCGGTAGATGATGAAATCGTCGTCATCACCGTCTTCCGGGCCGCCTTCAAACTGCATGCCGACTTGCAGTTCCTTGGGAAAATCAGCGCGCGGTTCGATCTGCACCATTTCGGCGTCGTACTCGCCAAAACCTTCGTCCGGCTGCAACTTGACCTGCACCGATTCGCCGATGGTTTTGCCGTGCAAGGCTTCTTCGATTTTCGGGAAGATATCGTCGTAGCCGCCGTGCAGGTAGACCAGCGCTTCGCGCCCTTCGTCGACAATCTCGCCGTCCGGATCGGTGACGTGATAATCGAGCGTGATGATGTGGTTTTTGGCGACTTCTTGGCTCATGTGTCGAGTTCCTTGAGTAGTTTCAGCACTTCGGCCGCATGGCCTTTGTAATTGACGTTGTAGAGCGCCTGGCGAATGATGCCCTGGCGATCGATGATAAAGGTGGAACGGACGATAGCGTATTTTTTCTGCTCATCGATTTCTTTTTCCTGCCAGACGCCATATTGCGTACACACGGCGGCATCGGCGTCAGAAAGCAAAGCAAGGCTGATGCCTTCCTTTTCCCGAAAAATCTGGTGTTTCTGGCTGTCGTCCCGGTTGATGCCGAGTACGACGGCGTTTTGCTTGGCAAAATCGGCATCGTGATCGGAAAAGTCCGTCACCTGCTTGGTACAGCACGGCGTGCAATCCTTGGGATAAAAAATCAGCACGACCCGTTGTTTGCCGACATAGTCACTGAGGCTGACCATTTCCAGGTCAGCATCGGGAAGGGAAAATTGGGGGGCCGCATCGCCTGCATTGAGTCGCATTTTGTTCTCCTTGAATACCTTGCTGTGGCATTTCTGAGAACCATTCTAGCGGAGCACCGGAGGGCTGACCAGTGACAAAACCGAGGCCCAAAACCGGAAGCATAAAAACCCGCCGCACCAGACATGACAAGGGATTAGGCCGATTTACCCTCCCCGTTCAAGGCTGTTTGTCTGCACTCGCCGGACGATCCGGAATCTGCACAAAAACCTCACCCTGCTTGACCATGCCCAGCTCAAAACGGGCGCGTTCCTCGATGGCGTCGTAGCCCTGCTTCAAATCACGCACTTCGGCATCCAGGCCAGCATTGCGGATTTCCAGCTGACGGGTTTCTTCCTTCTGCGCTTCCAGTTGCCGCCCGTATTCCCATATTTTCAGCCAGCCGCCCTTCCCCAGCCACAAGGGGTACTGGAGAAGGACGAGCAGAGCCAGAAGGCCGGCGCTCAGCCAGCGCATGGAAAGGGTTTAGCGCAGGTTGTAGAAAGTCTCGCGGCCCGGATAGGACGCGGTATCGCCCAGATCTTCCTCGATACGCAGCAACTGGTTGTACTTGGCGATGCGATCCGAACGGGACAAGGAACCCGTCTTGATCTGGCCGGCATTGAGACCGACGGCGATGTCGGCGATGGTGGAATCCTCGGTTTCGCCGGAGCGATGCGAGATCACGGCGGTGTAGCCGGCGCGCTTGGCCATTTCGATGGCGGCAAAGGTTTCCGACAAGGTGCCGATCTGGTTGATCTTGATCAGGATGGAATTGCCGATGCCCTTCTGGATGCCTTCCTTGAGGATGCGGGTGTTGGTGACGAAGAGGTCATCACCGACGATCTGCACCTGCTTGCCGAGGCGGTCGGTGAGAAGCTTCCAGCCCTCCCAGTCGCCTTCGGCCATGCCGTCCTCGATGGAGACGATGGGGAACTGGTCGGCCAGATTGGCGAGATAGTCGGTAAATTGCTCGGAAGTCAGTTGCAGACCTTCCCCGGACAGATGGTATTTGCCGTCCTTGTAGAACTCGGACGCGGCGCAATCGAGCGCCAGCAGCACGTCTTGCCCCGGAACATAACCGGCTGCCTCAACCGCCTGCATGATGATTTCCAGCGCTTCGGCGTGGCTGCCCAAATTCGGCGCAAAGCCACCTTCGTCGCCCACCGCCGTGGAGTGGCCTTTTTTATCGAGCAGCTTTTTCAGGGCGTGGAAAATTTCCGCACCGCAGCGCATGGCTTCGCGGAAGGAATTGGCCCCCACCGGCATCACCATGAATTCCTGAATGTCGAGGCTGTTGTTGGCGTGCGCGCCGCCGTTGATGATGTTCATCATCGGCACCGGCATCTGCATCGGCGCCATGCCGCCGAAATAGCGGTAGAGCGGCAGGCCGGATTCCTCGGCGGCGGCCTTGGCCACCGCCATGGACACGGCGAGAATGGCATTGGCCCCGAGACGCGATTTGTTGTCGGTACCGTCCAGATCGATCATGGTCTGGTCGATGAAGGCTTGTTCCTGGGCATCCAGGCCGATGATGGCTTCGGAAATCTCGGTGTTGATGTTTTCCACCGCTTGCATCACCCCCTTGCCGAGATAGCGGCTCTTGTCGCCATCGCGCAGCTCGATCGCCTCGCGCGAACCGGTAGAAGCGCCGGACGGCACGGCGGCGCGGCCCATGACGCCGGATTCGAGCAACACATCGGCCTCGACCGTGGGATTGCCGCGCGAATCGAGAATCTCGCGGGCGATGACATCAACGATAGAACTCATATTTATTCCTTATAATCAAAAAGTTATTGAATTTTATTAAAGTAAACCATTAAAGTTTTTCTTCATCGAAACCGGCCGCCTTGCTGGCCTTGTCGAGCTCTACCAACGCCGTCAGCAAGCTTTCCATGCGCGCCAGCGGCCAGGAATTCGGGCCGTCGGAAAAGGCTTTTTCCGGGCAGGGATGGGTTTCCATGAACAGGCCGGAGATGCCGAC
>NZ_JBLJBW010000056.1:0-14135 GCF_047638095.1 Azonexus sp.
TGCTCCGACCAGGAATACAACGAATTCGTGCGCCAATGCCCGGAATTCGAGCGCATGCTGGTGCGTAACGGCATCCACCTCATCAAGTTCTGGTTCTCGGTCAGCCGCGAAGAGCAGCGCCGGCGCTTCCGCGAACGTCAGGTGCACCCGCTCAAACAGTGGAAACTCTCGCCGATCGACATGGCTTCGCTCGACAAATGGGACGACTACGGCAAGGCCAAGGAAGCCATGTTCTTTCACACCGACACGGCGGATGCGCCGTGGACGGTGATCAAATCCAACTGTAAAAAACGCGCCCGCTTGAACGCCCTGCGCTACGTCCTGCACAAGCTGCCCTACACCAACAAGGATGTGAGCCTCGTCGGCACGCTCGATCCGCTCATCGTAGGCCGCGCCAATCTGGTGTACGAACGCGGCGAGGCGTAAGCCAGGAGATGCGATCGCTTGCCAGTTCCTATGTTGTTTTCCATATCACTGTATGGTTTTTTACATGGTTTAATGCTACTTTACGTCTATGGCAAAAACTCGCTTTGATTGGGATCCCGACAAGGACATCGAAAATCAGAGAAAGCACGGAGTATCCTTTTTCCGTGCCCAATACGCTTTTGCGGACCCACTGCGCGTGATCGCCAAAGACGAGGCCCATAGCCAAACCGAAGAGCGGTTCTATTGCTTTGGTGAAGTTGATGGCGGTGTGCTCACGGTGCGGTTCACTTACCGCGCTTTGCTTATTCGAATCATCGGCGCCGGTTATTGGCGTAAAGGAAAGGCCATCTATGAGCGCGAAAATCAAATACACCGATGAACCCCTCGGTAAGACTCAGGTGCTTGCAGACTTCCTCCCTTCGCCTGCCGAATTGGCGTTTCGTGAAGAAGGCGTGAAAGTAACCTTGGCTCTGAGCAAGAAGAGCATCGAGTTCTTCAAGTCTGAGGCCGCCAAACATCACACCCAGTACCAACGCATGATTCGTCGGCTCATTGATGCCTATGTCGATGCTCAAGCTCCAACCGGGCGTTCACCCGGTCCTCACGCATAAAGCCGCGCAGCGCCGGATAGCTCTACGTGGGGCCTATATTCCATGCTTGTACTTGTTGTGCTTCTGCTAGCAATAACAATTCCTTTTGGCATCCTCGTCTTCACTGTCAAGGCCACTGAGGCGGAGCGGAAACAGGTTGAACACCATCCCGTCAGCCGGCGTTTCTGCGCGTTTGTGTTCGCAGTGGCTGCCTTGCTTGCTGTGCTGTGGGTGTTTCGAGGTACCGGGCCTGAATATTCTCCTGCTATTGGCCTTTTTTTGGGCATTCCCGCAGCCGTGATTTCTGCGTTACTCGCAGCGGCCAGTCATCGTTATCTGGTCGGCCGCTCAAAAGTGATTGCAATCATTGCAGGTATTTCCATCACTATTCTTACAGCTCTCAGTATCTCTGTATTGCTTGCTGTTTTCTTCGCTCCAGGTCAGTTCATTTCCTATTTGGCCGCTTTTGGTCTCGTTATTGTTTTGACGCCACCTGGCATTCTGGCGTTGCTCATTGGTGGCTGTGCTGGGTTTCTGCTCAGCTATCTCTCCAAGCGCAAGCGGCCTAGCTGATGACGTAAGCTGCCGAGCCGGTGGCGATCAGTAGTCCGCTTTCGTTTTCCAGGCGCATCTGCACCGAGGCGATGCGCCCTCCCAAGCGGGTGATGAGGCCGGTGGCGGTAAACAGCTTGCCGATGCCTTGTTGTAAAAAATCGGTGCGCAGGTCGATGGTGCCGACGCGGCCAAAGCGGTGCGCCACCTGTTCCGCCGTTTCGTTGGCGTATTTTTCGGCAATTCCGACGACGGCGGCAAACCCGCCCGCAGTGTCGAGTACGGCCGAAATTACCCCGCCATGCAGGCGTCCGTACAGGTAATGGCCGACCAGTTCCGGGCGCATGGCAAAACGCAACTGCGCTGCCTGCGGATCGAAGGAGGCGACTTTCAGCCCGAGCACTTCGTTGAAACTGATGCGATGCTCGAACATCTCGCGCAAAGTGGCTTCCAGCCGTACTTGTTCAGCGCTGGAGCGGCGGGGGAGGGCGGCGGTAGGTGGCGTCATGGTGGATGCGAATAAATAAGTGAGCCGTCGGTGGTGGGCGCTACTCAGCGCTGTGCACCCGGTTGCGCCCGGCCGCTTTGGCTTGATAGAGCGCCTTGTCGGCACGGGCGAAAAGTGCGTCGAAGTGGGGCGTTTCATCCGGGCAGGCGGTCAGGCCAAAGCTGGCTGAAATCGGTCCCATCTCCGGGATGTCCTCGAAATGGATCGTGGTGATGGCGGCGCGCAGGCGTTCGGCAATTTTCTGGGCTTCGGCTAGACCGGTTTTGGGCAGCAGAATGGCAAATTCTTCGCCGCCGATGCGGGCAAAGAGGTTCTGTTTGCGCAACTGACTTTGACAGATCTGGGCAACGGCCTTGAGCACGCGATCCCCGACCGGGTGGCCCCAGGTGTCATTGATTTTCTTGAACCAGTCGATGTCAAAGAGCGCCAGCGACAAAGGCGTCAGCAAGGTTTTGCTGCGCAGCAACTCTTGCTCCGCCGCAACAAGGAAGAAACGACGATTGGCTGCGCCGGTCAGGGAGTCGGTATTGGCGAGGTTTTTCAACTCTTCCTGCAGGTCGTGCAGTTCGGTGATGTCGCTGCTGAAGCCGATCAAGCCCGGTTCGCCGTTGAAGACGATGGGCATCTTGATCGACCAGTAATGCCGCTGCTTGCCATCCGGGCTAAGAAAGGATTCCTTCAGGGCGATTTTTCTGCCTTCTTCGAGCACGACGCGGTCGGCCTGGGAGAAAAAATCGGAAAGCTCTTGGCCGACCAAATCGGTTTCAAGCTGGCCGACGATTTCGTCGACGGTTTTTCCGTAGGCGACGGCTATGTGCTGATTGGCGTAGAGATAGCGGCGCTGGCGGTTCTTGACGTATACGGTGGCCTCCATGTTGTCCAGCACCAGCCGGAGTTGCTCTTTTTCCTGGCGCAATTCCTCTTCGAGCTGTTTGAAGGCCGTGATGTCGGTCGAGACGCCGTACATCCCGGAAACCTGGCCGGTTTGATCGAACAGCGGTTTCTTGATGCTCAGGAAGATGCGCGCGCCGGCACCGCCTTTGACCCGATTGGTTTCTTCGCGGGAAATGGTGCGGGCGAATTCGATGGCTTCACGGTCGTTATGCGCGACATTTGCTGCTGTCTCGGCTTCGAAAAAATCGTGGTCTGTCTGGCCGACGATCTGCCCGCTGTCTTCCTGCCCCCACAGCGCCAGGGTGGCGCGATTGGCGAAGGTATATCGGCCATGCCTGTCCTTGGCGTAGATGCAGGCCCCCACGTCGTCGAGCAGATAGCGCAGTTGCGCCGCATCCAGGGGGAGTGCGGGTGAAATGCTGTCGTGTTGAGCCATGGCTTTTTGTGTTGCGAAGCGGGGCGGCGCTTATTTGCCGGATTTCGGATAGCCCGCCAGATCGAGCATCTGCTCGTACAGGCTGGCGTTGAAGCCGCGCTGGTGCTGGCGGCCGACTTGCAGGCTGGGCACGAAAACGTCGCCGATCAGGGCCGTGAGGGCGGCCTGGTCGGCTGCGTTTTCGATCCGTTTTTCGTGAAAGGGAATGCCGCGCGCTTTGAGCAGATCGCGGGCGCTCTGGCATTCCGGGTCGCAGTCTTGGGTGGTGTACAGGGTGACCGGGAAATTGGCGGCGGCCTGCCGGGTGGCGAAGGGCAGGTTGTCGGCGGCCTGCGCCTTGCCGCCCACGCGCGCGGCCTGGCGGGCTTGCCCCGGGGGCGGGGTGTCGGAGAGCACGGTGCGGCCATTGGCGTCGGTCCAGCGATAGGTCTGGGCATCGGCAGCGACGCCGGTCAGGAGCAGGCTGGCGGCAAGGAAGGGCAGGCGGAGGCGGCGCATGGGGTTCTCCGGTAGAGGAAAATCAGGCGGCGATCATGCCGCTGTGGCGCAGCAAGGCGTCCGGGCTGGGCGGGCGGCCACGGAAGGCGAGAAAATTGTCGAGCGCCGAGCGTTCGCCGCCGCGCGACAGGATTTCGTCGAGAAAGCGCCGGCCGGTGGCGGGGTCGAAAGGGTCGCCCGCTTCTTCGAATGCGGCGTAACAGTCGGCGGACAGCACTTCCGCCCATTTGTAACTGTAGTAGCCGGCCGCATAGCCGCCGCCAAAGATGTGCGAGAAGCTGTGCGGAAAACGGTGCCAGGGGGGCGGAAAAAGGACGGCGACTTCGGCGCGCACCGCCTGCAAGAGGGCGAGTACCTCGGCGCTGTTGTTGGGCGCCGGGGCGCTGTGCAAGAGCATGTCGAAGAGCGAAAACTCCAGTTGGCGCACGGCCATGAGGCCGCTCTGGAAATTTTTGGCGGCCAGCATCTTGTCGAACAAAGCGCGCGGCAGCGGTGCGCCGGTGTCGATGTGGGCGCTCATGGCTTGCAGCACCTCCCATTCCCAGCAGTAATTTTCCATGAATTGCGAGGGCAGCTCGACGGCATCCCATTCCACGCCGTGAATGCCAGAAACGCCCAGTTCTTCGCCGCGTGTCAGGAGGTGGTGCAGACCGTGGCCGGTTTCGTGAAAGAGGGTGATGACTTCGTCGTGGGTGAAGGTGGCGGGCAGGGGCTGGCCGTCGCGCTCGCCGACCGGGCGGGCAAAATTGCAGTTGAGGTAGGCCACTGGCGTCTGGATGCCGCTGCCCACGCGCTGGCGGGTGCGTGCTTCGTCCATCCAGGCACCGCCGCGCTTGGTTTCGCGGGCGTAGAGATCAAGGTAAAACTGCCCAATAAGGCGACCTTCGGGCGTCGTGATGCGGTAAAAGCGCACGTCTTCGTGCCAGACGGGGGCTTGATCTGGGGCGATGCGCACGGCGAAAAGTTTTTCAATGGCGGCGAACAGACCGGCGATTACCTTGGGTTGCGTGAAATACTGTTTGACCTCTTGTTCCGAAAAGGCATAGCGCGCTTCGAGGAGTTTTTCCGAGGCGTAGGCGGCGTCCCAGGGCTGAAAATCAGTGATGCCCAGTGTTTCGCGGGCAAAGGTTTGCAGCTCGGCCAAGTCTTTTTCGGCAAAAGGTTTGGCTTTTTGCGCCATGTCACGCAGAAAGCGCAGAACCTCTTGCGGGTTTTTTGCCATTTTGCTGTCGAGCGAAATTTCAGCGTAATTGGCAAAGCCCAGGAGTGCCGCTTTTTCTGCTTTCAGGGCGAGCATTTGCGTGATCAGAGGGCCGTTGTCCCATTCTGGCAGGGAATAACCGTTGTCGATTTCGGCGGCGCGGGTGGCGTAGGCGCGGTACATCTGGGCGCGCAGCTCGCGGTTTTCGGCGTATTGCATGAACGGGCCGTAGGAGGGCGCGTGCAGGGTGAACTTCCAGCCTTCACTGCCGCTTTCCTGGGCGGCAGTGCGGGCGGCTTCCCGGGCATATTCGGGCAGACCGGCGAGTTGGGCGGCATCGGTCAGGATCAGGCTGAAGGCGTTGGTGGCATCGAGCAGGTTTTCGGAAAACTTTGCCGAGAGCTGCGAGAGCGTTTCCTGAATGGCCTGAAAACGGGGTTTGTCGGCCTCCGGCAGCTCGGCGCCGCCGAGGCGGAAATCGCGAATTTCGTTATCGACGATTTTTTTCTGCGCCGTGCTGAGTTGGGCAAAGGCCGGGCTGTCACGCAAGGCGCGGTACTTGGCGAACAAGGCGAGGTTTTGCCCGAGTTCGCTGTAAAAACGCGATATTTCCGGCAACAGGGCGTTGTACGCCTCGCGCCAGGCCGGCACGTCGTTGACCGAATGCAGGTGCCCGACGACACCCCAGGCGCGCCCCAGGTTTTCCAGCCCGGCATTGAGTGGCGCGGCAAAATCTTCCCAGGTGGCTGCGGTGTCGGAGTGGCTCAGGCGCTCGACCAGTGTCCGCCCGGCGCTGAGCAATTCGGTGATGGCCGGCGTGACGTGTGCCGGGGTGATGGCATCAAAGCGGGGCAGGTCAGTGAAGTCGAGCAGAGGGTTCAGGGGCATGGCAGGGGGGCAATCATTGATGGGGTAGAAAAAAACAAGGGGCGAACATGTCGCCCGGGTGTTTTAGAGGTGCTTGCCGGTCAGGCGCTCATAGGCTTCGCGGTATTTGGCGGCGGTACGTTCAATCACCTCGGGCGGCAGTTTGGGGCCGGGGGCGGTCTTGTTCCAGTCCAGGGTTTCCAGGTAGTCGCGCACGTACTGCTTGTCGTAGGAGGGCGGGTTGCTGCCTTCGGTGTACTGGTCGGCGGGCCAGAAGCGGGAGGAATCCGGAGTCAGCGCCTCGTCGATGAGATGCAGGGTGCCGGCGGCGTCGATACCGAATTCGAACTTGGTGTCGGCGATGATGATGCCGCGCGTGGCGGCGTAATCGGAGGCTTCCTGATAGAGACGAATCGCCGCCTCACGGGCTTCGGCGCACAGTTGCGCGCCGGTCTTGCCGGTGCCGGCGAGGGCTTCGTTGAGCGCGGCATCGCAGTGGGCGGCAGCCTGGGCGAAAGAGACGTTCTCGTCGTGGTCACCCACTTCGGCCTTGGTGGCCGGGGTGAAAATCGGGGCGGGCAATTTGGCCGCCATTTTCAACCCGGCGGGCAGGGCAATGCCGCAAATGGCCCCGGTCTGTTGGTAATCCTTCCAGCCGGAGCCAATCACGTAACCGCGTACCACGGCTTCGATGGGCAGCGGTTTCAGGCGCTTCACCACCACGGCGCGGCCGCGCACCTGTTCGCGTTCGCTTTCCGCCACCACGTTTTCCGGGTCGATGCCGGTCAGTTGATTGGGGACGATGTGGGAGAGCTTGTCGAACCAGAAATTCGCCACCGCCTGTAATACCGCGCCCTTCTGCGGAATGGGATCGGGCAGGATGACGTCGAAGGCCGACAGGCGGTCGGTGGTGACGATCAAGAGCTTGTCGGCATCCACCGCATAAATATCGCGGACCTTGCCTTTGGAAAGAAGCGGCAGGCTGGTGATGGAAGAGGCAAAGAGCGGAGCGGTCACGATCATATTCCCTAAGGTAAAGCGGGAATTATACGGGAGGCTCCCGGGGAAGCTGTTGTGCCCGTGCGGGGGCGGCTTAGCCTTCTTCTTTCTGCAATTTTTTGCGCATACGTCGGGTGCCCCAGGCAACGAAGCCGGCGATCACGGGAATGGCGCTGGCGGTGATGAGGTCGCTGTCCAGGTGGTGCAGGGTTTTCGTGCCTTTGGCGAGATAGTGCACGAGTTGCGAGCCGTAGTAGGTGAGCACCACGACCGAGAGCCCTTCGACGGTTTCTTGCAGGCGCAGTTGCAGTTTGGCGCGGCGGTTCATCTGCGAGAGCAGTTCTTGGTTCTGGCGTTCCAGTTCGATGTCTACCCGCGTGCGCAGCAGTTGGCTGTTGCGGGCGATGCGCGCAGAAAGCTCTTCCTGGCGGCGGCTGATGGCTTCGCAGGTTTTCATCGCCGGCAGCAGGCGGCGCTGCATGAATTCTTCCAGGGTCGGCAGGCCGGGAATGCGGGTTTCACGCAATTCTTCGATGCGTTGATTCACCAGGCCGTGGTAAGCGGCGGAAGCGCCGAAGCGGAAGGTGGCGCGGGCCAGTGAGTTTTCCACTTCGGCGGCCAGCTGGGTGAGCGAGGCCAGCACGCTGCGTTCGTCTTCCGGGTTCTGCGCCTGGCCGATGCGCGTCATCAGGCCGGCCAGTTGTTGTTCGCAACGATAGAGCCAGCCGGCGACCTCCTTGGCCACCGGCAGACCGAGCAAGGCCATCATGCGATAGGTTTCGATATCCACCAGGCGTTGCACGGCGGCCCCCGTCTGGCGCTGGCTGAGGCTGTCGTTGAGCACCAGAAAGCGGGAGAAACCGTTATCGAGTTTGAAATCGGTAAATACCCAGGCGGCTTTGTCGGCAATTTGCGCGCCGCCCAGGGTGCGGCCATTGGGGGCGACGCCGGCGAGGATGCTGTTTGGGCTGATTTCGCTCGTCGGGCGCAGTTCCACGTGGCAGGCGACGATCAGCTTGCCGGGAATGGTGTGTAAAAGCTCAGGACGCAGCGCGTCAAAGGCGGTATCGTCGGGCGAAAGCGTGCTCGCGGGGTCGAGTTTGCGGTAAAAGGTGTAAGAAGAAAATTCGGTATGCAATTCCCAGCGTAGGCGGAAAACGGCGGTTTCGAGCGTCAAATGGGCGTCCGAACTATCGACGGAAAGGCAGATCTGGCTCTGGCAGATTTTTTCCAGATTGGCCCGTTCTGCCTCGATCTCGCTGGGTTTGTGCTTGAATACCAGATGCGAGACCAGATAGGCTCCGGCCAAAGGCGTTGACGGACGGGCGTGAAACTCGTTGTTCAAACGCTGGCGCAGGGGGTGTTCTTGCAAATCGGCAACGATCAGGCGCGGGTGCATGGTGGTCGGTCAAAAAAAATGTTGCAGTGCAAAAGATTGTAGCATCGCCTGATTCAAGAAGGGAAAGGCCGTATTGCGGCCTTAAAAATCCGATACTTTGCTTTGAAGGGGTTGATTTTGCAGGAAAATCATGAAGATCAGGCGCTTTGCCTGGCAGCCGATGCGGCCGCCCGCGAACGTGCCTTGGCGCTCGCCTCTTTCATCGTCGAGGCCCCCGCCGGCGCGGGTAAAACGGAATTGCTGACGCAGCGGGTGCTGCGTTTATTAGCGGTCGTGGAGGCCCCGGAAGAGGTTTTGGCGCTGACCTTCACCAATAAAGCGGCCAGTGAAATGCGCGATCGCATCCTGAGCAGCCTGGATGCAGCGGCCTTGCCGGCCCCCGAGGATCTGCCGCCGCACAAGGCAGAAACGCGCCGCTGGGCGCAGGCCGTGCAGGCGCGCGATGCAGAAAAAAATTGGGGCTTAGGGGCGCACCCCGGGCGTTTGCGGATTATGACCTTGGATGCTTTGGCGGCCAGTCTGGCGCGCCAGATGCCTCTGTTGTCGCGTTTTGGCGCGCAGCCGCAGGTGACCGAGAAAGCGGCAGAACATTACGCGGCGGCCGCCCGCCAGACTTTCGCCCTGCTCGAAGACGGTGGACCGACGGGGGAAATCCTTGCTGGCGCCTTGCAATTCATGGATAACGATGCGCCGGCATTGGAAAAGCTTTTGGTGGACATGCTCAGCCGACGTGAGCAATGGCTGCCGCAAGCCGCTTCGGTCGATGGCGGCATGGCTCGGCGCGAGGATGTCGAAGCCGCTTTTGCCGCGCTGATCGTGCTGGAGCTGCGGCAGGCGGCCTCGATATTCGATGCCAAGGTGCAAGCAGCCTTGATGCCCAGTGCACGGTTTGCGGCCAGCCAGTTACCGGCGGCGTTTGCTCATCTGGCGGATTGGCAGAGCCCTTTGACGGGGGAACTGGCGGATTTGCCCGCCTGGCAGCAGCTGGCCGATTTGTTTCTCACCCAGGCCGGCACATGGCGCAAAAGCGTTAACAAGAACCAGGGTTTTTTGCCGGGCAAAGAATTCGCCGAACAAAAAGCCGCCATGCAGGCCTTGCTGCAAACGCTGGCACCGCAGGAAGATTGGGCCAGGGCGCTGGCGGCGGTGCGTGCTTTGCCGCCAGCGAAATTCAGTGATGCGCAGTGGGCAGCGGTGGAGAATTTTTCCCGCCTTTTGCGTCTGGCGGCTGGGCAGCTGTGGCTGATCTTTCAGGCCGCGGGAGAGGTTGATTTCGTCGAAATTGCCAGCCGGGCAAATCTTGCCTTGGGCGATGACGATGCGCCGACCGATCTTGCGCAGGCGCTGGACTACCGCATTCAGCATCTTTTGGTCGATGAGTTTCAGGACACCAGCCCGGGCCAGGTGGCCTTGCTGGAAAAACTCATGCGCGGCTGGGTGCCGGGGGATGGACGTACGCTCTTTGTGGTCGGCGACCCGATGCAGTCGATCTACCGTTTTCGTAAAGCCGACGTGGGTTTGTTTCTCAAGGTGCGGGAGACGGGTATGGGCGGCGTGCCGCTCGAGCATTTGCGGCTGTACCGCAATAACCGCTCGCACCCGGCGGTGGTCGATTGGGTGAATCAGGTTTTTCCGCAGATCTTTGCGCCAATCGATGAGCCGCTCGCCGGGGCGGTGCGTTTTTCTGCCGCCGTGGCGACGCGCGCGCCGCATCCGGCGAGCGCCGTGCAGGTGCACAGTTTGCTCGCCCGGCAAGGCGAAGATGGCAGCGCCGAGGAGGCGGCGCTTGCTTTGCGCTTGATCGAGGCGGCGCGCGCGCGCGATCCGCAAGGACGCATCGCAATCCTGGTGCGCGCCCGTCGCCACTTGGAAGCCCTTGTGGCGACCCTGCGCCGAGAGGCACCGGCACTGCGTTTTCAGGCGGTGGAAATCGAAGCTTTGTCCGAGCGCCAGCATGTTGCCGATGTCTTGATTCTTTACCGCGCCCTCAGCCACCGTGCCGACCGGGTGAATTGGCTGGCGCTCTTGCGTTCGCCCTGTTGCGGTCTGTGTTTGGCGGATTTGCACGCCTTGGCCGCCGGTGACAACAGGCGTACCGTGTGGCAGTTGATGCACGATGCGCAACGTCTGGCGGCGCTCAGTGAAGACGGCCGGGGCCGCCTTTTGCATGTGCGCGGCGTGTTGGCGCAAGCCTTGGCCGAACGCCAGCGGCAAAGCCCGCGGCGCTGGCTGGAGGGCACCTGGTTGTTGTTGGGCGGGGCCGATGCCTTGCCGCAGGCGAGCGATGTGGCCGATATTGAAAACCTGTTCGAACTCATCGAGCGCCTGCATCTGCAGGGGCGTTTGACGCCGGACGCTCTGACCCAGGCGCTGGACGATCTTTACGCACCAGCCGATCCGCTGGGCGGCGCGATTCAGATGATGACCATCCACAAGGCCAAGGGCCTGGAGTTTGAAACGGTCATCGTGCCGGGGCTGGCGCGCTCGCCCAAACATAATGACAGCCCTTTGCTGTTGTGGGACGAGGCGGTGGGCGAAGAGGGCCAGGCCCAGCTTTTGGTTGCCCCGATGGCGGCGCGCGGTGAAAAACGCGGCGAAGCCAGCCTCTATGATTTGCTGCGCCAGCTGGAGAAGCAGCGCAGCAGGCACGAAAGCGAGCGTCTGCTTTATGTCGCGGCGACGCGCGCCATTGGTCAGCTGCATTGGCTGGCGGTGGTGAAAACGCAGGCAGAGAATGAAGCCGAAGCCGAAGCAACGACTGGGGCAGATGCGCCCGAAGCGGAACCGACCGCGGCCGAGGCAGTTGCGCCGAACGAGGTGAAAGCGCCGCCGCCGAACAGTTTTCTCGCCCTGCTCTGGCCCCAAATCGGCACCCAGTGCAGTGCCGCAGCTTTGCTGCAGAAAAACATGCAAAAAGCCGCGCCGGCGCTTGCGCTGGAAACCTTTGTGCCGCCGCTGCTGCGCTTGCCGCAACTGCAGCTGCCGGCGCAGTTGGCGACACCGGCCCCGCCCGCTGTTGCTGCACCAGAGGTCGAGGCGCAGACCCATAGCCGAGGCGCAAACGTCGCCGCCACGCGCGAAAGCTTGACCGGCACGCTGATCCACCGCTGTCTTGAACTGATCGTGCGCGAGGGGCTGGCGGCCTGGCCGCTGGAGCGGTTGGCGCGCTGCCGTGGCGGCTGGCAACATTGGCTGCAGGCACGGGGCTTGCCAGCAGAAGAGGTGGCTCTGGCTTGTGCGGAAACTGAGCAGGCTTTACGTAATACCCTGAATTCGCCGCGCGGCCGCTGGTTACTCAGCGCGCACCCGGAAAGCGACGTCGAGCAGGGCTGGACGACGCAAGATGCCCAGGGTAGTGCGCAGCACATCATCGACCGCGTATTCGTGGCCGAGGGCGAGCGCTGGATCATCGATTACAAAAATGTGCGCGCACCGACCTCCGAGCTGCCCGCCAAGGCGGAGGAATACCGAGCGCAACTGGAGCGTTATGCCGCACTTTTTGCCGCCGACCCCAGGCCGATTCGTCTGGCGATATGGTTTGCCTTGCAAGGCGAATTTGTCGAGCTGGCGAAACCCTAGCCTAGGGTAAGGGGCCGATGCGCGCCAACCAGGAGGCCCGCCCGCGCCAGCCGGCCCACAGCGCATTGCTGCCCAGCGTCAGGCAGGGTAGGGCAAGCAGGGCGAGTGGCCAGCGCGGCGTTTCGTCCAGCGCCAAAATCAGAAACCCGAGAACGACACAGAGCGCACCCAGTGCGAGATTAAAAAAACGCGCAACCCGCCCACGGGCGATCTCGGCTAAATCAGGATAATCTTGACCCGGTGCGCTCATCAGCGGCTGGCTTGGCAAAAAATTAGCGGACGCGGACGCGAACCAGCAGCGCGCCGCCCAAGAGTAAAAACGGCGCGCCGATCACGCCGACGAACAGGCTCTTTCCATAAAGCGCCATGAATTCATCGATGCTGGCGACTGAAGGATCACTGGCTTTGAAAATAACGGCGACAGCCGTCCCGGGCGGCGCGTCTTGTACCGATTTGTTGCACCATGCATCGGTAAATTGGTAATTGCCGGCCCCATGCTGGAAGGTAACGACCGGGCAAAAGCGCTGCCCGAGCCGCCGTTTGTTTTGTTTGTCGTAGCGCACGATGGTGCCGCGTGTTCTGACAGAGTCACTGAAGTTTCTTGCCGTTTGTGCCAGCAGCGTCAGCGAATAGGCCACAGACAATAATCCTGGAAGGAAAAAAACCAGGAAGAAGAACAGCTGCAGGCGGTGTTTTAACGGCAAAACCTTCTCCCGAGCTCTTGTGGTGGCGCTTACTGCGTGCCCGGAAATAGGGCGGCCATCTGTGCCTGGGCGATGGGGTGGTGCTGCGCGGCCGCCTTGCGGATCCACTCGGATGCCTGGCGCTCATCGCGTTCGACGCCGCTGCCCTCGGCATAGAGGGTGCCCAGCCAATGCATGGCATCGGCCTGATTTTGCTGCGCCGCTTTGGTCAACCACTGGACGGCAGCTTCCGGGCGTTGGCGCTGCAGAAAAAAGAGAGCGAGGGCGAGTTGTGCCGAGGGCTCGCCTCGGTCAGCGCGCAGCAGGTTGTCTTGTTCGCTGGGGCTCAACTCGAGTTTGCCCAGCTGTAATAAATCTGCCACCACCAGGCGCGATTCTTCTTCTGGCCGCCCACTGGCCATTTTGCGCAGCAAGCCGTCGGCAATGCGCCGCCACAGCGTGCGCTTGCTCAAGCCGGTAAGCGTGACGGCAGTGCTCAGGGTGACGTGCGGGGTGTCGTGCGGGCGGTCATTCATACTGTTCAGGATGCCGCGCCCGGCCACAGGATGCAAGCCCAGACTGCGGCGGCATTGACGAGTGCGAGCAAAACGGCGGCGCTGCCCATGTCTTTGGCGCGTTTGGCGAGCTCGTGTTTTTCCGGGCTGGCCTTGTCGACAATGGCTTCCAGCCCGGAATTAAGAATCTCGACGATGAGGACGAGCAAAATGCTGCCCACCAAGAGCGCCCGTTCGACACCGTCCTGCCCGAAATAGAGCGCCAGCGGCAGGGCGATGAGCGCCAGCAGCACTTCCTCACGAAAGGCCGCTTCGTGCTTCCAGGCGGCCGCCAGCCCATCGCGCGAATAGCCCAGGGCGTTGAAGAGTCGGCTCAGGCCTTGTTTGCCTTTGAATTCCCGGTAGTCGCTCATGCTTTTTTATCCAGCAAAGATTTGAGAAAACGCCCGGTGTGGCTGGTCTTGCACTTGACCAACTGCTCTGGCGGGCCAGCGGCGAGGATGCGGCCGCCGCCGGCACCGCCTTCGGGGCCGAGGTCGATCAGCCAGTCGGCAGTTTTGATCACGTCGAGATTGTGTTCGATGACGACGATGGTGTTGCCGTGGTCGGCCAGGCGGTGCAGCACTTTCAGAAGCAGTTCGATGTCGGCGAAGTGCAGGCCGGTGGTGGGTTCGTCGAGGATGTAGAGGGTGCGGCCGGTGTCGCGCTTGGAGAGTTCGAGCGCCAGTTTGACGCGCTGTGCTTCGCCGCCGGAAAGCGTGGTGGCGCTCTGGCCGAGGGTGATGTAGGAGAGGCCGACATCCACCAGCGTCTGCAGTTTGCGGGCGACGAGCGGCACGGGGTCGAAAAAGGCGCGCGCTTCTTCTACCGTCATGCGCAGCACCTCGTGGATGTTTTTGCCCTTGTACTGGATTTCCAGGGTTTCGCGGTTGTAGCGCTGGCCGTGGCAGACGTCGCACGGCACGTAGATGTCCGGCAGGAAGTGCAT
>NZ_JBLJBW010000057.1:0-14033 GCF_047638095.1 Azonexus sp.
GTAAACGTGACGACGGGGACCGAAGTCCCCGCCGGCTGTCTTGGGTAATAAGGCTTCAGCGGCCCCAGCTGTGCCGTTTAGGCGGCGACAGCGAAACGCTCATCGTTGGCGTTTGTGGTTTTGCGCGAATTACGTTCGTCGCCTTTCGGGTTGCCTGCGCACCTTTGCCCGCCCTGTCGAAGCCAGTACACCCCCAACCAAACACACTCGCCGAATGCCCTTGGGTGGAGGTGAGGGGAATCGAACCCCTGTCCAAAACGCCTCCAGATTGCCGGAATTACAACCATGCTTTCGATTATGGGGATAGCCCCCGCAAATTTCAAGTCTGGCCGATGCTTTTGTCCGCTTAATGGCCGCACCAGCGGGGCAAATGTTGAAAATCGAACGTCGCACGCAGTTTTTCCGGCGCGCTGTAAGTCGAACGCACACGCCGCGTCGTCGCATCAAACAGCACATTGAAACGCGCCGGTTCGTTCCAATCGTCACAGTAACGCCACTCCCAAACCAGTTCGTTACGCGCAGAAAAATAAACCGTCCAGGCGGGGTGGGGTGGGCCGATCCGGCGCACCACCTGGTCTTCGCTCATGTCGGCGGCGATTTGGGCAAAGTGCGCGGCATCGAGCACATTTTTGCGCTCGATCAGCCGCCCGGCCGCATCCAGGCGCAAAAACCAGGTGTGGTAACCCATCGGCCCGCTCGGATACACCCAGGTTTCGCCGCCGGCGCTTTCTGTCCAGCGCATGGCCGGCGGCCCCATGCGCTCTTGCACGCTGGCCGCCGTGCCTTGCCCCGGCTGCAGCGCCGAATCGGTAAACACGGCGCAGCCGGCGAGCAAAAAGGAGAAAAATACACCGCTCAAACTGCGCCAAATTTCGGTGTGTGTTTTCATAAGCCGTAGAAAAATCATTCCGGGTATTGCAAAACGCGCTCAAGCTGCCGGGCAATGGCCGCTGCCGCCGCCACTTCCCCCTGTCGTCGCAAACGCTCTTCCTCCAAGCGCAGCCAGTTGGCCAGCGGACGCCGCCAGCCTTGCGCCCGCGCCGTGTCGATCGCCACCTGCATTCCTGCCGGCGGCAAACGCCCCGCCTGCAGCAAAACAGCGGCGGCCAACAAGCGCGACAAAGGCTCACTGATTTCGCCAAGCTGCGGCGGGTTTTTCCAGGCCATTTGCTGCGGCGGCGGCAACAAACTCAGCTCGCTATCGGCCACTTCAGCACGCAAATACGCAGCATAGGCATTTTCCGCCGCCCCCGCATCCTGCGCCAAAGGGGCAAAATCTGGGCAGCCAAAAGCGTACAGGCTGGCAGTTTTGACACTGCAAGCGTGCAGCTCGACATAGGCCATGGCCTTGGCGTCGCCCGTACGCGACACCGCCTCGCGCGCTTTTTGCAGTGCGCTTTGCGCCAACTTGTCGCGCCCTTCCAGATAAAGTCGCGCGTGCTGTTCGCTGGCGCTGCGCGCCGTGAGCAGCCACTCGGGCGGTGGCGGATGGCTGGCGCAGGCGCTCAAAAACAAACCCAGCGCAAGCGCAGTCGAACGGGTGGCAAAAAAACGGGGGTTCATGGCAGCTGCAATTTCTGTTCGCGGGCAAACGGCCATTTACGGTTGATTTCATCGATCAAGCCGGAAACCTTTTGCATATTGAGATCAACTTCCTGACGCAGGGCGGCCAAATCCTCGCTCGCCGTGCGCACATTGCCGCTAATGGCTTGGGCGTCTGCCATGATGGGTTGCGCGCTTTGCCCTAGACGATGCAGTTGTTGCAGACTCGCATCCAGGGTTTGCAGGCTGCGCCGGGCGTCCACCAGGAGCGCACGGGTTTGTTCCAGGCTGGCGCTGACCTTGGCGACCTCTTTTTCGTTGCCCAGAAGCGCCCCCAAAGCACCATTTTTGCCGTTCAGATTGCCGGAAAACTGCTGCAGATTGACCAAGGTTTGCTGCAAAGCCGAATCCGCGTTACTCAGCCGTTCCAGGTTTTCCAGGAGCTTGTGCGCGGTGGCGACGAGCTCCGGCACACCTGATGCGGCATCGCCGATCAAAACCTCACGCCGCGCGCCGTCGGGCAGGGCGGGGTCATCGAGAATGCCGCTATAGGCGCGCAGCTTGGCGCTGCCGACGACACTGCGCTCCAGGGTAAAAATCGACGAAGTGCGCAACCAGCGCGCATCCGCCAACGGAATATCGATGTGGATGTGGGCTTTGCCGTCTTCGGCCAGTTCGATACGCCCAACTCGGCCAATAGGAAAACCAGAAAAACTCAAATCGCTGCCCACGCTGACGCCCTCGGCATTATCGGCCACCAGCAAAAGAGCTTGATTCTCGGTAAACACCCCGCGCGCCTGCATGACGTAAAGCACGAAGGCGATCAACAGCGCAAACGCCAGCAACAACAACAGCCCCGCCTTGGTCTGGGCGTGGGCAATACTCGGTGTGGGGGCGTGTGCAGAATGCGGCATGAGTTCAGAGGATACGCAAGGCAAGAAAGAAAATCTCCACCAGCAACAAGGCCAGGTAGAGCCGCACCATGATACGCATTTCCAGGTTGGCCGGGCTTTGCCGGGTTTCGAGCACGGCCGTGGCCGGGGCGATACCGACCGCCAGCGCAAAGGCAAAAATTTTCGCCCCCAGCACCAGGCTCAGGAGCGGATCGAACACCTGCCCGATCAAGCGACTATAGGCCGGCAGCGCCCAAGGATTGAAACCATGCACCACCGGATAGGCAATGAGCAGGCAAAGACCGCCGGCAAAAATCGCCAATACGACCACCGCCAGCGCATTACCCAAGACACAGGGCAGGACATCGAACAAACTGGCCTGCCGACGCACGCTGTCTTGCGCAAAATGGCGCAAACTCAAAGGCACCGCACGCGCCGCCACAAACAAGGCGGCGGCCAGCGGCAGAATTTCCACGACAAAAACCCGCAACAGCCCTTCCAGCGCCAGATGCGAGAGGCCGTAACCCGCCGCACTCACGGTCAGCAGACGAGTGAGCACGGCGCTGATTAGCGCACAGGCCAAAAGATAGCTCGGTAAAGTCTGCCAGGCGCTGCAACAAAAAACCTGCGCCGTGCGCTGGCGCAAAAGACTTTGATGAAAACTCGGCGTCAGCGCAGCAAGAAAAATTTGGGCAGAAAACAACGACAACCGCCGCGCATTGAACAAGAGCGCACGCCAACCCCCATGGCGGCCTACCGGAAAACTGTGGCTGAGTAGTTCAGACATGGCGGCACACCGGAAACACCTCGCTACCCTAGCCGCGCTCGGCTTCCAGACGTTTGCGGCGCAAGATGGCATCGGCGATGGCGCGGCTGATGCTATCGACGTCGGGCAGTTTGTTGGGGTGAAAGACGATCAAAGGAATGCCCAGACTTTGCAGGGCGACGCGTTTGACGTCTTCGGCATTGTCGTTTTCCGGCAGCGCCGAAGGCCAGACCAGTTCGATTGCGGCAATGATGGAAAAATCATGGTCGCAGACGACGAAATCCACCCCGCGCCCGGCCATGCGATTCAAACGCTGCGCTTCTTGCCGGCCGCGCGCCAGCGCCAGCTGGGCAACCCCGACCTGGGCAAACACCCGCATATTGGGCATGGCTTCGCACAAGCGCTGGTAGAGCTCCTGCTCGCTGTCGTTGAGCAGACGATAGGGTTTGCGCTGCGCCGGTTCGACGAAACGGGTTTGCGGATCGAGCGCATCGCTCGCCACCTGGGGAGCGCGCGAAAATGCCGTGTCGACCGAACGTGGGTGCTTGCGCCGCTCGACAAAGCGCTCGGCCGATGCGTCTTTCGGCGAGCGGCGCAGCATCAGAAACAAACCGCCGACGATGAGCGCAGCGAGAACGGCAAGAAGAGCGAAATTTTCCATGATGGGTTCTAAAAAACAGGCGCACCAGCAAGACGCAGAGGCTTGCATTATAACGGCATGCCATGCAGGCGTAATGCCGAGCCCGTAAAGCTGCTTGGTAGAATGCAGGGATATTTCCTGCGGCCTTTGATTTTTCTGCGAATTTTCCCATGCGCATCACCCTGGTTCACCCTGCCGGCTTCAATTTCGTACCGGGCCAACCGGATTTTTCCGTTTTCGCCAACCGTATGCCGCCGATTGGCATCGCACAGCTGGCCTCCTGGCTGGAAAAATTCGGTCACCCGGTGCAACTGCACGACTGTCTCGGCCCTTACGCCCCGCCGGGCATCGAGGCCAACGCCGAAATCATTCTGGCCACCGACCCGGAACTGGTCGGATTCTCTGCCACGACCTCGGGATTCATGGATGCGGTGGATATGGCGCGTTATATCCGCGCCAAACGTCCGCAGATTCGCATCGTGTTTGGCAACGTCCATGTCTCTTCACTCGGTGCGCCGGTGCTGGAGCATTTCCCGGAAATCGATGCACTGGTCATCGGTGAGGGCGAGGGGGCTTTGCTCGATCTGGCCGAGGGCAAAGCGCTTGGCGAAATCGGCAATCTGATCTGGCGCGACGAACACGGCAAAATCCGCGTCAACCCGCGCCGCGACCGCATTCTCGATTTAGACGAGCTGCCTTTTCCAGCCTACGAAAAACTTACCGGTTTTCCGCACGACTACCATCTGCCGCTCTTTTCCTACGCACAAAAGCATGGGGCGACCATGATCACCTCGCGCGGCTGCCCCTACACCTGCTCCTTCTGCGACCGCACCGTTTTCGAGCGTTTGTACAAAACCAATTCGGCGGATTACATCTACCGCCACATGCAGTATTTACGCGATCGTTTCGGCGTGTATCACGTCAATATTTACGATGATTTATTCACCGCCAAGAAACAACGCGTCTTCGACCTGTGCCGTTTGTTGATCGAAAAACCACTGGGCGTGCAGTTCAACTGCGCCATTCGCACCGGCCACACCTCGGACGAGATGCTGGCGCAGCTGAAAAAAGCCGGCGCGCTGATGGTGTCGATGGGCATCGAGTCAGCCGATCCGGAAATGATGGCCCGCCACAAAGCCGGCGTCACGCTGGATGCCGTGCGCGACACGGTACGCCAGATTCACGCCGCCGGTCTGCGCGCCAAGGGGCTGTTCATTTTTGGCATGCCCGGCGAAACGCCGGAAACGGTAAAAACGACCAGCGATTTCATCCTCTCGCTCGATCTCGATGAAATGAACATGACCAAGTTCAGCCCCTTGCACGGCGCGCCGATCTGGGAGGAATGCGTCAGCGGTGCCAGCGGGCAGATGATCGAAGACTGGCGCTTGATGAACTGCCTGAATTTCGTCTATCTGCCCGAGGGCTTTGCCTCGCGCGAAGAAATGGATGCACTCTATAACTGGCATGTGCGCCGTTTCTACGACAGCAAGGGCTACCGCCGGCGCTTTGCCAAACGCCTCTGGCAACACCGCTGGAGCCTGTGGCACATCGTCCGCCACCTGCCACAAACCATTGCCGCGGCACGCTATTTCAGCGCCAATCAGGCGCAGATCGAAGCAGCCCGGCGCGATTTCGCCCGCCATCCGCGCCAGCCGCTGGGTTTGTTGCCGATGCTCTCGGAAGATTTGCAGATCGACAATCGTGTCGCCATGTCCGGCGAACGTCTGTCGCGCCGCCAGATCATGCTGCAAGTCGCGCAAGACAAGGCCAGCGCAAGCTGCGGCAAGGCCACGGTTAAGACGGCGGCATCGGCAGTATAATCACCGCCTCGCTGCCGGGCAGATACCTGCCGCGAGTCACGATAACGAGAACTCACTGCGCCCCAGAGAACTGCGCACGATCGATAGACACAATGCAAATGACGGAACAAGCAAGACCCAGCCAATGCGATGTACTGGTCATTGGTGGTGGGCCGGCCGGGGCGACGGTAGCGCCGCTGCTCACGGCACAAGGCTATAAGGTGGTGGTGCTGGAAAAGACGCGTTACCCGCGTTTTCATATCGGGGAATCCCTGCTGCCGGCGAATTTACCGCTTTTTGAACGCCTGGGCGTAGCCGATGAAGTGCGTGCCATCGGCATGGAAAAACACGCGGCAGAATTCATTTCACCACAACACGCGCAGCCGCAGGCCTTCCGCTTTGCCGAGGCCTGGGACAAATCCATGCCCTACGCCTACCAGGTGCCGCGCGCCGAGTTCGACAGCATTTTATTGCGCAACGCCGCCCGCCAAGGTGCCGAGGTGCACGAGGGCTGCCGCGTCAAAGACGTGGAGTTTTTGGCCGATGACTGCGTGCAGGTCAGCGCGCAGCACGACGACGGCCGTACCCAAATCTGGCAAGCGCGTTTTCTGGTCGATGCCTCCGGACGCGATACCTTTCTGGCCAACCGCTTCCGCATCAAACACCGCAACCCAAAGCACAACAGCTCGGCGGTGTACGGCCATTTTTCCCAAGCCCGCCGCTACCCCGGCCAGGATGCCGGCAACATCAGCATCTACTGGTTCGAACACGGCTGGTTCTGGTTCATTCCCATGCAAAACGACGTCACCAGTGTCGGCATGGTGACCTGGCCCTACCACATGAAAACGCGCGGCAAGCGCAGTCTGGAACAATTCCTGCGCGACGGCATCGCCAGCGTTCCGCTGCTCGCCGAGCGCCTCAAGGATTCCGAACTGGTGCACGCGGTTGAAGCCACCGGTAATTTCTCCTATGTTTCAGAGCGCAACCACGGCCGCAACTACGTCATGCTGGGCGATGCCTATGCCTTCATCGACCCGGTATTTTCTTCCGGCGTCCTGCTGGCGATGAATAGCGCCGTTGCGGCGGCGGAAGCCATACACAGCTGTTTATCGCAGCCAGCGCAGGCCGCCCGCGCCCTCAAGACCTTTGATGAGCGCATGCAGCACGGGCCGAAAGCTTTTTCCTGGTTCATTTACCGCATGACCAACCCGATCATGCGCGATTTTTTCATGTATCCGCAGAACCGCTGGCGGGTGAAAGAAGCCGTGCTCTCCGTGCTGGCCGGCGATATTTTTGGCAAAACGCCGATCTGGCGGGCAATTACGATCTTCAAGCTGCTTTATTACGGGGCCAACCTGGTGCAGCCGAAACGCGCCTGGCAAGCCTGGCGGCGACGCCAGCAAAATATCCGGCCGGTTGACGACCCGGAATTGATTGCCATCGACGCGGCCTTCAAGTGAGCGGCTTGCAGCTATCGGGCGGCCCGGAGGCACCGCTGGTTTCACGTGAAACCGCAACCATCCTGGGTGGCGCGCGTATTGGTCTACATCCGAACACGGCGCACAGCGTGCCAAGCGCGTGGCCGGAGCAGATTTTGCCAGCGCGGCTGCTCGGCACTTCGGCGACGTGCTGGCAGGAATTCTGGCAGTGTCAGCCTCCCTGCCGCGCCGGCCAGCAAAACAATCTGACCTGGCAGCGTAGCGGCGATATTCTGTACGGCGTCATCCACCTGGACGAAGCCGAGTTTGCACACAGCGAATCTCCGCCTCTGCAGGCCGCTACTGAAAGTGCCTACCGACAAATTTTTGCCCTGCTGGCAGCGGAGCAGCTGCCGGAACTGTGGCGGGTATGGAATTACTTTGCCGCCATCAATACACAGACACATGGCCTGGAACGCTACCGGCAATTCAACAGCGGCCGGCAGGCTGCCTTCCTTGCCTGTCAGGCCGCACTCAGCGGCAAGGTGCCGGCCGCCTGCGCCCTGGGCCTCACGCAAGGGCCTTTGAGCATCGCCTTCATGGCCGGCAACACCCCCGGTGTGGCGATCGAAAACCCACGTCAAGTGAGCGCCTACTTCTACCCCACAGCCTACGGCCCGAAGAGCCCGACTTTCTCGCGCGCAATGCTGGCCCGGCCGCCGGGGCAGGAAATCCTTTTCATTTCCGGCACCGCCAGCATCCTCGGCCACCAGACCGTACATACCGGCGATGTCGCGGCGCAAACCGCAGAAAGCCTGAACAACATCCTCGCCGTGCTGGCCGAGGCCAACCGGCAGGCGCACAGCGCCCCCTTCCAGGCCCAGGAGCTCTGCTATCGCGCCTATGTCCGCCGTGGCACCGAGCAGCCGCTGGTCGCCCGCGTACTGGCGTCGATACTGGGGAGGGCGGACATCTGTTACATCGAAGCCGACGTCTGCCGCAGCGATCTTCTGGTCGAGATCGAAGCCACCGGCATTCACCAGACATGAAATTAATGTGGCGCGTCTATGCGCGGCTGGCGATGCTGCTTGGCCTGGGCGGCTTGGCCGTGGCCTGTCTGGGTTGGCTGCCGTTTGCCCTGGTGCTGCATCCCTTCTTGTCGCAAAAGCGGGCGCGCCGTCTTGGTCGCTTGGCGATCCAGCGCGGCTTTCGCAGCTATCTCTGGTTTCTCGAACGCTGCTGCGCCTGCCGTTTTGATCTGACGGCCCTAGATACCTTGCCGGCCGCCGGGCCGCTGGTGGTGGTCGCCAATCACCCCTCACTGCTCGATGCCGTGCTCATCCTGTCGCGCCTGCCCAATGCCGTCTGCGTGATGAAGGCCAGCCTGCTCGACAACATCCTTTTCGGTGCCGGCGCGCGTATGGCGGGCTACATTGCCAACGATGCGCCGCTCAAAGTCGTGCTGGAAAGCCGGCAGGCGCTGCAGGAAGGGGCGCAACTGGTGATTTTTCCGGAAGGCAGCCGCACCGGCAATTTCCCGCTCGACCCCTGTCAGGCCACCGCCGCGCTGATTGCCCGCCGCGCCGGGGTGCCGCTGCAGCCGGTGCTGATCGAGTTTTCCAGCCCCTATCTGGGCAAGAGCTGGCCCCTGTTCCGCCCGCCTTGTCTGCCGCTACGCTGCCAGTTGCGCCTGGGGCAACGCCTGCCTGCCGAAGGCGAGGTCATGGCGCTGACGCACAGACTGGAAAACATCCTGCGCAGCGCCCGCAATCCACTGCCCGCCGAATCTCACTGACTTTGTTTTGCCCACCATGTCCACCACCCACCTCGTCCTCATTCCCAGCTACAATCCCGGCCCCGCCGTTTTACGCACGGTGCAGGCGGCCCGTGCGCAATGGCCGGTGGTGTGGGTGGTCGATGACGGCAGCGACGATGGCAGCACCGCCGCACTGCACGCGCTGGCGGCGAACGACCCCGGCCTGCATCTGATCGTCCTGCCGCGTAACAGCGGCAAGGGTGCGGCGGTGCTCGCCGGCCTGGAAGCCGCCGCCGCGGCTGGCTTCACCCACGTCCTGACCATGGATGCCGACGGCCAGCACCCGGCGGCGCTGATTCCCGATTTCATGGCGGCTTCGCAGGCAGCACCGGCGGCGATGATCCTCGGCAAGCCGGTGTTCGGGCCGGAGGCTCCGGCATTGCGCGTCAATGGGCGCAAGGTATCGAATGGCTGGGCCAATTTCGAAACCCTGTGGATGGGGATCGGCGATTCGCTCTATGGTTTTCGCGTCTATCCGATCCGCCCCTTGCAAAAAATCATGCAGGGACGGCGCTGGATGCGGCGTTTCGATTTTGATCCGGAAGCCGTGGTGCGCCTGTGCTGGGCAGGCGTCGTGCCGATCAACAAAGACGCGCCGGTGCGCTACCTGAGCGCGGAGGAAGGCGGCGTGTCGCATTTTCGCTATCTACGCGACAACAGCCTGCTCACCTGGATGCACACCCGGCTATTCCTCGGTTTTTTATGGCGCTTGCCCCGCCTTTTACCTCAGCGCTTATTGCGCCGCAAAACGAACTGAACCATGCCCACCAGCGAACGCTACCTGCTCGCCATGAGCCTGATTTTTGCCCTGCCCTGGCTGATCTGGCGGCTGGGCCGCTGCGATTACTACGCACCGCTCGTCGTCGTGCAGATTCTGGCCGGCATTTTGCTCGGGCCGGGCGTTCTGGGACAGCTCTATCCGGCCTATTACGAATTTTTGTTCACCCCGGCGGTGATCCAGTCGCTCAACGGTGTGGCTTGGTGGGCGGTGATGCTCTTCGTGATGATTGCCGGCATCGAGCTCGACCTTGGGGCGGCTTGGGCGCATCGGCGCGAAAGCTCGATCACGGCGGGGCTCGCCTTGGGTATGCCCTTTGTTTTTGGTGCGCTGGCGGCGCTGTTGCTTCTGGGCGGTGCCGGCTGGCTGGGCAGCGAAGGCAGTCCCTGGCAGTTCGTACTGGGCGTCGGCATGGCCTGCGCCGTGACGGCCTTGCCCATCCTCATCCTGCTCATGGAAAAGCTGGACATCCTGCGCCAGCCCATCGGGCAACGCATTTTGCGTTACGCCAGCCTGGACGACATCGCCATTTGGGGCGTGCTCGCCCTGATCCTGCTCGACTGGGAACGGGTCGGGCGGCAGGCTTTGTTTTTATTGCTGTTTACGCTCGTCGCCTGGCTATTCCGCCGCCTGATGCAGCGGGTCAGCGAAGCCGACCGCTGGTATCTCGCCTTGATCTGGCTGGCGGTGTGCGGCTTTGCCGCCGACTGGGCGGGGCTGCACAGCATGGTCGGCGCTTTCCTCGCCGGAGCCGTGCTGGAAGCGCGCTGGTTCAATCAGGAACGCATGGATTTGCTGCGCCATTACGTTTTGCTGGCGCTGATGCCGGTGTTTTTCCTTTCCACGGGTTTGCGCACCAACTGGGGTGTAGGTGGAGGGATGGTGTTCGCCGTGGCGGCGCTCTTCCTGTTTGCTTCGGTGGCCGGTAAGTTGATCGGCGTGCGCCTGGCCGGGCGCATCCTGGGCTGGGCAGCGGGCGAAGCTCATATCATCGGCTGGCTGCTGCAAACCAAGGCGCTGATCATGATCATCTTTGCCAATGTGCTGCTCGACCGCGCCATCATCACCAGCGATACCTTTACCGCGCTCTTGCTGATGGCCGTGGCCAGCACCATGCTCACCGTACCCCGCGTCAGCCGTCAACTCGAACAGCGGCCGGAATTGCTGGGACGAATTTCCTGATCCCTTGCAAGGACCTCAGATCATGCCGCCGTTGATCGAAATCACCTGCCCGGTAATGTAAGCGGCCGCATCGGAGGCCAAAAAAGCCACCAGATGCGCCACTTCTTCCGGGCGACCGGCGCGCTGCGCGGGCACCAGCTGCTTGATGCGTGCCGCATCGAATTGCCCGGCGCTCATCGGCGTTTCGATAATGCCGGGGGCGACGACATTGACCGTCACGCCCCGGCTGGCCAGCTCCAGCGCCAGCGATTTGCTGGCCGCGTGCAAGGCCCCCTTGGCCGCGGAATAATTGACCTGCCCACGATTACCGGTCAGCGCAGCGACCGAAGATACGCTGATGATGCGCCCCCAGCGCGTGCGCAGCATGGGCAGCGTGAGCGGCTGGGTGACGTTGAAGAAACCGTTGAGCGACACATCGAGCACACGATCCCACTGCTCCGGCTGCATGCCGGGAAAAACGGCGTCGTCGTGGATGCCGGCATTGTTCACCAAAACCTGAATCGCCCCCGTTTCAAGCAAAGCGGCGAGCGCCGCTGCCGTTGGGCCGCGCTGGGTCAGATCGAATAACGCAAGCTCGGCCTGAGCGCCCTGCGCCTGAATCTCTGCTGCCAAAGCCTGCACCGCAGCAAGGTTTTTGTTGGCATGCAGGATCACCGCATAACCCTCGGCCGCCAACCGGCGGCTGATGGCCGCGCCAATGCCACCACTGGCCCCGGTAATCAGCGCGCGTTTCATGCTTCTCATGCCCCTTCGGTGGCCGCCAGCAAAACTGCCGCCCGCCCGTGGAGCAACAAGGCCCCGGCGTGTTCGAGGCGAAACTCGTAAAGCACATTGTTTGCATCGCCGGACAAGCGCTCGGCGTACACGTCGAGCGCTTGCGCCAAATCATCGAGGCGTTCGACGGCAAGCTCTACGCTGCGCACGCTGGCCAGATAACCCGGACGCGGCGCAGCCTTTGCCGGGGCGAGCAAAGCGCCATGCACGGCCATGGCTTGCGCCGCATATTCGATGCCGCACGCCGCCCCCAAACGGTCCGCCGTGCGCAAGGGATTGTCTGCCGCACGGTGGCTGGTCGCCCGGCAGTGAATGCTGGCCTCATCCCAAGTCAAAACCGAATCGAGCAAACACATACGCCCCTGGTGCGGAATACGCGCGGCAATCGCGGCCTGCTCTAGCATGGCGTAAAGCCCAGGGCGAGCTGGGTGGGCGGCAGGTAATCAAGCACACAGGTCCCGGCCCGCCGCTCGGCCACGTGTTGCAGCAAGGGCAGGGCGCGCAGGGCGGGAATATTTTGCCGCAAATTTTCCAGACTGGAATCGGCGCAACACTGCGGTGCGGTTTCGCTCAAACTCAGCGTAATCTGCCCCTTGCTGGAGGTATTGCGCTGCGGACTGAGCAAAAGCGCCACTCCGGCGCAATCCGGTGTCGCGCGCTTGGCGTGCAAGGGTTGCGGATACTCGCTGTCGTAAGCGATCAACAAAACCGCTGCCTGCAGCGTGGCCACTTGCGCCAGGGCATCGAGCAATCCTGCGCCAAAACTTGCGTCAAAGCCGGCAATCACCTGACAGGGTGCCGTCGCCCCGGTGGCGATGCCCCAGTATCCGGCGGCCGCGTTATGCACGGAGTTATGAAAACGGGTGGGCGAGATTTGCCGATCGTCGCCCGCCAGCTGTTCGCACAGGGCGTGACAGTTGTGACCATCGGCCCCGGACGCAGTAAAGACGGTGGCCAAGGTCGCGGCATCTGCCTGGGCATCGGCACAGGCGGCCAAGCCCAGAGCGAGCGCCAGTTTGACGACACGGCTGGCCCGCCGGCGCTCGGCGCTCGGCAGCAGACTCGGTGCCGGTAATACGCTGGGGGCCGGCTGATACGGCTGCTCACCGCGCAACACCGCACAGGCCAGCGGCCAGTCGGGCAGACCGGGCGCAATCAAGGCGATGCCATCGATCCAGGCAGCAAGTGAGGGCGGGGGCGTCGTCATGGCGAAGAAGCGCCTCAAACCGCGAAAATCAGGCTGCAGTTGCTGCCGCCAAAACCGAAGGAATTACTCAAGACCGTGCGCGGAGCCGCGTTTTGCCCGCACAACAGGTAATTGAGGGGAATGCCGGGGTCGAGTTTTTGCGTCCCCGGGCTGCCGGGCAGGAAGCCGCTTTCCAGCGCCAGGGCGCAGAACACGGCCTCGACGGCACCGGCGGCACCCAAGGTATGCCCGGTCGCTCCCTTGGTCGAGCTGCAGGGCGTCTGCGGGCCAAAGACTGCGGCAAGCGCGCAGCCTTCGGCAGCATCATTGGCTGGCGTCGCCGTGCCATGCAAATTAATGTAATCAATGGCCTGCGGCGACAATCCCGCCGTGCTCAGCGCCGTCTGCATGGCCTGGCGCGCGCCGCGTCCCTCCGGATGCGGAGCCGACATGTGATAGGCATCGCTCGATTCCCCAACCCCGATCAAACGCACCCCCTCGGCACCCCCCGGGCGTTCGAGCAGGGCAAAAGCGGCGGCTTCGCCAATGGAAATGCCATTGCGCCCAGCATCATAGGGGCGGCAAGGCTGTTCGGAGGTCAGTTGCAAGGAGGCAAAGCCGTGCAAGGTGGTCAAACACAGACTATCCACCCCACCGACCACGGCGGCATCGATGCTGCCAACGGCCAGTTGGCGGGCAGCCGCGGCAAAGACCTTGGCGCTCGACGAGCAGGCGGTAGAAATGGCGAAGGCCGGACCGCTCAAGGCGAAATAATCGCGGGTAAAGGCGGCGAGCGAAAAGGAATTGTGCGTATCGCGATAGATGAAATCATCGGGCAGCGCGCCATTCTGCGGATCGCGCCGGCGATAGGCCAGTTCGGTCTGCAAGATGCCGGCGGTGCTGGTGCCGAGGAAAACACCAACCCGCGCCGGACCGTAGCGCTCGCGCGCGGCGCAAACGGCGGCGGCAAAACCATCGCTTTCCAGGCCCATTTGCGTCAGGCGATTGTTGCGGCAATCGTAGCTGGCCAGCGCAGCGCTCAGGCGGATGTCGTCCACGCCCGCCACTTCGCCGACCCAGGTCGGCAGCCGCACCGTTTCGAAGCGGCACGGCGCAAGGCCGCTACGACCGTGCCGCAGCGCCTGCCAGTTGGCATCGCGGCCCCGTCCGAGACAGGTGGTGAGGGTGCTGGCGGTGATTTGGCAGGGGGAAAACATGCCCGGATTCTAACAGAGGGTA
>NZ_JBLJBW010000058.1:0-13596 GCF_047638095.1 Azonexus sp.
GAGCCGAGTTGGGTGCGTTGGTCGCGGGTGTCGGGGTTTTTTTTCAGTGCCTGTTTCACTGCCTCGCCATTTCCCAGGCGGGCCGCATCGTGAATCGGCAGGTCGTGCGAGATGTGCTGAGCGAGGGCGGGCGTGGCAAACAGGCCGACGGCAAAGCAAAGTGAAAGCAGGCGCATGATGATGGACGAAGGTTGCTGAGGCCTGGATTTTCGGAGGCAGGCGGGCGCTGGGCTTTAATCCGGCTCAAATCTGGGGGGTGGATAAGGTGGCTGAATCGGCGGATTAGATCAGGCTGCCTATACGCTGACCACTTGCCGCTCACCACTTGCCGGAAGCGCCGCCGCCGCCAAAACGGCCGCCCCCGCCAGAAAAGCCGCCACCGCCGCTGCCGCCTCCCCAGCCTCCACCGCCGCCCCCAGCGCCGGGACTGAAGCGGATGAAAGAAATGGCAAAGGTGAATAGGCCGATGCCGAGCGCCGCGGCAAGCGAGCCAAAGCTGAACCAGGTAAGGCCTGCCGCCAGCAGGGCCATGCCGATGCTGCCGGCCAGCCCGAAGAGGGCGCGCGCCATGCTGGCACCGAGGAGCACCAGAAAAACCAGGGGTGAATCGAAACGGTTGGCGGTGTTGTTGGCAGATTCGGCGGGGGCGGGCAGTTGCTCGCCGTCGATCAGTTTTTCCAGCGTATCGACCGCACCAGTGAGGCCGCCGGCGAAATCGCCGTCACGAAAACGCGGGGCCATTTGCTCTTCGATGATGCGTTTGGCAATGGCATCGGGAACTGCGCCCTCCAGGCCGTAGCCGACTTCGATGCGCATCGTGCGATCGTCTTTCGCGACGACGATGAGGACACCATCGTCGATTTTGCTGCGCCCGATTTTCCAGTGCTCGGCCAGGCGGATGCTGAATTGCTCGATGCTTTCCGGCTGTGTGCTGGGCAGGATGAGGATGGCGATCTGGCTGCCTTTGTCGGTCGATAGTTGCGTCAGGCGCTCGTTCAGGGCGGCGAGCGCCGCCGGGGAGAGGGTCTGGGTGTGGTCGACGACGGGCGCGGTGAGTGGCGGTAAGGCGAGCGGCTGCGCCGCCGTGGCGGTGCCGGCGGCGCAGAGCAGGAAAAACAGCGCGTAAAGGTGGCGCAGCACGGTCTTATTTACTGCCAAACTTGACCGCTGGGGCATCGCTGATGGCTTTTTCATTGTCCACGCTGAAATTGGCCTTGGCCTGCCAGCCCATGACCATCGCCGTCAGATTATTCGGGAAGGTGCGCACGGAAACGTTATAAGTGCGCACGGCGTCGATGTAACGGTTACGCGCCACCGTGACCCGGTTTTCGGTGCCTTCCAGTTGCGCTTGCAAATCGCGGAAATTGGCGTCGGCTTTCAGTTGCGGATAGTTTTCCGCCACCACCAGCAGGCGAGCCAGGGCGCTGCTCATTTGCGCCTGCGCCGCCTGAAATTTGGCAAAGGCGGCTTCGTCATTGATCAGTTCCGGTGTCGCCTGGATGCCGCCGACGCTGGCGCGGGCCTGCGTGACCTGGGTGAACACCTCTTTTTCATGGGCGGCATAGCCTTCAACCGTGGCGACCAGATTCGGCACCAGATCGGCGCGCCGTTTGTACTGGTTGAGCACCTCCGACCAGGCGGCATTGACGCCTTCGTCGTTGATCTGGATCTGGTTATAGCCGCAGCCGGAAAGCAGGGCGCTAAGAAACAGGATGAGGGCGAACAGGCGCTGGCTCATGAGAGCTTTCTCCGGTAAATGCTTGAAAGCCGCGAGCTTAACAGGACGGATAAATTTGCGCAGGGTTTGTGCTGGCAGAAGCTGCGTCAGAAAGCTCAGGGCAGATCCTGCCAGCGGCCATCGAGCAAGGCTTCGAGTGGTCGGAAGCGGGCTTTGTAGGCCATTTTTTGTGATTGCGCGATCCAGTAACCGAGATAGAGGTAGGGCAAACCCACGGTGCGGCATTGTTCGATCTGCCACAAGATGTTGTAGCTACCGTAACTGGCGCGGGGAATATCCGGGTCGTAAAAGGTGTAGACGGAAGATAGGCCGTCCGCCAGAACATCGATGATGCTGACCATACGCAGCACGCCATTTTCGAAAAATTCGATTAAGCGGGTATCGATGTGACTTTGCAAAAGAAAATGGCTGTATTGCTCGCGGCTGTCTTCATCCATGCCGCCGCCACTATGGCGGCGCTGCTGATAACGTTGGTAGAGGGCAAAGTGCGCGGGGTCGAAATTCAGGTCGCATTCCTGCGCCGTCAATCCTTGGTGCGCCGTGAGGGCGCGGCGCTGGCTGCGGTCAGGGCGAAAAAGCATAACCGGAAGGCGCACGGGGATGCAGGCTTGGCAGTCGTCGCAATAGGGGCGGTAGGTAAAGAGGCCGCTGCGGCGAAAGCCTTGCTGGATCAGGCGGCTGTAGCTGTCGGTATCGACCAGGTGCGGTGGTGTGGCGACTTGCGAACGGGCTTCCCGGTCGGCGAGATAGCTGCACGGGTAGGGGCCGGTGGCGTAGAACTGCAGCAGGGAAAAAGGCAGGTCGGCGTCGTCGGGATGGGCCATGGCGCTAGGCAATCAGGTGGCGTAAATGGTGCTGGAATTGCGTTCCGGAAATTTCTCGCGCCCCTAGGGAGGCCAGGTGCGCTGTGTGCATCTGGCAGTCGATCAGGGCGCAGTGCTGGTGGCGCAAATGAGCGACCCAGTGGGCGAAGGCAAATTTTGAGGCATTGCTTTGCCGGGTAAACATAGATTCGCCAAAGAATACCTTGCCGATCCAAAGACCGTAAAGCCCGCCGATCAATTCGCCGTCCAACCAGGTTTCTGCCGAATGCGCCCAGCCCTGGCGATGTAGTTCGCCATAGGCGGCGCGCAGTTCGGCACTGATCCAGGTGCCGTCCTGGTGCGGGCGTTTTTGTGTGGCGCAGGCGTCAATGACGGCGGAAAAATTGTGGTTATGACGAAATTCGAAAGGTGAATTGCGCAGATTTTTTTGTAATGAGCGGCTGATGCGCAGTTCGTCCGGAAAAAGCACCATGCGCGGTGTTGGGTAGTACCAGACGGGCAAGCCCTGCTGCGTGCCCCAGGGGAAGATGCCGCAGCGGTAAGCGGCGAGCAGGCGGGCAACCGAAAGGCCGCCGCCCAGAGCGAGCAACCCGCCTAAATCCTGGCGGGCGTGCGTCACCGGAGGGAGAGGATCTTCCGGGCCAAGCAAGGGAATGCGCTGCGCTGAAAACAAGGCGCGTACCGGTCTTTGACGGGATTCTTATTTGCGTTGCGGCGGCGGCGCAGGTTCGGACTGGGCACCGTTTAGGCGCTCGAGGTCCATATTGATGATGTTGGTATCCACACCGTAAACCCCTTTGAGATCGACTTCTTCGATTTCGTTGAGCGCCGGGAGTTTGGACGGGGGAGGGGCGGGTATGGCCGCGGTCGCCGCTGGTGGTGTGTCGGGTAGCGGGGCGAACTCAAAATCGATGATGTTGCTGCCAAGTTGGGTTTCCGTCATGCCGGGTGCGTCCGGCAGCGGCGTGGACGGAAGTGCCAAGGTGGTTTCTACGGCGGCGCTGCGCTCAAATTCCAGAGCGGGCATGTCGATGATCGGGCGGCTGCCGTCTGCCATGGCTTGTGCGCGTTCGATGAGGCCTGGGGGGATGGTGAGGTCGGCGGGAATTTCAGCGCCGCGGCTGAGCAGCAAGGCGCTGATGTCCTGGTGGCCGCGCCGCAGGGAGAGGCGCAGCGGGGCACCGCGTCCATCGGCGGTGGGGGCGTTGATGTCGGCCCCTGCTTCAAGAAGCGTTTGCACGATGAACAGGTTGCCGCCGAAACAGGCCGTGCGCAGGGGCAGACCTGGGTAACCGTGCATGTCGGTTTCTTCGATATTCTCCCCGGCATCGAGTGCGGTGCGTAGCGCGTGCAGATTGCCTGTGCGGATGGCGCTAATCAGGGTGGAGCTGGCGGCAGGGGCGAATTTGGAACTCATGAATCCATGACCAGAAACAGACGCGGAGGATTCTAGAAGAACTTGCCGGATTTGGCGAGTTTTGCAGCGTCTCAGCGTGCTTCGATGAGGCGACGCCCGCCGTTGAAGCGGCTCATCCAATAGCCGCTGCCCATGTTCTCGACGCGAATTTCGGCACCGGCGCGCGGCGCGTGCAGGAAATGGTTGTCGCCGAGGTAAATGCCGACATGCGAAAAGGCGCGGCGCATGGTATTGAAAAATACCAAATCGCCCGGTTTCAGCTGGCTAAGATCGACATGTTCGCCCAGCTGGCTTTGCTCGCGCGCGGTGCGTGGTAAATAGGTGCCGATGCTTTCCTTGAATACGGTTTGCACGAAGCTGCTGCAATCCAAGCCGGTTTCGCTGTTGTTGCCGCCCATTTTGTAGCGTACCCCAACCAGTTTCAGGCCTTCGAGGATGACGTCTTGGGTGGCATTGGTGTAGCGTTCGACCAGGGAAATCGGGGTGTCCAAGGAACGCAGACTATCTAGGCGCAGGGTCTCGCTGGCCTGTGCTGGGGCGAAGAAAAATCCGCTTAATACAGCGGTCAGCAAGGAGAGGGTGCGGGTGCGTCGTGACATGGGCGGCTAATTTATTGCAAATTTATTACGTTGTAAACCCTGCTTTGTCATTTTTACACTGTATTACGTAACGCAGAGCCAGGATTCAATGCTGTGCTGGCGTCTTGTCGTAGCATCTCAAAAGCCCATCTGAGGTGTGTATGCAAGGCGCTGTAAGGGTATGATGTGTGCCCAGAAGATAAAGGAGTGCAGACAAAATGACAAAAACCCAGGCTGATAATTTTCAGGCCTTGATGATCGAAAATCACGAGGGGGCGGTGGGGCATCGTTTTGTCCAGATGCAGCTGGATGATCTCGATGCCGGCGAAGTGGTGATCCGCGTCGCCTTCTCCAGCATCAATTACAAGGATGCCCTGGCGGCGACCGGGGCAGGCAAGATCATCCGGCGTTTTCCCTGTGTTGGTGGCATCGATTTGTGTGGCACGGTGGTCTCTAGCGCGGATGCGCGCTTCAAGGCAGGCGATGCGGTGATCGCCACGAGTTTCGATATCGGTGTCGCGCATCATGGCGGCTACGCCGAATTCGCCCGCGTGCCGGCCGATTGGGTGGTGCCGCTGCCCGCCGGACTCTCGCTGCATGACGCGATGGCCTTGGGTACGGCTGGATTCACCGCAGCGCTGGGCATCGTGCGCATGGAAGAAAACGGTCTGACGCCAGAGAAGGGGCCGGTGATCGTCACCGGCGCGACCGGCGGCGTCGGCAGTCTGGCGGTCGATATGCTGGCGCAGCGCGGCTATCACGTCGCGGCCTTGACCGGCAAGGCCAGCGAAGCGGACTATTTGCGCGAACTGGGCGCGGCTGAGGTGTTGCTGCGCCAGGATCTCGATCTGACGAAAATCCGACCGCTCGACAGCGGTCGCTGGGCCGGCGCGGTCGACAATCTGGGCGGCGATTATCTCGCCTGGATCGCCAGCACGATGCTGCAGGGCGGCACGATTGCAAGCATAGGCTTGGCCGCCAGCATGAAGCTGAATACCACGGTGGCGCCTTTTATTTTGCGCGGCGTGTCTTTGCTCGGCGTGGATTCCGGTTATATCCGCGAACCTTACCGCAGCGGCGTCTGGCAACGGCTGGCGAGCGATTTACGCCCGCCGCATCTGGCGGAAATGACGCGCCGGGTGGCTTTTGCCGATTTACCGGCGATGTTCGATGAATTCATCGGCGGGCGCATCAAGGGGCGGGTCGTGGTCGAGGTCGGTGGAGCCTGAGATGGCCAATCTGCCGCGCGTTCTGGTCGTGGACGATTCGCGTCTGGTGCGCGCCTCGCTGGTGCAGCACATCCGTGCGCATTACGAGGTGCGCGAAGAAGGCGACGGCGAAGCGGCTTGGCAGGCGCTAGTGCTCGACCAGTCGATCCGGGCGGTGGTGTCCGATCTGCAGATGCCGAAGATGAACGGCTATCAGTTGCTGGAGCGCCTGCGTACCTCGCGCCTGCGCCGCTTGCAGCAGATGCCCTTCATTTTGGTGTCTGGCGAGGAAACGGAAGAAGAGCGCGCCAAGGCGCGTGCCGCCGGGGCTTCGGATTTCATTACCAAAGGCAGCGGTACGGTTGAGATTCTGACGCGTCTGGGTAATTTGCTGGCCTTGCAAGAAGCGCATGAAAACATCGAGAGCGTGCAGGAAGAGCGGGTGCAGAATCCGCAAACCGGTCTGTACACGCGCAAATTTTTGGAGTTGCAGATCGCCCAGGCCTTGTCGCATTCGGCGCGTCACGGCATCGATGTCAGCCTGATGGTGCTGGGTTTTGACGGCTTTGAACAGTTGAGCGAAAAATTGGGGCTGGAGCAGGCGGAAAAAATCATCCACCGCTTTGCCCGCATGCTGGCTGCCAAAGTGCGTCAGGAAGACAGTCTGGGCCATGTTGCGCCGGGCTGTTTGGCGGTGGTGTCGCCAGGAACGGCACTCGTGCATTGCGCAAGTTTTGCTGAACGTGTGCGCCAGGCGGTCGAAGCTTCGCGTTTGGCGGCGCACGGAGAAACGATCGAATTGACCGTCAGCATCGGTTTGGCAGGGGTGCCGGCCGATACGGTGACTTCGGCCGGAGCTTTGCTCGATCTGGCCATGGAACGCATGGAAAAGGCGCTGCAGGCCGGCGGTAACCGGATCGAGAGTAATGCCGATACGCCGGCGCAGCGCCCGATTACCATTGCGCACGCTCTGGAGTTGCTGCGCGTGTCGCGCTCGGATGCTGTTTTGCCGCATCTTGAAACCCTCTTGGGCCAGTTGCTGCCGCTCTTGGGGTTGATGGATCAGACGCTCACCCTGGGTTTGCCGATGGACGTCATTCGGGCACGGGCGGCGGATAAGTCGGCGAAAAAATAGTCGCTAAAAATAAGCGTCGTGCCATAAATCCGAGGCGGACGCAGCGTTAAAATCGCACTCCTTTTGTGCCCCTTGCGTTCAAATCATGATTTACGAAACCGTTGCCGCCGTTGATTTGGGTTCGAACAGTTTTCGTTTGCAGGTCGGGCGGGTGCTCGGGCAGCAGATTTATCCCCTCGACTCATTGAAGGAGCCGGTGCGCCTGGCCTCGGGTTTGAACCCGCGCAAAATGCTCGAGACGGCAACCCAGGAACGTGCGCTCGAAGCCTTGCGCCGTTTGGGGGAACGCTTACGTGGGTTGGATCGCGGCGCGGTGCGTGCGGTGGCAACCAATACCTTGCGGGTGGCGAAAAATGCGGCGCAGTTTTTGCCGCAGGCAGAAGCCGCGCTGGGTTTTCCGATCGAGGTGATTGCCGGGCGCGAAGAAGCGCGTCTGGTGTATGTCGGTGCTTCGCATTCTTTGCCGACGGCGGCGCACAAGCGCCTGGTCATCGATATTGGCGGCGGTTCCACCGAGTGCATCATCGGCAAGCGCCATGTGCCGCAACTCACCGAATCCTTGTACATGGGTTGTGTGAGTTATACGCAGCAGTTTTTTCCTGAAGGCAAGATCGATAAGCGCCGCTGGCGCGATGCGCTGGTTGCGGCAACGCGCGAGATCGAGCCAATCGTGCAGGAATATCGGCAATGGGGTTGGAAAGAGGCGGTCGGGACTTCGGGAACCGCCAAGGCGATTGCCGATTTGCTGGAACAAAACGGCCTGAATCCGGCGGCAGAAGAAGGTATTACCTGCGAAGGACTGGAGCGTTTGGCCAATCTGTTCATCAAGGCGGGCAGTGTCGACAAGCTTGATTTGCGCGGCTTGAAGGCTGACCGCTTGCCCGTTTTGCCAGGCGGCCTCGTCATCATGCAGGCGGTTTTTCAGGCCTTGCAGCTGACCCATATGGTGTATGCCGACGGTGCCTTGCGGCTTGGGGTGTTATACGATTTGCTCGGGCGCTTTCATCAACATGACATGCGCGATGCGACGGTGGAGTTGTTCCGCAAGCGCTATCAGGTAGAACGCCAGCAGGTGGCGCGCGTTGAAGCAATGGCGCGGGCGCTTTTTGTCCAGTTACGCCCAGATAAAGCCGCCGATGAGGCGCATCAGTTGTTGTCCTGGGGCTGCCGTTTGCACGAAATCGGAATTTCCGTAGCGCATAATGCCTATCATCGGCACGGTGCCTATATTTTGACGCATGCCGATATGCCTGGGTTTTCGCGCAAAGATCAGGCGCAACTGGCCAATCTGGTACTCGGCCATCGCGGTAAATTGGACAAATTGCCGCCCTTGCCGGCGCATGATCCGCTCTGGCCCTTGATTCTTTGTTTGCGTCTGGCCGCTCTGTTTTGTCGGGCGCGCGAGGAACGCGTGCAGCCGTCGCTCAAACTGCTAGAAACGAGCGATGGGTTTGGCTTGCATGTGCCGGCTGCGTGGCTTTTGAAGAATCCTTGGACGGCTGCAGCGCTGGCCGATGAAGCAGCGCTTTGGCGGCAGATCGGGCGGTGTTTTGAGGTGATTGCAGAGGGTTGATTCAGCTGCAGACCAGATAGCGGCTGATTTTTTCTTTGAGCGCGGCCGGATCATCGTCAAAGGGCGCAAAGTGCATCAGGGAGAGGCCGAAGGTGCTGGCGTAGAGCAGTAGGCTGCGGCTTTTGGCGTCTGCTGCCGGGGTGCCGGCGGCGAGGAACAGGCGTTCGGTGCAGCGCAGGCGGTATAGGTCTACCGTTTCTACGCTGGCTGCTGCCTGCGGATCGTGGCGCGCCCAGTCGCGAATGGCAAGCTCGATGGCCATGCCTTTGCGGTTGCGGTTGGCACCGTACCAGTCGATGGCATGGCGCAGCTGGGCGGCCTCTTCGCCGGGGGCGACGAGGGTGTTTTTTTCGATGTCGCGGATGCGTCCGGCGCACCAAGTTTCGAGCGTTGCTGCGAGCAGGGCTTGACGATCCTTGAAGTGCCAGTAGAAACTTCCTTTGGTGACGCCACAGCGTTTGGCCAAAAGCTCGATGCGCACCCCGGCAATACCTTCTTCCGCCAGCAAATTGAGCGCCGCACGAACCCAGTCGTCGCGGTCCAAAGATTGGCGGGAAAAAGCAGTCTTTTTACGCGCGGACCTGTCCGCAGGGACAGTAGAATGGATGGGGAGTGGCTTGACAGCTTGTTTTTTCATACACTAATGTATGTTTTTCCATACGACACGGTATGGGGATTCTGCGGTTTGCCAAGCTGCCTGTCAAACCGTTAGGCAAGATTTAAAAGTCGGCAGTTTATTCAAAAAACCGGGCATTACAGCCAAAGGAGATGTCAGTGAAAATTCTCGTTCCCGTCAAGCGGGTCATCGATTACAACGTCAAGGTTCGCGTCAAGGCGGACGGCAGCGGCGTCGATCTGGCCAACGTCAAGATGAGCATGAACCCGTTTGATGAAATCGCCGTCGAAGAAGCCGTGCGCCTGAAAGAGGCCGGGGTGGCGACGGAGGTGGTCGTTGTGTCTTGTGGTCCGGCCGCTTGCCAGGAGACCCTGCGCACAGCCATGGCGATTGGCGCGGATCGCGGTATTCTCGTCGAGAGCGATGCCGAATTGCAGCCTCTGGCCGTGGCCAAGCTTTTGAAGGCCTTGTGTGACAAAGAAGCGCCGCAACTCGTGGTGTGTGGCAAGCAGGCCATTGATGATGATTCCAACCAGACGGGACAGATGCTCGCCGCGCTGGCTGGTTGGCCGCAGGCAACCTTTGCTTCCAAGGTCGTCCTGGGCGACGGCAAGGCGACGGTGACACGCGAAATCGACGGCGGTCTGGAAACCTTGTCGATGTCCTTGCCCGCCGTGGTGACCACCGATTTGCGCCTGAATGAACCGCGCTACGCCACCTTGCCCAACATCATGAAGGCGAAAAAGAAGCCGCTCGATACGGTGAAGCCAGATGCCCTGGGCGTCGATGTGGCCCCGCGTCTGACCACCCTGAAAGTCGTCGAGCCGCCCAAGCGCTCGGCGGGCGTACTGGTGGCCGACGTGGCCGAGCTGGTGAACAAATTGAAAAATGAAGCAAAGGTGATCTGACATGACGATTCTCGTAATTGCCGAACACGACCAACAAAGCATCAAAGCCGCCACCCTCAACACCTTGGCTGCGGCAGCAAAAATCGGTGGCGACATTCATCTGCTGGTTGCTGGTTCTGCCTGTGGAGCTGCTGCTGCGCAAGCGGCGAACCTGCAAGGCGTGAGCAAGGTTTTGCAGGCCGATGCCGCGCAGTACGCCGAGCAAACGGCCGAAAATCTCGCGGCCCTGATTCTTGCCCAGGCGGGTGCCTATTCCCATATTCTTGCCCCGGCCACCACGTTCGGTAAAAACGTCTTGCCGCGCGTGGCGGCCTTGCTCGATGTGGCGCAAATTTCTGAAATCACCGCAGTGGAAAGCGCCGATACCTTCGTGCGTCCGATTTATGCCGGCAACGCCATGGCGACCGTGCAAAGCGCCGACAAAATCAAGGTCATCACCGTGCGCACCACCGCCTTTGACCCGGTGGCGACAGGCAATAACGCGCCGGTCGAGGCACTGACCGCCGCCGCCGATCTGGGATGCACGCAGTTGCAAGGGCGCGAGTTGACCAAGTCCGAGCGCCCGGAACTGGGTGCGGCAAAAACCATCGTTTCCGGTGGCCGTGGTCTGGGCAGTGGTGACAACTACCACAAGCTGCTCGAGCCGCTCGCCGATAAACTCGGTGCCGCTCTGGGTGCCAGCCGCGCCGCCGTTGACGCCGGTTTCGTGCCGAACGACTACCAGGTCGGGCAAACCGGCAAGGTGGTCGCGCCGCAGCTCTATCTTGCGGTGGGTATTTCCGGTGCCATTCAGCATCTCGCGGGCATGAAAGACTCGAAGGTGATCGTGGCCATCAACAAGGATGCGGATGCGCCGATTTTCCAGGTGGCCGACTACGGTCTGGTTGCGGATCTGTTTGAAGCTGTGCCGCAGCTGGAGCGTGCTCTGGGCTAAAATGCCCGGGTGAATCTGACCGATAACCTGTTGGGCGAAACGTGGTACTGGATGGCATGGCTCATCTGGCTACCACTTTTCGCCCACAGTTTTTGGCGCGCACCGTGGAAGCGTCTGGCGGATTCGGAACAAATGAATCTATGGCTGGGCATGATCGTTGCCCTGGTGCTGCTCTGGAGCCTGAAAGCCAGCGCGCAACCCGGTTTGAGCCTGCACCTTTTGGGGGCCAACGTGTTCACCCTGGCATTCGGGCCGCAGCTTGCGCTGCTCGGGCTGTCCATCGTGCTGTTGTGCACCAGTTTCAACGATGGCGGGGCGTGGTTCGCCTACGCCGCGAATGCGCTCATTTTGATTGGTGCGAGCGTCGCTTTCAGCCATTGCCTGTTTCAGTTTCTGGTGTCGCGCCTGCCGCGGCAGTATTTCATCTATATTTTTGTTAACGCCTTTTTGTGCGGCGGTTTGGTCATTCTGGGGGTGGGGTGCGTATCGACCTTCCTTCTGGCGGCGGCTGGGGCATATCCCCTGTCTTATCTGCTGGACGTGTATCTGCCTTATTTTTTGCTTTTGGCCTTCTCTGAAGCCTGGTTATCTGGCGGGGTGCTGACACTTTTTGTGATTTATCGTCCACAATGGGTGGGATCATTTGATGACGCGCGCTATTTTTTTCATAAGTAGGCGTTATAATATTGGGATATATTTCACTGTCATTAGAGGTGCTTCATTGAAGCAGGGAATTGCCCGTTTTTTGTTGTTGGGGAATGTGTTTCTAGCTCCCGTGGTGCATGCGATCGGCCTTGGCGAGCCGGGTCAGGAGCCAGTGCTCGGGCAGGTTCTTGATCTGCGCATACCGCTCCTGGGGGGAGCGAAAGAATTGCCCGATGCGAGCTGCTTTCGGGTCGCCAAACCACGCACTGCCGGGGATTTTCCCTGGGTGAGAGAGGCAGAGTTACGCGTGGTTCCCGGGGCTGCACCATACCTTCGTGTGCGGGCGCAAGTGGTGCGCGATCCCTTGTTCCAGGTGGCGATCGATTTGGGTTGTGGGCATGACCTCTATCGTGAATACACCTTGTTTGCTAATCCAGCGGTGGTAGAAACGGCGGTGCCGGAGGCGGTTGCGCCGACGACCCCGGCACCGGCAATGAAAAAACGCGATCGCCGAGATGGTGCGCGTACCGCATCACGCGCTGGAGCGGCTTCTGTCCGAACGCGCAACCGCACGGAAAACGCCGAGCAGCAGCTCGCGCAGCGCCCTGTGCAACAGCCCGTGCGCCAGAACCCGCCGGGGAATGCGTTGTTTGCACAAGCACAGGCCGGCGACCGTTTGTTTTTGTCTTCCAGCGATGACGGGGGCGAAACATCATTGCGCTTGTCCATGGTTCTGGGCGAGCACATGTTGCGCGAGAGTGCTTTTACCCAAGAGCAGCGCGAAACCTTGCGCCTTGAATATCAAATGCTTGCGGCCTTGCACGAGCGGGCCACCGATCAGCTGGCGGTAGCCGAAAAATTGCGTAGCATGGAAGGCGCTTTGAACGATCTGCAAGGGCGCGCCGCGGGTTTGCAGGAACGCGCCGCAGCCGTCGATGCATCGCCCGCGACATCGACTGCGCCGCCGGCAACCCCGGCACCGCCCGTAAGGCTGCCGCCGGAAGAGGAATCCGGCGATTGGGCCTGGTACGGTTTGTTGCTGGCTTTGGTCTTGCTGCTGGCCGGAGGTTTGTATTGGCGTCAGCGGCGTGAACAGGATGTGCGTGAGCAGGAGCTTTTGCCGGGCGAAGCGGCAGTGGATGCGCCACGCCAAGCCGAGCTGAGCATTCCTGAGCGTAGTTTTGCCAAGCAAGTCGATGTGCATCTTGAGCCGACCGCAGGGGCGCAGGCGCTGGCGGTCGATTTCGAATTGGATGGTGGCGCGAGTGTGGTACCGCCTGTGGCGAGTACGCCACCCAAAGCGCCCCCGGGGCGGCCGGGCGACTCGATTTTTTCGATCAATGCCACTTCGGTCGATGAACATTTCGAAGCCAATCCGGTTATGGAGTTGGCCGACATCATGTTGTCCTTCGGGCGGGTCAAGGGCGCGGCCCAGGCTTTGCAGGAATACATCGACAATAACCCGCAGGAAGCCTTGCAGCCTTGGGTGCGCCTGCTCGAGGTGTATCGCATGGCCGACATGCGCGAAGAATTCAATGTGGTCGCCAGTAATTTGAATCGTAATTTCAACGTCGAAATTCAACCCTGGGAGGCCGCCTCTGCAGAGCATGGCGATTCCGTTGTGGAGCAGACGGCGCGGGCGGGTAGCATCGAAGATATGCCGCGTATCGTTGCGGGCTTGACGAAACACTGGTCCTCTCCGGAAGTGCTTGATTATATGCAGCAATTATTGCGCGACAACCGCGCTGGACAACGTCTTGGTTTCCCCTTGCCTGTGGTTGAGGAAATTTTATTTCTGATCGAACTGAAGGAAACCGCGCTCAATATGGAGCGCGAACTGGCCGAAGCTTGAGCCCGGTGCACGGTACTTGTGCCGTGATTTTGTCGAAAAAATGGCGTGTGGCGTTCCAGAAAATCGGGCATGGTGATATACTCCCGCGTTTTCCACCTTGCCCTACCGTTCGCATGACGGAGGGTTTATCCCAAAAGGAGTTTTCATGCGTCATTACGAAATCTGCTT
>NZ_JBLJBW010000059.1:0-13049 GCF_047638095.1 Azonexus sp.
GCGGCAGCGGCTGGCCCAGCTTCTTCCAGCCCCTGCCCGGTGCCATCACCCTGCATCCCGACCGCTCGCACGGCATGCTGCGCACCGAAGTGCGCAGCGCCAGTTCCGGCATCCACCTCGGCCACCTATTTGACGACGGCCCGCCGCCCAGCGGCAAGCGTTACTGTATCAACGGCAAGGTGTTGAAGTTCGTGCCGGATGAGGTAGGCAGCAAGAAAAAATCAGAATAAAGCCGTCGGCAGGCAGAACGAGTGCCACGCTGCTCGCCAATGACAAGGCAAGATTTTTGGCGCGGTTTTGCGGGCGTGGATTGCCGTCAGAGATTGCAGAAAATCAGGCTGAAAGCGACGTCATGGTCGCAGCCACGGGCTTTGATTTCGTTCACCGGTGGGCGAGTAAAGCGCACATTGAGAAAATATTTATTGGCGCTGACTTCCGGAATGGCGGCTTCGCTGCGCGCGAGTTCGATGCGCACCATTTGGGCTGAACTGCCGCCCAGGTTGAGTTGAAACTGACCGAGCTTGGCCACATGGCTTTGTGCATGGCCGCTGGAACGCAAAAGGCGCAGCACGATGGCCGCAGCATCGCGCAGGGCGAACAGGGGCTTACTCCAGGCTTCCAGATCGGCGCGGCGGTTTTCGCTATCGCGGTGCAGCCACCAGTGGTAAGAAGGCAGATCGAATTCGCAGACGCCGCCAGGAATGGCGATGCGGCTTTTGATGCTCATCAGCCAGTCGTTCTCGCGCAGATGCTGGCCGATTTTGCCGCTCGTGGCGAGCAGTGCCGTCGAGGATTGTTCGATTTCATAAAGCGCACCGGAGAGCGCTTCTTCGGAGATTTCCGGGTTGTTGCGAAAAGCGAGCAAGGTCTGACGCTGACGTTCCAGTTCTTGCAGCAGATCGAGTTTAAGATCCGCGCGCCCGGCAGTTTCGAGAATTTCAAAAAGGCTGGCGAGCGCACTGTGATGCTCGAGCCGTCCGTCGGCCTGGATGAAATACGCCGCTTTCTCGAACAAATCTTCGAGACGCAGGAGCGTGCGGATACGCTCATTGAACGGGTATTCGTAGGAAATCACGCAAAAATTCTATTCAGGAGTCAGGCAAGGCGTCAGAAAAAAACGGCGGATAAAGGCAAAACAAGGGCAAAACAAAGGCAAGGCAAAGGATCGTAGGACAGGACGTGGCCCGCCGAAGCGGACGATCCGATGTGTGTCGATTTGAAAAATTCACTTTATTCTGAACGAATTGAAAGCAAATCTCAATGGTTTGCTTGAGCTTATTTTGTGCCTGCTTTTTGTTGCGCCGCCGCCAGATAGCGCTGATGCAAAGGGAGAATCTGGGCTGCGAGATGGGCAAGGTCGCGGCTGTTGTCGATGAGATCGTCGGCAATTGCCAGGCGTTCGGCGCGGCTGGCTTGGTTGGCCAGGATGCGCTCCACCTCTTCGCGGCTGAGCCGGTTGCGCGCCATGACCCGTTCGATCTGCAATTCGCGCGGACAGTCGATCACCAGAATGCGCGCGCAGAGTGCTTGCCAGTCGGGCGATTCGGCCAGCAAAGGCACATCGAATAGCACATAGGCTGCCTTGCTCGTTTGGCAACGTTGTAAGGCGATGGCGCGGATGCTCGGGTGAAGAATGGCTTCCAGGCGCTGGCGCAGGCTGGGATCGGAAAAAACGCGCTGGCGCAGGGCGACGCGGTCGAGCGTGCCGTCGGCGTTGAGGATGTGCGGGCCGAAGGCGGCACGGATTTCCGGCAGCGCCGCACCGCCGGGAGCAGTGAGTTCGCGGGCAATGGCGTCGGTGTCGATGAGATCAACCCCCAGGCGCACAAAATGCCCGGCAACCGTGCTTTTACCGCTCCCGATGCCGCCGGTCAGACCAACGGAATAAGGCATTGGCGCGCGCCCGTTCACGGGCAATTTTGCGCCGGTGTTGCGGGCAGCGTACTGGCGAGCAGGCTGCGCAGCGCCTGCTCGTGTTCGCCCGGGGCGCGCAAGCGCAGCGTGGGCGCGGCGGTTTTATCCGGGCGCGGAGCAAGGCTGGCCGAGCGCATCCCCTGTTCGCGCAGGCGGTTGAGATGGTCGTTGGCGCTTTTTTCGTTGCTGAAAATACCCAGGGAAATCGCGTGACGATGTGCGCCGTCTTGCACGATGAAGTAATCCGTAACGCCCAGAGTTTTCAATTCCGCCGCTTTTTTATCGGCCCGCGCACGATCGGCCAGGGCGGGGATGTATACCCACCAGCTATGGGCGGGTGCGGGAATTTCCTGCCACTCGAGGGCGGTGCTGAGCGCGGGAAGTTTTTCTTCCAGGGCGCGGTGCAAGGTCTTGCCCTCCTCCGCAGAAAGTGCCGGCCATTGCAGGCAGAGCGGCGTCTGCGCGGCAGCTTCCGGCAGGGTGCCGGCGGCATCTGGCGCATCCGCAGAGGCGGCAGGGGGCGGCAAGGGGGCGGCAGCCTCCACGTTCGGTGCCTCACCCCGGCTGAGAATGCGCACATGTTGCGGATTGATTTCCTGTGCGTCCGCCAAGGGCGCCTGGGTTTTTTCCCCAAACATCCCTTGGCTGAAGGCGTAAAACAGTAAATTGCCCAAAACGAGCAGGAAAATCAGGCTGCGCATGGCGTATCTTGGTTAATCCAGATGCTTTAAAGGAAGATGTTGCAAAGATTGCGCAATGGCCTCGGCCGGGTATTCGTAATCTTCCAGCTGGCCGCTGAAATACTTGTCGTAAGAATTCATGTCGAAATGGCCGTGGCCGGTGAGGCAAAAAAGGATCACCTTTTCTTCGCCGGTGGCTTTGCAGCGCAAGGCTTCGTCGATGGCGGCGCGAATGCCGTGACAGGATTCCGGTGCGGGAATGATGCCTTCGGCACGGGCAAACTGCACACCCGCTTCGAAAGTGCCAACTTGCGGCACGGCCAGGGCTTCCAGCTGTTTTTCGTGGAAGAGCTGCGATAACAACGGCGATGCGCCATGGTAGCGCAGGCCGCCGGCGTGGATGCCCGGCGGCATGAAGTCGTGGCCCAAGGTGTACATCTTCATGATGGGCGTATACCCAGAGGAATCGCCGTAATCGTAAGCATAGGTGCCTTTGGTCAGGGTTGGGCAAGAGGTGGGCTCAACCGCGACGAGACGCATTTTTTCTGCCCGCTTGTCGCCGGCGGCGCGATCCGCGAGGAAGGGAAAGGCCAGGCCGCCAAAGCTTGAACCCCCGCCGCAAGGGCCAAACACCACATCGGGATAGAGACCGATTTTCTCGAACTGTTTTTTCGCTTCCAGGCCGATGATGGACTGGTGCAAGATGACGTGGTTGAGCACCGAGCCCAAGGTGTAACAGGTGTGCGGGTCGGCCGCCGCTTCTTCGACGGCTTCCGAAATCGCCAGGCCGAGCGAGCCTTGACAGTTGGGGTCGGCGGCCAGCGCGGCGCGTCCGGCCTGGGTGAAATTGGTCGGGCTGGCAAAAACTTCCGCGCCCCAGGTCTGCATCATCGAGCGGCGGAAAGGTTTTTGCTGGTAGCTGACGTTCACCATGAAAACGCGTACCGGCAGACCGAACATTTGGCCGGCATAGGCAATGGAAGAGCCCCACTGGCCCGCCCCGGTTTCGGTGGTCAGTTTTTTGGTGCCGGCCAGTTTGTTGTAATAGGCCTGCGGTACGGCGGAATTGGGTTTGTGCGAACCGGCGGGCGACACGCCTTCATATTTGAAGAAAATTTTTGCCGGGGTGCCCAGCATTTGCTCCAGGCGTAGCGCCCGACACAGGGGAGCAGGCCGCCATTGGGCGTAGATTTGGCGCACTTCGTCCGGAATGGCCACCCAGCGCGCATTGCTCATTTCCTGTTCGAGAATCGGCCCCGGGAAAATTGCCCCCATGGCTTCCGGCGGCACTGGTTGGCCGTCCGCGCCCAGAGGGGGGAGCGGCGGATTTTTCATATCGGCGACGACGTTGTACCAATGGGTGGGGATTTCGTCCTGTTCAAGATTGATGCGCAGCGGTGTCATAGCTCTCTCTCCGGGCGGCAAACGCCGCAAACCCGCTAAATTACCTGAAAAAACGAGCCGAACCAAGCCTGCGGCGGCAGGCCGGGCGCAGTGTATGCCGTGGTGTGTGCCGCAGTGTGCATATATCGATCTGCAATAAAAATTTTCCGCCGACAGCGCCCCGGGGTTTGTTTACGATTTTCCAGAGTTTGCGGGCGAAGGACTTTTCTCGGCGCACTGGATCAATGGGGGTGCAGGGCGAAATTCAGGCGCAGGGTGCGAATCAAAGGCTCACTGCGGGCGCGCTCCTGAAAAGCCTGTTCGATGTCGCCAATGCCCCTTGGGCAAGCGGGTAACTGGCGGGCGCTAAAGTAAAGATCAAGCTCGATATAGCCATCGAGATAGTGTAAAAGCATGCGTTCCGGGCGCGGCAATTCGGCAAAGAGTTGATCGAGGCGGGGCAAGAGAAGTTCGCGCGGCGGTAGCTGGCTGGCAGCCTGGTCGGCCGCCTCGCCCACTTCCGGGTCGACGTGCACCAGCACGTCGAGCACATCGTCTTGCGCTGCGAGCACGCTGGCACGGGCGGTTTCGGCGATCTGGTGGCCTTCGGAAACGCTGATGCGGGGATCGACCTGGATGTGCACATCGACGAGCACCTGATGCGCCATGCGCCGGGTGCGCAGTTCGTGTACGCCGCGCACCCCGGGGCTGGCAAGAAGCACGCTGCGCAGGCTGTCTACCCGCGCTTCGTCCAGGCCGGTGTCGATCAATTCACGCAGAGCCTCCAGCGCGAGCTCGCCTCCCATTTTCAAAATCATGAAACCCATCAGCACGGCGGCCAGCGCATCGAGAAAAACCCAGCCGAGCAGCGCGCCGCCGATGCCGACCACCACCACCAGTGCCGATGCCGCATCGGCCCGCGAGTGCAGGGCGTTGGCGGTGAGCAGCGGTGAACGCAGGGCGCGGGCGTGGTGGATCAGATAGCGGTACAGCCCCTCTTTGGCGAAGACCGTCAGCACGGCAATCGAGAACGCCAGCGCGCCGACGGGTACGGCGCTGACGCCGCTGGCCAGTTGCCGCCCGGATTCCCAGATGATGCCGCCGCCAATGGCGATCAAGGAAACACCCAAAATGAGCGTGGCCGCGGTTTCGATGCGCGCGTGGCCGTAGGGGTGCTGGCCGTCGGCCGGTTGCGCGCCTTGGCGGCTGGCCCAGAGCACGAGAAAATCCGAAAACAAATCCGACAAAGAATGCAGGCCGTGCGCGATCAATGATTGCGAATGGGCCAGCCAGCCGACCAGCATCTGCAACAGGGTCAGTAGCAAATTGATCCAGACACTCACCCAGGTCACGCGCTGAGCGGCCTGGGTGCGGGCGGCGTCAGACGCGCTGCGGGCAGGGGCGGACGGGGTGGGGTGAACGGCAGGCATGCAGACTGTCCTATACTGTCGGCCTCGATTTTAGCAGTGACTATCATGGGCCGACTGAGGGAAATACTCGAAATTGCACAAACCCGGGCGCGCGATCTGGAACGTCCGTATGCCGGCGAACTGACGCCGCGTGAATGCGCCGAATTATGGGCTGCCGCACCGGGCGCGCGGCTGGTCGATGTGCGCACGCGTGCCGAATGGGACTGGGTGGGGCGTATTCCCGGCGCAGTGGAAATCGAGTGGAATCAGTATCCGGGCGGTGTGCGCAACCCGCATTTTGCGGTCGACATGCATCGTCAGGTTGATCCGGAGGCGCTCGTGATGTTCATCTGCCGCAGCGGCGTGCGCTCGATCGCTGCCGCCGCAATGGCCTGCGAATTGGGCTATACCAACTGCTACAACGTGCTCGAAGGCTTTGAAGGCGACCGCGACGCGAACGGCCAGCGCAACAAGGTGGGCGGCTGGCGTCACGCCGGTCTACCCTGGCATCAGGGCTGAAACTTTTATCAATTTTTTCTGAAACACCGTACACATCATGCACAGCGCACCGATCAGCTTTCAGTCTTTCAACAGCATGTCCGACACCGACTGCCAGGAACGCATCCGCGCCGCGCGCGCCAAACTGGGCGCGCGTGCGGTCATTCTCTGTCACCACTATCAACGCGCCGATGTTTATCAACATGCTGACTTAACCGGCGATTCCCTCAAGCTTGCCAAGCTGGCGGCGCAGACCGATGCTGAATATGTCGTGTTTTGCGGCGTGCATTTCATGGCCGAAGTCGCCGATTTGATGACCTCGGCGCAGCAAACTGCGATTCTTCCCGATCTGGCGGCGGGCTGCTCGATGGCCGACATGGCCAATCTCGCCAAGGTCGAGCGCTGTTGGCGCGAACTGGGCGAAGTGCTGGATGTGGAAAAGGAATTTACGCCGGTCACCTACATCAATTCGGCCGCCGATCTCAAAGCCTTTTGCGGCGAGCATGGCGGCATCGTGTGCACCTCTTCCAACGCCGGCACCATTGCGCAATGGGCCTTCGCCCAGCGCCCGAAAATCCTTTTTTTCCCGGATCAGCACCTGGGGCGCTGGACCGGCCACAAGCTCGGTATTGATCTGGAAGACATGGTGGTCTGGGACCCGGACCTGGAAATGGGCGGCCTGACGCCGGAGCAAATCCGCAAGGCGCGCATCCTGTTGTGGAAAGGCCATTGCTCCGTGCACCAGATGTTCCAGAAATCGCAGATCGATGCCTTCCGCGCCCAATACCCGGACGGCAAGGTGATTGCCCACCCGGAATGCAATTTTGCCGTGTGCGCTGCGGCCGATTACGTCGGCTCGACCGAGTACATCGTCAAAACCATCAAGGAGGCAGCGCAAGGCACCCGCTGGCTGGTGGGCACCGAGCTCAACCTGGTCGACCGTCTGGCCAAGGAAGTGCTGCCGCAAAACAAAATCGTGCAATTCATGGCTACCACCATCTGCATGTGCTCCACCATGCAGCGCATCGACCCGCAGCATTTGGCGTGGACGCTGGAAAACCTTGCAGAAGGCAAGGTCGTCAATCCCATCCGCGTCCCCGCACACGAAGCTCCGCACGCTCGTCTGGCGCTGGATCGCATGCTGGAAATTTCCTGATTCGGGTGCCATGAGCCCGCCGCTGCTGCACATCGCCACTTACAACATCCACAAGGGCTTCTCCCAGTTTAATCGGCGCTTGGTGGTGCATGAGTTGCGCGAGCAGTTACTGCAGCTCAATCCGGATATCCTGTTTTTACAAGAAGTGCAGGGGCTGCATTTAAAACATGCGGCGCGGCGCAAAGACTGGCCGGGGCTGCCGCAGCATGAGTTTTTGGCGGCGGCGATCTGGCAGTCGGCCTATGGCGACAATATGCGCTACAGCCATGGGCATCACGGCAACGCCATTTTGTCGCGCTTTCCCATCGTGCATGCCCATAACCAGGATGTCACACACCTGCAGTTTGAAAAACGCGGGCTTTTGCATTGCCGCATTGCCCTGCCCGGGGGCGCGCTGGCACATTGTGTTTGTGTGCATTTGTCTTTGTTCGGCGCGTCTCGCCGGCATCAGCTCGATGCTTTGGCGCGTTATCTCGATGCCTTGGAAGAACCAGGTGCGCCGCTCATCATTGCCGGTGATTTCAACGACTGGCGCGACCATGCCGGCAAATACCTCGCGCGCCGCCTGGGGATGCGCGAGGTGTTCACCTCCCACGATTCACACCCGGAAGTACGCCCGATACGCAGTTTTCCTGCCGTGCGCCCGTTTTTTCGCCTGGATCGCATTTATGTGCGCGGTTTTGCCGTGCACGACACGCTGATTCACCAGGGCGGGCCGTGGGCAAAAATCTCCGACCATGCCGCTTTGTCGGCCTTCTTGACGCGCAGCGCGTCGGCTTGAACGGCCATGAAAGCCCAGTTCCACCCCGGAAACAAACTGCGTCTGCTGGATTCCGGGCACGAATACTTTCCTGCGCTATTGGCAGCGATCGAGGCAGCGCAGCGGGAAATTTATCTGGAAAGCTATATTTTTGCCGCCGACCGCATCGGCGAGGCGGTGTGCGCGGCGCTGTGCGCTGCCGCGCAGCGTGGCGTGACGGTGAATGTGACGGTCGATGGTTTTGGTGCGCGCAATTTTGCCGCTGACTTTCAGGAACGACTGGCGGCGGCCGGCGTGCGGGCGCTGGTATTTCGCCCAGAACTGGGGCGTTTTCGCCTGAAACGTCACCGTTTGCGGCGGCTGCACCGCAAGCTGGCGGTGATCGACGGGCATCTGGCGTTTGTCGGTGGCATCAACATCGTCGATGACGATAACGCGCCGCCCGCCATGCGTCCGCGCTACGACTACGCCGTACAAATTCAAGGGCCGGTGCTGGTGGATATTCACCGGGCAGCGCGCCGACTATGGGAAATCGTCACCTGGGTGAGTCTGCGCCAGCGCTTTCGTTTTGCCGCCCTGCGCTACCCCTGTTGCGATGTGGCGGGGACGCAAGAAGCGGCCTTTCTGGTGCGCGACAATCTGCTCAATCGCAACAGCATTCTCAATGCCTACATTGCGGCGATTCATGGCGCGCGCGAGGATATTCTCATCGCCAATGCATATTTTCTGCCCGGCCTGCGCTTTGGTCGCGCGCTGTACGCCGCCGCCCAGCGCGGGGTCAAGGTGACGGTGCTGCTGCAGGGTAAAACCGATCATCCCTTGCTGCGCTACGCTACCCAGGCGCTCTACGGCGCGGCCTTAAAGGCGGGAATTCATATTTTCGAATACGAAAAAAGCTTCATGCACGCCAAGGTGGCGGTAATCGATATGGATTGGGCGACGGTGGGTTCTTCCAACATCGATCCCTTCAGTCTCTTGCTCGCCAAAGAGGCCAATATCGTGGTGCGCGATGCCGCCTTTGCTGGTGCTTTGCGGGCACATCTGATGGCCGCCATCGCCGCCGGGGCGCGCGCCATGTGTGCGCAGGATATGGCACGCCAAGTCTGGCCGAAGCGCTTTTTACGCTGGCTGAGTTACGGTCTGGTGCGGCTTTTGGTGGGTATTGCCGGTTATGGCGAGCGCCATTGGCAGGCCGAGGACCAGATCAATCAGGATGCGCCGCCGCGTTGATTGCCGGGCGACGCGGGATTTTTTCTGGCGACCAGTGGCTAAGCGCCCATGACCAGAGTTCGCTGAGCGAAGCCTTGCGTAATTGCGCCAGGGGTTGCTGCCCGAGAAAATCCAGCGCCTGCCACAATAATTGCGGCGCACGGCCCATGTCGAGAGCCGGAGCGCAGGTTTGTTTGGACCATTTTTCACCGACAGGATTGGTCGCCACCGGCAGATGGGCGTAAGTCGGCGTGGAATAACCCAGGCAGCGCTGCAGCCAGATCTGGCGGGGCGTTGAAGCCAGCAGATCGGCACCGCGGACGATGTCGCTGATGCCCTGGGCCGCATCATCGACGACCACCGCCAACTGATAGGCAAACAGGCCGTCGGCGCGGCGCAGGATGAAATCGCCGACCTCGGTCGCCAGATGCTGCCTGAGCTCCCCCTGGATGCGGTCAATGAAGCCCAGCGGCTGCGCGCTCACCCGCAGGCGCTGGGCCACTCCGTGATCCGTCAGCCCGGCCTCGCGGCAGCGGCCCGGATACACCCAACCGCCATCGACGGCGCGTAACTTCGCCGTGGCGGCGATCTGGCTACGTGAGCAGTTGCAGCCATACAGCATTCCCGCCTGGCGCAAGCGCTCAAGCGCCGCCTGATAGACCGCGAGGCGCTCACTTTGCACCCACACCGGGCCATCCCAGGTAAAACCGAAAGCCTCCAGCGTGCGCAGGATGTCACTGGCGGCACCTTTGACCTTGCGCGCAGTGTCGATGTCCTCCATCCGCAGCAGCCACTCTCCACCGCGACTGCGTGCTTCCAGGAAACTCGCCGTGGCGGCGATCAACGAACCAAAATGCAGCGCCCCCGTCGGCGAAGGAGCGAAGCGGCCACGGTAAAGGCGGGGATTGGATGCGGGCATGCAGGGGGCGGTCACTGTCTGTGAGTGAGCGATTTTATCGGCTTACCGCCGGCGATTTACGGAAAAAAGACGCTCCATCCGGCAAGAGGGCGCGTGTTTTTGTCTGCCGCCAGTCGTCCCGATCGAATCAGCACGCTTCCGGTCCGGCCCACCAGCCGCTCAGCAGCGATTCCGGGCGGTGCGGGGCGCAGACCCGCGCGCTGCTTTCCCAGGTTTCCTTCTGCACATCGAGGCCGGCGAAAACGCCGTAGCCCTTGCCGGCCCGAATGGCTTCGCCGGCGCTCAGGCTTTCTCCGGCGCGAATGCTTTGTTCGGCGCAAATGACGGCACCGGCCTTGATGCCCCAACCGGCCACCAGGTGCATACCGGCCTGAATCGATTCTCCGGCAGTAATGCCTTGGCGCGCCTGCAGACTGCGTGCCACCCGGATGCTGCCGCCCACCTGCAAGCCCTTGCCACAGCGCACATCTTCCTCACTTTCCAGATCGTGGCCGATGCTACTGTTGCCGCCGATGTAGACCCGCTCCTGGCAGCGCAGCCCCCAGCCGATGCGCAGATCGCCGTCACAACGAAGTTCTTCCGCGCATTCCAGGCCCCAGCCGGTGTGCAGATCGCCTCGCACAGTTAACTTCCCAAGGCTGTGGAGGCTACCTTCCACCCGCAGATCGCCACCGACGACGATCTCTCCCTCACCGCGCAGGCCGCCGCTGACCTGCAGCGAACCGCCCACATGTAGCAGGCCGGAGACATCCAAATTGCCACGCACTTCGAGGTTGCCAGCAAAAACCACGGCTTCGGTTGTGAGGAAGTCGATGCAGCGCACTTCTTCGCTCGGGCCGAATTTCTCAAGCAGCCAACAGGCATCGCCGGCGCGGCCGTGGGCGACCATTTCGTCGAGCAGCTCCTGATAATTGCCGCCCTCGCCAAATTGCCGGACGAACCAGCGAAAACCATCGGTGCAGGGTTTTTTCCCCCGTACAAAACTGCGCGTCAATAACATGTCTATCCCCTTGGTGCCGGATGTGCAGCGTTCAGGCTGCACTTTGGGTGCCGCAAGCCAAGGGAATTGACGGGTTTTTGCCCCTCCTCCGGCGTGCGCCCTGTGCGGAATGCCGAGTGGGCATCCCAGGCAATGTGCCGTGCGGGGGAGAGGTTCAGCCTCTAGAATCGCCCCGCACGGCCTGAAAAAGTGCGGCGGGGGACCCTGTGGATTTGAGGCTGCGCGCCGTCGGCAAACCACGCGCCGGTGCCGGACGGCAGCGGCCAGACACCCGGCGCGCAGGCACCAAGCGAGAGGCGGGGCAGTGGTCGACGGTTTGCAGCATGGGGCAGAAAACAAGGAAATGAGCCCGGATTGTACGCCAAAATCCTTTTTTATTTATCTAAGTACTTAATAAACAAGCGCTTTATGCTCTTGTTCGATTCGGCAAAACAATTCGTAACAGGCATTCTGAACAATTAAAGTCAAAAATACGCCTTGTTTACGTTGTAATGACCTTGTTTTTAACACTATTAGTGTTATATTGAGTGTCAAATAAATGAGTTGATGCCATGGAATCACTACCGACATTGAACTTTGAAGAACTCTGCTCGACGGTCGACATGCCCCCTCGCAAGGTGCGCTACTACATCCAAATGGGACTGGTTGACCGCCCAGACGGTTTGAACAAGGGCGCGAAATACACCGCAAGACATATCGAGCAATTGTTGAGCGTCAAGAAGTGGCAAGCCGCCGGCTTATCACTTGAGCGAATCCGGGAGTTATTACATGGCGACGCAAGTGAGCTACCGCCAAAGAAGCAGGTGCCAGGAAGTATTGAAGTCTGGAGCCGCTTCTTGGTTGCCCCTGGTGTCGAACTGAATGTTGAAGCTGGAACAGCTGGGTTATCACCTGAAGAAATGCGCAATTTCTTTCGGGCGGTAATGGCGGCCTACCAAGAGATTAAGAGCACCAACAAAGGAAACTGCGATGACTGAATACGGAATGATGAATAACGAATCGGGCGAAATGTTGGTTCTAAGCGGTGTGGATGTATCGACTCGTATCACGGGCTTGTTGGCTTCCACAGCGCTTGTTCAGAAATACAAGAACGACACTGACACCAATCTTGAACTGAGCTACACCTTCCCTGTTCCAGTCTCGGGCACCCTGCTCTCTTTCGCAGTAGCAATCGGGGAGCGTAAATTCGAAGGTCAAGTCATCCCTCGGGCACAAGCTGAGACGAGGTACGAGGAAACCATCGGCGAAGGCAACTCGGCCTTTCGTCTTCAGGAAGTACGCGCAGGCATGTACAACGCGACATTAGGCAATGTCATGCCTGGGGAAGAAGTCGCAATCACCCTCTCCTATGCTGAACCATTGTCGTGGAACGGGAAGAGCATCCGGTACAGACTTCCGACGACTATTGCCCCTCGCTATGGCGAACCCTCTGGCATGCAACCATGGCAACGACCTGAAACCAGCTTAGCGGCCGAATACCCTCTTGCTGTCACGGTTTCAATCGCTGGTGAACTCTCCCAAAGTGCCGTTTCATGCTCAAGTCACAAGGTAAGCATGAAACTTCAGTCTGATGTACTAACGATTCAACTGACAAAAGGCGCTTCGATGGACAGGGATTTCATCCTTGAGATTGAGAACGACCAAGTTCGTTCGCTTGGAACCATCGCAACCGCTCTGGATACGAATGTAGCCATGCTGACGCTGCTGCCACCAGAGGTAGAGGCTCGAGGCAACCAGAGAGATGTCGTCTTGGTCATCGACTGCTCGGGTTCAATGCAGGGTGACAGTATTAAGCTGGCGAAAGAAGGTGTAATGCTGGCGCTTGGCAGCCTGGATGCCAATGAGCGCTTTGATTTGATTGCCTTTGGAACTCGCTTTCTCCAGTTCGACAAAGTGTGTTGACAGCGGACCTTCGCAATCACCCCGACCGATTCGACATGAGCAGGTGGCCCAGTTTGCCGTGAGCAGCTAGCCCGAATGTCATGAGCAGCATTCATGATCCGGCACTGCGCACACTCAACAAAGAAATGATGCTCACGAGCGCTTCCGCACGTGAGCATCCCGCCAAGAGAATTACTCCCCTGCCATCTTCTCCTGCGCCCGAATTTTCCGCATCGACTC
>NZ_JBLJBW010000060.1:0-12742 GCF_047638095.1 Azonexus sp.
GAAAACAAGGGCGTCGGCTACATGTTCACCATGATGAACCACGCCCGCGTCAACGTCGGTCTGGAAGGCGTCGGCATTGCCGAGCGCGCTTATCAGCATGCCCTGTGGTACGCGAAAGAACGTATTCAAGGGGCCATCATTGGCGACAAGTCGGGTGAGAAAAAACCCATTTTGCATCACCCGGACGTGCGCCGCCTGCTCATGGAATGCAAGGCGCGTACCGAAGCCATGCGCACCGTGGCCTATTACGCCGCTGCGCAAATCGATCGCGCCCATGCCGGCGATGCCGCCGCGCAGGCGCGCATCGACCTCCTGACGCCGGTGGTCAAGGGCTGGAGTACGGAGCAGGGGGTCGAGCTTTCTTCCACCGCGCTGCAGGTGTTCGGCGGTGTCGGTTTCGTCGAGGAAACCGGCGCGGCGCAGTATTACCGCGATTCGCGCATCACCACCATTTACGAAGGCACCACGGCAATTCAGGCGAACGACCTGGTGGGCCGCAAGCTGGCGCGTGAGAAGGTGCCGGGCGCGGCGATGAAGGCCATGCTCGCCGAAATCGAAGCGACCGCCGCAGAACTGGCCGCCCAACCCAAGCTCGCCACCATCGCCGCCCAGCTGAAGGCCGGTGCCGCTGCGCTTGCCAGCACGACGGACTGGATCATCGCCAACTACGCCGACAATGCGCCGACCGTGCATGCGGGTTCCGTGCCCTTCCTGTGGCTCACCGGTACGGTGACGGGCGGCTGGTTGCTGGCGAAGTCGGCCGCCATTGCGGCGCAGCGTATTGCTGAAGGCGATGCCGACCCCTACTACACGGCCAAGATCGCCACTGCGGAATATTTCGCCACGCATCAGCTGCCCTTCGCGGCGGCCTATGCGGCGGAAGTGACCGGTGGCGGCGCAGCGGTTTTTGCGCTCCCGGAAAACCTGTTCTGAGAGGAAGCATCATGCGTACCGATCGCGAAGCAATGGAATACGATGTCGTGATCGTTGGCGGCGGCCCTGCGGGGCTAACCGCGGCGATTCGCATCAAACAGCAGGCAGAAAAGACGGGGCAGGAGGTGTCGGTCTGCCTGCTTGAAAAAGGCTCCGAGATCGGTGCGCATATTTTGTCCGGCGCAGTGATCGAAACGCGCGCCCTGGAAGAACTTTTCCCGGACTGGAAGGAACGCGGCGCGCCGCTCAACACGCCGGGCGGTGAAGATCGTTTTCTGTGGCTTTCGGAAAGTGGCGCAATCAAGCTGCCGACGCCGCCGCAGATGTCCAATCACGGCAATTACATCGTCAGCCTGGGCAATTTCTGCCGCTGGCTGGGCGAGCAGGCCGAGGCACTGGGGGTGGAGATCTACCCGGGTTTTGCCGCCGCCGAAGTGCTCTACCACGAGGACGGCTCGGTCAAGGGTGTCGCCACTGGTGATCTGGGGCTGGGTAAAGACGGCCAGCCCGGCCCGAATTTTCAGCCCGGTATGGAATTGCACGCCCGTCAAACGATGTTTGCCGAAGGCTGCCGTGGCTCGCTGACGCGCGAGCTGTTCGAACGCTTCGAGTTGCGCGACGGAGCCGATCCGCAAACCTACGGTATCGGCATCAAGGAGTTGTGGGAAATCGATCCGGCCAAACATCAGCCGGGGCTCATCGTGCATACCGTGGGCTGGCCGCTTGCCAGCGACACCTACGGCGGCTCCTTCCTCTACCACCTGGAAAACAATCTGGTGGCGGTGGGTTTTGTCGTCGGCCTGGATTACAAAAACCCCTGGCTCTCGCCCTTCGAGGAATTCCAGCGTTACAAGACGCACCCGTCGATCCGTGATTTTTTTGCCGGCGCACGGCGCATTTCCTACGGGGCGCGCGCCTTGTCCGAAGGCGGCTACCAGTCTTTGCCCAAGCTCACTTTTCCGGGCGGTGTATTGATTGGCGACACGGCGGGTTTTCTCAATGTGCCAAAAATCAAAGGCACGCACATGGCCATGCAGTCGGCCCTACTCGCCGCCGATGGCGTACTGGCCGCGCTGGCGGATGCAAGCGCCAAGGAGGCAATCGCCTATCCGGCCGCCTTGAAACAAAGCTGGCTGTACGATGAACTGTACCGCGTGCGCAACATCCGCCCGGCGTTTCGCTGGGGTTTGCTGGGGGGCATCGCCTACGGTGCGCTCGATACCTTCCTGTTCCGTGGCAAAGCGCCGTGGACCCTGTCGCAGCACGACGATCACAGTCAGCTGGCAGAAAAAACTGCTTACCCGAAAATCGATTATCCCAAGCCGGATGGCGTGCTCACCTTTGATCGGTTGTCCTCTGTTTTCTTGTCGGCGACCAATCACGAGGAGCATCAACCCTGCCACCTGCGCTTGAAAAACGACAGCGTGCCGCTCAGTGTCAATTACGCCAAATACGGTGCGCCGGAAACGCGTTACTGCCCGGCCGGCGTGTATGAAATTTTAGGTGAGGAAGCCGGTACGCCGCGCCTGCAGATCAATGGACAAAACTGTCTGCACTGCAAAACCTGTGACATCAAGGACCCGACCCAGAACATCATCTGGTCGGTGCCGGAAGGCGGCGGCGGGCCGAATTACCCGAATATGTAAAGACTCTGCGTGAGAGACCAGGGAGAACAGCAAACGACTTGCGTCTCTTTCTTTTCGAGGCCCCTAGTGGGCCTCTTTTTTAGGCCTCTTTTTTTGCATTTCATTTACAAGCACTTAACAGTGTGCTGGGCCTGTTTGGGATACCATGGGAAATTCCCCGTTTGTCTGGAGACACCCATGCCCAATCGCAGTGCGCACCTGTCCTCTACCGCCGCCGTCACCAGCCGTGCGCCGGGGCTTTTGGGTAAATTGGGGGCGCTGACTTCGATTCGCGACACTGAACTCGTCGAGCAAAGCCTGTTGCGCACGCTGGGGCCTTTGCTCGGCGTGCTCGATACCTCGCTCTATCGCCTCAATGACCGGCATCAGTTGGCGCGGGTGCTGCACTATCATCGTTCGAAAGTGGTGGATGCCGATGGTGTGGTGCGCATGACCGAGCGGGTCGAAGAATTGAGCCAAATCGCCGATGTGTCGGCCGAGGTCATTGCCCTGACCGAGAACGTGCGCCTTCTGGGCAAGCCGTGCGCGCGCACGCACAAGGGCGAATTTCTCATGGCCTACCCCTTGTTCGGCAACAACGAAGTGTGCGGCTACTTCGTTTTTCTGCGCGACCACGAAGCCTCGCCCAGCGAGGACGCCACCATTCGCGGCGTGCTGGAAGTCTTTTCCAATTATTACGCCCTGCTCGACGTCAGCCAGCGCGACCGCCTGACCGGCCTGCTCAACCGCCAGGCCTTGGAAAACAACTTCGAAAGAATCTGGACCAGCATGGCCCGCCCGGATGCTTTTCAGGAGCGTCATGAGGGACGGCGCTGTGCGCAGGCCGAAACTTTTTGGCTGGGGGTGATCGACATTGATTTTTTCAAGAACATCAACGACAGCTACGGCCACATGATCGGCGACGAGGTGCTGCTGCTCGTGTCGCGCCTGATGCAAAATACCTTTCGCACTTCCGATCTGCTCTACCGCTACGGTGGCGAGGAATTCGTCGCCATTGTCACCGCGAGCAACGAAGCCATTGCCCACAATATTTTCGAGCGGGTCCGTCTGGCGGTGGAGGCGCACAGTTTTCCGCGTGTCGGAAAAATCACCATCAGCATCGGCTATGCCGAGATCGATCCGGACGTACTGCCGGTGGAAGTCCTGGGGCGGGCTGACCGCAGCCTTTATCAGGCGAAAAATGACGGACGCAATCGCACCTATGATTTTGAAGCGCTGGTGCGCAAGGGCATCTTCCCCAGCCCGTCCTATGGCGACGCCGAGCTGTTCTGAACTGCGAGCAAGGAGAAGTTCGCGCCAGCGAAGGTTGGCGATGGAAGAGCTGAGTCTGTCCGCTGCTAATCCTGCCCGGCAGATCGCGTAAAATCGGGGTTCTCCCATTTTGGCCGGCAGCTTGCCGGCCTTTCGTTCTGGAATCCACATGTTGCAAAAATCTGCTTCCTTCGCCGGTGTGGCTGGCCCGGTCGTTCTCGTCGTCATGGATGGCTATGGTTTGCCGAAAAACGCCGTCGGCAGTGCTATTGCGGCGGCGCAAAAACCCAATCTCGAGCGTCTGTTCGCAGAAGCGCCGCACATCCGCCTGCGCGCCCATGGCACGGCAGTCGGCATGCCCTCGGACGAGGATATGGGCAATTCCGAAGTCGGCCACAATGCCCTCGGCGCGGGGCAGGTGTACGCCCAGGGCGCGGCGCTGGTGGCCGATGCGATTGCTCAGGGCAGCCTGTGGGCGGGGGAAGCGTGGCAGGAAATCATCGCTGCCGCCCGCCTTGGGCATGGGGTGATTCATTTCATCGGGCTTTTTTCTGACGGCAACGTGCACAGCCACATCGACCACCTCAAGGCGATGGTGGCGCGCGCCAAGCAGGAAGGCATCGCCCGCGTGCGCATCCACGCCCTGCTCGATGGGCGCGATGTGCCGGAAACCAGCGCGCTCGATTACGTCGTACCCTTCGAAGCCTTTCTGGCGAGTCTGAACGATGACAGTTTTGACGCCCGTATCGCCTCCGGCGGCGGCCGCCAGTACATCACGATGGACCGTTACGATGCCAACTGGCCGATGGTCGAGCGCGGCTGGCGTACGCACGTACTGGGTGAGGGGCAGCAGTTCGCCAGCGCGCTGGAGGCCGTCAATGGCCTGCGCGCGCAGCATCCCGGCACTATCGACCAGGATCTGCCGGAATTCGTCATTGCCGAAAATGGTCAGCCCGTCGGCAGGATCGAGGATGGCGACGCGGTGGTGTTTTTCAACTTCCGTGGCGACCGCGCCATTGAAATCAGCCGCGCCTTCGTCGAGGCAGATTTCGGCGCATTCGACCGCGTGCGTGTGCCGCAGGTGACTTACGCCGGCATGTTGCAATACGACGGCGATTTGCAGCTGCCCAAGCGTTTTCTGGTGCCGCCGCCGGCCATCACCAACACCTCCGGCGAGTGGTTCAGCAAGGCAGGCATCGCCCAGTTCGCCTGCTCGGAAACGCAGAAATTCGGCCATGTCACCTATTTCTGGAACGGCAACCGCTCCGGCAAGTTCGCCGGTGAAACCTGGCAGGAGGTGGCGAGCGACGTGGTGCCGTTCGAGGAGCGCCCGTGGATGAAGGCGGCGGAAATCGCCGATGCCATGATTGCCGCCATTCGCAGCGGGCACTACCGTTTTCTGCGCTGCAACTTCGCCAATGGCGACATGGTCGGCCACACCGGCAATTTCCGCGCGGCGACCATGGCGGTGGAGGCGCTCGATCTGGCCCTGGGCCGCCTGCTCAAAGCCGTCGCGGCGGCGGGCGGCGTGGCGCTGATTACCGCCGACCACGGCAATGCCGACGAGATGTACGAGCTGGATAAAAAAACTGGCCAGCCGGCGCAGAACGCAGACGGTTCCTACAAGGCGAAAACTGCCCACACCCTGAACCCGGTGCCGCTGATCCTGTTCGATGCCGCCAGCGGCGGCCGCCTTGGTCTGCAGCCAAGCGAAACTGCGGGTTTGGCGAATATCGCGGCGACCGTGGCCAATCTGCTCGGTTACGAGAAGCACCCAGCCTGGGAGGACAGCCTGCTGCGCCTGCCGGCCTGAAGCGGAGAAGCGCTGAAACGGAGAAATGCTGAAAATCAGCCGGCAGTTTTTTCTTGTGGCAGCCAGCGCCGTACCGTGGCGAAGAGAACTTCTGGCTTGACCGGTTTGGCGATGAAATCGTTCATGCCGGCGGCGAGGCAGCGCTGGCGGTCCTCGGCGAAGGCGTTGGCGGTCATGGCGATGATCGGTAAATCGGCGAGCCCGGGTAGCGCCCGGATACGGCGGGTGGCTTCGAGGCCGTCGACTTCGGGCATCTGCATGTCCATCAGGATCATGGCATAGATTTTTCCGCTGGCCGCTTGTTGGCGGGCCATGGCGATGGCTTCTGCGCCGTCGACGGCGCAGTCGACGCTGATCCCGATTTCATCGAGCAACATCTGGGTGATCTCGCGGTTGATCGGTTCGTCTTCGGCCAGAAGAATGCGCACTGGGGCGGTTGCGCCGACGGGGAGGTTGCTCGCTGTGTCGTCGGGTATGCGTTCCGAATTTGGTGGCGGCGTAGTGGGCTCGTCGACGAGGGCGCTCGGTTGTGTTTCGCGCGTTTGTCCAGCTCGGCGCAGACGGGCGGTGAACCAAAAATGACTGCCTTCTCCCGGGGTGCTTTGTGCGCCGGCCTCGCCTCCCATCAACTCCGCCAAGCGCCGGGTGATCGGCAAACCCAAACCGGTGCCGCCGTATTGGCGGGTGTTGGAGTTGTCGCCTTGTTCAAAGGGCTCGAACAGGCGTGCCAGTGTGGGTGCGGCGATGCCAGGGCCGCTGTCGCGCACGGAAAAACGCAAAAGTACCGAATCCTCATTGCTTTCCAGGGTGTCCACGCCGATGTCGATATGCCCGCGCTCGGTGAATTTGAGCGCATTCGTCAGGTAATTGAGTAGCGCTTGTTGCAGACAGGTGGCATCACCCAGCAGCACGCCGGCGGGCCAGTCGCGCTGCTGCACGGTGAGTGTGAGCTGTTTGTCGCGGGCGCGGTGCTGGATCATTGCCAGTGTCGTGTCGAGCAGGCTGTCGAGATCGAGCGCGCTGTCGCTGAGGGTGAATTTTCCCGCTTCGATCTTGGCTAGGTCGAGCACGGCATTGATGATGTCGAGCAGATGTTGACTGGCATTTTCCAGGGTGCGCAGGCGGTTGTCCTGTGTTTCGCTGAGGCCGCCGCGGCGAATCAGGTGGGCCATGCCGGTAATGGCATTGAGCGGGGTGCGGATTTCGTGGCTGATGTTGGCCAGAAACTGGCTTTTTGCCTGGCTGGCCTGTTCGGCAGCCTGTTTGGCCAGGAGTAATTCATGGGTGCGCTCGGCGACCAGCTCCTCCAGATGTTGCCGGTAGTGTTCCAGTTCGCTTTCGATGCGCCGCCGTTCGCTGATGTCGCGGCCGATCGTGGCAATCGCCAAACGCTTGCCGACGGGGGTGTAGAGGGCGACCTTGCGGGTTTCTATGGTGCGCTGCAAGGCGTCGGTCGGGTTGATGTACTCGATCGAAAGCTGGACGCCCGGATGCTGCCAGGCGGCTTCGTCGGAATCCGCGCCGCGCAGATGGAAATCCCGAAAGGCGGGGCGCAGTTCGGCCATTTCCTGGTGTGTTTTACCCAGCCAGGGAAAATCCTGTAATCCAAGGCGCTGCAGCGCGGCCGCATTGATCTGCAGCCAGCGGTTGCTGCTGTCCTTGATCACGACGTTATCGGGCAGGGCATCGATGAAGCCGACCAGCAGGTCGTTACTGTCGCGCAAGGCCGCCGTGGCATTTTGTGCATCGCGGATGCGCTGTTCGATGGCCTGGGCCATTTGCCTGAAATTCTGACTCAGGCTGACAATTTCACTCGGGCCGTTTTGCGGGAGCTGGAGTTGGTAATCGCCGGCGGCAATGCGCTGGCTGGTTTCTGTCAGGGTGCGCAGATGGCGGGTCAGCCAGTAACTCGAGAGGCCCAATGCGAGCAGGCTGAAGAGGATGCCGCCAAGGCTGATCAGCACACTTTGCACGATCAGGTCGTCGCGGGTGCGTTTGATGAACTGTAAGGTCAAGCCGTAATGCAGGTCGGCGTAGTGTTGTCCGTAAAGGGTAAGCGGCGCGATGACATGCATGAGGTCGTTGTGCACGGGGTCCAGACCACTGGCCGGCAATGGCTGCCCCTCTGGCCAGGCGCTGCCGGCCAGGCGTTGTCCTTCCGGGGAGATGAGCAGCATGTATTTCAGGTTGTCGTCATGCATCAGGCTTTCGATGATTTCGTGGAGGGTGGCGTAGTCGCGGTTGGCGAGCGGTGCGGCAAGCGCCGTTTGATACAGTAGCTGGGCGTCTTGGATGTGCTCGTCGACATGTTCATGCAGGTGCTCATCGACCAAGCGCAAACCGTTGCCGATGATCAAGGTGATGAAGGCGAGTTGAATCAGCAGGCTGGCAAAGAGCAAGCGAAAGCGCAGACTGTGAAAAAATCCGGTGCGTTGCATCACGGTAACTCGAGAAGGTGTTTGGTTAAGCCGATGTAACGGCGTAATTGCACCCGGTCAGCCGCCGAAAGAGGGGCATAGCCGGCATAGCCGGTTTGCTGGAAAAAAGCTTTGCCCGCCTCGGTATGAGGAAAATCGCTCAAGGCCTGCGTGATGCGCTCGGCGCTTGCCGGATCCAGCGTGCGATTGAGCAGGGTGCACACATGCGGCAAAAAAATACCGATTTCTTGCGTGCGTACCGCCTGCTTTATTTCCTCAGGATTTTGCTGCAAGGCGCTCGCGGCAACAAAGGCGGCATCTGCCATGTGGTTGGCGACGGCGGCGATGGCGGCACCGTGTGAGGGATATTCTTGCAGGGTGTAATCCTTGCCGAGTTCAAGGCCGTTTTTTTCCAGCCATTCCAGGCTGCCCAAGGTGATGATGGCAAAACGGCTGGCCGTGGCGATGGTTTTGCCGCGCAACTGCGCTACCTGCAGCGGAGGGCTGTTGGCCGGCAAGACGAGTACGGGTTCAAGTTTTTCCGCATAGCGAAAGAGAATGCGCATGCTTTGCTCTTCTGCCATGGCAGCAAAATGCGGTCCGGTAATGGCGATGTCAAATTCGCCGGCGAGGAGCTGCTGAATGTGCGTTTTGTAGTTCGGTGCGGTATAGAGGATGATCTTACGCCCTAGTTGCTGCTCTAAATGGGTGGTCAACCCTTGCAGGCTGCGGGCCAGCGCTTGCGGGCTGTTGAACGGCATGACGCCAAGTTTGAGGGGCGGCGGATCGGCGAATGCAGTATGGCTGCCCAGAAAAAGCATCAGCAGAAAACTGCAAATACGCGGCAGAACAGCACTCATTGGTTTTTTTGAGAAAGCGCAAGCATTGTGACATTGTGGCCGATGCTGTGGGGGCGGGCAAGGCGGCGGGCGGCTTTTTTGGAGGTATTTTTGGGGGTGGCAAGAGGTATCAGAAGGGCGAGAGTACGGCCGTGACTTGCCCGCGTTCGATGCGTACCGAGCGCAGCAGCCAGCGGGCGCTGGCTTCTTGCGGGCTGGCCTCGGGGCGCAGACGATAGGCGGGGGTTTTGCGGAAATAGCTTTTCAACATGCGGCTCAGGGATTGCTCGATCAATCCACGCCATTGCGGGTCGAGGCCGGGAGCGTGCACCTGTTCGGCATTGGGTTGGTCAAGGTAAAAGGCTTTTTCCTGGTCGTCGTAGCGCAGCCCCGCCGTGCCGCTTAAGTCTACGGGCAAGGCGGGCGCGCCGGCCAAGCTGAGAAAAACACGGGCGACGAGGGTGAGCCGCCCCTCCGGTACGCCTAGCTGGATGCGTGGGGCTTCGGGCAGCGTGGCGACAAGTAAATCGCCATAGCGTTTTTCCAGCGGCCCGCGTTTGGCGAGCTCGCGCTGGATTTCTGCTTCAGAAAAATGAATTTCCTGCTCGAAAACGGCCCGCGCCGGTGCCGGGAGACTGAGCCACAGGGGAAGAAGCAGAAAAAGAGAGAGGCAAAATTGGCGAAAACGCATGAACAATTCACTCCGCTTATGGGCGCTGCGCTTGCAAGCGTTTGCGGTAGTGCACGGGGGAGTTGCCCGTCCAGTCGACAAACGCGCGATAAAAGGCTGAGGTATCGGCGTAGCCCAGTTCGCTGGCGATCTGGGCGATGCTGAGCTTGGTTTTGGTCAGGCGGGCGAGCGCCAAATCGCGGCGCAGTGCATCCTTGATACTGCGAAAGCTGGCGCCCTCCTCTTCCAGCCGACGATGGATGGTGCGCGGCGAAAGGTGTAGGCGTGCGGCAATGTCTTCCAGGCTCAAGGCTTGCGGCAGGCTGTCGCGCAAGAGGTCGCGGATGCGGGTGACCATGGCGCGGTCGCGCCGGTAGAGTGAGGTGATTTTGCCCGGCGCGCCGTCGAGAAAGCGCGTCAGGTCGGCTTCGTCGCGGCGGATCGGCAATTCCAGAAAATTGGCATTGAAGCTGGCGATCAGCGTGCCGGTGCCGCCGGGAACGGTGGGGGCGAAACGGGAATCTTCGGTGAAGATGAGGGCGTAATCGGCAGAGTGGCTGGGCCGGCGATAGGGAAAGAGAACGCTATCGAGCGCCAGACCGCGCGCCACCAGCCAGCAGGAAAGGCCATGCAAGAGGCGCAGCAGCCATTCGAAGGCGAACACCCGCCCGGGGTCGTCGGGGGCGGCGGCAAGGCGGCGGGTTTCAGCAATGACCAGTTCGGCCTGCCCGTGCTGGCGGCGGATGCTGACTTTCAAGTCGGCAAGGTTGAGGCGTAAAAAACGCCCGATCCGTTCCAGCGCCTCGCCCAGAGTCGGTGCCGAAAGGCAGCCACGGCAGAGAAACTCGAAACTGCCGACACGCATGGGCTGGCTGAACAGACCAAAGGCTTCATCATCGAAGGCGCGGTTTAACAGGTTGTATAAGGCAGCATAACGGGCGACCGGAATTCGACTGGCGTTATCTGCAAGATCAAGCCCGGCTTGTTGCAAAAATGGCTGCGGATCGATGTGTTTGCGATCCAGTCCAGCCAGCATGCCGTGAACAAACTCAATGGCAACAGTGGCTTGGCGTGTGCTTTCAGAAAAGGCAATGTTGCGCTGCATCAAATTTTTCCGAGTGAGAAAATGAAGAGGCGAGCTGTGCATTATGGCTGAAATTGCATGATTATCGTCAATGTGGGCAATGGTGAGCGCGCAAAAGCGGCCTAAGATGCCTCCACTATTGACCCCAACGGAGGCTTTGCGCCATGACCGATTTGTCCGTCGCCAAGAAGTTGTCCCCCTACAAGCCGAAGAATAAGGTGCGTTTCGTTACTGCCGCCTCCTTGTTCGACGGCCACGATGCTTCGATCAATATCATGCGCCGTATTTTGCAGGCGACCGGCTCCGAGGTGATCCACCTGGGGCATAACCGCTCGGTGCAAGACATCGTCAACGCTGCGCTGCAAGAAGACGCGCAGGGCATCTGCATCACCAGTTACCAGGGCGGCCACGTCGAGTTTTTCAAGTACATGATCGACCTGCTGAAAGCCAATGGCGGCGAGCACATCAAGGTCTTCGGCGGCGGTGGCGGCGTTATCGTGCCGGCGGAAATCCGCGAACTGCACGACTATGGCGTGACCCGCATCTACGCGCCGGAAGACGGCGTGCACATGGGCCTGCAGGGCATGATCAACGAAGTAGTGGAGAAATCCGATTACGACGTGGCCGAGCAAGGCGTACCCGGTGCGGACGCGGCGATTGCCGGTTTGAAGGCGGGCGACCGTCGCCTTTTGTCGCGCCTCATCACCCTGCTGGAAAACGGCAGTGCGCCGGAATTGAAAGAGCCGCTGATCAAGGCGGCTTACGGTGTGGAGATTCCGGTTTTCGGTATTACCGGCACCGGCGGTGCAGGTAAGTCTTCACTCACTGATGAAATCGTGCGCCGCTTCCGCCTCGACCAAGACGATCAAGTCAAGATCGGCATCATCTCCATCGACCCCTCGCGCAAGCGTACCGGCGGTGCGCTCCTGGGCGACCGCATCCGCATGAATGCCATCGAGCATCCCAATGTTTTCATGCGCTCGCTCGCCACCCGCGACACCGGCAGCGAAATTTCAGCGGCGCTGCCGGAAGTCATTGCCGCCTGCAAGCTGGCTGGCTTTGATCTGGTGATCGTCGAAACCTCCGGCATCGGCCAGGGCGATGCGGCGATCGTGCCCTTCGTCGATGTCTCGATGTATGTCATGACGCCCGAATTCGGCGCGGCCTCGCAGCTGGAAAAAATCGACATGCTCGACTTTGCCGATTTCGTCGCCATCAACAAATTCGACCGCAAGGGCGCGGAAGACGCGCTGCGCGACGTGCGCAAGCAATACCAGCGTAACCGCGAGCTGTTCAATCAGAACCCGGACGAAATGCCGGTTTACGGCACCATGGCCGCGCGCTTCAACGACGACGGCGTGACCGCGCTCTACCAAGCCCTGGTACCGGCCTTGCGCGGCAAAGGCTTGCAGCTGCAAGCCGGCAAGCTGCCGCCGGTGAGCGTCAAGCAGTCTTCGGCCAGCCGCGCCATCGTGCCGACGGCCCGCGTACGCTATCTGGCAGAAATCGCCGACAGCGTGCGGGATTACCATCAGCACACCGAAGTCGAAGTCGGCATCGCCCGCGAGCGCCAGTCGCTGCGCATTGCCCGCCAGCTTTTTGCGGCCTGCGATAAATCGACGGCAGATTTCGACGAGCTCACCGCCGCCAAGGACAGCCAGCAGGACGGTAAAGCGAAAAAACTGCTCGACATGTGGCCGCAGACCCTGGAAGCCTATTCTGGCGATGAGTACGTGGTGAAGATCCGCGACAAGGAGATTCGCACCCAACTCACTTCCGAATCGCTCTCCGGCACCAAGATTCGCAAGGTGATTCTGCCGAAATACACCGACGACGGCGAAATTCTGCGCTTCCTGATGAAGGAAAACGTCCCCGGCTCCTTCCCCTACACCGCCGGCGTCTTCGCCTTCAAGCGCGAGGGCGAGGATCCGACCCGCATGTTCGCCGGCGAAGGCGACGCTTTCCGCACCAACCGCCGCTTCAAGCGCGTTTCTGAAGGCATGCCGGCGCACCGCCTGTCCACCGCCTTCGATTCGGTGACGCTGTACGGCTGCGATCCGGACGAGCGCCCGGACATCTACGGCAAAAT
>NZ_JBLJBW010000061.1:0-12437 GCF_047638095.1 Azonexus sp.
TGCACGGAATCGCGCTTGATCATGGCGTTGACCGAAAAATGCTTGCCGATGTCGCGCAGGAAATCGAGGCAGTTCATGCCGCCGAACCAGTCGTGGTTGTTCGCCATGCGGGCCGCGTTGTCGCCCTCGAAGCTGAGGAAAGGAGCGACTTGGTGACGGATGTTGTCGACCCAGCCGGCAATCACTTCCGGCGTGTTCAGCTTGCGTTCGCTGGCCTTGAAGCTGGGATCGCCGATCATGCCGGTGGCCCCGCCGACCAGCGCAATCGGCCGGTGGCCGGCATCCTGGAAGCGCTTGAGGATGAGCACCGGCACCAGGTGGCCCAGGTGCAGGCTGTCGGCGGTGGGATCGAAGCCGCAATACAGGGTGATCTTCTCCTCGCACAGCAACTTGTCGAGGGTCTGCGCGTCGGTCAGTTGCGCAATCAGGCCGCGCGCGTGCAGGTCTTGGAGAAGCGGGGATTGGTACATGAAGGGCTCCATCGAGGGGCCATGCCTGGCCCAAAAAACAAGGGGCGGATTTTAACAGAGTGGTTTTATCCTGTTTTGCCGGAATTTCAGGGTAGATTGTTCGGGAAAAACGGGTGAATTGTTTGCAAGGGGGGGGAGGAAGCGATGGATGTCGTTCATGCAGAAAAATTTTTAGCGGCGCTCGATGCCGACTGGGCGCGCCTGGTCGGGCAGGTGGGGCCGTATCAGCCGCGCCGTTTGCCGCCGCATCCGCCGTATGAGGCTTTGCTGCGCGCCATTACCCACCAGCAGCTGCAAACGCGCGTGGCGGAGTTGATTTTGGGGCGTTTTCTCGCTTGTTTTCCGGGCGAGGCTTTTCCTTCGCCGGCGCAGATTCTGGCGCTGTCGCCGGAACGTTTGCGCGCTTGCGGTCTGTCCCAGGCAAAAATCACGGCGATTCACGGTTTGGCCAAGGCCACCGAGCTGGGGCAGGTGCCCAGCCGGGACGCCGCGCAGGCGATGCGTGACGAAGAACTCATCGCCTGTTTGACGCCGCTGCGCGGGATTGGCCGGTGGACGGTGGAGATGTTTTTAATGGAAAACCTGCAGCGCCCGGACGTGTTGCCGGCCGATGATTTTGGCGTGCGGCAAGGGTACCGCCGTCTGAAAGGCCTGGAAAAAGCGCCGACCTCCGCGCAACTGCGGCAAATCGGCCAAGACTGGCAAGGTTTTCGCAGCGCTGCGGCCTGGTATTTGTGGCGCGTACCAAAAGCTTGAGCCGACTCACGCTGGGCATGGCGCAGATAAGCCCTTGACCCAGTGCCTTTGATCCGCGTTCATCCGTGTTGATCCGCTGAATCCGCGTCAAGAAAGCCCGGCCGGAGCGCCGTTGGGTAGCTTCCAGCGTGGCCGCTCCGGTTGTTGTATGCATTTTTTCGCATCGATCGAAAAGTCTCGCGCCGGGCATTCGTGCGGCGCAGCGCGCTAGAATCTGCCCTCACCGATGTTTGATGCCTTTCCTGTCTGGAGCTGCCATGTCCGCCCGTTTGATTTACGGTTTTCACGCCATTACCGCCAAATTGCGTCAGGCCCCCGGCGAGATACGCGAAATCTTGCTCGATGCCCAGCGTCAGGATGCGCGCGCGCGCGATCTTGTGCAGCACGCTGAATTGCAAGCTGTGCGTTTGCATCTGGTGGCGGGGAAGCGGCTGGACGATCTGGCGGGCGGTGCTCGGCATCAAGGCGTGGTGGCGCTGTTGGCGGCAGGGCGTAAAAGCCTGCATCTGGATGATGTGCTGGATACGCTGGAGGAGCCGGCCTTTTTACTCGTGCTCGACGGCGTGACCGATCCGCGCAACCTCGGGGCCTGTCTGCGAGTGGCCGATGCGGCGGGAGCGCATGCGGTCATTGCGCCCAAAGATCGTGCCGCCGGATTGAACGAAGTGGCCGTGAAAACCGCCTGTGGTGCGGCAGAAAGCGTACCTTACCTTACCGTCACCAATCTTGCGCGCTGCCTGCGCGAGCTAAAAGAGCGCGAAATTTGCGTTATCGGGACGGCGGGCGAGGCGAGCGAAAATCTTTACCGCGCCGAGTGGCCACAGGCCACGGCCTGGGTGTTGGGGGCCGAAGGCGAAGGGCTGCGCCGCCTGACGCGGGAAACCTGCGATCAACTGGTGCATATTCCCATGCATGGCAGTGTCGATAGCCTGAATGTTTCGGTGGCCGCTGGCGTTTGCCTGTTCGAAGCCAGACGCCGACGGCCGGGGTAAGTGGTCAAGACGCCGCTAAGACCCGGGGCGCTGCCAGAGCGCCACGGTTTTGTTGCGCGGCTTCGACCCATTCAGTTCAAAGGCGCAGCCATAAACGCGTAAACACTACTGTGCCGGCGCACTCTTTACCGCCAAGCTTGCGTTGCTGGCTGCGGCATCTTCCGGCGTCCAGCCGCCGCCCAGGGCTTTGAACAGGTCGACTGCCGCCGTGAGGCGGGCTTGGCGCGTGGCGATGGCGGCGAGTTGCGCTTCGTTGGCGCTGCGCTGCGTATCGAGCACTTCGAGATAGCCGGAGTAACCGGCCTCGTAGCGTAGCTTGGCCAGGTCGTGGGCTTTTTGTGTGCTATCGACACGCAGTTGTTGCGCGCTTTCGGCTGCGCCGTTTTCGCTCAGATTGACCAGGGCGTCGCGTACTTCTTTGTAAGCGGTTTCCAGGGTTTTTTGCCAGGCGAGCAGCGATTGTTCATTGAGTGCCTGGGCTTGGTCGACGCGCGCCGTGGTGCGGCCGAAATCGAGGATGGGCATGAGCAGGGAAAGGCCGGTAGACCAAGTGCTGGCACCGCTGCTGAAGAGATCGGATAAATCCTTGCTTTCGCGCCCCAGGCCGCCAGTGAGGCTGAATTTGGGGTAGTAGGCGGCTTTGGCGACACCGATGTTGGCGTTGGCGGCGATCAGCTGTTGTTCGGCTTGGCGCACATCCGGGCGAGCTTCGATCAGGTCGGCCGGCAGTCCGGCGGGCGGTTGCGGCGGCAGGGGGAGCTGGCGCACGTCACCGGCCGGGAGTTGCAAATCGGGTTGTGCAGTGAGCAGTGCAAGTTGGTGTTCAGCCAAGGCGCGGGCGCGGCGTAAGTCAGACTGCTGCACACGTATGGCAGCGAGCGCGCTGTCCGCCTGATATTGGTCGAGGGGCGAGACGAGGCCAGCGGCGACGCGGGTTTTGACCAGCTCGGCGCTTTCTTGCCGGCTTTTCAAGCTGCTCTCGCTGATCGCGAGCTGGGCATCCAGGGCGCGCAAAGTGAGGTAATTGCTGGCGACCAGGCCGGTGATCGAGAGGCGGATGGCATCGCGGCCATAGCGGCTGGCGAGCAGGCTGGCGCGGGCGGCTTCGTTCATGCGGCGCACGCGGCCCCAGACATCGATTTCGTAGGAGAGCACCAGGCCAAGATTATGGGCGCGCACGGTGTCGGGTGTGTTCGGCGTCCAGCTGGCAGTTTTTTCGCTCGGGCTGACCCGGCTGGCACCGCCTTGGCCGTCGATGCTGGGAAAAAGACTGGCACCAGCTTCGCGGGCGGCGGCATCGGCCTGGTCGACGCGGGCGATGGCGCTGCGTAGGTCGCGGTTGTTTTCCAGGGCAGACTGGATCAGCGCATTTAAAGTGTCGTCCTGAAACAGCGTCCACCAGGTGTTTTGAAGCGCGGTATCGGGCTGCGTTGCGAGCGTGGCGGTGGCGGTTGGGGCTTCACGGAACAGGCTGGGCAGCCAGTTTTCTGTTCGCAGGTAGTCCGGGCCGACGGCGCAGCCGGAGAGCAACAGGCTGAGGGCCAGCGGTGTCAGGGTGAGTCGGGGGCGGCGCAGCATCAGGCCTTCTCCTCGGTGGTGGGGTGCGAGAGGTCTTCGACGTGGGCCACTTTGCTTGGCTTGCCACGTTGCATCCATTTGAAGAACAGGGGAATGAAAATGGTGGCGATAAAGGTGGCAAACAACATGCCGCCAAAGACGCCGGTGCCCATCGATTGACGCGCTGCTGCGCCGGCCCCGGTGGCTTTGACGAGCGGGAAAACGCCAAGCACGAAGGCGAGCGAAGTCATGATGATGGGGCGCAACCGCAAGCGTGCTGCTTCCAGCGCGGCATCGACCACGCTCATGCCTTCAGCGTATTTCTGGGCGGCAAACTCGACGATCAAAATGGCGTTTTTCGCCGCCAGACCAATGAGAACGACGAGGCCGATCTGGAAATAAATGTCGTTTGGCATGCCACGCAGCCAGATGGCAGTCAGCGCGCCGAGCAAGGCAAAGGGTACGGCGGTGATGACGGCCAGCGGCAGCGACCACTTTTCGTATTGCGCGGCGAGAATCAGGAAAACCATGATGATGGCGAAACCGAAGGCCTGCAGCGAGGAGCCGGAAGTCTGCTTTTCCTGGAAAGCCTGACCGGTCCAGGAGATTTCATAACCTTCCGGCAGCGCCTGGGCGGCGACTTCTTCGACGATGCGAATGGCATCGCCCGAGCTGACGCCGGGCTTGGAATCGCCCATCACCTTGGCGGCAACGAAGCCGTTGAAGCGTTCCACCTGTTCCGGGCCGACGATGTTTTTCACCGTAGTCACCGCCGAGAGAGGAATCAGCTTGCCGCTGCTCGTGCTGCGCACATAAACCTTGCCGATGTCGGAAGGCTGCATGCGGTAATTGCTTTCGGCTTGCAACTGCACGCGATAAACGCGCCCCGATTTGTTGAAGTCATTGACGTAGAGCGCGCCCATGGTGCTTTGCAAGGTGGCGTATACATCGCTCAAGGGAATGCCGAGCGCCAGCGCCTTGGGTTCGTCCACTTCGACGTAAAGCTGCGGCACGGTGGGGCGGAAGAAGGTGGAAATACGGGTGAACTCCGGATGCTTCTGCAATTCCGCCATGAAGTTTTGCACGACCTCGTTGAGTTTGCGTGCGTCACCGTCGACGCGGTTCTGCACATACACTTCAAAGCCGCCGGCGGTGCCCAGGCCCATGATGGGCGGCGGGTTGAAGACGAGCCCCATGCCGTCCGGTTGCATCATGCCCATGCCCATGAACTTGCCGGCCAGATCCTGAGCCTTGCCTTGGCGCTCTTTCCAGTCTTTGAGCGGGATGAACATGGTGCCGGCGTTGGGTTTGTTGCCGCCGCCGATCAAGTCGAAGCCGGAAACGATGAAGGTGTGCTTCACGGCTTCATCTTGCGCGATCATTTGGCGCATGCCTTCGCCGGTTTTTTCGGTGCGCTTCAAAGTCGCGCCGTCCGGCAGCATGAGGGCGGAAATCAGGTAACCCTGATCTTCTGCCGGGACGAAACTGCCCGGAATGATGCGAAAGAAAGCGGCCGTTCCGCCGATTACCAGCGCCAATGCGAGAAAACCGACAAAACCGTGTTTCAGGGTGAAGCCCACGGTGCGCGTGTAGCGCTGTGTCATGCGCTCAAACCAGCGGTTGAAGGGGGCGAAGAAGCGGTTTTCCGTGTGCTGTGCCTTCAAAATCAGTGAGCACAGGGCGGGTGTCAAGGTCAGGGCGACGACGCCAGAAAGCACCACGGCGACGGCGACGGTGACGGCAAATTGCTTGTAGAGTTGCCCGGCGATGCCGCCCAGGAAGGCGACCGGAATGAACACCGAGCACAGCACCAGCACGATGGCCACGAGCGCTCCGGAGACTTCCTGCATGGCTTTGACGGCGGCATCGTGCGGTGACAAACCTTCTTCGTCCATCAAGCGTTCGACGTTTTCCAGCACCACGATGGCATCATCCACCACAATGCCGATGGCGAGCACCATGGCGAACAGGGTCAGCGTATTGATGGAAAAACCGAACAGCCACAAACCGGCAAAAGTGCCGATCAAGGAAATCGGCACGGCAACCATGGGAATCAGGGTGGCGCGCCAGCTTTGCAGAAAGATGTAGACCACGGCGATGACGAGAATCACCGCTTCGATCAAGGTCTTGATCACCTCATCGATCGAGGCCGAAACGAAGAGCGTGGTGTCAAAGGGAATGACGTAGCCCATGCCTTCCGGAAATTTCTTTTCCAGCGCGGCCATTTTGGCTTTCACCCGCTGCGCCACGTCGAGTGCATTGGCACCGGTTTGCAAGAAAACGCCCATGGCGATGGTCGGGCTGCCATCCAGGGTGACGCGCTGATCGTAGCTGTAGGCACCGAGCTCGATGCGCGCAACATCTTTCAGACGCAAAATGCCCCCCGGGCCGCTGGCGCGAATGACGATGTTGCCGAATTCTTCCGGGGTCAACAAGCGCCCCTTGGCGGTTACGGTATAGACCAGCTGTTGCTCGTTAGGCGCAGGTTCCTGGCCGATTTTGCCGGCAGCATTCTGGGCATTCTGGGTGCGGATGGCCGCCGCGATATCGCTGGTGGTCAGCCCCAGTTGCGCCATGCGATCCGGTTTGAGCCAGACGCGCATGGAGTAGTCCTGGGCGCCGAAAATGGTGACATCGCCCACCCCGGGGACGCGTTTGAGCTCGTCGACGATGTTCAGGCTGGCGTAGTTCGAAAGGAACAGCGTGGGGTATTTGCCGGCTTCCGATTTCAGCGCCACGACCTGCAGAATGTCGTTCGAGCGTTTCTGCACGATCACCCCGTTGCGCCGCACATCTTCTGGCAGTCGCGGTTCAGCGGCTTTCACCCGGTTGTTGATGTTGACTGCGGCATCATCGACATCGGTGCCAACCGCAAAGGTGGCGGTAATGGTGACCATGCCGTTGGCTGATGCCGAAGAGGTGAAGTAGAGCAGGTTTTCTACCCCGTTCAGCTGCTCCTCGATCGGAGCGGCGACGGTGCGTGCCAGAGTTTCGGCCGAAGCGCCGGGGTAGCTGGCGCTCACCATCACCGTGGGCGGCGCGATTTGCGGATACTGCGCAATCGGCAGCACGCGCGAAGCCACCAGGCCAGCGATGATGATGATGATGGAAATGACCGAAGCGAAAATCGGCCGATTGATGAAGAATTTGGACATGCTTGCCCCTTATTTCTTGGCGTCAGCGGCGGCCGGCTGGGCGGCCGGGGGCGGCGTTTGTGCCGTGACCGGCATACCGGGGCGCAGTTTGATCAGGTTGTTGGTGATGACCTTGTCGCCGGCTTGCAGGCCACCCAGCACCACCCAGTCCTTGCCGTGCCATTCGGCCGTCTGGATCGGGCGCGGCGCGACCTTGCCTTCGGCATCCATGGTCATGACCAGATTACCCTGTTCGGTTTGCAGCACGGCCGCCTGCGGCACCAGAAAAACCCCTTGGCGTTCGCCGGTGAGGAGGCGCACACGCACGAACTGGCCGGGTAAAAGCTGGCCGTCCGGATTGGCGAATTCGGCGCGCAGCGCCTGGGTGCCGAGCACGGTGTCGAGGTTGGAGGCGATGAAATTGAGCTTGCCCGGCTGCGCATAGGCTTCGCCGTTGGGCAGGAGCAGTTCGATGCCGCTGACGTTCTTGTCGGTGACGCGGTGGCCGGACAATTTGGCGAGATCACTTTCGCCCAGCGAAAAACTCACCCACATGGGATTGCTCTGGAAAACCGAGGTGAGCAGACTGTCGCTGGTACTGATGAGGTTGCCTTCGGAGCGCGCGGCGCGCCCGCTGGTGCCGCCGACCGGAGCGGTGACGGTGGTCCAGGAGAGATTGAGTTCGGCCTGGCGCAAGGCGGCTTGCGCCATGGCGTCGTTGGAACTTGCATCGTCGTAATCTTTCTGGCTGATGGCGCGGGCTTCGGCCAGTCCTTTCAGGCGCTGTTTTTCACGCGCCGTTTGTTCGGCCCGGGCTTTGGCTTCGGAGAGCGCGATTTCATAGGGTGCGCGGTCGATCTGAAAGAGCGGCTGCCCGGCCTTCACCACGTCGCCCTCTTGATACAGGCGCTTCATCAAAATGCCGCCGACACGCGCACGCACCTCGGTTTCGCGCGCCCCTTCGGTTTGCGCCATGATTTCGATCGAGGTGGGCACGTTTTGCGGCTGCATCTCCAAGAGGCTGACCGGCATCGGCCCCATGGCCGGCGGTGGCGCGGCTTTCTCGGAACAGGCAGCGAGGGTGATTGCGGTAGCCAGGGTGGCCAGCGTCAGACGCAGGTGGCGAGGGGCAAAAGCATTCATGGAGAAGGTTTCCTGGGAAAAATTTTCGGTTATTATATACAGTCAGATATGTATGTAAAAAAAATTTGTGTGGTTTTTTGTGTCAGAGCGAGCATTCAAGGGGCGTCTCTGACATGGGCATAGAGAGAAACAAGCATGGTACGCAGAACCAAGGAAGATGCCGCGCAAACACGGCAGCAGATCATCGTGGCGGCACGCCAGGTGTTTCACGCGCACGGGGTGGTTCGTTCTTCGCTGGAGAAAATCGCCAAGGCGGCGGGCGTTACGCGTGGCGCGATTTACTGGCATTTCCGCAACAAGGCGGAGCTGTTTTTTGCCGTGCGTGACGATGCTTTCGTGCCGATGGTCGGTTGTACCGATGCTATTTTGTTCGATCCGGCTTGGCGCAATCCCCTGGATGCGATCGAGGCGTCCACACAGGCGTTTTTCCGTGCTTTGCATGAAACGAGCGCGTTTCGTGAGGTTTTCGAGATCATGATCGTGCGCTGTGAATATGTCGATGAGTTTGCTGACATCGAAGCCGAGGTGGCGCGCCCGGCATTGGAGTTTTTCAAAAAAATCGAATCGCTCTTTTTGCGCGCACAAGAAACCAAACATCTGCGCCGTGGGGTTTCTCCCGTGGCCGCCGCGCGCAGCACCTGGGCGTTTACCAGCGGTTTGCTGCATCTTTTTCTTGGCACCAGCCGGGGGGCGAATATCAGCCCCGAGATGGCGGCGAGCATGATTACCGACCATATCGCCTTGTTTCGCTGCTGCGCCGTCGATCCAGGTTGCCGGCAGGATCAATGATGGAAAGCGTGATCGAAAGCAGTCAATCCCACGCTGAGATTTGCTTTCAGTTCGAGGCCCTCGCCCAGCGTCTGGGCCTGAGCGTGCTGGCCGTGCACGATCTGGGTGAAAACAGGGGGGCGCACGGACGCGGCTTGGACGAAGCCAGCGTGCTCTATAGTCTGGTCAGTTGGCCGGTAGTCGACGTCTTGTTGGCGCACGATCCCAGCCTGACGCGCTGCCTGCCCTGGCGCTGTGCGGTCTATACCCGCTGCGGCGCAAGCTGGCTGGCTTTCCAGTCGCCACAGCTGCCGCCGGATCTGCCGCATGCGCTGAGTGAATCAGCGGCGGGGGTCAGCAGCAAATTACAACAACTGGCGAATGCGCTACGCTGAATGTGCGTGGATTGGCTGGGCCACCAGACGGACACCGAGCGCCGCACAAACCTTGCTGATGGTCTCGAAGCGAGGGCTGGCATTCGGGCGCAGTGCCTTGTAGAGCGCTTCGCGGGTGATTCCGGAGGATTTGGCAATGTCGCTCATGCCCTGTGCTCGTGCAATCGTGCCCAACGCATCGGCCAGCGCTGCCGGGTCGTCCTCTTCGAGCACCACGGTAAGGTATTCGGCAATCGCCTGCGCATCTGGCAAATGCTCTGTCATGTCGAATTCGGGTAGGTCGGCAATCTTGATTTTCTTGGTCATGGTTTAATCCTCCAACTGCGCCGCAAGCCTGATAGCCTGGGCAATATCGGCGGCCTGGGTGGATTTCTCCCCGCCCCCGAGCATCACAATCAACACTGCGCCGTGTTGCACGTAGTACATGCGCCAGCCTGGCCCGAAGTGCTCTCTCATTTCGCACACGCCAGCACCGACTGGCTTCACATCGCCCAGATTACCCTTTTGCGCCTTTTCCAGCCGGCGAGCCAGACGGCGATGCGTCATGCCGTCCTTGATGCTGTTCAGCCATGCGGTGAATTCGGGAAGTGGCTTGATTGAATACATGGGGAAAGTGTAGCCGTTCGATTACTAATGGTCAATTTGGCGCAGGAAGGGTTTGCAGAAACTACCCGGACAGCGAGCCGGCCCTTCGGGCTGGAAAATTGGGAAGATGGCCGCACCATTGAACAGGCGATAGCCCTTTTTGAGAGCCGCGAGTTTGAGCGGATGCTGGAATCAGGGACAAAGCTGTTCATCGAGAGCCCGGAAGCGGGTAAGTGGGAATGATGCCTGGCCCGGCACTGAGTTTTTCGTTTCTGGGGATGGCTGGCACAATAACTCCCAGCGGCCCTAGCGCATGTGCTTATGTGCATAGCCACAAGAAACTGCGACACACAAATTCAAAAGCATTCAATAGGTTAATATACACATGAAGATCGCTAGCTGGAACGTCAATTCGCTCAAGGTGCGCCTGTCGCATGTGTTGGACTGGTTGGCGGAGGCGGTGCCGGATGTGTTGTGTTTGCAGGAATTGAAGTTGGAAGACGCGCATTTTCCGCGTGCCGAGATCGAGGCGGCGGGGTATCAGGTAGCGTTTTATGGGCAGAAAACCTATAACGGCGTGGCCTTGCTGGCAAAAACGGCCCTGGAGGATGTCGTATTCGGCAATCCGCATTTTCCGGATGAGCAAAAACGCTTGATTTCGGCCACCGTGGCCGGTGTGCGTGTGGTTTGTGCTTATATGCCGAATGGTCAGGAAGTCGGCTGCGACAAATATGACTACAAGCTGCGCTGGCTGGCGGCGCTGGCCGATTGGCTGGCTGAGGAATTACCGCGTTACCCGCAGCTGGCCTTGTGCGGCGACTACAACATCGCTCCGGAGGCGCGCGATGTGCACGATCCGGCGCGCTGGCAGGATTGTATTTTGGTGTCCGATCTCGAACGTGCTGCGTTTCAGCGTTTTCTCGATTTGGGGCTGGCCGATAGTTTCCGCCTGTTTGAACAGCCGGAAAAGAGTTTTTCCTGGTGGGATTACCGCATGCTGGGTTTTCAGAAAAATCAGGGGCTGCGGATTGATCACGTTTTGCTCTCTGCGCCTCTTGCGGCCCGCTGCACGGCCGCCGGCATCGACCGTGCGCCGCGTAAGCGCGAGCGGCCTTCTGATCATGCCCCGGTGTGGGCGGCGTTAGGCGCAGATTGACATGCAAAACCTGTTGCGCGCCCGCTTGTTGGCGCTGTATCCGGTGTTGGCCGAGCTGCCTGCGGCGCAGCAGGCGGTTTTGTTTTCGCCGGACAAGGTATTGCGCCTGCCCGCGGGAACGCCGGTGTTTTCCGAGCATCAACCCTGCGCGGGTTTTCCGCTGATTGTAGAAGGCAGCATCAAGGTCATCAAACAGGCGGCGAATGGTCGCGAATTGCTGCTGTACCGGGTGGGGCCGGGTGACTCTTGCATCATTTCGTCTTCCTGCCTTTTGGGTAATACGGCGTATAGCGCGCGCGGCCTGACGGAGACGGCGATCACGCTGTTCGTTTTGCCGGTCGCGGCGTTCAATCACCTGTTGGTGAACGCGGCGGCGTTTCGCACGTTTGTTTTTCACCTTTTTACCGAGCGCATCAGCGAGTTGATGCAGTTGGTCGAGGAGGTTGCCTTTGCCCGCCTCGACCAGCGCCTGGCCAAACGCCTTTTGGCGCATCCGCAGGATGTTTTGTGCCTCACCCATCAACAGTTGGCGGACGAACTGGGTAGTGTGCGCGAAATCATCAGCCGCCTGCTGAAAGGCTTTGCCGCACAGGGTTGGGTGAATTTGGGGCGTGAGCAGATCACCCTGAGTGACCGCGCGGGTCTGCAAACTGTTTTGACTCTGTGACTGAAGTTACAGACGCGTGCAAGGCGGGCGGCTACAGTGCGGGCCTGATCCACTTGACGGAGTAAGGCATATGAAAAGCAATGTTGGCGGTATCGATAAAATCCTGCGTATCGTCGCCGGCCTCGCCTTGATCGCCTGGGCGCTCACCGGCGGCCCGGTCTGGGCTTGGATCGGCGTCGTTCCCCTGGCCACCGGCCTGATGGGCTGGTGCCCGCTGTATCCGCTGATCGGGCTGAGCACCTGCCCGTTGAAGAAGGACTGAACACCGGGGCGCTCCGGAATTCACCCATAAAACCCGCTGCGGCGGGTTTTGTTTCGTCAGGTTTGCGTCAGGTTTTCGTCAGATAATTGGCAATGCGCAGGTAATCCTCCACCGGCAGGTCTTCCGGGCGCAGGGTCGGGGCGATGGCCAGCGCGGCGAAACCGGCGTCGTCGAGGATGCCTTTGAGGTTGTTGCGCAGCATCTTGCGGCGCTGGGCGAAGGCGGACTGGACGACGTGGGCGAAGCGCGCTTCGTTGCGGGCGGTGAGCAGTTCGGGCGCTTTGGGGATCAGGCGCACCACCGCCGAATCCACCTTGGGCGGCGGGTCGAAGCTTTCCGGCGGCACGTCGAGCAGCCATTCCAGCCAGAAGCGGTATTGCAGCATCACCGTCAGCCGCCCGTAGTCGGCACTGCCGGGTTCGGCCACCATGCGCTCGACGACTTCTTTTTGCAGCATGAAATGCATGTCGCGCACCTGCTGGCCGTAGCTGGCGAGGTGAAAGAGCAGCGGCGTCGAGATGTTGTAGGGCAGGTTGCCGATCAGGCGCAGGT
>NZ_JBLJBW010000062.1:0-11431 GCF_047638095.1 Azonexus sp.
CCGTTCGAGACCTACCACAAGGTGCGCGGCATGCGCTGGCCGGTGGTCAATGGCAAGGAAACCCTGTGGCGCTTCCGTGAAGGTTACGATCCTTACGTCAAGGCCGGCGAAGGTTTGCGCTTCTACGGCTACCCGGATGGCAAGGCGAAGATCTTCGCCCTGCCCTACCAGCCGGCGGCGGAAATGCCGGATCAAGACTACGACCTGTGGTTGTGCACCGGCCGCGTGCTGGAGCATTGGCACACCGGCTCGATGACCCGGCGCGTGCCGGAGTTGTACAAATCCTTCCCTGATGCCGTGGTCTGGATGCACCCGAAAGATGCCGAAAAACGCGGCCTGAAGCGCGGCGATGTGGTCAAGGTGGCGAGCCGGCGCGGCGAGATCGAGCTGCGCCTGGACACCAAGGGCCGCAACAAGGTGCCAGAAGGCCTGATCTTCGTGCCGTTCTTCGACGAGCACCGTCTGGTCAACAAGCTGACGCTGGATGCCACCTGCCCGATCTCCAAGGAAACGGACTTCAAGAAGTGCGCGGCCAAGGTGACCAAGGCCTAAGCGGCGGGCGGCTTCGCTGCGGGGTGTAGGGGCGCTTCGTCCCGAGCTTGCCGGAGGGGTTCGGCAGGCTCGCCCCGGGCGCGACTGCGTGTTTTATCCGGCTGGGCCAAGAGGCTTGGCGCGACATTGAAATTTCATTCAACACAGGGGAGTCAAACCGGGCTGTCGGGAAAACGGTCTGGGGGAGTCTTGTCATGAGTGACAAAGTGCAAAAGATGAGCCTTATGCGCGGCAAACGCCGTCAGTTCCTGGTCGATTCGGCCCGGCTGGCGTGCGGTGTCGGCTTCTTGGGTGTCGGCATGGGGTTCTATGCCGAGCACGCCAAGGCCTTGCCGCCGGCGGCCATTCGTCCCCCCGGCGCCTTGCCGGAAAGTGAATTTTCCGCCGCCTGCATTCGCTGCGGGCTGTGTGTGCGCGATTGCCCTTTCGATACACTGCAACTCGCCAAGCCGGAAGAGCCGATGTCTACCGGCACGCCGTATTTCGTGGCGCGCCAGGTGCCGTGCGAGATGTGTGACGACATTCCCTGTGTCAAAGCCTGCCCGACCGGGGCGCTCGATCATGGCCTGCGCGATATCAACAAAGCGCGCATGGGGCTGGCGGTGCTGGTCGATCAGGAAACCTGCCTGAATTATCTCGGGATGCGCTGTGATATTTGCTATCGCGTCTGCCCGGTGCTGGACAAGGCGATCACCCTCGACCCGCAAAGCAATCAGCGCACGGGCCACCACACCCTGTTCATTCCGGTGGTGCACTCCGATCACTGCACCGGCTGCGGCAAGTGCGAGAAAGCCTGCCCGACGGAGGTGGCCTCGATCAAGGTTTTGCCGCGCTATATGGCCAAAGGTCAGCTCTCCGAGCATTACCGTTTGGGCTGGGTGGAAAAGGAAAAAGCCGGTCACAGCCTGGTGACGCCGGATATCGAACACCAGTTCAATATGCCCGAAGGCATGCGTTACGAGCTGGGCAAAGGCCTGCAAAAAGTGCCGCCGACCGGCGAGGATGCCGCGCTGCCCGCGCTCAAGGGGGATCAGCTATGAGCCGCGCCTTGTTGCGCCCCGGGGCGGAAGCCGTGCAGGAAAAAGGCTGGCTGGCCGCACATCAATGGCTGTTGCTACGCCGCACCAGCCAGCTCGGCATTCTCGCGCTGTTCCTGGTCGGCCCCTGGTTTGGCTGGTGGATCGTCAAAGGTAATCTCACCTACAGCTACACCTTGAGTACCCTGCCGCTGACCGACCCCTATGTTTTGCTGCAAGCGATGCTCGCCGGACAATGGCCAGAAACTCTGGGCCTTGTCGGGGCCGCCATCGTACTGGTGTTTTACCTCATCGTTGGCGGGCGCAGTTTTTGCGCCTGGGTTTGCCCGCTCAATATGGTCACCGATGCCGCCGCCTGGCTGCGCGCGCGCCTGGGCATCAAAGGTGGGCCACATGTTGCGCGCAGCGTGCGCTACTGGATTTTGGGCATGACCTTCGTCGTCGGTGCGCTGACCGGCACGATCGCTTGGGAAATGCTCAACCCGGTTTCGCTCTTGCACCGTGGCCTGATTTTCGGGATGGGGCTGGCCTGGCTGGCGATTCTGGCGATTTTTCTCTTCGATCTGTTCGTCATGCGGCACGGCTGGTGCGGACATTTCTGCCCGGTGGGGGCGTTTTACAGCCTGCTCGGTAAGGGCGCGCTGCTGCGCGTGCGCCTGCCGCTGCGCGAGGACTGCAATGATTGCATGGATTGTTTCGCCGTCTGCCCCGAGCAACAGGTGATCCGCCCGGCGCTGAAAGCGATTGATGGAACGGGGCCGGTGATTCTGGAAGCAAATTGCACGAACTGCGGGCGCTGTATCGATGTGTGTTCGAAAAAAGTGTTCCGTTTTGGTCTGCGGACCATTGGTCAAGACGCCGTGCCGGCGGCGCTTTCTTCCGGCAAGGCACTCTGATGTTTAACCCGCTATTTCTTTTCTTCCGTGGCAGGAGATCAATATGAAAAAAACTCTGATTGGCGTGACTTTGGCGACGCTCATGGCCGGTTTCATCGGCTGTAATGCAACTTCGCAACTGGTGTCCATGCGCGGGGAAGGGGTGGATCGCCCCGACCACGCACCAGTGAGCAAGGTGTATTCAGAAAAAACACCGGGTGTGGGGGATCAAAAACTGATTAGCCGCACCTTCCTCACCCAGCCGCCGCTGGTGCCGCACGCCATTGAAAAATACGTGCCCATCACCTATGACGATAACGGCTGCCTGGAATGCCACATCACGGATGAGCTGCGCGGCAAAAAACTGCCCAAAATGGGCGAAAGCCATTTCTCGAAAACGCTGAAAGACGAGGACGGCAATCCGGCGGTAGAAATGTCGCGTTACCAGTGCGATAGCTGCCATGTCCCGCAAGTCGACGCCAAACCTTTGGTCGATAACGTTTTCGTCGGCGTCACCAAGCGCTGAGCCGCCACTTTCGCCCGCCCTCTTGCAGTGCCGCTGTGAGAGGGCGGTGCGGCGTGTCTGAGCTTTTCTTAGTTTTTCGCCGTAATTTTTCGCCGTAGTTTTTCGCTGTTTCAAGCGGCCTGAAAACTCAGTCGATTTTCTGATGGTCGATGGGGTTTTTCAATGCCGGGCCTTTGAAGACCGGTTCGCCGTATTTTTCCGGGCGTTTGGAGGTTTTGCTGTTCAAAGCGTTGCCGGCGGAAATGTTGCGGTTCATCCAGTGCAGCATGTCGCGCCACATGGTTCGTTGTTCGCGCGGCGGCGGCATCATCGTGGCGTGCGGGAGTTCGATGGTGACGACCGGCACGTTTTTGTGCAAACCGCCGTAATTGCCCAGCGAACCGGGGTAAACGCCGAGGCGGTTGAGCATCAAACGGCCAAAGCGTAGGGGTTGCGGGGCCGGGCCGTCGTAGTCGAGCAGGTTGTAAGGGGCGTGCACGCTGATGATGAGGTCAGGTTGGTATTGCGCAATTTGTTTTTCCAGCCAGCGGGTTTCGATTTCCGAGCCGCCGGATTCGCCGGGGTAGCGGCGCGGATCGCGCTTGGTGCGCTCGATCCAGTATTTGTGGGCATCGCTCGCCCAGTCGGGTGTCGGAAAGTTGCGGTTCAGATCGACCCCGCGGCTGTTGGCGCGTGTCGATGGGCGGGTGAGGAGTCCGTCCGGGTTGGCAGAAGGGATCATGCGCCAGTGATATTTTTTGCCGCTGTCTTCGCCCACCCATTCGAGCCAGCGAAAAACGATGGAAACGGCGGTCAGCTCGTCGCCGTGGATACCGCCAATGACCAGCACCCGAGGGGCTTTTGCCGCCGGCGTGCTGCGCGCGGCAAAATCGCGCCACACCAGTAAACGCCCGCCGGCGGTGCTTTCTTCTGCGGCGACGAAAGGCTGTTTGCGGCATTCGCTGGCATTGACGCTGCGCAGACGTGCGCCCAGATCGTCACACCAGCGCGCGATGGCGGCAGTGGCATCGTCCGCAGTGGCGGGCGGCGCGGGCAGGGTAAAAAGTGCGGCGCAGCAAAGCAGGGGGCGGAAAGTTTTTATCATGGCGCAGGTCATGCCGACGGCTTATTTCGTAGGGCGAACATGATACTTCAGCGGGCTGCTTACGGGTCAGTTTGTGTGAGGTTTTGCCAGATTTTCAGGGAAGTTGCTTGCTACTGCTCGCGTATAATCCCCCGTTTCTTTACTTACAGGCGGTGGCCGCGCGGACGGAGCCGCATCAGGACAGCCATGCTCGATATTCAACAACTGCGCGCCGATCTCGATGGTGTTGCCGCCGCCTTGGCAAAACGTGGGAAACCGATTGATTTCACACAATTTTCCGCCTTGGAAAGCGAACGTAAGGCAGTGCAAACCCGCACCCAGGAATTACAGGCGCAGCGCAACACCTTGTCCAAGCGCATCGGCCAGCTGAAAGGGCAGGGACAAGATGCGACGGCGGTGCTGGCGGAAGTCGGTGCCTTGGGCGACGAATTGCAGGCCTCGGAAGCGCGTCTGTCGGAATTGCTCAACGAATTCAATGCCTTGCTTGCTGCGCTACCGAATATTCCGGACCCTACAGTGCCGGAAGGGGCGGATGAGGCGGCCAATGTCGAACTTAAGCGCTGGGGGACGCCGCGCGTTTTCGATTTTCCGGTAAAAGATCACACCGATGTGGGCGAAGCCCTGGGGCAGCTCGATTTTGCCAGCGCCGCAAAAATTTCCGGCGCACGTTTTGCCGTGCTCAAGGGCGGCATCGCTCGCCTGCACCGGGCGCTGGCCCAGTTCATGCTCGATACGCATACTGCGGAACACGGCTACACCGAGGTGTATACGCCCTACCTCGTCAATGCGGCCAGTCTCTTCGGTACCGGGCAGTTGCCGAAATTCGAGGAAGATTTGTTCAAGGTGCAGCGCGGCGAACAAGAGCCCCTGTATCTGATTCCGACGGCGGAAGTGCCGGTGACCAATATCGTGCGCGATGAGATTTTGCCGGCAGAAGCCTTGCCCCTGAAGCTCGTCTGCCATACGCCGTGTTTCCGTTCTGAAGCCGGTTCCGGCGGGCGCGATGTGCGCGGCATGATCCGTCAGCATCAATTTGACAAGGTGGAACTGGTGCAGGTCGTGCGCCCGGAGGATTCCGCCGCCGCGCATGAGGCGTTGACCGGCCACGCCGAGGCGATTCTGGAAAAATTAGGCCTGCCCTATCGGCGCGTCGTGCTGTGCACCGGCGACATGGGGTTTTCCGCCGCGAAAACCTACGATCTGGAAGTTTGGCTGCCGGCGCAAAATACCTATCGCGAAATTTCTTCCTGCTCAAATTTCGCCAGCTTTCAGGCGCGGCGTATGCAGGCGCGCTTTCGCAACGAGAAAAACAAACCGGAAATCTGCCATACCCTGAACGGTTCCGGCCTGGCCGTGGGCCGCACCCTGGTGGCGATTCTGGAGAATTATCAGAACGCCGACGGCAGCGTCACCGTACCGGAAGTCTTGCGTCCGTACATGGGCGGAGTGGCGGTGCTGGCCGTTTGATTTTTCCATGCAGACTGCGCGGGTACGGCAGTTTGCAGTGCGAAATACTGCAGGCTAAATCCCACCTGCCGGGGTAGGTTGCGTGCAACGGGCATCTGCCTCATAGGTCGCGCGGCGAGAGGCTCAGGCTTTTTTCCGTGTCTTCCAGCGCGGCCAGTGGATCGGAGGGCAGCGGTGCTTCGTGGCGCATGAGAATGTCGTAAAAACTGCGGATATTCTCGGTCATGATCACCGCTTCGCCGCCGCGCGCCCGCCCAGATTTGAGGCGGCTGTAATACTCCGGTTTGGCCATGAGCGGCAGGATGCGCCGCATGTCGATCCAGGCGTTGGGGTCGGCTTTGAGCTGCTTGGCGATCCAGCGTCCGGCATTGAGGTGGCCGGGGCCGAGGTTGTAACCGGCGATGGCCAGCCAGGTGCGGTCGGGTTCGGGGATTTCGGGCGGCAAGCCGTCGCGCAAGATGTTCAGATAACGCGCTCCGCCCAGGATGCTCTCGCGTGCATCGAGCCGGTTGCTGACCTTGAGGCGGTCGGCAGTTTCTTCGGTGAGCATCATCATGCCGCGCACATTGGTGTAACTGGTGGCGAACGGGTCCCAGTGCGATTCCTGCCAGGCGAGCGCGGCGATCAGGCGCCAGTCGGTGCCGGTTTGCCGCTCGGCATCCTGGAAAAAACGGCGCAAACGGGGCAGGGTGCGTTCGATGGCGCTCTGAAATTTTTCGATGTCGGCGGGCGTCAGGCGGCGAACGTGGCCGAAATAGCGCTCTTCCAGGCGGTTCAGGCTGCCGTCCTTGCGACTGCGTTCGATGAATTCATCGAGCTTGGCGCGCAGCTCCGGATTGGGATGCACGCCCAGCTGCCAGACGATGGGCGCTGGTTCGCTCAGAACCAGGGTACTGCGCAGACTGGGGACGTATTGCGTGACCAGGTCTTCGAGGCGTGAGTCCATGGCGGCGTAGCTGATTTTGTGGTCGCCCACTTCGTCGAGTAAATCCAGGGCATCGCTACGTTCGAGTTCGACCACGGTAAGGCCGGGAATGCGCTGGGCGAGGGCGTGCAAGGTTTTTGCCTGACGTGAGCCGGCCAATACATGCACCGTTTTGCCGCTTAACTGGGAAAGCTCGGTGAGCGGCAGAGAAGCATCGTCTTGCACCAGCAAATCGCGGGTCGCAAACAAAGGCGCGCTGCTCGCGTGATCTGCGTTTGCACTGGGTGATAACCAGCCGGCTGCGATGTGATAGCCGCCTTGGGCGAGTTGCTGGGCAAAAACTTGGTGCGGGCTGGCGATGAAGCGAACCGGCACGCCCAGTTCTGCGCCAAAGGCTTCGAGCAGGTCATGTTCCAGACCGTTATTGGGATTCGCGGCATCGTTCAGATGGGTGAGCGGCCCGCTTTCGATGAGTACGACCAGTTCTTGTTTGCCCGGAGTTGGAAAAGGCAGGGGCATCACCCGGTCGCCGCAGCCGGTCGTCAGCAGGGCAATAAAAAGAATTGCGCAAAAGGCGCGCAGACGGCGCATTCCCGGAATAAGCTGTGCTATCATGCGGCCCGCTGCGGAGAGGTGGCAGAGTGGTCGAATGTACCTGACTCGAAATCAGGCGTACCGCAAGGTACCGTGGGTTCGAATCCCACCCTCTCCGCCAGCCTGATTGGGCAAATTTCCTGTAAAGCACGAGCAGCACAGCACGCGACACCCCACTGGCGAATGCCAGTTTTTTTACGCCCAGAGTTACGCCAAGATAAACTTGCGCCGGTTTTTTTCCGGTGCTGGGCGGCTTGCTTGCTGGCGTGTAGGGCAAAAATTTGTGACATGCCGAGGCGGGAAATACGGTCGATGCCGCGCATCTTAGCGGATGTATGGGGCAGACTTTGTAGAGAAATGTCAGTCGATTGTGCTCGTTTACTCTATCAGTGCGTCTATCAGTGCGTCAGTTGCGCATAGAACATGGGCAGGCGCTGCGGCAGCTCTTCCGGGCTGCGCATGATGGCGTAACCGGTGGGGCCGAACAGATGCGGCAGATAGCCGCCGCCTTCGCGGTCGATGGTCAGGCAGAAAGGAATCAGTCCCAGGCGGCGCGCTTCATGCACCGCGGCGCGGGTGTCTTCGATGCCATAGCGGCTGTCGTAGAGATCGAGATCATTGGGTTTGCCGTCGGACAAAATGAGCAGGATGCGCCGACTGGCGGCTTCTTCGACCAATAACTGGCTGGCCCGGCGAATGGCAGCCCCCATGCGGGTGTAGTAACCCGGGCGAATGGCCTGCACCCGGCCGCGCACGGCGTCGTTGAAGGGCTCGGAAAATTCTTTCAGGCGATGAAAGCGCACCTGGTTGCGGCGGATCGAAGAAAAGCCGCAAATGGCGAAACGGTCGCCCGTCGAGCGCAGGGTTTCGCCAAAGAGCAAGAGCGCATCGCGGATGACATCGATGACGCGCGCCTCGCTCGACACCCAGGTATCGGTGGAGAGCGACAGGTCGGCCAGTACCAGGCAGGCGAGATCGCGCTCGCGTTTTTCCAGCGATAGATGCAGTTGGCCGCTGTGGTGCAGGCCGCTTTTGCGATCGGTGGTGGCGCGCACCACGGCGTCCAGATCGAGTTCGCTGCCGTCGGGTTGCGATTTCAGCCAGCGGCGCGCCGGCTGTATCGCAGAAAACTGCTGGTGCAGGCGTTTTGCCGTGCGCCGCAGGCGCTCCGGCAAGGGGCCGGGCACGGCATGGCGCGAGGCCATTTCCTGCACACGAACATGGTCTTCCTGCATGAGTTGCTTGCGGTAATCCCATTCCGGCAGGGGAATGCCTTCGCCCAGCGGAATATCGTCTTCAGCAGCAGAGGGCAGATCGAGATCGAAGCGCACGCGCGAGGCGATGCGCTCGTTGTCGTCGGTTTTGGCGAGCGAGAGCTGCTCCATATTGCGTGCGGCATCTTCGGCATTGGGGTCGGGGTCGTCATCCTGGCTGCGGTTGACGCGCACGAATTCCGCCACCGAGAGCAGGCTCTCGGCACGGAAAAAAATCAGCATGCCATTTTTTTCTTTGGGCGTTTCCACCTGCTCGGCGCGGTGCGCCTCTTCGGTGGCTTCCTTGATGCCGCCTTTGGCTTCTTCGTTGCCTTCGCTGCCGCCGTCATTTTGTCTGGCGGCGGTCAGGGCGGCAGCGGCATCCTGCCATTGCAGCCAAAGTAAAACGGGTTGCGGCGGCGGGGCTTTATCGCCGACTTCCGGCAAGACGTCGACGGTGCCGGGGTCTTCGATGGCGCGGCGAATGGCGCGTTCGCGCGTGGCTTCGTCGGGCGGCATTTTTTCAGGGGGCAGGCGCTCCGGTAAATAGGCGGTGACCAGCCGCCGGTAACGGCTGGCCAACCCCGGCCAGGTCGCTAGTGCGAGCAGGGTGGCCGCCTGGTTGCGGCGCAGATAGCCGACTTCCGGGCGCGTCATTTCCTCCGGCAGGCGATCCAGACAGGCCGCCTGCGCCGCCAGCCAGTAATACAGATCGCGGTTGAGCGCGGGATCGGGAAAGGCATCCAGTTGTGGCGGCAGGCGCAGGGTGTTCTGGTCGCGCCGGGCAAAGCTCAGGCGCTCGCCGCTGCCCGCCACCCGCGCCAACCAGCTGCGGCGGTTGCCGTAGCTGTCGGCAGTCGCCGCCGCCACGCGCAGCCCCGCATCGCCGCCCAGGGCACGGAAGAAAATGGCGAGCGGGCGCTCCATCGTTTTCAGCGCCACGGCAGCCTCCGGGTAATGCCCGCCAGCGGCTTTGGTCACCCAGCGATGCCAGAGTTTACCCACCCATTCTTCCATGTTCTGCCCTGCCGTAAAGATGCTGGCAGTCTAGGAAGCGGCAATCCTGCCAGCCTTGATGCAGGCTAAGAAGGGCGGCAAAAATACGCCACAGGCACAAGCGATTCGATGCGCAATATCTCCCAAGACGTAATTGCGTCCACGCCGATTATGCTTTTTTCGCCACACGAACAACGCCAAATCGCCGCCCGCCTGAAAGCCCAACTGACCGAGATCGAACGCCTGCCACAACGCCTGCTGGCGCAGGCGTTCAAAACGCAAGGCGTAGGCGATGAGTCGGCCTTCGATTAAGCATGGATTTCTGTGCTTAACTTGGATTAAAGATGAAAGACGTTTCAGATCAACAGGTTGCAGAGTATCTTAAGCGCCTGGGCCCGTAGTGACCGGCAGCGGCGTTTGCTTTCTACTACGGGATACGTGCCGTGCAGGGGCTGCTGGCCGGTTTTGAAGACAGCATCGCGCCACCGCGGCATTCAGCAACTTGCATTGACGAAGCAAAAACAGTTGAAATTAAAGAAGAAAACGAACCTGTGATGCCACGCCCGCCGCCGCTCCTGACCCCGCAGCCCGCCGACTTCGCCGTCATCGCGCAACTCATCGCCAGCGCCAAACAAAAGGCGGTGCAGGCGGTCAATACCACGCTGATCGAGTTGTACTGGTAGATTGGCGAGCAGATCAGCCGCAAGATCGCCGCCGCCGAATGGGGCGATGGCGTGGTCGATCAACTGGCCAGCTATCTGGCACAGACCCAGCCAGGGCTGAGGGGTTTTACCCGTCGTAACCTCTTCAGAATGAAACAGTTTTACGAGGCGTATGCGGCCACGGAATTAGTGCCACCGCTGGTGACACAATTACCCTGGACGCATCACCTTATCATCCTGAGCCAGAGCAAACACCTGGAAGAACGCGAGTTTTACCTGCGCATGGCGGTGCAGGAAAAATGGAGCAAGCGCCAGCTGGAGCGCCAGTTCAAGGTGGCGCTATTCGAGCGCACGGCGCTGGCACCAGTAAAAATCTCACCACTGGCGAGACAAATTCACCCGAACGCAGCCAGCGTGTTTAAGAATAGCTATCTGCTTGAGTTCCTTGATCTTCCGCAAACTCATGCCGAAGCCGACTTGCATCGCAGCTTGCTGTTGAAGCTCAAGGATTTTTTGATCGAACTGGGCCGGGACTTCTGCTTTGTCGGCAGTGAGTATCCGGTGCAGGTGGGTGGGCGTGACTTTGCGCTGGACTTGCTGTTTTTCCATCGCGGGCTGAACAGTCTGGTGGCCATCGAGCTGAAAGTGGGCCGTTTCGAGCTGGAATACCTGGGTAAGCTGAATTTTTATCTGGAAGCACTGGATCGGGATGTGAAAAAAACTCACGAACACCCCGCCATCGGCGTGCTGCTGTGCGCCAGCAAGGATGACGAAGTGGTGGAGTACGCGCTGAGCCGTAGCACCTCGCCCGCGCTGATCGCCGCATACCAGACCCAACTGCCGGACAAAGCCCTGTTGCGCGCCAAGCTGCACGAGTTTTATCTACAAGACACCCAGGCATCGTACGAGGATAAAGATTAACAGGCCGTTGAATTCTCCCCAGATACCTCCCGGCAATCGAACTCTGACAAGCATGGATCGAACATTCGGAACCCCTTATCTGAAGCGCTTGAAAAAGGAAAAGTCGGGCGACAGGAAAATCGAGGCGCTGGAAGCGAACATCCGCGAACAGGAAAAAGCTGCGCGCGATCTGGAAGCCGCAGCCGCCGCCATTGATGCGGCGGTGTTCGACCTGAAAGCGGTCAACCCGAATATCGCCGCCACGGTGGACGAGCGCACCCCGGGCGAGATCATCGCCAGCATCGACGCGCAGGGCCAGATCGTAGCGCAGGCGCTGGGACGGTTGCAGGGCTTGCTGTCGTCGTAAAAAAAGGGCGGCCAGCAGGCCGCCCGAAAACTCAATGAGGAAGGGTTAAATCACTGAGTGTTTACTTCTCTTCTCCCCCCACGAAGAAGGAGATGAGATAGACGATCAAGCCAATAAGGAACATGACGCCGGCCCATTCGCGCATCCAGTAGAAGAGCGTGACCTGGTCTTGCGTGGCCATGAAGGACATGGG
>NZ_JBLJBW010000063.1:0-11090 GCF_047638095.1 Azonexus sp.
ATGAACTGCCTCGATTTCCTGCGCGACATCGGCAAGCATTTTTCGGTCAACGCCATGATCAAGCGCGATTCCGTGCAACAACGCCTGCAACGCGAAGACCAGGGCATTTCCTACACCGAGTTTTCCTACGCCCTGCTGCAAGGCTACGATTTCACCGAGTTGTACAAGCGCTTCGGCTGCGTGCTGCAAATCGGCGGCTCCGACCAGTGGGGCAACATCACCGCCGGCACCGACCTCACCCGCCGCCTGCACCAGACGCAGGCTTACGGGCTGACCGTGCCGCTGATCACCAAATCCGACGGCACCAAATTCGGCAAAACGGAAGCCGGCGCGATCTGGCTCGATCCGAAAAAAACCTCGCCCTACGCCTTCTACCAGTTCTGGCTGAATACGGCGGACGCCGACGTCTATAAATTCCTCAAGTTCTTCACTTTCCTGCCGCTGGCGCGCATCGAGGAAATCGAGGCGGCGGACCGGGCCAGCGGCGGCAAACCGCAAGCCCAGTCCATTCTTGCCGACGAAGCAACTCGACTGGTGCATGGCGCAGCCGCCCTCATGGCCGCGCGGCGCATCACCGAAAGCCTGTTTTCTGGCGAACTGGCCGACCTCACCGCAAACGATCTCGCCCAACTCGCCCAAGACGGTTTGCCCAGCACCACGCGAGAGCGCACCGCCGACAACCTGATTGACGCACTGGCCGCCAGCGGCCTCGCCAAGTCCAAATCCGAAGCCCGCGGTTTCATCCAGAGCGGCAGCGTCAGCATCAACGGGGCGAAGGTCGACAATCTCGAACATCGCATCTCCCCCACCGAGCGCCTGTTTGAGCGTTACACCCTGCTGCGCCGGGGCAAGAAAAATTACGCTTTGCTCGTCTGGGCTTAAACCCGCACCCTCTCACTCTTTACGCCGACCACTATGGAACTGCTCCTTAACCCGGAAATCTGGATCGCTTTTTTCACGCTCACCGCGCTGGAACTGGTACTGGGCATCGACAACATTATTTTCATTTCCATCGTGGTCGACAAACTGCCGCCCGAACGGCGTGAATTTGCCCGCAAATTGGGCTTGTTTCTCGCCATGTTCATGCGCATCGGTCTGCTCTTGATCTTGTCGCACATCGTTGCCATGACCGCGCCGCTGTTTACGATTTTCGATTCCGGTTTCTCCGGGCGCGACCTGATTCTTATTGGCGGCGGCCTTTTCCTGGTCTGGAAAAGCACCATGGAGGTACACCAACTGCTTGAAGGTGAAGAAGGCGAAGGCTCACGCAAAATCGCCAATGGTTTCGCCGGGATAATTTTTCAGATCATCATGATCGACCTGATTTTCTCGCTCGACTCGATTATTACGGCAGTCGGCATGGTGCGCGAAGTCGAAGTAATGATCGCCGCCGTGGTTGCCTCGGTCGGCCTGATGATGCTGTTTGCCCGCGCCATCGGCGAGTTCGTCTCCAACCACCCGACCATCAAGATGTTGGCGCTCTCTTTCCTCGTTGTCGTCGGCGTCGTGCTCTTGGCCGATGGTTTCGGCCACCACGTACCCAAGGGCTATATCTATTTCGCCATGGCCTTCTCGGTCATCGTCGAAATGCTCAACATCCGTCTGCGCAAAGGCGCGCGCAACCCGGTGGATTTGCGCGAGGCCTTCGTGCCGGAAAAGCCCGCCCAGCCAAACTAAGCCCGCGACTGCGCCTTGCCCCTCTGGCAAGGCGCTTGCTATGATCTGCGCACGATCGGTTGCGGGATAAACACATGGATAAGCGGCAGATTTTTCAAAGCATGGCAGATGCCATTGAGCGCGGCCCTGTGGAGTTCTCCAGCGGCGCGCGCCAAGCCTTGGGTTTGCGCAGTGCTCTCGCCGACCCCAGCTGCCACGCCGCCCGGGCGGCGCAACTGATCAGCGCCGAACCCGTGCTCGCGGCGCGCGTCGTGGCCATGGCCAATTCGCTCGCCTACAACCCCTTGCAACGCGAAATCAATGACTTGACGAGCGCCATCACCCGCCTCGGCTTTGCCACCCTGCGCAGCCTGTGCATGGCGCTTTTCGCCAAACGCCTGGCGGGGCCTGCCTTACCCTCCGAGCTGCAAGCACTCACTGACCAGCTCTGGCTACACACCGTCGATGTCGCCGCACTCGCCCGCGTCATTGCCCGGCGCGTCACCCAGGTCGATCCGGAAGCCGCCTTGTTCGCTGGCGTCATGCACGAGGTGCCGGGGTTTTATCTGTTAAGCCACGCCGCCGCTTACCCCGGCCTGCTCGATGGTGATTGCAGCCTGTGGTACGACGAAGGCGAAGCCCTCCTCGGGCGCGCCCTGCTCGAGGCACTCGATCTGCCCGCCAGTGTGCGGCAGGCGATCGATACTTACTGGGAAGGTTATCTCGCCATGCCGCCCACTTCTTTGGGCGACACCCTGCTATTGGCCGAACAGCTCGCTCCCACACCCTCGCCGCTGCATCAAGGCAATGCCGAATACCGCCTACCCAACAACCCGGCCGCGCTGGATTGCCTGGTCGGCGAGCATCTTTTGAGTGACATCCTGGCCGAAGCCCGGGAAGAAGTTTCCTCCCTGCAACACGCCCTCGGCTTTTAACCGCCGTCAACGCCGGTCTGAGGCGATTTAAGCTAGTATCGCAAAACACCTGCGCCAGACGATACGGTTTGACAAAAGCGCGCAAATACCAAACAAATACCAAACACGCACACTCTATGAAAACCATTTTCCTCGTCGACGACTCCGCCACCATTTTGCTCAGCATTTCCAACATCCTCGCCAAGGCCGGTTACGCCACCGAAAAAGCGGCGAGCGGTGAAGAGGCGATGAAAAAATTCAACGCCGGCGTCAAGGTGGATTTGCTGATCACCGACCTCAACATGCCCGGCATGAACGGGATCGATTTGATCAAACTGGTGCGCAAACTCCCGGCCTACAAATTCATGCCCATTCTCTTTCTCACCACCGAATCACAGCAGTCGAAAAAGATGGAAGCCAAGGCCGCTGGTGCTTCCGGCTGGATCGTCAAGCCCGCCACGGCCGACGAATTGCTCAACACCATCAAACTCGTTCTGCGCTGATCATGCGGCCCCTTAAAACCAACAGTCTGCTGCTGCGTGCCTTTCTGGTCACTACCGTCGTTGCCTGTGGAAGTTTTGGCACGGTGTATTTACTCAACGGCTGGTTCCACGAACAATTTTTGAAGCAGCTTGGCCTGAGCAACCCCTTTGGCGATGCTTTGGGTTCCGCGCTGATCGTCCTTGCCACCTCGCTGGCCTTGCGCCTAGTTTCTCTCACTTTTTACCGCGACATGGCCTACGGCCTGGAAACCTGCCAGGAAAGCGCCATCACCAAATTCAGCGAGGCAGCCAACATCGGCGATGAAATCGCCCAGGAACTGGACAATATTTCGCGTTTCAACGATGTGTTACGCAAGCAGCTGGATGGCATCGTCAACGCCACAGAAAAAGCCGCCTTCGATATCACCGAACGCTTGCAAGCCGTCGATAACGTAGTCACCCGCCTTGATAATTTCGTGACGCAAACCGTCGAAGCCTCCAGCGAATTGGCCAGCGATTCGGAAAACGACATCAAGGGCAACCAGGTCTTGATCGGCAAAATGGGCAGCTACATCCGCAAGCGCATCGATGAGGCGCACAAAGATCAAGAGCGCATCGGCCAGATCGTGCAGGAGGCGCGGGGCCTGGGGACCCTTGTGCAGCTGGTGAAAGACATTTCCGGGCAAACCAACCTGCTCGCCTTGAATGCGGCGATTGAAGCGGCGCGCGCCGGCGAAGCCGGGCGCGGTTTTGCCGTGGTAGCCGATGAGGTGCGCAAACTCTCGACGGAAACCGATACCGCCGTCAGCAAAATCAACGCCGGTATCAACAACGTCAGCGAATCCATCCGCCAGCAATTCCAGGACAAACTCGAAAGCAGCAACGTCGATGCCGAAAAAGCCGCCCTCACCGAGTTTTCCGACCAGTTGAGCAAACTCGGCGAAGGCTATCAGCAACTGCTGGAACACGATCTCAAGGTGCTCGACACCGTGCGCAGCACCAACGGCGACCTGTCGCGCATGTTCATGGACGTCATGGCCTCGGTGCAATTTCAGGATATCACCCGCCAACAAATCGAAATCGTCGCCAACGCCCTGCATCAGCTCGATGACCACGCCCGCTCGCTAGCCCAGCGGATCAAATCGGTCGATGACCCAAATTTTTGCTACACCCCTCTCACCGAGCGCCTCGACGATCTCTACAATAAATACGTCATGGAAACACAGCGCACCAGCCATCAGAGCGCCTTGGGCCAGAGCGGCCGAAATGCCGCCAAGCAGGATGCCGGCTCAGCCAAAATCGAATTGTTCTAAAAAACGGGGCAGACATGAACGAAAAACACCGCCTGAACTGGAGCGAAGACCTCACCATCTACCACGCGCTGGAACACAAGGAGCGTTTGCTCGCCGCACTGGAAACGGGGAACGGCCTGGAGCTCGATTTATCGCAAGTCAATGAAATCGATACCGCCGGTTTGCAACTGCTCATCCTGGCCAAACAAGAGGCCGCCCGGCAAAACAAATCGCTCGCCATCATCGCGCACAGCCCGAGCGTGCGCGAAACGCTGGATTTCTGCAATTTGACGGCCTTTTTTGGTGACCCTGTCGTCATCACCGCCCGCGAACATTCCTGAGGACACACCATGGACGAACTCACCAGCGTATTCATCCAGGAAGGCCGCGAACAGCTACAAGCCATGGAAGACGGCCTCTTACGCCTGGAACAAGAGCCGGACAACCGCGACAACATCAACAGCATTTTTCGCGCCGCGCACACGGTCAAGGGGGCTTCGGGCGTCATCGAATGCCACTTCATCGAAGCCTTCACGCATAAAGCAGAAAACGTGCTCGACCGTCTGCGCAACGACGAAATTCAAGTTTCCAGCGAACTCGCCGGCATCTTGCTGCGCTCTTGCGACCACCTCGGGCGCCTGATGGATGTGCTGGAAACCGGCCAGCCGGAACCGCCGAGCGAAGTGACGGATGCCGGTAACGCGTTATTGCAAGAACTCAGCGCCTACATGACCCCGGCCGAACCTGCCGGCGGCGGCGTCGTCGAAGCCAATGCCGAGGTCGAAAGCTCCGGCGGCGGCGTGGTCAACACCGATAGCTGGCACATTTCCGTACGTTTTGGCCCGCATATGCTGCGCGGTGGCATGGACCCCCTTTCCTTCCTGCGCTTTCTCACCTCGCTAGGCGAAATCCTCGCCCTGGAAACCGTCCCGGATGCCTTGCCCGCCGCCGCTGAAATGGACCCAGAATCCTGTTATCTGGGCTTCGAAATCCGCTTGCAAACCCGCGCGGCCAAGGCCGACATCGAACGGGTTTTCGATTTTTGTCGCGACGACTGCGAACTGCGCATTCTGCCGCCCAATAGCAAGCTGTCGGAATATCTGAAACTCATCCAGGAGTTACCGGAAGACGACATGCGCCTAGGCGAAATCCTCGTGCGCTGCGGTGCACTGACACAAAATGAACTCGACCACGGCCTTTTATCCCAGCAAAGCGGCAGCAGCGAAAACAACACGCCGCCCATCGGCGAAATTTTGATCGAGCAAAAAGTCATCCGCAAAGAAATCGTCGAAGCCGCCGCCAGCAAACAAACACGGGTGCAGGAAAAGAAAGCGGTGGAAGCGCGCTCCATCCGCGTGCAGGCCGACAAACTCGACCAGTTGATCGATCTGGTCGGCGAGCTGGTGATTGCCGGGGCCTCCGCCAATCTGCTGGCCCAGCGCAGCGGCCAGGGGGAACTGGTCGAATCCACCTCCATCCTTTCCCGCCTGGTCGAAAACATCCGCGATTCTGCCTTGCAGCTGCGCATGGTGCAGATCGGCGAAACTTTCTCCCGCTTCAACCGCGTGGTGCGCGACGTTTCAAAAGAGATCGGCAAGGAGATCGACCTCGTCATTTCTGGCGCAGAAACCGAGCTCGACAAATCCGTCGTGGAAAAAATCGGCGATCCGCTCATGCACCTCGTGCGTAACAGCATGGATCACGGCATTGAAGCCGCCGATGACCGCGAGGCCGCCGGCAAACCCCGGCGCGGCCGCGTCGAACTGAACGCCTACCACGATTCCGGCAGCATCGTCATCGAAGTGGTCGACGACGGGCGGGGCTTGCCGCGCGACAAAATCTTGAAAAAAGCCATCGATAAAGGATTGGTACAGCCCACACAGACTTTAAGCGACCAGGAAATCGTGAATCTCATTTGGGAGCCGGGTTTTTCCACCGTCGAACAAGTCACCAATCTTTCTGGGCGCGGGGTCGGCATGGATGTCGTGCGCCGTAACATCCAGAGCCTGCGCGGCAGCTGCGAAGTCAGTTCGACCGAAGGTGCCGGCAGCACCTTCAGCATCCGCCTACCACTGACCCTCGCCATCATCGACGGCTTCCTCGTCGGCGTCGGCAAAGCCGCCTACGTCATTCCGCTGGACATGGTGATCGAGTGCATCGAGCTCACCGAAACCCCGGACGAACGCGATTACCTCAACCTGCGCGGCGAAGTGCTGCCCTTTGTCCGTCTGCGCAAACTCTTCGACGTCGAAGGCCCGAATCCGCCGCGGGAAAACATCGTCGTCGTGCAATACGGCGGGCAAAAAGCCGGTATCGTCGTCGATCAACTGCTCGGCGAGTTTCAGACTGTCATCAAACCGCTTTCCAGCATCTTCCGCCACCTGCACGGCATCGGCGGCTCGACCATCCTGGGCAGCGGCGAAGTCGCCCTGATTCTCGACATCCAATCCCTCGTCCAAAACAGCGCCCGCCTGCAAGAACGCGACCTAAAAAACCCAAGCCTGCTCCGCAGCTGATTGGCACAGGCCGTTTGTATCTGCCAGAACAAAGAAGGAAAAGCCCCGTAAACTTTTGAGTTAACGGGGCTTTTTGATGTTTGTGGACCGAAAGGGGATCGAACCCTCGACCTCCGCATTGCGAACGCGGCGCTCTCCCAGCTGAGCTATCGGCCCGTGAGCGCGGATTATAGCGTACTGTCGGGGTGCGGCAAGTGCGCCGCGCTCGCGCGTTGCAGGCGATCGGCGACGGCCTTCCAGGCGGTTTCGGCGGGCAGGGTTTCGACAATGATTGCATGCAATCCCAGGGCATCGAGCTGACGCAGCGCGGCGTAAAAATCGTGAGCGTAAGCGGCGCTGTCTGCCGGCATGGCAATGTGCGCGTGAAAATTGCCCGGCAACACAGGCTGGCTATAGGTCAAAACCCCGCATCTTTCCCCTGCCGCCTGCCTGGCCGCAAGAAAGGCGGGAATCTCTGCTGGCGGCAGCTGGCGCAAGGGCGTGAGCGGAGCGTAATGCGCTGCCAGGGAACCCGAAACGCGCGGTGGGGCGTGCGGTGACTCTTTGTTGACGGCAAGCCCAGCCTCTCCGGAAACGCGCGGCGCGCCGCATACCTCTTGGGCCAATACTTGCGCAATGGCTTCCGCCGTAATCTGGCCGGGGCGTAAAATTAACGGCGCGCCGCGCGTGCAATCGACAATCGTCGACTCGATGCCAACCTGGCATGGCCCACCATCCAAAATGCAATGCAGCAACCCGGAAAATTCATCACGCACGTGCCCTGCGGTGGTTGGGCTGATACGCCCGAAACGATTGGCAGAAGGGGCAGCAATGCCGCTGGGTGCGGCATTTTTCAGTGTCCTGAACTGCTGCAACAACGCAAGCGCCACCGGGTGTGCCGGCACCCGCAAACCCACGCTATCCTGGCCGCCAGTGACGGCAGAAGGTACCCAGGCTTGTTTTTTCAGGATCAAGGTCAAGGGGCCGGGCCAAAAATGCGCGGCCAATTGGCGCGCAAAATCGGGAATCTCTGCCGCCCAATCATCCAGCGCCGCAACATCAGCCAAATGCACGATCAAGGGGTGATCCGCCGGACGGCCTTTGGCGGCAAAAATCTTGGCTACCGCGTCGGGATTCGTTGCATCCGCACCCAAACCATAGACGGTTTCCGTAGGCAGGCCGACCAACTCGCCCGCCAGCAGCAAGCGAAGTGCGCGTTCATATTCCGCTGGCGTCGGCTGCATCGAGCTTACGCACCGATCCCAATGGCCGTGCGCGCGGCCAGCGCCAGCGCCAAAGCGCGCTGGGCGTCGGCATCGATCACGGTAAAATGCCCCATCTTGCGCCCGGGACGGGCGTGATGCTTGCCGTACAGATGCAATTTCAAATTAGGAATTGCGTGCAACACGCGCCAATCCGGCTCGCGATAGCGCTCCCCCTCATACCAGAGGTCGCCCAAAAGATTCACCATTACGGCGGCAGAATGCGCGCGCGCATCTCCCAAGGGCAAACCGCACAGAGCACGTACCTGTTGCTCGAACTGGTTGGTGAGACAGGCATCCAGGGTGTAATGGCCGCTGTTATGCGGGCGCGGGGCCATTTCATTGACGTAGAGCGCCGCATTCGAGACAAAAAACTCCACTGCCATCGTCCCGGTGTAATCGAGTTTTTCAGCGATGCGGCAGGCCACATCTTCGGCGGCACGCACCATGTCGGCATCGGCCAGAGAGGCGCCGTCCGCCGCAATGGAAACATCGAGAATGCCTCGGTGATGACGGTTTTCAGCCACCGGAAAAGTACGCACCTCGCCGTTGGCACCGCGCGCCAAGACGACGGAAATTTCATAATCGAGCGTCAAACGTCGCTCAAGCACACAAACTTCCCCTTTGAATTGGGCAAACGCCTGCTGCGCCTCGGCAAGGTTGTGCACAACGGCCTGACCTTTGCCGTCATAGCCGAAACGCGCCACCTTCAAAATGCCGGGAAAAATATCGTCGGGCAGATCCCGCCAATCTTCTGCGCTGCTAATCGCGCGATAGTTTGCATGCGGAAAGCCGTTGTCGCGCAAAAAATTCTTTTCATTGACCCGCTGCTGACAGACCGCCACCGGCGCAGCGTGCGGGCGCACCGGGATGAATTTGGCCAAATAATCCAAGGTCGCCGCCGGAACGTTTTCAAATTCGGTGGTCACTGCAGCACAACCGGCAGCAAATTCATCCAGCGCCGCAAAGTCATCGTACGCCGTACAGAAATGGCGCTCCGCGATTTGGCCGGCGGGGCTGTTGTTATCGGGATCGAGCACCCAGACCTGATAGCCCATTTCGTGTGCCGCGCTGACAAAGAATCGGCCCAACTGACCACCGCCCAGCATGCCCAAGGTCGCGGGCGGCAAAATCATCGTCTGCACATTCATAGCTCAGGAAGTTTCAGCGCCAGCACTTTGTCGGTCTGCGCCTGACGAAACTGCTGTAATTTTTCGTTGAGCCGGGGATCGTGATTCGCCAGCATGGCAATGGCAAACAGCGCGGCGTTCGCTGCGCCCGCTTCGCCAATCGCAAAAGTCGCCACGGGAATGCCTTTGGGCATCTGCACGATGGAGTGCAGGGAATCAACGCCCGATAAAGCCCGCGACTGAACAGGCACCCCTAAAACGGGCAAGGTCGTTTTCGCTGCCAGCATTCCCGGCAAATGTGCTGCACCGCCCGCGCCCGCAATAATCGCCTGCAAGCCACGCGCGGCCGCCGTTTCAGCGTATTCAAACAAAAGATCCGGCGTGCGATGCGCCGAAACGACGCGCGCCTCAAACGGTACGCCAAACTCCTTGAGCAGCGCCGCCGCCGCCTGCATGGTGGGCCAGTCGGAATCCGAGCCCATCACCACGCCCACCAAAATATTTTCCCGAGACATCAGCGCAGCCCTGCCTTTCGTTCTGCAGCTTCGATCGTATTGGCCAGCAGCATGGTGATCGTCATCGGACCAACGCCGCCCGGCACCGGCGTGATCTGCCCAGCAACCGACTGACACGCGGCAAAATCAACATCGCCGCACAAGCTGCCATCCGGCAAGCGGTTGATGCCGACATCGATCACTACCGCACCCGGCTTCAGCATGTCCGGCGTCACAAACTTGGCTCGGCCCACCGCAGCCACCACCAGATCGGCCCGGCGCACGTGTTCGGCCAGATTCCTGGTTTTCGAGTGGCACACCGTGACCGTCGCCCCGGCATTGATGAGCAGGGCTGCCATTGGCTTGCCGACGATATTGGAGCGACCAATGACCACTGCTTCCTTGCCCGTCAGATCGATGCCTGCCGCTTCCAGCATCTTCATGACGCCATAAGGCGTGCAGGGAATGAAATGCGGCTGACCCTGCAACAAGGCCCCGACGTTCTCCGCATGAAAGCCATCGACGTCCTTTTCCGGTGAAATCGCTTCCAGAATTTCCTGTTCGTCGAACTGCGCGGGCAGCGGCAACTGCACGAGAATGCCGTGCACCTGCGGATCGGCATTCAATTCGGCGATTTTGTCGAGCACCACGCGCGGCGCAATATCGGCGGGATAAACTATTTTTTCCGAATGCATGCCAATCGCCAAACAGCCATTGACCTTGTTCCTGACATACACCTGCGAGGCGGGATCTTCACCGACCAGAATCACCACCAGCCCCGGGCGCTGACCGCGCGCCGTCAAAGCCTCGACACGCGCCTTGAAGGTCTGGCGCAAGGTTTCGGCCAATGCCTTGCCATCGATAATTTGTGCTGTCATTGAAATACCTGGTCGCAAAAAGCAAAAACGGCGCGCAAAACCCGCTGCCACGCCCTAAAAAGGCTCGAATTTTACCAGAATGCCGAGATGTCTTTTCCTTTGGCTTCGGTTTCTGGTCTTGATATAAACATCAACAAGCTTGAACGCGGATTTGGCGGATGACACCGATTGATGCGGATGAAAGCGGGTTGATCGAAGCCGCCACGTTGATTACGAGCGCGCCCCCCCGCCGAGTTGGGTGGTGTGCAATGTAAAAAAGCACTGCTTTTGATCTTCATCCGCGTCATTCCGCGCGATCCGTTTTTATCCGCGTTGAGGTTTCTGGTCTTGATATAAACATCAACAAGCTTGAACGCGGATTTGGCGGATGACACCGATTGACGCGGATGAAAGCGGGTTGATCGAAGCCACCACGTTGATTACGAGCGCGCCCCCCCGCCGAGTTGGGTGGTGTGCAATGTAAAAAAGCACTGCTTTTGATCTTCAT
>NZ_JBLJBW010000063.1:11190-11340 GCF_047638095.1 Azonexus sp.
CCGTGTCATCCGCGCGATCCGTTTTGATCCGCGTTACGTTTTGCAGGTGCTTTGCCTCTGCCAGCCATTTTGCTTTGTAGACGCAAAAACCCCCGCCAGTGTTTCTAGCGGGGGTTTTTTATGGGGTGCCTGGCGGTGACCTACTTTCGC
>NZ_JBLJBW010000064.1:0-11199 GCF_047638095.1 Azonexus sp.
AACAGCAGGCCGCCCATGATCGTCGCGCCGGAGCGCGAGACGCCGGGGAACATCGCCATGGCCTGCGCGAAGCCGACTTTCAGGGCGTCCGGCCAGCGCATCGCGTCGATCTGCTCGATGCGCGGCACCCGCGCGCGGCGCTCGATCCAGAGAATCAGCAGGCCGCCGGCGATCAAGGCGCCGGCCACCGTCAGCGGATTGAAAAGATAGGCCTTGATGGTGCTGTGAAAGAGCAGTCCGAGCACCGCCGCCGGCAGGAAGCCGACGACGAGCAACCCGGCGAAACGCTGCTGCACCGGGTCGGAAGTCAAGCCGCCCAGGGCCAGCCCGATGCGCTCCCGGAAATGCCAGCAGACGGCGAGGATGGCGGCCAATTGGATGACGATCTTGAACACCTTGCTCTGCTCGTCGGTGTAATCGAGCAGGCTGCCGGCGATGATCAGGTGGCCGGTAGAAGAAATCGGTAGAAACTCGGTCAGCCCTTCGATGACGCCGAGGATCAGGGCTTTGAGCAGCAAGAGGAGGTCCATGAAAATACCAGAGCGGGGAATGCCAGGAGGTCAGCTTACGGCGCAAACCATGGCGCAGGCCATGGCGCAGGCCGCAGCGGCGTCACGAAAGCGGCGGATTTTAGCATTATGGTCGCGTCAAGTTTTCCAGGTCGGCCAGCCAAGTGAGCGCTTGCTCACGATTTTCGCCGCACATTTCGAACGAGGCTTGCAGGCCGCTGCAACAGGCCGGTCGCTCGGGCTGGCCGAACAGGCGGCAGCGCAGATCGGCGTCCAGATGCGGGCAGGCAAGGCCGGCCGGTTTGCCCAGGCTGGAAATCGACGGTGCGATGCAGCAGGCGGCGCAGCCGGGGCGACAGGCAAAAGCGCTCACCGGCACCGGCTCATAAAAATCGTTCGGCTCACAAAAACCGTTCGATGAGCAGATTGAGAAAACGCCGCCCGCGCAGGGTCGGGCGGATGGCCTCGGCGCTTAGTTCGAGCAGACCGTCCTGCTCGGCGGTTTTTAGTTTGGGCAGGATTTCAGACAGTGGGCGGCTGGTGCGTAGCTCGAACAGATCCGGCGGAAAACCGGCGGCGAGGCGCAGGGCGTTCATCATGAATTCGCCCGGCAGCTCCTGGTGAGTGACTGCTCGCTCCTCCTGGATGGCTTGACCTTGCGCAGTTTTTTCCAGATAAGCCGCCGGGTGTTTGTGGCGCATCTGGCGCAGCAGCTTGTCGTGCAAGGTCAGCTTGCTGTGCGCGCCGGCGCCGATGCCGAGGTAGTCGCCGAACTGCCAGTAGTTCAGGTTGTGCCGGCATTGCCGGCCGGCCTGGGCGAAGGCTGAGGTTTCGTAGTTGTCGTAAGCGGCTGCGGCGAGTCGCGCCTCGAGGGCGTCTTGCATGTCGGCGCAGAGATCGCCGTCGGGAACTTCCGGCGGAAAGGCGGCGAACGGCGTGTTCGGCTCCAGCGTGAGCTGGTAACAGGAAAGATGCGGCGGGGCAAAGCTGAGAGCGGTTTCCAGGTCGGCCAGCGCCTCGGGCAGCGACTGTCCGGGCAGGCCATACATCAAATCGAGATTGAAGCTGGGAAAGTGTTGCGCGGCCAGTTCGGCGGCCCGGCGCGCTTCGCCGGCGTCGTGGATGCGTCCCAGCGCCTGCAAGTGCCGGTCGTTGAAACTCTGGATGCCGAGCGACAGGCGATTGACGCCAGCGGCGCGAAAACCGGCGAATTTCGCGGCTTCCACCGTGCCGGGATTGGCTTCCAGGGTGATTTCGGCTTCCGGCTGCAGGCGGGTCAGGGTGCGCACGGCGCGGAGGATGTCGTCGATGGCTTCTGGCGAAAACAGGCTGGGCGTGCCGCCGCCGAAAAATACACTCTGGATCGGGCGGCCCCAGATCAGCGGCAGGGCGGCTTGCAGATCGGCGATCAGCGCCGCGACGTAGGCCGCTTCCGGGATGCCGCCGCTATTGGCGTGCGAGTTGAAATCGCAATAGGGGCATTTCTGTACGCACCAGGGCAGATGGATGTACAGCCCGAGCGGGGGCGATACCTTGAATTCCGGCGTCGGCCCCGGCCGGGCGGGCAGCGGCTGGATGGGGATGATGCGCCGCATGGTTTATTGCAAGGGGGTGAATTGCTCGGCGGTAATCAGCCAGCGCCCGTCCCAGCGCACCAAGGTCAACACCTTTTTGCCGATGTCGGCATGGCTGGCGGAACGGTAGTGCTGGCGAAAGTGAACTTCAGCCTGAACCGGGCTGGAAAAATAAATTTCCGGGGCTTCGAAGCGAATCTCCAGATCGCTGGCGGCGTGCAGTACCTGCCGCCGGCTCGCTTGCCAGGCGGCGGGTGTTTCGGCCTTGCCGGCGTAACTGGGGGCGTAATGGGCGAGGTAGAGATCGGCATCGCGCGCTTCCCAGGCCTTGCGCCAGCGCTCGATAAATTGCTCGATCTGCACCTCGGATTCGGCGGCATCGGCAGCAACGAGCGGCAGGGTCTGCGCGTGGATCGAAGGAGCGAGTACTGCGCCCAGGCAGGAACAGAGGAGAGCAATCAGGAACCAAGGGCGAGGGCGGTTGAAACGCATGGCGGCGGGCAGGAGTGATTCGATGCCCGGCACTATACCCAAGCCCGCGCATTTTCAGGAAGGGCAGTGCAAACCTGATAAGATGCCGCCTCCCCATGCCGAACATCATGATTCATGTCCTCTCCTGCTGACCCGATGACGCCGCAGGAGCGCCGTATCGGCGCATCCTTGGCGTCCATCTTTGCCTTGCGCATGCTCGGCCTTTTTCTCATTTTGCCGGTCTTTGCCGTCTATGCGAAAACCCTGCCCGGGGGCGACGATCGCACCCTGATCGGTCTGGCCCTGGGGGCTTACGGCCTGACGCAAGCGGTGTTGCAGATCCCTTTCGGTATCGCTTCCGACCGTCTGGGGCGCAAACCAGTGATCGTTTTCGGCTTGTTGCTGTTTGCGCTGGGCAGTTTCGTCGCCGCCTGGGCACCGGATATGCACTGGATGATCGTGGGCCGCGTGCTGCAAGGCACCGGTGCCATTTCGGCGGCGGTGACGGCGCTGGCGGCCGACCTGACGCGTGAAGAGCATCGCACCAAGGTGATGGCCATGATCGGCTCGTCGATCGGCCTGGTTTTCGCTTTGTCACTGGTCGGCGCGCCGCTACTTTATGGCTGGATCGGCATGGGCGGTTTGTTCATCCTTACCGGCCTGCTGGCGCTGGGCGCGCTGGGTTTGCTCAAACGCATTCCTTCGCCGCCGCTGCCGCCGCAAGTCAAACTACCCTTGCGCGAGGTGCTGGCAAATGGCGCGCTGTTAAAGCTCAACTTGGGCATAGGCGTGTTGCACATCATTCAAATGGCGATGTTCGTGGTCTTGCCGCAAGCGCTCATCGAACGCGGCGACTTGCCCGCGCCGGAACACTGGAAAGTCTATCTGCCTGCTGTGCTGGCCTCTTTCGTGGTGATGGTGCCGGCCATTATCGCCGCCGAAAAACGCGACAAGATGCGCCCGGTGTTTTTGTCGGCGATTGCGCTGGCGGCCTTGGTGCAAGGCGGTTTGTATTTTCTCGGGGGCAGTCTGTGGTGGCTGGGCCTCTGGCTGCTGCTCTTTTTTGTTGCCTTCAATATTCTCGAAGCCAGCTTGCCGTCATTGGTTTCGCGCATTGCGCCGGCCGCCGCCAAGGGGGCGGCGATGGGGGTGTATAACACGACACAGGCGGTGGGCCTGTTCATCGGCGGCGCGATGGGCGGCTATATCGCCCAGCATTTCGGCGATAATGCGGTGTTTTTCGTCTGCGCCCTGCTGGCGACAGGCTGGATGCTGGTGGCCTTGAGCATGACATTTCCCCGGCGCACAGCGCCGACAACGTGATTTTTCAGGAGGCAAGGAATGGCTTCGGTCAATAAAGTGATTCTGGTGGGCAACCTCGGACGCGACCCGGAAGTGCGCTACACCGCAACCGGTGACGCCATGTGTAATTTGAGCATCGCCACCACGGACAACTGGCGCGACAAAGCGAGCGGCGAGCGCAAGGAACATACCGAATGGCATCGCGTTTCCTTCTTCGGCAAGACCGCCGAAGTGTGCGGCCAGTACCTCAAAAAAGGCTCGCAAATCTACGTCGAAGGCAGCCTGCGCACGCGCAAATGGACGGATAAAGACGGGCAGGAAAAATACAGCACCGAAATTCGCGGCGATACCATGCAAATGCTCGGCGGTCGCCAGGGTATGGGCGCGCCGGCCAGCAGCCACGACGACAATTACGCCGCGCCGCCGGCCAATTATCAGCCCAGCCCGCCGCAAAACAAGCCGAAGCCGGCCTTTGATGATCTGGGCGACGACATTCCGTTCTGAGCCTTGACCGACCACGAGATTGCGCCATGAGTAAGCCGATTACCTTCAAGATTCTGGAAGACATCGCCAAGGATCTGTCTGGCTCGGAAATTAGTTTTCCGACCTTCCTCGACATCACCTTCCAGGTGCGCACGGCGCTCAAAGATCCGAATCTGAGCGTCGAGCAACTGGCCAAGCTGGTTGGGGCCGAGCCTTTGATGAGCACCAAGATCATCCGCATGGCCAACTCGGCGGCGCTCAATCCCTCGGGCAAGGAAGTGGCGGATGTCAAAAACGGCATCATCCGCGTCGGTATGGAAGCGGTGCGCAGCGTTTCTTTTGCGGTAGCCATGGAGCAGCTGCTGAAATCCAAGCAGATGCAGCCCTTCGAGGGCATTTCCAAGAAGCTCTGGGAGCACACCGCGCACGTGGCCTCCTTGTCGCGCGTGCTGGCGCGCAAGATCGCCCGGATCAACGGCGACGAGGCGATGTTCACCGGCCTGGTGCACGATATCGGTGTTTTCTACCTGATGTCGCGCGCTGCCGGTTTCCCCGAGCTGGTCGCCGACAAGGCCGAGTTGCACGCGCTCTTGGTCGGCTGGCACGACAATATCGGCCATGCGCTGTTGACCGCACTGGGATCTCCCGAGTCCGTGTGTACTGCGGTTCTCGAGCATGAAAACGAGCGGGAAATCAAGGAAATCAAAACCTTGTCCGATGTCCTCTACGTGGCAAACAAAATCGCCAACCGCAGCGCCAGCTGGCGCGATGCGGAACAGGCGGGGAGCGCGGTTGATACTTCGATGCTCGATACCTTGTTCGATGCCGCCACCTTGCAAGAGCTAATCGCCGAATCCGAAGAGGAAGTGGCGTCTTTGAAAGCCGCACTGGGCGGCTGAGTTTTCCGCCCATTTTTGCCGTCACGCCGGAGCTTCTCAACCCCATTCTCCCTCTGGCTTGCGGCATGACCCGGATAACGGGGGGTGGCGTGGTGCCGGAAATCTGAAGGCGCACCATGACACCAATCCATTCTTCTTCCGAAGCCCAGGGCAAACGCCTGGCCACCCTGGCGCTGGCTGCGCTCGGCGTGGTGTATGGCGACATCGGCACCAGTCCGCTCTATTCCTTCAAGGAAGTGTTCGCCGGTAATCATCCGATTCCGGTGTCCGTCGGCAATATCTACGGTAGTTTGTCGCTCTTTTTCTGGGCGCTGATCATCGTCGTTTCGGTGAAGTATGTGATCTTCATCATGCGTGCCGACAACCGGGGCGAGGGCGGCATCATGGCCTTGATTGCGTTGGCCTTGCACACGGTGCAGGAAAAACCCCGGCAGGCACGCTGGATCATGATATTCGGTGTGCTCGGTGCGGCCATGTTCTATGGTGACGGCATGGTAACGCCGGCAATGTCGGTGCTTTCGGCGGTGGAAGGTCTGGAAGTCGGCGCGCCGGCGCTGCATCCTTTCGTCTTGCCGATTACCCTCTTGGTGTTGTTTGCCCTCTTTTTCGTGCAGAAAAATGGCTCTGCCGTGGTCGGCGTGTTTTTTGGCCCGGTCATGCTGTGCTGGTTTAGCGTGCTGGCGCTGATGGGTTTGCGCAACATCCTGGCCCACCCGGAAATTTTGGCCGCTTTCAATCCCTGGTACGGCATCGAGTTTTTACTTGCCAACCAGGCGATGGGGCTGGCGGCGATGGGTAACGTCGTGCTCGCGGTGACCGGGGCGGAAGCCTTGTACGCCGACATGGGGCATTTTGGCCGCAAGCCGATTTCCCGTGCCTGGTTCGCCTTCGTGCTGCCGGCCTTGATCCTCAATTACGCCGGGCAAGGCGCGGCGCTCCTGGCAGATCCGCAGGTGGCAGACAATCCCTTTTTCCGCTCGGCCCCGGAATGGGCGCTCTATCCCTTGATCGGGCTGGCCACGCTGGCCACCGTCATTGCCTCGCAATCGGTGATTTCTGGGGCTTTTTCGGTGACGCGCCAGGCCATGCAGCTTGGTTTCGTGCCGCGCATGGAAATTTTGCACACCAATGAAAATGAGCAGGGACAGATTTATCTGCCCGCCGTGAATTGGGGCTTGATGGTGGCGGTCATGGTGTTGGTGCTGGGCTTTCAGTCCTCGAATAATCTGGCGGCGGCCTATGGCATTGCGGTGACCGGTGACATGGTGATTACCTCCATTCTGGCGACCGTGGTAGTCGCCAAGGTGTGGGGCTGGGGCTGGTGGCGGGCGGGGGCGCTGTTTGCCTGTTTCTTGTCGGTCGAGTTGCTCTTTCTGGCCGCCAATATTCTGAAAATTCCCGATGGCGGCTGGTTTCCGCTGGTGGCCGGGATGGTGATTTTCATCCTGATGACGACCTGGAAGCGCGGGCGGCAGTTGCTCGATGAGCGTTTGCGCGGCGAGCGCCTGGATTTGTTGCCCTTCATCGCCGCCCTGGATGCCGCGCCGCCGCAACGGGTGGAGGGTACGGCCGTATTTTTCAATGCCGACCCCAGCGGCGTGCCGCATGCGCTCTTGCACAATCTGATGCACAACAAAGTGTTGCACCAACGGGTGGTGCTGCTTTCGGTGCAGTTCTTCGATGTGCCTTATGTGCCCGATATCGACCGCGTCGAAGTGAAAGCCCTGGGTGGCAATTTTTGGCGCGTCATCGTGCAATACGGTTTCAAGGACGAGCCGGACGTGCCGCAGGCCTTGCAGCAATGCGCCGAAGCCGGCTTGGTGTTTGTCGCCCTGGAAACCTCCTACTTCATCGGCCGCGCCACCTTGATTCCGCGCCTGGGTTCAGAAATGGCTTTTTGGCGCGAGAAAATTTTCGTCGCCATGTTCCGTAACGCCGGCTCGGCCACCGCTTTTTTCCGCATTCCGAGTAATCGCGTCGTGGAATTGGGAACGCAGGTGGTGTTGTAGGCGGAGTCGGGTGAAAAAGGGGGTGACCAGCCCCCTACAGGCGGCGGATTTTTTCCAGGAGTGCCGTGGTCGAGGTCTGGTGCAGGAAGGGGATGGAATGCACGCTGCCGCCCCAGGCGTACACTTCGGGGGCGCCGACGATTTTTTCCACCGGCCAGTCGCCGCCTTTGACGAGCACGTCCGGGCGGCAGGCAAGAATGCGCTCGATCGGCGTGTCTTCCTCGAACCAGGTCACCAGGCTGACGCAGGCCAGCGCTGCCAACACCGCCAAGCGATCTTCCAGACGATTGACGGGACGCTCCGCCCCCTTGCCTTGGCGCTTGACCGAGGCGTCACTGTTGACCGCCACGATCAGGCTTTGCCCGAGGGCCGCGGCTTGCGCCAGATAGGTGACGTGGCCGCGATGCAGGATGTCGAAACAGCCGTTGGTGAAGACGAGCGGCTGCGGCAGTTGTCGGGCGGCGGCAGCGAGTTGCTCGGGCGGGCAGATTTTTGCTTCCAGAGCGGGGCGCGGGTAGTGCATGGCGTTAGCGGTTCTCGCTGGGGGCAGGGGCTGGCGCGGCAGATTTTTTCGAGGCCAGCAGGGCTTGCTCGTTGAGCCGGTTGATTTCGGCGTCCGAGAGAATTTCCATCACATTCACCACCTTGTTCACCCCGGCGGTCGTGCGGGCGACGGTAATGGCGACTTTCGCCTCCAGGTCGGTGACCACACCCATCAGATAAACCTGACCGCGCTCGGACACCACCTTGATGTGGTTGGCCGAAATCTGGCGGCTATCGACGAGGCGCGCTTTGACCTTAGATTCAAGGAAAGTGTCGTTGCTGCGCATGGAGAGCGTGGCCGGCGTGCCGATGCTGAGTTCGTTATAGACCTCGCGTACGCCTTCGATTTGGCGGGTATTTTGTTCAACGCTTTGGCGCGCTTCTTCGCTGGCCACCTCGCCGGTGATCAGCACGCGCCGGTTGTAGGAAACGAAGCTGACGCGGGATTGGTTTTTGTATTCTTTTGGAATGCGCGCGCTGGCTTTCCACTCGGTGCTTTCGTCATCGGTTTGCGTGCCGGTGCTGCGCCGGTCGTGCAGGCTGATGACGCCGGCGGCGGTGCCGGCCACAATGGCCGGGAAACAGCCGCTCAGGGCAGGGGTGAGCAGGGCGGCGAGCAGGAGGGAGAGTGTGAGGCGGTTTTTCATGTCATTCATCTCCTAAAAGCAGGGCGTCGATGCCATCGCACAGGCAATGGATGATGACCAGATGGGTTTCCTGGATGCGGGCGGTGCGCTCGGCGGGTACGCACAGGTGCAGATCCTTGTCGTTGAGGATCTCGTTGATTTCGCCGCCGCCTTTGCCGGTGAGGGCGATGACTTGCATGCCTTGCTCGTGTGCGGCGTGTATCGCGGCAATGATATTGGCGGAGTTGCCGGAGGTGGAAATGGCCAGCAGCACATCGCCGGCCTGCCCCAGGGCGCGCACCTGGCGGGAAAAAATCTGTTCGAAGCCGTAGTCGTTGCCGACGGCGGTGAGGATGGAGGAATCGGTAGAGAGTGCAATGGCAGCGAGTTCTTGGCGTTCGGCTTCAAAGCGCCCGACCAGTTCCGCGGCAAAATGCTGCGCATCGGCCGCCGAGCCCCCGTTGCCGCAGGCGAGAATTCTGCCGCCAATGAGTAAGGCATTGGTCAAAATTTCGATCGCCGCCGCCAGCGGTGCGGCCAGGGCGTGTGCCGCATCCAGTTTGGTCTGGGCGCTATCTTCGAAATGTTGGGTGACGCGGGCAATCAAATCCATGCTGAACCATCCTGAAACAATGCAGGCGGCAATTCTACCCCAGGCGCTGGTGCGGGCTGTTTGGCTGGGGGGTCAAAAATCGCTACCGAAGGCATTTTGCAGCCATTCGATCTGCCCGCCTTCGAGCAGCAGGCAATCGAAACGGCAGGCCGATTCGCCGTGGCGTGCCAGATAGTGGCGGGCAGCGAGCAGGATGCGCGCCTGCTTCTGGCGGGTAATGCTGGCCGCTGCGCCGCCAAAGGCGGCATTCTTGCGTTGGCGCACTTCGACGAAAACGAGGCAAGGGCCGTCGTACAAAATAAGGTCGATTTCACCGCCCTTGACGTGGAAATTGCGGGTGACCAAGCGCAAACCGCGCGCTTCCAGATAGGCCAGCGCCCGACTTTCAGCATCATGGCCGCGGGCGACGGTGGTATCTTTGGTTTTTGCTGGCATGGGTTAAAAATGACAACAGAATTTAAAACGGCATTGTATGTGCTGGCCACCCCAATCGGCAACTTGGGCGATGTGACGCGGCGCGGCGCGGAAATTCTTGCAACAGTGCCCTGGATTGCCGCCGAAGACACGCGCCACAGCGCACCGTTGTTGAAACAGCTGGGCGCGCGTGGAAAACTGTTGCCGGCGCACCAGCATAACGAGCAGGCGGCGGCGCAGCGCATCGTGGAAAAACTGCAGGCCGGTGAGGCGGTCGCCTTGATTTCCGATGCCGGCACGCCCGGCATCTCCGATCCCGGTGCGCGCGTCGTGGCGGCGGTGCACGCGGCGGGTTTGCCGGTGGTGCCCGTGCCGGGCGCTTGTGCGGCGATTGCGGCCTTGTCGGCCAGCGGTTTTCTCGAAGAGCGCTTTTTGTTTTGTGGCTTTTTGCCCAGCAAATCCGGCCAGCGCCAGCAAGCCTTGGCCGAATTGCGCCATGAGCAGGCGGCGCTGGTGTTTTACGAAGCGCCGCATCGCATTCTGGAAACCGTGGGCGATCTGGCGAATGAATTAGGGGAGCGCACGCTCCTCGTGGCGCGGGAGTTGAGCAAACTGTACGAGAGCATCGTGCGTCTGCCGTTAACAGAGGCACAGGCTTGGCTGGCGGCGGACAGCAATCGTCAGCGCGGGGAATTCGTGCTGGTGGTTTCCGGTGCGCCGCCGAGTGCCGATGCCGGTGAAGGCGAGCGCGTGCTGCGCGTTTTGTTGGCGGACGGTCTGGGGAGCAAACAGGCGGCACGTCTGGCAGCAAGTTTGACAGGTGGGGCGCAAAAAATGCTTTACGAAATGGCTGTGCGTCTGAAAAATAGCGAAGAAATTTGACGTGATTTCTGGTGTGGCTTCAAAACAGAAGCGATGCCAGTTTTTGCCTAACACCCAACGAGGAGCAAGAGATGGATGCAGCGGAGAAAAAAACGGCCAATAAAAGCAGCAGCGAAAGCGCGCTGACGAAAACCAGCGCCCCGGCATCGGCAGCAAAAAGAAAAACCAGCGCCCCGGTGCACAAGAAACAAACGCCGCGCGCGCGCCAGGTTGCCGCCGGCGACGTGCCGCCGCAGCAAACGCCGCAGGGCATCGAAAATTTCACCGTGCACAATGCCGAACGCGCTGCTGAAGAAAAGAAAATGGCCGCGATTACGGACATCCTGAGTAATTCGCCCAGCGAAGAGGCGCTGGCCATGCTCAAACGCCTGCTGCGCCAGCAGCAGTTGCGTTTTGACGAGCAGCACGTCAACCCGGACGAAGAATTGGTCGCCGATTGGCGCTCCGGCATCTACCCCTACAAAAACCTGATGCAGCGGCGCAATTACGAGCGCCAGAAATACCGCTTGCAGGTTGAATTATTGAAGCTGCAGGCCTGGGTCAAGGAGACCGGGCAGAAGGTCGTGATCCTCTTTGAAGGGCGCGATGCAGCCGGCAAGGGCGGCACCATCAAACGTTTCATGGAGCATTTGAACCCGCGCGGCGCGCGCGTGGTGGCTCTGGAAAAACCGAGCGAAATCGAGCGCGGGCAGTGGTATTTCCAGCGCTATGTGCAACATCTGCCGACCGACGGTGAAATCGTCCTGTTCGACCGCTCCTGGTACAACCGTTCTGGCGTCGAGCGGGTGATGGGTTTTTGCTCCGACCAGGAATACAACGAATTCGTGCGCCAATGCCCGGAATTCGAGCGCATGCTGGTGCGTAACGGCATCCA
>NZ_JBLJBW010000065.1:0-10493 GCF_047638095.1 Azonexus sp.
GCACGCTTTCGGCGCGCTGCACGAGCAATTCGAGACGGTCGGGGGCAATCATCATGGCGGGTATACTGCGCGGCAAAACGTCCTACTTTAGCGAAAGCCATGTTCAAACGCCAAACTCTTCTTCTGCTTGCCGCGAGCGTTTTACTCGCCGCCTGCGAACACTTCCCGGCCAGCCTCGGCACCCCGGAAGGGCCGCCGGAAGCCGCCAGCGCCACATCGCCAAGCTGCCCGCCCTGTGCGGCCTGCCCCACCTGCCCGGAAGTCGGAAAAGAAAAACCCCAACCCCCGACTTTCTCGCGCCGCCTCACTCCCGCGGCCTGGGCCGATCTCCCCAACTGGCAAAAAGATGATCTGCGCGCCGCCTGGCCCGCCTTCCAGCAAAGCTGTCGTGGCCTGGCCAAGCGCGCCGGAGCCGAAGTCTGGCAAGCCGTTTGCAGCCGCGCCGCTGCAGTGAACGGCCAATCGAGCGCCGCGGTGCGTGAGTTTTTCGAGCGCGAATTGCGCCCCTACGCGCTGTCCACGGATGACCTGGCCGCCACCGAAGGCATGGTCACGGGTTATTACGAGCCGCTCCTGCAGGGCAGCCGCCAGAAAACCGCACGCTTTGCCCATGCCGTGCACGGCGCGCCGGACAATCTTTTAACCATCGAACTGGGCGAGCTTTTCCCGGAACTGAAAGGCAAGCGCGTGCGCGGGCGCGTCGAAGGCAACAAGGTCGTGCCTTACTGGACACGCGGCGAAATCCTGGCGGCAGACAGCCGGCTCCCTGCTCAGGCGCTGGCCTGGGTGGAGGATGCGATCGAACTGTTCTTCCTGCAAATCCAGGGCTCCGGACGCATCCGCCTGCCCGACGGCAGCCTGATGCGGGTCAATTACGCCGACCAGAACGGCCACCCTTACCGCTCCATCGGCCGTCTTTTGGTCGAACGCGGCGATTTGAAACTGGAAGAGGCTTCGATGCAGGGCATCCAGGCCTGGGCACGCGCCAACCCAACACGCTTGGATGAACTGCTCAACAGCAACCCGAGCTACGTTTTTTTCCGCGAAATGCCGGCCAGTAACGACGGCCCCATCGGCGCCCTGGGCGTACCGCTGACCGCCGAACGCAGTATTGCCATCGACCCGCGCGCCATCCCGCTGGGCGCGCCGGTTTTTCTCGCCACCACCTATCCCAACAGCGAGCGCAAACTGGAGCGCCTGGTCATGGCGCAAGACACCGGCGGGGCCATTCGCGGTGCCGTGCGCGCCGATTTTTTCTGGGGTTTCGGCAAGGAAGCCGGGGCGCAGGCCGGGCGCATGAAACAAAATGGACGCCTGTGGGTGCTACTGCCCGAAGGCGCTGCACCATGATCTGAACCGATCCGCGCCGTCACGGTCTACCGGGGCCGCGTGTTGCGCCGCAATACGCTAAAATCAACCTTTTGATAGCTTCCGGTTGCCCGCCCATGACCGTCCGCCTGCGCGAAATCCCTTACAACTACACCTCCTTCTCCGACCGCGAGATCGTCATTCGCCTGCTCGGCAGCGAGTTATGGAAAGTGCTCGACGAATTGCGCGCCGAGCGCATCACCGGGCGCTCGGCGCGCATGTTGTACGAGGTGCTGGGCGACATCTGGGTGGTGCAGCGCAATCCTTATCTGGAAGACGATCTGCTCGCCAACCGCGAGCGGCGCGAAGCGCTGATCGAAGCCTTGCGCCATCGCCTGCGGGAAGTGGAAAAGCGCCGTATCGAGCGCGAGAAGGAAGACCCGGTACGCTCGGCCAAGGTCAAGCGTTTGGTGGTGGCGGCGGAAGACGCCATCGTCCGCTTCGCCGCGCGCTTCACCGAAACGCAGGAACTGCGGCGCAAGGTTTTGAAGGTGCTGGGCAAACACACCCGTCGCGACAATATCGCTTTTGATGGTCTGGCGCGCGTTTCGCACGTCACCGATGCGACCGACTGGCGGGTGGAATACCCCTTCGTCGTCCTCTACCCGGATACCGAGGAGGAAATCGGCCACCTGGTACGCGGCTGTATCGAGGCCGGTTTAACCATCATCCCGCGTGGCGGCGGCACCGGTTACACCGGCGGCGCAGTGCCATTGAGCGCCCACTCGGCGGTCATCAATACCGAAAAACTGATCGATATCGGCCCGGTCGAAGACCTCGTCCTACCCGGCCTCGAGGGGCCAATGGCGAGCGCTTACGCCACCATCCGCACCGGTGCCGGCGTCGTCACCGACCGTGTTTCAGAGGCCGCCAGCCTCGCTGGGCGTGTCTTCGCCGTCGATCCCACCTCGGCCTCGGCCTCCTGTATCGGCGGCAATATCGCCATGAATGCGGGCGGTAAAAAAGCCGTACTGTGGGGTACCGCGCTCGACAACCTGGCCTGGTGGAAAATGGTGGACCCGGACGGCAACTGGCTGGAAGTCGAACGCCTGGATCACAATTTTGGCAAAATTCACGAGCAGGAAACCGTCGTCTTTCGCCTGAAACGTTTTGATTCTTCCGGCAAAAAACTGCTCAGCGAAGAACGCCTCACACTGCCCGGTGCCGCCTGCCGCAAGATCGGGCTGGGTAAGGACGTGACCGATAAATTCTTGGGCGGCGTGCCCGGCGTGCAAAAAGAAGGCACCGACGGCATCATCGTCGCCGCCCGCTGGGTGCTGCACAAAATGCCGCCGGTCACCCGCACCGTCTGTCTGGAGTTTTTCGGGCAGGTGCGCGAAGCGGTGCCGTCCATCGTCGAGATCACCGATTATTTCAAGCCGGGCGGTGCGGGGCACGCGGCCGGTGTGCAACTGGCCGGCCTGGAACATCTGGACGAGCGCTACGTCAAGGCCGTCGGCTACGCCACCAAGGCCAAGCGCCATGGCCGCCCGAAGATGGTGCTGATCGGCGACATCGTCGGCCACGACGAAGCTGCCGTCATGCATGCCGCCTCCGAAGTGGTGCGCATGACCAATGTACGCGGTTCTGAAGGTTTCATCGCGGTGACGCCGGAAACGCGCAAGAAATTCTGGCTCGACCGCTCGCGTACCGCCGCCATTTCCCGCCACACCAACGCCTTCAAGCTGAACGAAGACGTGGTCATTCCGCTGCCGCGCATGGGCGATTACTGCGACGGCATCGAGCGCTTCAATATCGAGCTCTCGCTGCAAAACAAGCTCAAGCTGTGCGACGCGCTGACCGAGTTTTTTCAGGGCGAACTGCCCATCAACGTCGGCGATACCAAGCTGGATAAACAAACCCTGCTCGGCGACCGGCGCGAGCGGGCGCTGGAGCATGTGGCCGGCGTGCGGGCGCGCTGGCAGTGGCTGCTCGATCATCTCGACCTGCCGCTGATGGAGGCGGAAACCCGTTTTGCTGAATTCGGCATCGTCGCTGGCGAACTCAGCAATCGGGCGAGCGCGCCTACGCTTTTTCACCGCCTGCAGGATTATTCGCTGCGCGCCTCCTGGAAGAAGGAACTGAAGGAGCCGCTCGACAACATCTTCAACGGCACCATTTACCGTCCGCTTTCTGAGCGCATGGCCGCCGTGCAGCAGGAGGTGCTGCGCGGCCGGGTGTTCGTGGCGCTGCACATGCATGCCGGCGACGGCAATGTGCACACCAATCTGCCGGTCAACTCCGACGATTACGACATGCTGCAAACCGCCAATAAAACGGTGGAGCGCATCATGCATCTGGCGCGTTCGCTCGACGGCGTGATTTCCGGCGAGCACGGCATTGGTATCACCAAGCTGGAGTTTCTCAGCGAAGATGAAATCGGGCCTTTCCGCGCTTACAAGCAAAAGGTCGACCCGCAAGGCCATTTCAACAAGGGCAAGCTGCTGGCCGAAGGCGATCTGCGCAACGCCTACACGCCGTCCTTCTCGTTGCTCGGTGCAGAGTCGCTGATCATGGAGCAATCGGAAATCGTCAAAATTTCCGACATGATCAAGGACTGCCTGCGCTGCGGCAAATGCAAACCGGTATGTTCCACCCATGTGCCGCGCGCCAACCTGCTCTACAGCCCGCGCAACAAAATTCTCGCCACCTCGCTGTTGATCGAGGCCTTCCTCTACGAGGAGCAGACCCGGCGCGGCATCTCGCTGCAGCATTTCAGCGAGTTCAACGATGTGGCCGATCACTGCACCATCTGCCACCGCTGCGTCAAACCCTGTCCGGTCGATATCGACTTTGGTGACGTTTCGGTCGCCATGCGCAACTTCCTGCGTAAGCAAGGCAAAAAACGCTTCAGCCCGGGCACGGCGGCGGCCATGACCTATCTCAATCTGAAGGACCCGACCACCATCAAGCTGATGCGCGCGGGCATGATGGAATTTGGCTTCAAAGCGCAACGTCTGGCCCACAAGGCGGCGAAAGCGCTGAATCTGACCCAGGAAACCCGCCGTCACCCGCCCGCAACCGTCGGCGCACCGTCCGTCAAGACGCAAGTCATCCACTTCCTGAATCGGCCCATGCCGGGCAATCTGCCCAAGCGCACTTCGCGGGCGCTACTCGACATCGAGGACGACAAAGTCATCCCGGTCATCCGTAACCCGAAAAAAACCACGGACGAGTCGGATGCCGTGTTCTATTTCCCCGGCTGCGGTTCGGAGCGCCTCTTCTCGCAAGTCGGCCTGGCGACGCAAGCCATGCTCTACGATCTGGGCGTCACCACGGTGCTGCCGCCGGGTTACCTGTGTTGCGGCTATCCGCAAAATGCTTCCGGCAATGCGGACCTCGCCCATAAAATCAGTACCGACAATCGCGTTCTCTTTCACCGCGTGGCGACGACGCTGAATTATCTCGACATCAAGACGGTGATCGTCTCCTGCGGCACCTGCCTCGACCAACTGGAAACCTATCAGTTCGAGAAGATCTTCCCCGGCTGCCGCCTGCTCGACATTCACGAATACCTGATGGAAAAAGGCGTCAAGGCCGACAACATCGACGGCGTACGCTACCTCTACCACGAGCCCTGCCACACGCCGATCAAGGTGCACCTCTCCAGCACCGTGACGCAAAGCCTGCTCGGCCAGAAGGTGCCGCTGTCGGATCGTTGCTGCGGTGATTCCGGTTCTTTCGCCTATTCCCGTCCGGATGTGGCCACTCAGGTCAAATTCCGCAAGCAGGAAGAAATCGAGAAAGGTGTCGCCGCTCAGCGCGCTGACGGTTTTGCCGGCGACGTCAAAATCCTCACCAGTTGCCCCGCCTGTTTGCAAGGTTTGTCGCGCTACGATGACGATGCCGGCACCCAGGCCGACTACATCGTGGTCGAACTCGCCAAATATCTGCTCGGCGAGAACTGGATGGCCGATTACGTTGGCCGCGCCAACAACGGTGGCATCGAACGCATTCTGCTCTGATGCTGACCATGCACGACACCGCCCCCGCCTGTGTGCTCTGTAAAGAAAACGGCGGGGTGCTGTTGCTGCAAACAGCGGATTACCGCATCGTGCGCGTCACCGACAGCGAACTGCCGGGCTTTTGCCGCATCATCTGGCAGCACCATGTGGCGGAGATGAGCGAACTCGCCCCGGCGCAGCAGCGCAGCCTGATGGACGCGGTGCTGGCTGTGGAAACGGCGCTACGCGCGTGTTATCGCCCCGATAAAATCAATCTTGCATCTTTCGGAAATGTCGTCCCGCATTTACACTGGCATATTATTTGCCGTTGGCGTGATGACCCCTGGTTTCCCGAACCCATCTGGGGAACCCGTCAGCGCCCGGGAGGCGTGCTACCCACCGCGCTCAGCGATGCGGAATTGGCCGCTCATCTCACCCGACATCTGGCCTGTGGAGTCCCTGCATGAGCGAAACGCACCTGTCCAACTTTCCCGACCCCATCACCCTGGAGTTCGGGCTGGATTACCTTGCCCGCGTCAAACTGACCCATCCCACCTTGGCCGAACAGCAACTCAGCGCCCTGCTCGACGCTTTGCTGCAAGCGCCGCCGGAATCTGGCACCCTGCTCGAATTACTGGAGGCTTTGCGCGCTCCCCTGTGCTTCATCAATGAAGAAATGGCCCGCCGCTACCACAACAAAATGGTGCCGCTCAGCCGTGAAGAGGAAGATGCCTTTGCTTCAGTCAGCAGCTGTTGGCACAAAATGTGCCGGGCTTACGGCCTGTGCGCCAGCCTGATCCGCCCAGCGCCGGAAGACCCGGCTTTCCTCAAACTGATGGCAACGATTCTGTATCGCTGCATCTATTACTGCGGTCTCATCCTGGTCGAGCATTACCGCGCCCGCCGCGAGCAGCCCGTCGGTCTCTGGCTGGAATTGCACGGCTATTACGCCAGCGCCGAGGAATGGCATATCGCTTATACGCCACTCACCGACCCGCTGGAAAACTCGGTGCACGCCACACATTGCGCCGCCGCCTACACCGCGCTGCTCTTGATCGATATTGCCAGCCCCTACAGCCACAGCGTGCGCAATCTGAATTTGCTGCGCCACTGGGCCGCGATGTGGTCGCCGCTGGTGTCCATCGCCGCACTGGATGACGACAATCAGCTTCCGCCCTACATCGTCGAGCTTTTACAGGATCAGCCCCTGCACCCCAGCGCCAGCCTCAATGGCCCGGCACAGGATGCGCGCCACCTCGATACCCAGCGCCTGCACCTGCAAATTCAGCAGACCCTGGGACAATTACGCCAGCGTATTTCTCCGGAAGAATTGGGCCTGGGCAATGAAAACAGCAGCCGTGTCAGCAAATTGCTCGAACAGCTCGCCCGCCCCTGGTCGCAAGCCGCCTCGCCCCGCCGTTTCCGGCGTTTTCCCAGCAGTGGCACGGCGCAGCTGTGCGCGGGTTTTCCGGCGATTTATTTTCACCTCGAACACCAGGCCTTCGAACAACCCGACACCGCCAGCGCCTATACCCGCGCCGATTTCAACGCGCTCTACACCTTTCGCGATCAAGTCGACCCGGCGCAGGCCCTGACCATTCGCCCGCATGCCGAATTCCCGCACGAGGCTTGGGAAGTCATCAATCAGTCGGCCACCGGCTTTCGCTTGCTGCGCCAAGAAGATGGGCAGCGTCTGGCGCACGGGCAGTTGGTGGCGGTGCGCCCGCCCGATGGCAACACCTATTTGCTCGCCTTTGCCACCTGGTTGATGCAAGAGCACAGCGGCAAGCTCGTCATCGGACTCTCTCTTTTGCCTGGCATGCCACGCGGTGTGGCTTACCGCATCGTAGAACCGCATGGTGCTTTGCAAGAACGGTTTCAGCCAGGCTTCCTTTTGCCTTCCGGACCGCAGAGCGAAGATGAGTCGATCATCGTCGCCACCGGCCAATACCGGGCGGGGCGGGAAATTGAAATTTTTCTCGACGAACGCCCGCGCCGCGTGCGCATGAACCGCATTTTGCGCCGGCAAGTCGATTTCGAGCGCATCAGCTTGGTCGATGTGTGACATGGCCGCCAGCTTCGCGGTAGACTCGCGGACTTACCGGAGATTGCCATGAGTTCACCGATACCGATTCCCGAAACCGTTCGTCTGCTCACCCAAAGCCGCGTGCTCGAGCTGTGTTACGCCAACAACGAATCCTATCGTCTTGATTTCGAATACCTGCGGGTCTATACCCCGTCAGCCGAAGCGCGCGGCCACGGCCCGGGGCAAGAGGTCTTGCAAACGGGCAAACGCAAGGTGGATCTGCTTGCCGTCGAGCCCGTGGGCAGCTATGCCCTGAAGCTTATTTTTTCCGACGGTCACGAGAGCGGCCTTTACCCCTGGGAGCTGCTCTACAACCTCGCCGTGCATCACGACGACTTATGGGCGCAGTACCTCAAAATGCTTGAGGCACGCGGCGCTTCCCGCGATATCGACACCACCCCGCGCGCACAAAGCAGCGCCTGCGGTGCGCACCATTAAAGCCACATGAACCAAGATAAAACCACTCATTTCGGCTACGAAACCGTGGCCGAGCAAGAAAAAGCGCGCCGCGTGCGCGATGTGTTCGACTCGGTCGCCAGCCGTTACGATCTGATGAACGATTTGATGTCCGGCGGCATGCACCGGCTGTGGAAGGCCTTCACCATCGCCCGCAGCGGCGTCCGCGAAGGCTCGCGGGTGCTCGACGTGGCCGGCGGCACCGGCGATTTGTCGCTGGCCTTTGCCAAACGCGTCGGCAAGAGCGGGCAGGTCTGGCTGACCGACATCAATAATGCCATGCTCGCCCACGGGCGCGATCGCCTGACCAACAAAGGATACATGCTGCCGGTAGCGCAATGCGATGCCGAAAAGCTGCCTTTTCCGGATGGCTGGTTCGATTGTGTCACGGTGGCTTTTGGCCTACGCAACATGACGCACAAAGACGGTGCCTTGCGCGAAATGACCCGCGTTCTGCGCCCCGGCGGTTGCCTGATGGTGCTGGAATTCTCCCAGGTGTGGAAACCGCTGGCACCGTTCTACGATTTCTATTCCTTCCAGGTCATCCCGCGCATCGGCGGCCTGGTCACCCGCGACCCGGACAGCTACCGCTATCTCTCGGAATCGATCCGTGTGCACCCCGATCAGGAAACCCTGAAAGGCATGCTGGAGGGGGCCGGTCTGTCGCGTGTCGAATATTTCAACATGATGTTTGGCGTCGTCGCGCTGCATCGCGGTTACAAGCTCTGATGCCTTTGCCCGAACGCGCCCGCCGCTTCTTTTTGGCACCACTCAATCATGTGCTGCGGCAAAACAGCTGGGCGCAGGCCAAACTGCGCCCACACGCAGCTAGCACGGTACTGCTCACCAGCGCCGGGCGAGCGTTGTTTGCCTGCCAGATCACTGCCACGGGCGAGTTTGCATTGGCTGCATTCAACGAGAATGCCGACGTTTGCATCGAACTGCCCGAAAATTTTCTCAAACTGCTCGCGCAAGACCACAAGGCACTCTTTGCCCAGGCGCATCTGAGCGGACGCGCAGAGCTCGCAGAAACTCTCGCCTTTGTCTTGCGCAACCTGCGCTGGGACAGCGAAGCCGATCTTGCCCATATTTTCGGCGACATTGCGGCCCATCGCGTAGATCGCTTTGCCCGGCGCAGCTTGATACAAACCCGCGAAGCCGTGCGCCGCAGCCTGGAGAACTTGCGCGATTACCTCAAGGAAGAAAGCGGTCTCACCGTAGCGCCCGAGGATTTGGGCGATTTCAGCAGGAAAAACGCAAAATTCACTCAGCAACTTGCTGCGCTGGAGCGGCGTTTGGAAGAAATTTCACCGTGAATTTTTGCTTGATCCGCACCGAAGAGGTCGGCGACGGGTTTTCCACAGGCCTTCCGGCCGGGGGATTCACCCCTCATGTCGTCTTGAAGAGCGCAGTTTTAAACCGGATTTAGATGGACGAAAAAAAGCAGCCTACCGGCTGCTTTTTTTGTATGCGTACTTTTCGCCGCGCATCAGTGCGTATGCTTACGCAGGCGTTGAATCGTTTGCAGCTGTGCAATGGCTTCGGCCAGTTCGGCCTGCGCCGCGGCGTAATCCATCTCCGCCTGGCGGTTGGCCAAGGCTTCTTCAGCACGTTTCTTGGCCTCGAGCGCCTTCGCTTCGTCCAGATCACGCGCGCGGATAGCCGTATCGGCCAGCACAGTGATCATGTCCGGCTGCACTTCCAGCATGCCGCCAGAAACATAGACCAGCTCAAACTCGCTCTGATCCGCCACCTTCAGACGGATCGCGCCGGGCTTGATGCGCGTGAGCAGCGGCGTATGTTGCGGCAGGATGCCAAGCTCCCCGGCCTCGCCGGGGAACACAGCGATTTCTACCTTGCCGGAGAAGATCGATTCTTCGGCACTGACGACATCACAATATACGGTCATAACCATGGCGGGCTCCTAAGCTGACGTCGCATTACTGCAGCGTCTTCGCCTTTTCAACGACTTCTTCGATGCCGCCGACCATGTAGAAGGCTTGTTCCGGCAGATCGTCGTATTCACCATTGACGATGCCCTTGAAGCCCTTGATGGTTTCTTTCAGCGGCACGAATTTGCCCGGCGAACCGGTAAAGACTTCGGCCACATGGAAAGGCTGCGACAGGAAACGCTGGATCTTGCGCGCGCGGGACACGGCGAGCTTGTCTTCCGGAGACAGTTCATCCATGCCCAAAATGGCGATGATGTCGCGCAGTTCCTTGTAACGCTGCAGCGTGATCTGCACGGCGCGCGCCACCGAATAGTGCTCTTCACCGACGATTTGCGGATCGAGCTGGCGGCTGGTGGAGTCGAGCGGATCAACGGCCGGGTAGATACCGAGCGAAGCGATGTCACGCGACAGCACCACCGTGGAGTCCAAGTGCAAGAAGGTGGTGGCGGGCGACGGGTCGGTCAAGTCATCGGCAGGGACGTAAACGGCCTGGATCGAGGTGATCGAACCGACCTTGGTCGAGGTGATGCGCTCTTGCAGACGACCCATTTCTTCGGCCAGCGTCGGCTGGTAGCCCACGGCGGAAGGCATGCGGCCCAGCAGCGCGGACACTTCGGTACCGGCCAGGGTGTAGCGGTAGATGTTGTCGACGAAGAACAGGATGTCGCGGCCATCGTCACGGAAACG
>NZ_JBLJBW010000066.1:0-10153 GCF_047638095.1 Azonexus sp.
CGATCCGGTCATCAAAGATCCGAAGGAAATTTACGCATGAGCACACACGACATCCTGCACCGCCTGTCCGAAACCCTGGCCACGCGCCGCAACGCTGATCCGGAGAAGTCGTACACCGCCAGCCTGTTTGCCAACGGCCCGGATTCCATCCTGAAAAAAATTGGCGAAGAGTGCGCCGAGTTGATCATGGCCGCCAAAGACGGCAAGCGCCTCAATATCGTGCGCGAATCGACCGATGTGATCTATCACATTCTGGTGCTACTCGTTTTCTATGGCATGAGTATCGAAGACGTTTCGCAGGAAATGCGCCGCCGCGAAGGTATATCCGGCGTCGATGAAAAAGCTGCGCGGAACGCCAAGAAGTGAGCGCCTGCCTCTTCTGCAAGATCGTTGCCGGAGAAATTCCGGCAACCAAGCTGTACGAAGACGAGGACATGCTCGCCTTTAAGGATATCGACCCGCAGCGCCCGGTGCATGTCTTGCTCGTACCTAAAAAACACATCACCTCGCTCGCCAGCCTGGCGGCAGAAGATGCACTACTGGTGGGCAAAATGCTCGCCAAAACCAATGACATCGCGCGCGCTGCAGGCAGCCTCGGCGGTTTTCGTCTCATCATCAACACGGGTGAAATCGGACAACAGGAAGTTCAGCACCTGCACATGCACATTCTGGGCGGACCGCAGCCGGTCGGCCCGATGGTCAAAAAACATTAGGAGTCACACATGGGTTCGTTTTCCATTTGGCACTGGTTGATCGTTCTGGTCATCGTCATGCTCGTTTTTGGCACCAAAAAACTGCGCAACATCGGGCAGGATCTGGGCGGTGCGGTCAAAGGTTTCAAGGAAGGCATGAAGGAAGCCGGCGCGGACGGCAGCACCGCCAGTCCGCAAAATCCGCAGCAGGTGTCCGGTCAGACCATCGATGTCGAGGTCAAGGAAAAAACCACGACGCATTGATGGCGCGCGCCGCATCGCTGCAAAAATAAAATATGTTCGATATCGGATTTTCTGAGCTGATCGTCATCGGCATCGTCGCCCTGGTCGTCATCGGCCCCGAGCGCCTGCCGAAAGTGGCGCGTACCGTCGGGCATTTGCTCGGGCGGGCGCAGCGCTATGTCAACGACGTGAAATCGGACATCAATCGCGAGATGCAGCTCGACGAGTTGCGCAAACTGCAAGCCCAGGTCAATGAATCGGCCCGCTCGTTGGAAAATTCCATGCGTGAGGAAGTCGGCAAGTTCCAGACGAGCATCGAAACCCCGCTGCAAGATGCCGCTGCCGAGCTGCGCCAACTGGGGGCTGATGCCAGCGTTCCGGCCGTCGAACCCACTCCCGGCATCGAAAGCACCCTCAATACGGCGCAGGCCGTTGCGACACGCAAGGACACCTCGGCGGTATGACTGAAGACACCCCGGCTGGCGAGAGCTTTGTCTCTCATCTCGTCGAATTGCGCGACCGCCTGCTGCGCAGCCTGATTGCGATCGGCGTCATTTTTGGTGCGCTGGCGATTTATCCCGGCCCCGGCGCGATTTATGATTTTCTCGCCGCCCCGCTGACTGCCGCACTGCCGCAAGGCACCAAGATGGTGGCTATTGGCGTCATCACGCCCTTCATGGTGCCGCTCAAGGTGATGGGCATGGTGGCCTTCGTCCTCGCTTTGCCCTATGTGTTGTATCAGGCCTGGGCTTTCGTCGCCCCGGGGCTTTACGAACACGAGCGCCGCCTGGGGGTGCCGCTGATCATTTCCAGCACCGTGCTTTTCTTGTTGGGGATGAGTTTTTGCTATTTTTTCGTTTTCGGTCAGGTGTTTACCTTCATCGCCAGCTTCGCCCCCAAAAGCATCACCCCGGCCCCGGATATCGAAGCTTATCTTTCTTTTGTCATGACCATGTTCCTCGCCTTCGGCCTCTCTTTTGAAGTGCCGGTGGCGCAAGTCGTGCTCGCCAAGCTGGGCGTGGTCAGTGTCGAAAAATTAAAAGAATGGCGTTCTTACTTCATCGTCGGTGCCTTCGTCGTCGCCGCTATCGTTACGCCGCCCGATGTCGTCTCCCAGCTCGCGCTGGCCATTCCCATGTGCCTGCTCTACGAACTGGGCCTGCTCGCCTCACGTCTGGTGACGCCACGCCAAGTGACAGAGAACAGCGTTTCGTCCTAAACCCCACCAGAGGCCTAAATCCCGCCAGGCAGCTGCGCATCCAGCCAGCGCACGAGCGGCGAGTCGGCCGGCCAGTTGCGCAAAAAGCGCGCCCGATCGCGCCGCCAGGCTCGCTTGAAACGCCAGGTAGAGCGATGCTGAGTGAGTGCGTCGAGGTCGATCAAATAAATTTTTCCAGCGTGCCAGAACAAATTGGTGCCCTTGCAATCGCCGTGGCTGATACGCAAAGCGTAGAGCGCCGTAAAGGTTTTGAGCAAGGCAGTGGCCAGTTGTGGCGGCGGAATTTCTGCCGGATTCAATGTGTCCAGCAGGTTTTTCCCAGGGCACAACTCGGTCACCAGAAAAGCCCGGCCGCGCAAAGGGCCGCGCCGTTCTTCCAGCACGGCCAGCGGCGACGGTGTGGCGATGCCGTAAAAATCCAGCAGATGCGCCGCCCGCCACGAATGCCAGGCACGGCTCGGCCGCCAGGCGCGCGACAAGGCGTGACGCCAGTTTTTCAGGTTGTAGCGTTTGATCAAACGTGTCTGGCCGGCAATTTCGCTCGCCACTACGGTGCAGGTGCCGCCGGTTTTGAAACAATGGGCAGCGTCGACGAAACGGTCCGGATCAGCAAAAAATGGCGCAAACTCCGCAAGCCGTGGGCGCACCGCTGCCCAAGCCTGCCGCTCGCCGCGCCCGACGGCGAATTGCGTGCAATCCCGTCCGGTTTTTTCGAGAAATTTTTCCAGCCGGCGGGCGCGGGTTTTGTGCACTGCCGCCGGCAAATCGGCGGCGAATGCCTCATCCAGGTGCAAACTGGCGGCTGCCGGCGCGGCACGGTAAAGCGCGAGCAATGCGGCGTGCTGCGCATCCCAATCCGGCGTCAGTCCGGCAAATAAAACTGCCAGATTGGTGAGAATTTGTGCCCGTGGCAAAGCCTGCCCGCCGTGCTGGATGATGGCATCACCATCAATGGCATAAATTTGACCTTGCGCCTGCAAAAAATTACCCAGGTGCAGATCGGCTTGCGCCAAACCGGCGGCGTGCATACGCGCCAAGAGCGGCATGATGGCCGACAAAGCGGCCATTTTCTGCGTCGTATCGTCGTCTGCAAGGGCTGCCAGGGTTTGCGCCTGCGGCAAAAATTCGCTCACCACGGCATAGGCACCGCCTTGCACGGCACCGGCGGTAAGAAGCGCCGGTGTCGCCACGCCGGCCGCCTGTAAGGCAACCACCCCGGCCCGTTCGCGTTCGCCGTGGCGCTGGTGCGCGCCGGCAAAAAACAGCTTCACCAGCACCGTTTGATCGTTCCAGCGCCCCTGTGCGACCAGGCGTTTGCCGGGCACCAGGCGCAGCTGTTTTTCCAGCAATAGCGTGCCGCCCGCGCTGAATTCCACGCACAAAGGCAGGCGCGGAGTGCGTCCGGCGGTGCGTAACTCCGCGATGCTGCTCATTCGCGCCCCACAAAAAACGCCAGAACTTTGCGCAAACGCTGCTTGTCCGCCGCCGTCAGGCGCTTGTGCCCGACATAATCAAGGTAAAAACGCAGCCGCCAGCGGCGCGGCAAAGTGTATTTGGCGACTTTGTCCAGGCAGGCCAGATCCTTGACGATGCGGTATTCCAGAAAAGGCGGCCACCAAAACATGCCGGTCGGGCAGTCGATGAAATAGGCCGTGGGCGACGCGCTGTTATCCACCAGAATGTTGCGCCATTTCAAATCGTTATGGCAAAAACGGCGCTGGTGCATGCGCTGCGTGGCCTGGGCAATCTGCGGCAAGACCTGGCCCAGCCAGCACGCATCCTGCAAACGCGGATCGTGGCGGAGCGCCATTTGCGCCAGATCGCTGGTGTCGCGCAATTCTTCGGTAATCACCACGCCGCGCAGAAAACGCCCGAACTGGCGCTCCTGCCCGTAAGCCACCAGGGTCGCCGTGGGAATTCCCCAGGCGGTAAAGCGTTGCAGATTGGTCCATTCCTGCACCGCACGGCGCGGTCCCAGCCAGTCGCGCAAACCAAACCAGCGGCGCGACAAGGCGCGGTTACCGATGTAATAGCGTTTGACGTAATAGCGTTTATCGCCCACCGTTACGCGATACACCGCTGATTCCTGGTCGTCGGTGATTTTTTCACCGGCCAGCGCAAACACTGTCGCCGGGCTAGCGAACGCCTGTCCCGTCGGGCCGGAGGCATAGGCGGGGTGGAGATACCAGCTGATCACCAATCTTCTCCAAACTCGGCATTTTTACGCGCGTATTTCACCTGCAACTGCCGGCTTTTTTCTTGCAAATGCTGCAATAGTTTGGCTTCCGCAGAGAAAATTTCCCGCAGCGGTCGGGCAAAATAAATACGCAAAAAACGCCAGAAATCGCGCGCCGACAAGCCAATCTCCAGCGCCGAAAAATACAGCCCCGCCAAATCCTTGTCCCGCCAGCGGCGCGGCACGCTCGGGCGGCTTTGTGCCCGATGTAAATCGATCAAGGATAATTTCAAAGCCCGCGGGTTCGGTGCGGGCTCCAGATGCAGCAAAAAGTGACACAAATAAAAATCGCGATGATTGACCCCCGCCTGGTGCATGTGCCGGGCAATTTCCGCCACGCGCCGAATCAAGGCGTATTTCAGCGCAGCTGCCGGCGCTTGTGTCGGCCAGGGACGGCAAAAATCTTCCAGGCTGATCGTCGGCGCGAGTTCCTCGGTAATCAGGAAAGAATGCAAACGTGCCGGATTCCAGCCGCGCTGCCCAAAACCCACCACCCGCATGGTGTCGATCTGTAGTGCTTCGAGCGCGGTAATCGCTTGCCGTTCGTTCTCCGCGCCAAGAATCGGTACGCGCCCTTGCAACAGGTTTTTGCCAATTTCCGCCCAGCCGATGCCATGATGAATTTTTACGAAAAATCCCTGCCCGGCGTGTTCGTAGCGAAAGGTGCGCCGCCCGTCGCGCTGGCGAAAAATTTGGCCGGACAAGGCATCGACAGCGGCAAACGCATCCTGCCCCGCCCACAAATTGCTGAAGGGCGCTTGCAAATAGAGTTTTTCCTGTGCGGCAAACAAACTCATGCGCGGCTCGCTTTCTGCAGGGGCTGCGTTTGGCCCGGCGTTTGCATGATGATTTCGACGGCACGTTCGGCATTGCTGTAAATATCCGCCGTTTGCGCCCAGTTAAGCGCATTTAACTGCCACTGCCGGCGCTGCGCGCTATCGTTGATGATCGACAGAAGCGCGGCATCGAGCGCCTCCTGCGCGAAAGGCTCGGCCAGCACCTGGCCGCCCGCGGCCTCGACGACATAGGGGGCATAACCGCACACCGCAGTGCACAACACCGGCAGCCCGGCGACCAGGGCTTCCAGTAGCACGGTGCCGGTGTTTTCGTTGTAGGCCGGGTGAACGAGCAGGTCCGCTCCGAGTAAGAAGCGCGGAATGTCGTTGCGCCCGGCGAGAATCTCCACCTGCTTTGTCAAGCCCAAATTTGCCGCCATTCGGCGAAAGGCGCTCGGTTCATCCTGACCGATCACCACCAAGCGCGTGCGGGCGCGCAGTTCCGGCGGCAGATGTGCCAAGGCAAGTAAAGACCGGTCCAGGCCCTTGGTCTTGAAGCCCGAGCCCACCTGCAGCAGCAAAAAATCCTGCGCCGCAAGGCCAAATTCCTCGCGAAATTGTGCGCGTATGTGATCAGCATCGGGCGGTGCGCAGCGGTCACGGGAAATACCGGGCGGCAAGAGGTGAAAACGTGCCTCCGGGGTTGCGTAATAGTGCTGAAACACGGCTTGCTGCGCCGGTGCGATCAGCAAAATCTGCGGCCCGGCATCCGCCGCAAACACCGCCCGTTCATAGGCCGAAAAATGGCGATAACGCCCGGAAAAACGGTACAGGGGATGACGCAGGCTGCGCGCTTTTTCTTCATAACAGGCGTCCGCCGCAAAATACACATCCAGCCCCGGCATCTTGTTAAAACCCACCACTTTATCCACCGGCCGCTGCGCCAGATCATGCGCCACCCAAGCGCTGAATTTCGCATAACGGCGCGCATTGCTCCAAGCCTTCACCGGCACGATCACCCGTTCGAACCCTGCGGGCACCTCGCCCTGCCAGGACAGCACATACACCCGCACCGCCGCCCCCGCCGCCTGCGCCGCCCGCGCAATCCGCAAAAAATCGCGCTGCAAGCCGCCGTAAGGGAAGTACTTGTAAAGACAAAACGCTATCTGCATAAAGCCGGATCAAAGCCGCCAAGATAACCGCGCATGATAGCACCGGCGGTTTTGGCCGTGGCTGCCGGAGTCGTCCGCTGAATCGGGTTCGGGTTTGTTGTTGGCGGCAGGCAGCGGGGCAGGGATGTGCAAATCCTTACGCGGGGGCCTTGGGGGCGTATAGCCAGGCGTTGAAGTGCGCCATGGCTTCATCGTCAAGACGCCCTACGAGCGCCAGTAATTTAAGCCGTGCAACGGCGTATTGATAACGCGTTCGATCTTGTGTATTTCGTTGACCAGGATGCGCAGCGCCTCGCCGGTACCGTCCAGGCCGTTGGTCAGCAAAGCCGCAAAGGCGGCGTCCAGAGGATGATGTTCTACGCGTTGCGCCATGGTGTCGACTCTTTCGTAGGTTTGGGGAAGAATGCCCTGAAGAAACAGCCTGCGGATACAGTCAACCGAGGCTTCGCAAAACCGGCAGACTACAAATTTACAGAAGCAATGTTGCACTAACCGAAAATTATGAAGAGCGAAGAAGAAGCGAAATTTCTGCCAATGGCTCACTGGCGGAAAAGTGATCAGGTTTTTCAGTCCCTTTCCAGTCACTTGCTTGGTGTGGCCGCGCTATCGAGCATATTTGGCAAGAAAATCCGTCTTGAGGTTGCCGGGGAGTTGATCGGATTGCTTCACGATCTCGGGAAATACAGCGAGGATTTTCGGTGCTATATCCATTCCGCCCTCGGTTTACTGAACCCTGACGAGGATGATTACGTTGACTCCCGGGCTCTCAAGGGCAAGGTAGATCATTTATCGGCCGGTGCTCAGTTCATTTGGCAGATCCTTTCCAAGAGAGGAGAGCGAGCGTCCTTGATCGGTCAGCTACTGGCTCTGTGTATCGCATCTCACCATTCTGGTTTAATTGACTGCCTCGACCCAGAGGGTAGCGATGTCTTCGGCAAACGCATGAGAAAGCCGGAAGAGAAGACTCACCTTGAAGAAGTGCAGTTCTGCGCCGATGTGGAAATATTGGTGCGGGCGCGTGCGTTGCTCGATTCGCCCGAGTTAATTGACGAAATGAAGAATCTGCTGGCGGCTCTCAAGCAGAAAGAAAAAAATTTGAGGCCGTTGTTTCAACAACTGGGTTTGGCTGTCCGATTTTTGTTCAGTTGTTTGATCGATGCTGACCGTATCGATACGGCGAGTTTCGAACAAAAGAAAGTCGCAGCCAATCGGCCTCAAGGCGATTACGTGCCTTGGGTTATTTTGGTCGAGCGTCTGGAAAAAGCACTGGAAGCTTTCGCGCCGCGCCATCCGATTGACCACTTGCGGCAACAAATCTCTGCTGAGTGCAAAGATGCCGCTGAACGTTGCGCTGGGATTTACACTCTGACGGTGCCGACGGGTGGCGGCAAAACCCTGGCTAGTTTGCGTTTCGCCTTACATCATGCGGAGCGGCGCAAATTGGATCGCGTCATCTACGTGATTCCGTTCACTTCCATCATCGACCAGAACGCGAAAGTGGTCCGCGACATTCTCGAACCCGATGAGTTTCCACAGGATAAGGGCAAGGTGGTATTGGAGCATCACTCCAGCGTTACCCCGGAAAAGCAGACCTGGCGGGAAAAGATGCTTTGCGAGAACTGGGATGCGCCAGTGATCTATACGACCATGGTGCAGCTGCTCGAAACTTTGTTTGGCAGTGGCACACGGGGTGCCCGGCGTATGCACCAGTTGGCCCATGCGGTCCTGATTTTCGACGAAATCCAGACTTTGCCGATTCGTTGCGTCCACTTGTTCAATAACGCCATTAATTTCCTGAGCGAACAGTGCAACAGTACCGTTGTGTTCTGTACGGCCACACAGCCATTGCTGCATCAGGTGGCGGTCGATCAGGGGGCGATTCGTTTGAGCGAGAGACATGAAATTGTCAGCAATGTCCGCCAACTTTTTGCGGACCTCAAGCGGGTGAAGATCATTGATCAACGGCGCTCGAATGCTTGGGGTTTTGCTGAAATAGCTGAGCTGGCCTGCGCTGAGGCAACACGGGTTGGAAGTTGTCTAGTCATCGTCAATACCAAGGATGCCGCCAAGCAAATCTTTCTTGTCAGCCAGGCATTAGTCGATGCAGAGAGTCTTTTTCATCTCAGCACCGACATGTGCCCCATGCACCGGAAATCCGAATTGGTAAGGATCAAATCTCGCCTCGAATCCGGATTGCTAACGCTGTGTGTTAGCACGCAGTTGATCGAGGCCGGTGTTGATGTGGATTTCGGTGCGGTGATTCGTTCCATGGCCGGCCTGGATTCCATCGCGCAAGCGGCCGGGCGATGCAATCGCAACGGCAAGTCGGTGCAGGGCACCGTGCATCTGGTCAATCCTTCGAATGAGCATGTCACGCTGGAATACTTGAAGGACATTGCCATTGGTCGAGACAAAGTTGCTTCTGTTCTCGATTTCTTCCGCGAAATGCCAGAACGTTATGAGCACGACCTGCTAGGGCCGCAGGCTTTGGCGGATTACTACGCCCATTATTTCTTCGAGCGGCAAAAGGACATGACTTACCCCGTTTCCCCAAAGGAGGCGAAAGCCATTGGGCGACACGATTCCTTGTTGAGCCTGTTATCGGAAAACGGAATTTCCTTGGCAGAGGCCGGGCGCAAAGGGGAACAGATTTCTACTCGATTACTGAATCAGTCGTTCATGTCCGCTGCAGAAGCATTCAAAGCCATCGACTCGCCAACGCAAGGCGTGGTGGTTCCCTGGGGCAAAGCGGGGGCTGATCTGATTGGTCGCCTGCATGGCGCCTACGACATTTCGCTGGAAGGTGAATTGCTGCGCGAAGTCCAGCAATTCACCGTTAATGTTTTTCCGCATGTGTTCGATAAACTTTCCAAGGCCGAAGCCTTGCATGTCATCAAGGAGGGCGTCCGAATTTACAGCCTTGATCCCCGCTACTACAGTAAGCAGTTCGGTCTGGCGACCGAACCCGTTTCTTTGATGGAGATACTCAATGGTTAGGCGCAACAGTATCGAATTCCGCTTATGGGGCCGTTATGCTTTATTTACCGATCCGCTGACCCGTATCGGTGGCGAAAAATGCTCGTACCATGTCCCCACCTATGAAGCCATCAAAGGCGTTCTCAAGTCCATTTACTGGAAACCGACGCTGATCTGGGTGGTGGATGAAGTGCGCGTCATGAAGCGCATCAGGACGCAGACCAAGGGCACCAAGCCGCAGGAATACAGCGGCGGCAACAGTTTGGCGATCTACACCTTCCTATCTGATGTCGAGTATCAGGTTCGGGCGCATTTCGAGTGGAACACCCACCGCCAGGAATTGGTAGCAGACCGGATAGAAGGGAAACACTACGACATTGCCAAACGCATGCTGGAGCGGGGTGGGCGCCAGGATATTTTTCTGGGAACCCGCGATTGCCAGGGCTACGTTGAGCCCTGCGAATTCGGTTCCGGTGCTGGCGAACTGGATGCCGACGGCGAACTCGGTTTTGGGCTGATGTTTCACAGTTTCGACTATCCCGATGAGACCGGGGAAAACAAGCTGTACACCCGGAGCTGGTCTCCGAGGATGGTCAACGGCGTGATCCGCTTCGGCCGACCGGAAGATTGCAAAGTGCGGAAATTTGTCCGGGACATGAATCCGAAAACCTTTGGTATTTCGACCAATCAGCGTGCGGTGGATGAAGAAGCCAATGATTTGGCCGGCCAGTTGGAGGCGCAATCATGAGTTGGATTCAAAAGTGAGCTTCCCCCGAAATTTAGTCTGCCAAGGGTGACCTAAAATTAGAGTTACTTTTGGAAGGCAAAAAATGAAAATA
>NZ_JBLJBW010000067.1:0-10007 GCF_047638095.1 Azonexus sp.
TCCGCCACGTACCACAGGCGATCCGGCGAAGGAATCGCCAGTTGCTCGTCGATGGTTTCCGGGTCGACCGTTTTCAGATTGAAGCCGTCGACACCGACTTCCAGCCCGCGCAAGGCTTTTTGCAGCGATTCCTGGAAGGTACGGCCCATGGCCATGACTTCGCCGACCGATTTCATTTGCGTGGTCAGCGTGGCATCGGCCTGCGGGAATTTCTCAAAGGCAAAGCGCGGCACCTTGGTGACCACATAGTCGATGGACGGCTCAAAAGATGCCGGCGTCTTGCCGCCGGTGATGTCGTTGGCGAGTTCGTCGAGCGTGTAGCCGATGGCCAGCTTGGCGGCGATTTTGGCAATCGGGAAGCCGGTGGCCTTGGAGGCCAGGGCGGAAGAGCGCGACACACGCGGGTTCATTTCGATGACGATGCAGCGGCCATCTTTGGGATTGATGGCGAATTGCACGTTGGAGCCGCCGGTATCGACACCGATCTCGCGCAGCACGGCGATGGAGGCGTTGCGCAGGAGTTGGTATTCCTTGTCGGTCAACGTCTGCGCCGGGGCGACGGTGATGGAGTCGCCAGTATGCACGCCCATCGGATCGAGGTTTTCGATCGAGCAGATGATGATGCAGTTGTCGGCCTTGTCGCGCACGACTTCCATCTCGAACTCTTTCCAGCCGAGCAAGGATTCCTCGATCAGAAGTTCGTGCGTCGGCGAGGCTTCGAGGCCGCGCTTACAGATGGTTTCGAATTCTTCCATGTTGTAGGCGATGCCGCCGCCGGTGCCGCCGAGCGTGAAGGAAGGCCGGATGATGGTCGGGAAGCCGACCACCGCCTGCACCTGATACGCCTCTTCCATGCTGTGCGCAGTGGCCGAACGGGCGGAGCCAAGACCGATCTTGGTCATGGCATCCTTGAACTTCTGGCGGTCTTCGGCTTTATCGATCGCTTCTTTGGAAGCGCCGATCAATTCCACACCAAACTGGGCGAGCACGCCTTCGCGGTCGAGATCGAGCGCGCAGTTGAGCGCCGTCTGGCCGCCCATGGTCGGCAGCAGCGCATCCGGGCGCTCTTTTTCGATGATTTTCGCCACCACCTGCCAGGTAATCGGCTCGATGTAGGTGACGTCGGCCATTTCCGGGTCGGTCATGATGGTCGCCGGATTGGAGTTGACCAAAATGACCTTGTAACCCTCTTCGCGCAGTGCCTTGCAGGCCTGTGCGCCGGAATAATCGAATTCACAGGCCTGCCCGATGATGATGGGGCCCGCGCCAATGATGAGAACACTTTTGATATCTGTACGTTTCGGCATATTTTTGATCCGTGCAACGTGAAATGAGGGAAACGCAAACTGTTTTACGTTTCGCTTCGATGGGTCCTTCGATGGGTCTTTTGCTGCGCCGCTCTCGCTCCTACAGTGCGGCCACGCCGCGCGTCATGCAATCGAGAAAACGGTCGAACAAATGGGCCACATCGTGCGGCCCGGGAATGGCTTCGGGGTGCCCCTGGAAAGAGAAGGCCGGCACGTCGGTGCGCGCAAGCCCCTGGTTGGAACCGTCGAACAAGGAGGTGTGCGTCGCGCGCAAATTGGCCGGCAAGGTTGCCACATCAACGGCAAAACCGTGATTCTGGCTGGTAATCAAAACCTTGCCGGAATCCAGATCCTTGACCGGGTGGTTGGCTCCGTGGTGACCAAATTTCATTTTTTGCGTTTTAGCGCCAGAAGCCAGGGCCAAAAGCTGATGGCCGAGGCAGATGCCAAAGGTCGGCACACCAGCTTCCAGAATTTCACGAATCGCGGCAATCGCGTAATCGCAGGGCTCCGGGTCGCCGGGACCGTTGGAGAGGAAAACACCGTCCGGTTTCATCGCCAACACCTCGGCGGCCGGGGTTTGCGCCGGCACCACGGTCACGCGCACGCCACGGTGCGCCAGCATGCGCAAAATGTTGCGCTTGACACCAAAATCGTAGGCGACCACATGGAAACGGGTTTCGCCTTGCTGCCCGTAACCTTCGAGCGTCCACTCGGTTTCCGTCCAGGTATAGGTTTCGCGGGTAGACACCACCTTGGCCAGATCCATCCCTGCCAGCCCCGGAAAAGCCCGGGCCATCGCCAAGGCTTTCGCCTCGTCGCCTTCACCGGCAAGGATGCAACCGGCCTGCGCGCCTGTTTCACGCAGAATACGGGTCAGTTTGCGGGTATCGATACCGGCAATACCGACGATGCCATTGCGGCGCAAATAGGCATCCAAGGTTTCTTCGCTGCGCCAGTTGGAGGCCGGCGGCAATTCCTTGATGATCAAACCGGCGGCAAAATGATTGGCCGACTCGCAGTCTTCACTGTTACAGCCCGTATTACCGATGTGCGGATAGGTCAGGGTGACGATCTGACGGGTGTAGGACGGGTCGGTCAGGATTTCCTGATAACCGCTCATGGCGGTGTTGAAAACGACTTCGCCGCTGGTCAGACCATCTGCGCCGATGGAATACCCTTGAAAAACCGTTCCGTCGGCGAGGGCGAGAATGGCGGGGGTGAATGATGGCAGCAACGACACGTTGGCTCTCCTGTTTTTTTGCTTGCGCGCACACAAAAAGGAGGGATGATCATCCCTCCGCGGCGCACTTAACCCGCTCATTTTAGCCGAGAAGCCCATTTACAGGCAAACACAGGCGAGTTTGCACGGCCACTTTGGCGCTATCACAAACATCACCCCTGCCGCTTAACAACGATTTTGTCAGCCGATGGCGCGTTTTTCGACAAAGCGCGCAAGCTGCGGCCGGATACGGGACATTTCGTTTTTCAGAGCGGTAAATTCCTTGGCGACATCGTCCCATTGCTGCCCTTCGCCCGTCATCGCGCCTTCGATCATCACCGCGTGCGTGCGTGCCACCTCAGCATTGAACATGGCCAGCAAACCTTTTAGCGTATGGGCGTGCAGGCGCGAATTGGCAACATCGCGCAGCTGCAGGGCGCGCGCAAGTTTGTCGATGTAATTTTGCCAATCTTCGAGGAACATGCTGGCCATGGTCACCAGCAAATCGACGTCACCCAGATTACTCAGCGCGCCTTGCAAATCGAGGCAGCTTTCGGCCAACACCCCGACCGTGGTAGCGCTCATCCAATTCGCTTCATCGGCTGCCGGCACCTTGGCCAAGGCGGCGTAAAGGTCTTCCGGCAGCAAGGGTTTGACGAGGTAATCGTTCATCCCGGCGGCCAGGCATTTTTCGCGGTCGCTTTCCAGCGCGTTGGCCGTCATGGCGATGATGTGCACCGACTGAAACTCACGCGACACCACCCAGCTACGCCGCAATTCGCGCCCCCGAATGGCTTCTGCCGCTTCGACACCGCCCATTACCGGCATCTGCATGTCGAGCAAAATGACATCGAACGAGCCCTGCTCGAACATATCGACCGCTTCGCCGCCATGATTGGCAATCTTGATCTTGTGTCCCTGCTTTTCCAGCAGGCGGCGCGCCACTTCCTGATTCACCGGATTGTCGTCGGCCAGCAGAATACGCAAACGGCGCGTCGTACTCGGCGTCACCGGGCAAATATCGCTCTGGCGCTCCAGGCCGAGCTGTTCGAGCAGCGCAAGTGCCGTGGCGATATCACCGTGCCCGGCCGGTTTCAGCAGATGCACCGGCACATCCAGCTCACGCAAACGCCCAATTTCCCGGCGCTGATTTGCCGTCGTCAACAAAGCCATAATGCGCTCTGGCTGACCACTGTGCTGCCAGGTTTCGATCAAGGCCATGCCTGCCGGGGCCGGCATATCCGTATCGACCAAAAGATAATCAAACGCCTGAGCAAGCGAGCGGTTCATGTTGATCGCCGCCACCGCCTGCACTGGGTCAGACAGCACCGCCGTCTTGATGCCTTGGTGCTCAAGCAAAGTCTGCAGCACCTGCGCCGTGCTGGCGTTGGCTTCCACGATGAGCGCCCGGCGTCCGGCGTAAGCGGCTTCCTGCTGCGCTTTTGCCGCCGCTTCGGGGGCGCGTTTCATGCGCGCCGTGAAATGAAAAACCGAACCTTCGCCTTCCTTGCTCTCCAGCCAGATTTGTCCGGACATCAGCTGCACCAGTTTGGTGCAGATCGCCAAACCCAGACCGGTGCCGCCGAAACGGCGCGTGGTCGAAGCATCGGCTTGGGCAAAGGCAGCAAAAATGGCATGCTGTTTGTCCGGGGCGATGCCGATGCCGGTATCGCGCACGGCAACGTGCAACAACACCTGCTCATCCATATCGTTTTCGATGCTGGCGCGAATCGCCACCTCGCCCTGCTCAGTAAATTTAATGGCATTACCCACGAGATTGAGCAACAGCTGACGCAAGCGCGTCGGATCGCCGACCAGGCGCTCTGGCAAATTAGGCGCGATATCGACCACCAAATCCAGGCCCTTGTTATGGGCATCGATCGCCAAAACGCGCACTGCCTCGAAAATGATTTCCTCGAGCGGAAAAGGCACTGCCTCGATATCCATTTTGCCGGCTTCGATCTTGGAAAAATCCAGCACGTCATTGACGATGCGCAGCAAGGATTCTGCCGATGATCTGACGGTGCGCAGATAATGGCGCTGTTCGGCATCGAGGTCCGTGTCGAGTGCCAATTCGGTCATGCCGATGATGCCGTTCATCGGCGTACGAATTTCGTGGCTCATGTTGGCCAGAAAGGTGCCACGCGCCTGATTAGCAGATTCCGCCAGATCGCGCGCCACGATCAATTCGTTCTGGGTGAGCTTGAAGGACGCAATATCGCGCTGCAGCAACAGCAGGCGAATCGGCTGCCCGGCCGCATCGCGCGTCGCCACCGCGCCGCGCATCAAACACCAGCGCCAGCTGCCATCTTTGCTGCGCAAACGGCATTCCAGCTCGAACCAGCGGTCCCGGCGCTCGACATGCGCGGCCAGCGCGGCCTGAAATTTTGACGCATCTTCCGTGTGCAGCAACTGCTGCCACTGGGCCACGCTATCGCTCAATTCCGTTTTGCCGTAACCGAGCATTTCTTTCCAGCCGCGCTTGACGTCAATCACCCCGGACAACAGATTCCAGTCCATCAGCGCGTCGCCGGAGAGCACCGTGGTCCATTGATTCAAATTGACATAGGCCGCATAGGCCGCATCGACCTGCTCGACCAAAGGCTCCAGATGCGCCAGCAAGGCCGTGTTATCCCCCGCTTTGGCTTGCGCCACAGCAGCACGAAAGCCGCTAGCCCCCTCGCCGCCAAACAGGTTTTGCAGCTGCCGGGCAAACAAACTGGATTTCATGATTGCGCGCGCTTATCGAAATCGATCATGAAAGCTCAGAGGTGCTCAGCGCAGACTCAGCGCAAACCCAGCACATCTTGCATATCGAACAAACCTTGCTGACGCCCGGCGATGAAGCGTGCCGCGCGCAGGCTGCCCAAGGCATAAGGCATGCGGCTGCTGGCCTTGTGGGTGACTTCCACCCGCTCGCCCAAACCGCAGAACATCACCGTATGGTCGCCAACGATATCGCCGCCGCGCACCGTGGCAAAACCGATGGTGGACGGATCACGCTCACCGGTCACGCCTTCGCGGCCATACACGGCGCAGTCTTCAAGATCACGCCCCAAAGCCGCCGCCACCACTTCGCCCATGCGCAAGGCTGTGCCCGAAGGCGCATCCACTTTCATGCGGTGGTGCGCTTCGACGACTTCGATATCGTAACCTTGCGCCAAAATGCGCGCCGCCGTATCGAGCAGCTTAAACACCAGATTCACGCCCACGGCCATATTTGGCGCAAATACCACAGGAATATCCTTGGCTGCGGCAGCAATTTGCTCCTTGCCGGCAGCATCAAAACCGGTCGTCCCGATGACCATGCCCACCTTGGCCGCACGACACAGCGCCAGGTGCTGCAAAGTACCTTCCGGGCGGGTAAAATCGATCAAACAATCGATTTCTGCCATACCGGCCGCCAAATCATCGCGTACGAGCACCTCGCTGGCCATGCCGACCAGCGCTCCGGCTTTGCTGCCAACGGCAGGGCTGCCCGGCAGATCGAAAGCGGCACCGAGCGACACCTGTTCATCTTTCAATATCGCTTCGAGCAACATCCGCCCCATGCGCCCGCTGGCGCCGACAATACCGATACGCGGTTTGACTGCTGCATTCATTTTTACAATCCCACCCAATTCAACATGCGCCGGAAAAAGCCCGGCTGCGCTTCATCCTCCTGATTTTCCGCGCCCTCTGCCGGCACGCCTTGCGCCGCTTCTTGTGCGCTGATCGCCCCCAGATCGACGACCCGCGAACGCGCCGGCGGCGTCAGCAACTCTTCCGTGCTGGCGACATCGACATCGCCCGTCACGCGACTCAGGCGGCCTGCATCGTCAAAAAATACCGAAAACTGCCGCCGCTGCACGGCGCGCGTGCTGCCGTCGCGAAAGTGATAAACGTAATCCCAGCGTTGCCGGTGGAAGGCATCGGTAATCAAGGGGCTGCCGAGAATGAAACGCACCTGTTCGTGCGTTTGCCCGGGCTTGAGCTGCGCCACCATCTCTTGCGTGAGCACGTTGCCCTGCTGCACATCGATCTTGTACTCGTTAATGAAACTTGGTTTGTAGGCGCAAGCCGTCATAAAGAGGGCCGACGCCACCAGAAGGAAAAAGCGCAGATAACGCATGGAAGATTCCGGGATGATTTCATGGCGGCAAGGAAGCGGTATATCATACCCGAAGCCGCCCCCAAGCGGCACCGATAACGCACAACAAACAGGACCCCTGCCATGAGCAACCCGCAGAGCCTCAAGGATATCGGCCTCAAGGCCACCTTCCCCCGCATCAAGATTCTCGAATTGTTCGAAAAAAGCGAGTTGCGCCACATGACGGCGGAAGACGTGTACCGCCACCTGCTCGCAGACAACATGGACATCGGCCTGGCCACGGTGTATCGCGTGCTGACCCAGTTCGAACAAGCCGGTTTGCTGGAGCGACATTTTTTCGAATCCGGCAAGGCGGTGTTCGAAATCAACCGTGGCAAACACCACGACCACCTGGTTTGCGTGCAATGCGGCAAAGTTGCCGAGTTTTACGATCCGGAAATTGAAAAACGCCAAGATAAAGTGGCCAATGAACACGGCTTCAAAATTCAGGATCACGCACTCTATCTCTACGGGCAATGCCGGGAATGCCAAAGCCCCTAGGAAAGCTGCGCGCCAGCACGTTTTAGCACGACCGACGGTCTGTCTCCCCGCCGGCAAGCTCAGCTTTGTAACATTTCCCGTGCGTGCTGCAAGGTGATCTCGGTGAGTTCAACACCGCCCAGCATGCGCGCGACTTCTTGCACGCGCTCAGCAAAATCGAGGGCCTGAATCGAAGACAACACCTGCCCGGCTTGCGTGTTTTTGGCCACCCGCCATTGCGCATCGGCACGCGCCGCCACCTGCGCCAAGTGGGTCACGCACAGCACCTGGCGCTCGCGCCCCAATTCATGCAAGAGTCGTCCGACGATTTCGGCCACGCCACCGCCGATGCCGACATCGACCTCATCAAAGATCAGGGTCGGCACGGCGGCGGAACGCGAAGTCAGCACCTGAATGGCCAAACTGATGCGCGACAACTCGCCGCCCGAAGCCACTTTCGCCAAAGGGCGCGCTTCCTGGCCGGATAGGCCGCCGATGCGAAATTCCACCTGCTCCAGACCGTAGATAGCGCCGGCACTTTGCGGCAGCAGCGCCACTTCAAAGCGCCCACTGCCCAGCGCCAGTTGCGCCATGCTGGTGCTGACGGCTTGCGCCATAGCCTGCGCGGCATCCTGGCGCGCGGCGGACAGGGCGCTCGCCAGCACGCGGAATTCGTTTTCGGCCGCCGACAAGCGCGCTTCCAGCGCAGCGAGATCGCTGGCCGCACTGAGTGCCTCCAGCCGCGCCCGGGTGGTGCGCAGCAATTCCGGCAGGCTTTCCGGCGTCGTGCGAAAGCGCCGGGCTTGCGCCAGCACAGCCTCCATGCGCTGCTCGACGGCACTCAGACGCGCCGGGTCGAGATCGGCGCGGTCGGCATAACGGCGCAGGGAAGATACGGCATCGCTCAATTCGGCCTGAATCGAGGCCAACACCTCCGCCACCGCAGCCAAGGCCGGATCGTAACTTGACAGCTCGGCGAGGCGAGCGGCGACTTGATCGACCGTACCCTGACATGCGCCCTCACCTTCGGCGAGCGCCGCCAAAGCAAACTGCGCGCCTTCGATCAGGCTGGCAGCGTGCGCCAGCCGGCGGTGCTCGGCGTCCAACGCAGACCATTCTTCGTCGCCCAGCACCAACTGTTCCAGTTCATCGACCTGCCAACTCAATTCCTCGCGCTCGCGCAGCAGATTTTCCGCGCTGCTGCTGGCGTCGCGCCAGGCCGATTCCGCCGCCCGCCAGACGCGCCACGCCTCGCCGACCGCCTTGACCTGCGCATTCAGGCCAGCGTGGCTGTCGAGCAATTGCCGCTGGGCATCACTGCGCAACAAGGATTGGTGCGCATGCTGCCCGTGGATGTCGACCAGATATTCCCCCACCTCGCGCAGTTGCTGCACTGTCGCCGGCGTGCCATTGATCCAGGCACGCGAGCGGCCGTTGGCATCCACTACGCGCCGCAACATGAGATCAGCATCGGCTGCCAAATCATTTTCCTGCAGCCAAGCCGCCACCGACGGCATTTCTGCCACATCGAACAAAGCCACGATTTCCGCCTTGTCGCAACCGGCGCGCACCACGCCGGCATCACCGCGCTCGCCCAAGGCCAGTGCCAGGGCATCGATCAAGATCGACTTGCCGGCCCCGGTTTCTCCGGTCAGCACGGAAAAACCTGCGGCAAACTCCAATTCCAGACGATCGACAATGACAAAATCCCGCAAGGATAATTGACGCAGCATTTCTTTCCTTTATTGATTTCTTTTGTTTCGCCCCAACAACACCCCGGCAAAACGCCGCAAATTTCAGCACCGGCGCAGCATCCGGAGACACCCAAGCAAGCAGCACACGCGCCTTTCAATTCCCCTTGGGCCGCTCGCTCCATTGCAGCTTTTGTCGCAGCATCGAAAAATAACTGTAGCCCGGCGGATGTAAAAATGAAATGGCATGATCCGAGCGATGAATACGCACGCTATCGCCCACCTGCAGATCGAGCGTCACCTGGCCGTCGAAGTGCACGCGCGGATCATCGGCATGGGTAATGCGTAATTCAATTTCCACCGTGTCATTGAGCGTCACCGGGCGATAGGTCAGCGCGTGCGGATAAAGCGGCACCAGGGCGATGCCAGTCAGCGTCGGATGCAAAATCGGCCCGCCGGCCGAAAGGGCATAAGCGGTAGAACCGGTCGGCGTCGAGACGATCAAGCCATCCGAACGCAGGTTATAAATGAACTCACCGTCAATGAATAATTCAAACTCGATCAAACGACCGATCGCCCCTTTGTCGATGACGACATCGTTCAAGGCCAGATTGGTTGCCACTTCGCGCCCCTCGCGCAACACTTCGGCCGCCAGCAGCATGCGGTTTTCCGGCTGGAAATTGCCGTCGAGCAAATCGTCCATGCAGGTCAACATGTCGTCGCGCGCAATGTCCGTCATGAAACCCAGGCGCCCCTGATTGACGCCGACCAGCGGCACGCAATAGCGCGCCAGACGGCGCGCCGCGTTGAGCATGGTGCCATCGCCGCCGAGCACGATGGCGACATCGGCATGGGCGCCGATATCGTTGAAGCCGCAGGTCACCCAGCGCGCCAGATCAACCAATTTACCAATATGCCCCGCCGTTTCGCGCTCGATGAACACCGACACACCGCGCTCGTGCAAATACTGCGCCAAACGCGCCAGGGACTCGGCGATTTCGGGGCTGTTGTACTTGCCGACCAAGGCAATCGTACGGGGCTGACGCAGTCGATTCATGGAAGCATCCGGGACGAGTCTGGCCCGAGTTCGGGCACGAATCACTGGCGGAAGCGGTGAGATTCGAACTCACGAACGGTTGCCCGTTGCCGGTTTTCAAGACCGGTGCAATCGACCACTC
>NZ_JBLJBW010000068.1:0-9666 GCF_047638095.1 Azonexus sp.
ATCTGCAACGTGCCGGAATCGGCCATCGTGCGCGAATCGGCGCTGCGCTTCATCACCCGCGCCGGCCCGGAAATCGGTGTCGCCTCGACCAAGGCCTTCACCACGCAGCTGGCGGCGCTGTTCCTGCTCACCCTGGTGCTCGCCAAACAGCGCGGCCAGTTGAGCGCCGACGATGAAACCGCCTACCTCGACCAGTTGCGCCACCTGCCGGTGGCGGTGAACAAGGTGCTGAGCCTGGAAGCGGAAATCGCCGTTTGGGCGCGGCGCTTCGCCGACAAGCGGCACGCGTTGTTCCTTGGTCGTGGCCGGCACTACCCGATTGCCCTGGAAGGCGCGCTGAAGCTGAAGGAAATCTCCTACATCCACGCCGAAGCCTACCCCGCCGGCGAATTGAAGCACGGCCCACTCGCCTTGGTGGATGCCGAAATGCCGGTCATTTCCGTGGCTCCGAACGACGAGTTGCTGGAAAAATTGAAGTCCAACCTGCAGGAAGTGCGCGCCCGTGGCGGCGAGCTGTACGTCTTCGCCGATGCCGACGCCGAGTTGCTCTCCAGCGATGGTGTGCATGTGCTGCATCTGCCGGAACATTACGGTTTGCTCTCGCCGATTTTGCACGTCATCCCGCTACAGCTTCTGTCTTATCACGCGGCGCTGGTCAAAGGCACCGATGTGGACAAACCGCGCAATCTGGCAAAGTCGGTGACGGTGGAGTAAGTGAGCACTTACGCAATCGGCGATGTTCAGGGCTGCTACACCAGCCTGCGCCGTTTGCTCGATGCCTGCGCTTTCGATCCGCAAGTCGACCGCCTGTGGCTGACCGGCGATCTCGTCAATCGCGGCCCGCACTCGCTCGCCACCCTGCGCTTCGTGCGCGGCTTGGGCGAGTCGGCGCTGACGGTGCTGGGCAATCACGACCTGTACCTGCTCATGCTCGCCTACGGCAAGCCGGCGCGGCGCGCCAAGGGTGATACCTTGCAGGACATTTTCGATGCCGATGATTGTGAGGACTTGCTCGCCTGGCTACGCTGGCGGCCGCTATGCCACGTCGCGGGGCGGGATTGTCTGGTCCATGCGGGTTTGCTGCCGCAATGGACGGTGGCGCAGGCGCGAGAACTCGCCGCCGAAGTGGAAAGCTGTCTGCGCGGAGCGAATTACCGGGAATTTCTCGGCGAACTGTGGGGCAGCGAACCGGCGGCATGGTCGGATGACTTGCACGGCTGGGCGCGCCTGCGCTGCATCGTCAATGCCATGACGCGGCTACGTTTTTGTACGGCAGCCGGGGAAATGGAATTTCACAGCAAGGGCGAAACGGCGAGCGCCCCGCCCGGCTATCTGCCGTGGTTCGCCGTGCCGGGACGCCACAGCGCCGACCATCGCCTGATTACCGGACATTGGTCGGCCCTGGGGCTGCGCCGCGCCGAAAACCATCTGGCGCTCGACACCGGCTGCCTGTGGGGGCGGCAACTGACGGCAGTGTGCCTGGAAGATGGGCGCATGTTCCAGGTCGACTGCGCGCCGGCCGAAGCGGCCAGTTAACGCAGATTCGGAGGGCGGTGCGGATCAAAGGCGATTGCTTGCGGTTTTATCCGTGTGATCCGATTTGCTCCGCGTAAATCCGCGTTCAGTGCTTTTTTCAGCATGGCCGCCTTGGCTCGTGCCCGAGCGGTTTGGGTTTGTGCAGAGCGTTTTTTAACGCGGATTGGGCGGAGGGACGCGGAGGGGCGCGGATTAAAGGCAATTGCTGGTGGTTTTATCCGTGTGATCCGATTTGCTCCGTGAAAATCCGCGTTCACTGCCTTTTTCCAGCACAGCCGCCTTGGCTCGTGCCTGAGCGGTTTGCCGCCCGAAAAAACGTCTGTCTGGATTAGGCAGCACTCCTGCGGGGCGCTGCGGGTTTGCGGGTTTTTGTCACCGAGAGAGCAGTTCAACGTAGGCTTGGTAGCTGTAACTCCGGTTTTTTTTCTGCCCGGTCATCTCCGTCACGATGTTCAATTCTTCCAGCACCTTGATTGCCGCCGTCGCCGTGGGGAAGCTGGTATCGAGTTGCTGGCGAGCGCGTTCGATGGTGAAGCGCGGCATCATCGGCAGCATCTCGAACAGCCGATAGCTGGCCGGGCCTGCTTTGGCCGATTGCAAAAGGCGTCGGCGGTCGGTGGCCACCAGGCTAGCGACCTCGATGATGTTTTTTTCGGCGTCGCTCGCAGCGGTGGCGACACCTTCCAGAAAGAAAATCACCCAGGATTCCCAGTCGCCTTCCGTGCGGATGGCCGACAGGCGACGGTAGTACTCAGCTTGGTGTTGTTTGAGGTAGCCACTGAGATACATCAAAGGCTCCGACAGCAGTCCCCAGTGTTCAAACAGCGCCGCGATCAGGAGGCGGCCAATGCGCCCGTTGCCGTCAAGAAATGGATGGATGGTTTCAAACTGCGCGTGGATGAGCGCCACCTTGACCATCGGTGGTAGGTCCGTCGCTTCGTCGTGGATGAAGCGCTCCATGTCGGCCAGCAGTGTGGGAACGTGCTCCGGCGGCGGTGGCACGAAAACCGCATTGCCGGGCCGTGTGCCGCCAATCCAGTTTTGCGACCGGCGTAACTCGCCCGGCTGTTTGCCTGCGCCGCGTGCGCCATCCAGCAGGCGTCGATGCGCTTCGCACAACAGCCGTACGCTGATCGGCAGCCCTTTCGAATCGCGCAGTTGCTCTTGTGTCCAGCGGAAGGCACGCAGGTAGTTGGTCACTTCCTCCACGTCGTCGGTGTTGCTGACCTTGAAGCCAGCTTCCTCGTCGAACAGATCGGTCAGCGTGGCCTGCGTCCCCTCGATCTGCGATGTGAGCAGGGCTTCTTTGCGGATGGCGCTGTACAAGAGCCAATCAACCGAAGGCACCAAGCCAGATACGCCCGCCAAACGTGCAAGCGCGAGTTCTGCCCGCCGATTGAGGTCGGTGAACACCTCGGGTGAGAGGGCAGGGTCAGACGGCGGCAAGGCGTGCGGCACGAAGGCGTGCACCGACTCGCCCAGTGTCGTGGAAATTGAATAAGTCCCGGTGGTGCGTGTCATTGAAAGTCGTCTTTAGTAGAGTGCTGTCAAATTAAAGCATTCTTTAATTTGATCGGCAAGAATTAAAGATGACTTTCATGGATCACGATGCATCACCAAACCCGCCTTCGACCAGAAACGGTCGAAGTTATCGCCTACGCCACAGTCCATGTTCTGCTCCAGTTGCTGCACCCGGTTGAGCCGGGCGAGGAACGCTGACTGCTGCGCGGCGGGCAAGGCTAGCGCGTATTTCAGCGCCTGCTCATCCGCGTTCAATACCGTTTTCCAGCGCTTCTTGCACGGCGGCGAGAACGGTCGGGTAGTCTGGCGGGCTGCCTTTTTTGCCGAAGCTTTTGCAGTAGGCGTCGCCATATACCGCGGCTTGTTCGCCGTCGGAGTCGCAGAAAATACCTACTGTTGGGCGGGCCAGGGCGGCGGCGAAGTGGGTGAAGCCGGTGTCCAGGCCGACTACCAGTTGTGCGCCGACGAGAAAGCGGGCTGCCGTTTCCAGGCCCATCAGGGGCGGCACTATGGCGCCGGGTAATTGTGCGGCGAGGCGTTCGGCGCGCGCTTTTTCTTCTTGATTGCCCCAGGGGAGTGCGGCGGCGATGCCCTGCCCGGCGAGGTAGTGGCCCAGTGCCAGCCAGTGTGCTTCTGGCCAGAGTTTTTCCGGGCGGCTGGCGGCTTGCATCAGCACGGCGTAAGGCGCGTTTGGCAGCCAGTCGGCGACGAGGGCTTCGGCGCGGATGTTGAAGCGCGGCGGCGTGTCGATGGCGTAGCCGAGCGCGCCGGCACCGACGGCACGGCAGCGGTCGATGACGTGGCGCGACCAGGCGATCGGCAGGCGCTGGTCGTAAAAACGCGCGACGCCGCCTTCCTTGATGCTGTGTTGATCGCCGCCGACGATGGGGCCGTGCGCCAATTTGCCGATGGCGAGGCTTTTCCACAGCCCTTGTGTGTCGAGGATGAGATCGTAGTGTTCGGCTTGCAGCGCGGTTTTGAATGCGCGCATTTCATGCCAGCTGCGGCCATCCGTCAGATGTTTGCGCCAGCGCCGCCAGGCCACCGGAATGACGCGGCGCACGCCAGGATGCAGGCTGGGAATCGGCACATAGGCCTCTTCCGCCACCCAGTCGATCTGCGCCTGCGGGTCGTGCGCCAGAATGTCGCTCACCAGCGGCAGGTTATGCACCAGGTCGCCCATGGAGGACATTTTGATGAGCAGGATTTTGCGCATGGGCGGTGTTTTCGTGGGGAAATTTCGACAAGCCGGCGATTATACCGGCGCGGCCGATTTTGCCCCGCGCAGCGGGCAGCATTTGTCGTAGAATTCGGCCTTTCTTTGCAGGCGCTCACTGGACTTTTTGCATGGCGATTAAATCGGATAAATGGATCCGCCGCATGGCGGCCGAACACGGCATGATCGAGCCTTTCGAGCCGGGGCTGGTGCGCGAGGCGAACGGCGAGAAAATCGTCTCTTACGGCACTTCCAGCTATGGCTACGACATCCGCTGCGCGCGCGAATTCAAGGTGTTTACCAACATCAACTCGACCGTGGTCGATCCCAAGGCTTTCGATCCCAAGTCCTTCGTCGAAATCGAATCCGACGTCTGCATCATTCCGCCCAATTCCTTCGCGCTGGCGCGCACCGTCGAATACTTTCGCATTCCGCGCTCGGTGCTCACCGTTTGTCTGGGCAAATCGACCTATGCCCGCTGCGGCATCATCGTCAATGTGACGCCTTTCGAGCCGGAATGGGAGGGCTATGTGACGCTCGAATTTTCCAACACGACGCCGCTGCCGGCCAAAATTTACGCCGGCGAAGGCTGCGCCCAGGTGCTGTTTTTCGAGTCGGACGAAATCTGCGAAACCTCATACAAGGATCGCGGCGGCAAGTATCAAGGCCAGGTTGGCGTGACGCTGCCCAAAATCTGATCTGCCCCTCAATTCATTCCCTGCTTCGTTATTCCCTGTTTCGACCCGCCACGGCGGGTCGCCGCCTTTCAGAGGTCATCGCCATGCGCTTTCACTTTCCCATCATCATCATCGATGAAGATTTCCGCTCCGAAAATGCCTCCGGCCTGGGGATACGTGCGCTGGCCGAGGCCATTCAGAAAGAGGGGCTGGAGGTCTTGGGGGTAACGAGTTACGGCGATTTAACCTCTTTTGCGCAACAGCAAAGCCGTGCGTCCGCCTTCATTTTGTCCATCGACGACGAAGAGCTCGCGCTCGAACCGGAAGAAACCTTGGCCGAATTGCGCGCTTTCGTGATGGAGATTCGCCGCAAGAACGAAGAAATCCCCATCTTTTTGCACGGCGAAACGCGCACCTCGCGCCACATTCCCAACGACATCCTGCGCGAATTGCATGGCTTCATCCACATGCACGAGGACACGCCGGAGTTCATCGCCCGCAACATCAAGCGCGAAGCCATGGCGTACGTCGATTCGCTGCCGCCGCCCTTCTTCCGGGCGCTCACCCACTACGCGGCGGATGGTTCCTATTCCTGGCATTGCCCGGGGCATTCGGGCGGCGTGGCGTTTTTGAAATCGCCGGTGGGGCAGATGTTTCACCAGTTTTTCGGCGAAAACATGCTGCGTGCCGATGTCTGCAACGCAGTCGAGGAACTCGGGCAACTGCTCGACCACACCGGCCCGGTGGCGGCTTCCGAGCGCAACGCGGCGCGCATTTTCAACTGCGACCATCTGTATTTCGTCACCAACGGCACCTCCACCTCGAACAAGATCGTCTGGCATTCGACCGTCGCGCCGGGCGACATCGTGGTGGTCGATCGCAACTGCCACAAATCCATCCTGCACTCCATCATCATGACCGGGGCGATTCCGGTATTCCTGATGCCGACGCGCAACAATTTCGGCATCATCGGCCCGATTCCGAAAAGCGAATTCGCCTGGGAAAGCATCCAGAAAAAGATCGACGCCAACCCCTTCATCGAAGACAAAAAGGCCAAGCCGCGCGTCTTGACCATTACCCAGTCGACCTACGACGGCGTGCTCTACAACGTCGAGGACATCAAGGCCATGCTCGATGGCCGTATCGACACCCTGCATTTCGACGAAGCCTGGCTGCCGCACGCCGCTTTCCATGATTTTTACGGCGATTACCATGCCATTGGTGCGGATCGCCAGCGCTGCAAGGAATCGATGGTGTTTTCCACGCAATCGACGCATAAGCTGCTGGCCGGCCTCAGCCAAGCCTCGCAAATTCTCGTGCAGGATTGTGAAGATCGCCAGCTGGATCGCGATGCCTTCAACGAAGCCTATTTGATGCACACCTCCACTTCGCCGCAGTATTCCATCATTGCCTCCTGCGATGTGGCGGCAGCGATGATGGAAGCCCCCGGCGGCACTGCACTGGTCGAGGAGTCGATTGCCGAGGCGCTCGATTTTCGCCGTGCCATGCGCAAGGTGGACGAAGAATGGGGGGCGGATTGGTGGTTCAAAGTCTGGGGGCCAGACGATCTTTCAGAGGAAGGCATCGAGGAGCGCGACGCCTGGATGCTGAAACCCGGCCACCGCTGGCACGGTTTCGGCCAACTGGCCGACGGCTTCAACATGCTCGACCCGATCAAGGCCACCATCATCACGCCGGGGCTGGACGTGGACGGCGATTTCGGCGAGCGCGGCATTCCGGCGGCGATCGTCACCAAATACCTCGCCGAGCATGGTGTCATCGTCGAGAAATGTGGCCTCTACAGCTTCTTCATCATGTTTACCATCGGCATCACCAAGGGCCGCTGGAACACGCTGGTTACCGCGCTGCAACAGTTCAAGGACGATTACGACAAGAACCAGCCGCTGTGGCGCGTGCTGCCCGAGTTCGTGCAAAAGCATCCGCGCTACGAGCGCCTGGGGCTACGCGACCTGTGCCAGCAGATTCACGACGTGTACAAAGAAAACGATGTCGCCCGCCTGACCACCGAGATGTATCTGTCGAACATGGTGCCGGCGATGCGCCCGGCAGACGCCTTCGCCAAGATGGCGCACCGCGAGATCGAGCGGGTGCGCCTGGACGAGTTGGAAGGGCGCATTACCTCGGTGCTGCTCACGCCCTACCCGCCGGGTATTCCGCTTCTGATTCCGGGCGAGCGCTTCAATGCCATCATCGTCCGCTACCTCAAGTTCGCGCGTGATTTCAACGCCCGTTTCCCGGGTTTCGAGACTGACATCCACGGTCTGGTCAAGCGCGAAGACGGCGCGTATTACGTCGATTGCGTGCGCTGAGGCGCGAGCTGTTTTTCCAACAGCAGAATCGCGTCGCGGTTGCTCCACGAAAAACACCGCTCTGCCGCTTCCCGCCAGGGAAGCCAGACGCTGGCGCGGTGTTCGGCGGGGGCGATGCGGATCGGCAGCCGTTCGGGGAGCGCCAGGGCGAATACCTGCTCCGTGTTGTGGCGGACTTCCGGCGCGTAGCGGTGCCGCCAGGCGGGATGCAGGCTGAAGCTGTTTTCGATGTGCCAGTCCTGCAGCGCTGCAGGTGGGTAGTTTAGGCCGGTTTCTTCGCCGACTTCGCGGCAGGCGGTGGCGAGCGCGCTTTCACTGCCTTCGCGGCTGCCGGTGACCGATTGCCAGAAACCGGGGTGGCGGGCGCGTTCGAGCAGCAGCACGTCGCCGGCCAGGGTGTAGATCACGACGAGCACCGAAAAGGGCTGCTTGTAGGCTGTCGCGCTGTTCGTCATTGGCCGCTGGCGAAAGCGTCGTTCTCGTCCATGCCGGCCAGGAAGACGCTGACGGGCTGCCCGAGTTCGGCGCGCACGTCGCAGACCGCGCCGAGCACCAGGCTCAGGGTGGTGAAATCCGCGGCGTGCCGCGCGGCAAAATCCTGAAGATGGGTCAAGGCCAGACAGTGGATCTCCTCTGCATCGACCAGGCAATCGAACAGGGCATCGAAATTGGCGTCGTACCAGTCCGGGAAATCGAGGGCGCTGCCGATGCGCTGCAAGAGTTCGGCGCGGCTGTCGCAGTCGCTTAGATCGATGCGGCGGCAGTCTGCCGGCAGGCTGTCGGGGAGCGGAAAAACGCCGTGGCGCGGAAGGTCGGACATGGTGGGCTCGCTGGCTTTTTGCCGTTCTATTCGCGGATGCGACGGAAGGAGGCGTAGTGGTCTTCCGTGTAGTAATACTCGGCGGCCTTGCCGGCAACGATGCGGCGCGGCCCACGATCGCGCCGGCCGGGGGTTTTTACCGTGTATTCGCGGTAGTAACCCCGTGCCTGCGGCGGCAGGCGTTTTTCAAAATTGTTGAAGACGATGCCGTCGCGCGGGTAAGGAAAAGGCCCGCCTTGCTTGATCAGGGCCAGGGTCTGCCGCGCTTCGGTGGGTAGCTGGGCGGCGGCGATGCCGTCGTGCTTGCTACTGCCCGCGCCCCAGAAGGCCAGCGCGCTGCCCATCGTCAGCAAGACGATCAGCAGCAGGCGTGACCATGGGCGCATGGGCAGACGGATACGGGCGGACGGGTTCAGACGGGTTTGCCGGCGGCGGGCTCGACCTTCTGGCGCAGGCGGATATGCAGTTCGCGCAACTGTTTTTCATCGACCGGCGAGGGCGCATCGGTGAGCAGACACTGGGCGCGCTGGGTCTTGGGGAAGGCGATTACATCGCGGATCGACTCGGCACCGGTCATCATGGTGACGATGCGATCCAGGCCAAAGGCCAGACCGCCGTGCGGCGGCGCACCGTATTTCAGGGCGTCGAGCAGGAAGCCGAACTTGGCCTGCTGTTCTTCCGGGCCGATATTGAGCGCGGCGAAGACCTTTTCCTGCACGTCGGCGCGGTGGATACGCACCGAGCCGCCGCCCAGCTCCCAGCCGTTCAAGGCCAGGTCGTAGGCTTTCGCCAGGCACTGGCCGGGGTCGCTGGCGAGCAGCGCCATGTGCTCGTCCTTGGGGCTGGTGAAGGGGTGGTGGCAGGCGCTCCAGCGCTTGTTTTCCTCGTCGTACTCGAACATCGGGAAATCGACCACCCACAGCGGGGCCCATTTGGCACCGGTGACATAGCCCTTTTCGTGACCGATCTTGATGCGCAGCGCGCCGAGCGCGTCGCTGACGATCTTGGCGGTATCCGCGCCGAAGAAGATGAGGTCGCCGGATTGCGCATTGGTGCGTTCGAGCACGGTTTGCAGCGAGGCTGCGGAGAGGTTCTTGACGATGGGCGATTGCAGGCCGGTTTCATTCACCTGGCTGACGTCGTTGACCTTGATGTAGGCCAGCCCCTTGGCACCATAAATGGCGACGAATTTGGTGTAGTCGTCGATTTCGCCACGGGTCAGGCTGGCACCGCCCGGAATGCGCAGCGCCGCGATACGCCCGCCCGGGTTGTTGGCGACGTTGGCAAAGACCTTGAAGGCGACGTCCTTGAAAGCATCGGCAACATCAACGAGTTCGAGCGTGACGCGCAGGTCGGGTTTGTCCGAACCGTAGCGGCGCATGGCTTCGGCATAGCTCATGCGCGGGAATTCCGGCAGATCGACGTCGATCGCTTCCTTGAACACGCGGCGGATCAGCTGTTCCATGAGGGCGGTGATTTCGGCCTCGCTCATGAACGAGGTTTCGATATCGACCTGGGTGAATTCCGGCTGGCGGTCGGCGCGCAGGTCTTCGTCGCGGAAGCACT
>NZ_JBLJBW010000069.1:0-8879 GCF_047638095.1 Azonexus sp.
GGGCGCGAGCGCCTGTCGCCGCTGGCCGTGGTGCTCGGCATGAATAACGCCGCCAATGCCCATATCTCGATCCAGCTGGGCCTGGGCGGGGTGAGCATCAGCCATACGGTGGCCTGCGCCTCGTCGGCGGTGGCGATTGGCGAAGCCTTCCGCCGGGTGCGTTCGGGCGAGGCCGAGGTCATGCTCACCGGCGGCTCCGACGTGCCCCAGGCTTATGGTGTGGCCCGCGCCTGGGAGGCCTTGCGCGTGCTGGCACCGGGCAATGCGGAAACTGCGGCGCAGGCCTGCCGCCCGTTTTCCTCCGAACGGCGGGGTCTGGTGCTCGGTGAAGGCGGGGCGGCCCTGGTCCTGGAAGAGTGGGAACATGCCCTCGCCCGTGGCGCCCGCATCTACGGCGAAATCGCCGGTTATGGCACGAGTTGCGATCACAGCCATCTGGTCAAGCCGGAAGCCGCCGGGCAGGTGCGCGCCTTGCATGCGGCGCTGGCCGATGCCGGGCTGAGCGCTGCCGATGTCGATTACGTCAATGCGCACGGTACGGCTACCGCCGAAGGTGATCCGGTCGAAATCGAGGCGCTGCGGCAGGTGTTTGGCCCCCATGCCAAGAGGCTTGCCGTCAGCGCCAGCAAATCCATGCATGGTCACTTGCTTGGTGCCGCCGGTGCCATCGAGGCCATCGTCACCGTTCTGGCCCTACGCCAGCAAATTGCCCCGCCCACGGCGCACCTGGACGCTCTCGATCCGGCTTGTGCCGGGGTCGAACATCTGAGCCAGGCCAGCGCCCGACCGTTGCGCGCCGCCCTTTCGAATTCCTTTGCCTTTGGTGGCAGCAACGCCGTTCTTGCTTTGCGCGCCGCCCCCTGATCTCACGGATTGCCCATGTCTACTGCCCCCACGCCGGAAACCCTTGCTGCCTTGCTGCCGGAAATCGCCCAACTGATCGTCGAAGCGCTCAACCTCGAAGTGACGGCAGACGAGATCGCGCCCGATGCGCCGCTTTTTGGTGATGGCCTCGGGCTGGATTCCATCGATGTGCTGGAAATCGCCCTGGTCATCTCCAAGCGTTACGGCTTCCAGCTGCGCTCGGACAATGCTGACAACACTCGTATCTTTGCTTCTCTGCGCGCCTTGACGGCACATATTGCCAGCCAGCGCACGCAGTAATGCCGAGTCGCCAGGCTAAATTCTGGCGCGGTCTGGCCGTGCTGCTGCTGTGCGCGGCCTGGGCCGTGGCGGCGCATTACGCCAGTGCCGGACATGGCCCGGCCGATTTCAATACGGCGCTGGGCTGTTTGCCGCTGGTGTTTTTTGCCGTCGTCGTGGCCCGTCCGCTGGGCTGGTTTGGGCGCGGTTTGCTGGCGGCTGGCTTCGGCACCCTGTTGTTCCTGCTCTGGCCGCATTTGCGTGCGGATGTCGCTTGGCTTTATTACCTGCAACACCTGGGTATGCACCTGGGCTTGGCCTGGCTTTTTGGCCGTAGTTTGTTTACCGGTGGCGATGCGTTGATCACCCGCATCGCCCGCCAGTTGCACAGTGCCCCCTTGTCGTTCTTGCACGAACGCTATACGCGGCAAGTCACGGCGGCCTGGAGCCTTTTTCTCGTTGCCAATGCGCTGATTTCCACGCTGCTTTTCTTTCTTGCGCCGCGTGCGATTTGGTCGATACATGCCAATTTGCTCACCTGGCCGCTGGTGGCGCTATTTTTCATCGGTGAATTGCTCTTGCGCCGGCAGGTGTTGTTGCCGGAAGAGCGCGCCGGCTTATTCGCTTCGATCCGTGCTTACCGCAGCGCGCAATCCGATTCACGTCCTCGCTCATGACTGCACAGGCTGTCTTGCCGCTTTTTTCCGGCGCTGATCTCGATGCGCTCGTCGCTTGGCGCAGTGTGTCCGGTGGGGTGGTCGAACCGGTGAGCTGCCGCCGCTTGCTGGCCGAGGCGACACTGCTCGCGCAGCACCTGTCGCCCTTGCTGGCTCCAGGGGGCGGTATCGTTAACTTGTGTGCCGACCGCTATCACTTCGCCTTGGGTTTTGTGGCCGGTCTTTTATGCAATGCGGTGAGTCTGCAGCCGGCGTCGCACGCGTATGAAACGCTCGCCGAAGTTGCCGCCGATTACCCGGGTAGCCTGTGTCTGCGCGATGGCGACGACAGTGTGCTGCCCTCGGCGCTGCATGATTTTCCGCTGCCCGACCTGAGTCTTGCCCAGCTGGACGGGGTCACTCAACCACCGCAGATTTCCGTCGACCGGGTGGTGGCGATCCTGTTTACCTCAGGTTCCACCGGCCGGCCGCAGGCACAACGCAAAACCTGGGGCAAGCTGGTCGCCAACGTCGAGGCCGGCACCCAGGCGCTGGGTTGGGCGCAGACGCCGCACAGCATCGTGGCCACCGTGCCGGCGCAGCATAGCTACGGTTTTGAATCGAGCTTCTTGCCTGCCCTGCAGGCCGCCTCGCCGTTCTGGGCGGGCAAGCCCTTCTATCCGCAGGACATCGCCGCCGCACTGGCCGCCGTCCCTCGACCGCGCTGTCTGCTGACGACACCGTTTCATCTGGCCGCCCTGCTCGATGCCGGCATCGACATTCCGGCGCTTGAGGGCTGCGTGTCTGCAACCGCACCGCTGACGCCAGAGCTGGCGGCGCGTGCCGAGGCCGTGCTGGGCGCGCCCCTGCTGGAAATTTATGGGTCGACGGAAAGCGGCCAGCTGGCCAGTCGCCGTCCGACACAGGAGACGGCGTGGACCTTGCTGGCGGGGGTGTGCTTGGCAGAGACTGCCGGCCAGATTTTCGCCAGCGGCCGCCATGTCGAAGGGCGGGTGCCTCTGGGGGACCGGATCGAGCAGCTGGCGGATGGGCGTTTTGCGCTGCTCGGGAGGCATGCCGACACAGTCAACGTGGCGGGCAAACGCACCTCGCTGGCGTGGCTCAATCACCAGATCAGCGCCATTCCTGGGGTGCGCGACGCGGCGTTTTACCTGCCGGCCGGAGGTCCCGGGCAGCATGTCGTGCGGCTGGCGGCATTCGTCGTCGCGCCCGGGCTGTCGCCGCAGGATTTGCTGGCGGCGCTGCGCCCACGCATCGATGCCGTTTTTTTGCCGCGCCCATTACGTCTGCTCGAGGTTTTGCCGCGTAACAGCACCGGCAAGCTCACTCAGCAGGCGCTGGAAACCCTCTATCAGCAGGCTCTCCATGAGTGAGCAGGTCTATCACCATAGCTGGCAGGTGGCGGTCGATCACCCTGTCTTTGCCGGGCATTTCCCCGGGCGGCCCATCGTGCCGGGGGTGCTCATCCTCGATCAGGCGCTGTTGTGCGCGCAGCACATGCAGCCGGCGCGCCGCTGGCAAATTGCGCACAGCAAGTTTTTGCGCCCGGTTGGTCCCGGGGCGCAGTTGCAATTTACGCTGACGCCCGATGCGCGTGGGAGTATTGCTTTTACCGTCACGGCAGATGGCGATAGCGTTGCCATTGGCAAATTGCAGGCGGTTGCCGCGCCATGAGTAGCAAAGCCGCCTGGCGTACCCAGCGGGAGCGCAGCAATTTGCCCACCCTCCGCTTGATGGTGTGGATTTCCCTGAGTTTTGGCCGGCGCTTGAGCCGCCTGGTGCTCTATGGCATCGCCCTGTATTTCACCCTGTTCGCACCGCGCGCGCGCCAGGCCAGCCGTCCGTATCTGCAGCGCGCACTGGGGCGAACCCCCGGCTGGCGCGATCATTTTCGTCACATTCTGGCTTTTGCCAGCACCATTCACGACCGCATTTATTTTCTCAATGGCCGGACCGATCAATTCGACATCGAGGTGTACGGTGCCGAAATCCTGCATGCAGCGCTCGCCGAGCAGCCCGGTGCCTTGTTGATTGGGGCCCATCTGGGCAGTTTCGAAGCCCTGCGCGTGCTGGGGCGCGAGCGCGGTGGCCTGGCGGTTGCCATGCTCATGCACCCCGACAATGCGCGCAAAATCGCTCAGGTGCTGGCGGCCATTAATCCGGCGGCACAGAACGACATTCTGCCGCTGGGCCAGCCGGATTCCATGCTCGCCGCCCGTGACCGCCTGGATGCCGGGCATCTCGTCGGTATGCTGGCGGATCGTGGTCTGGGAGAGGATCCCAAGCATCTCGCACCCTTTCTTGGTCAGGCGGCGGCTTTTCCGCTCGGGCCGTGGAAAGTCGCCGCCCTGCTGCGTCGGCCGGTGTTTTTCATGGTGGCGCTGTATCTTGGCGGGCGGCGTTACCGTATTCATCTCGAACCCTTGGCCGATTTTTCCCGGGTGGCAGCGAGCGAACGCGAAGCGGCCATGCACGCCGCCATCGAACGTTACGCCGAGCGTCTGAGCCAGCATTGCCGGCAGACGCCCTACAATTGGTTCAATTTTTACGATTTCTGGAAAACCTCCTGATGCGCCGCGCCCTGCTGTGTTGTCTTTTTGTCTGCCTTTTTCCGTTGCCGGCGGCCGCTTTTGATCTGGGCGATTTGATGCGCCATCTGGTCGCCCATCCGGGCGGCAAGGCGCGCTTTGTCGAAACCAAACATCTTGCGGTGCTCGACCAACCGCTGGTGGCGCGCGGCGAGATGAGCTATACCCCGCCCGGACGTCTGGAAAAACGGACTCTGTCGCCAAAGCAGGAAACCCTGCTGCTGGAGGGCAATCGCCTCAGCCTGCAGCGGGATCGCCAGACGCTCAGCATCGATCTGGCCAGCCAGCCCCAGGCGCTGGCCTTCATCGACAGCATTCGCGGCATCCTCGCTGGCAACCGGCAGGCGCTGGAACAGAATTACAGCCTCCACCTTGCCGGCCGGCTGGACCAATGGACGCTGACCCTCTTGCCGCGCGACATGAAAATGGCCGAACTGGTGCTGCGCATCACGGTGCAGGGTTCGCGCGGGCAGCTGCGGGCCATTGAATATCTGCAGGCCGATGGTGATCGCAGCGAATTGCGCATCGAGCCAATCGGAGGGCAGTGATGCGCCCCGCCCTGAAAAGCGCCCTGATCTGGCTGGCGGCAATGGCTGCCGGCCTGTGGCTGATCTACAGCCAGGCGCGTTTCAACGCCGACATGAGCTTTTTCCTGCCCAGCGAGCCGACGCCGGAGCAACAGGTACTGGTCGACCAGATCCGGGAAGGGGCAGTGACCCGCCTGCTCATGGCGGCGATTCAAGGCGGTGATGCGCCGCGCCGCGCTGAGCTGTCACAAGCCCTGCGCCAACGGCTGTTGCAGACGCAGCATTTCATCTCGGTGGAGAACGGGGTGCAGGAAAGTCTGGAGCGCGACCGTGACCTGTTGCTGGCGCATCGCTATGTCCTCAGCCCGGCAGTAAGGCCGGAACGCTTTAGCGAGGCGGGCCTGCGTGCGGCCATCACGGACAGTGTCGATTTTCTGTTGTCGCCGCTGGGGGCCTTGTTCAAGCCCTATTTGACGCGCGATCCGACCGGCGAATTGCCAACCTTGATCCGTCAGCTCCAGGCCAGCGCGCAGCCGGCCAGCCGCCACGGCGTGTGGGTGTCGCCCGACGGCGAACGGGCGGTATTGCTGGCACAAACGCGGGCGCTGGGTTCGGATACCGACGGTCAGGAAGCCGCTCTGGTCGCATTCAAGGCGGCATTTACGGCCCTGGCCCCGCAGTTCGGCGGCGATTTTGCGCTCAGCTTGTCTGGGCCGGGCAAGTTTGCCGTCGATGCGCGGGCCACCATCAAGGACGACATCCAGCGCCTGACCCTGATCAGCATGTTGGCGATTTTTGCCGTGCTGTTTGCCGTTTATCGCTCGGCCCGCCTGATTCTGCTCAGCCTGCTGCCCATTCTCAGCGGTGTGGTCGCGGGGGTGCTGGCGGTGGCTCTGGCCTATGGCACGGTGTTCGGTATTACCGTGGGTTTTGGTGCGGCGCTGATTGGTGAGGCGGTCGATTATTCCACCTATTATTTCGTGCAGTCCGGCCGCAGCGGCGTGGCGGTTTGGCGGCAGCGATTCTGGCCGACGGTGCGTCTCGGTGTGCTGACCTCGGTCTTTGGTTTCGCGGCCCTGCTGTTTTCCGGTTTTCCGGGTTTGGCGCAGCTTGGCCTGTATTCGATTGCCGGAGTTGTCGCCGCGGCTCTGGTGGCGCGTTATATTTTGCCGGACCTGGCCGGCACCCTGCCCGGCCGCCTGGCGGAACGCCCGCCGCTGGCGTTGAACTGGATTCACGCCTTGCCGCGTGTGCGCTGGCCGGTGCTGGCGCTGGCCTTGGTGGCGCTGGGCTATATCGTCGTTGAGCGGCAGAGCTTGTGGCAGGCCGACATTTCCGCCCTGAGCACCGTCAGCATGGCCGAGGCGCACGCCGATGGTGAATTGCGCAGCGACCTGGGTACTGCCGATTCGCGTTATTTCGTCGTCGTACGCGCGGCCGATCAGGAAAGTGTCTTGCAGGCCGCCGAGCGGGCGGCCGCCCGTCTCGACCCGCTGGTGGCAGATGGCACGCTGGCGGGCTACGACACGCCCACCCGTTTCCTGCCCAGCCTGGCCACCCAGGCCGCCCGCCGTGCTGCCTTGCCGGAGCCAGCCGAACTGCGCCGCCGCCTGGCCGCTGCCAGCGTCGGCCTGCCGCTCTCGGCGCAGCGCCTGCAACCCTTCATCGACGACATCGCGGCGGCCCGCACCGCGCCGGCGCTGCAACGCGAAGCGCTGGCCGGCAGTCATCTCGAGCTGGCGGTCAGCGCCCTGACCCTGCATAACGAACATGGCTGGAGCGTATTGTTGCCCTTGCGTCCGGCCGTCACCGCCGAGTTGAGCATTCCCGTGGAACGCGTGCGCGCCGCGCTTTCCGGCAGCGATGCGCTGTTCGTCGACATGAAGGGCGAATTCGATGCCCTGTACGCCAGTTATCTGGATGAAGCCATTTTGCTCGCCCTGGCGGGGGTGGCAGCGATTTTCCTGACGCTGGCCGTGGTTTTGCGCCAGCCGCGCCGGCTCATGACCGTCACCCTGCCCCTGGTGCTGGCCGTGCTGTTTGTCGTCGCACTCTTGCATCTGGCCGGGCAAGCGCTGCATTTGTTGCATTTGATCGGCTTGCTTCTGATCGTCGCCGTCGGTTCGAATTACTCCTTGTTTTTCGATCTAGCCGAAGATGGTAGGCATGATCCCGGCACCCTCAATTCGACTTTGATCGCCACGCTGACGACGGCGATTGGTTTCGGCACCCTGGCCTTGTCCCAGGTGCCGGTATTGAAGGCCATTGGCGTCACCGTCGGCCCGGGGGCGCTGATTGTTTTCCTCCTGGCCGCGATTTTCGCGCCGCGTCAGGCTTGAATCATGCCTCGTCGCTGGCAAGCTTCCCCCACCCTGCAGGCGACTTTTGCCCTGCATGGTGCAGCCGCCGTCGGGCTTTTGAGTGCGCCGCAGCACTGGCCTGCCTGGCTGGCCGCGCTCGCCGCCAACCACGCCGTGCTCACCGCTGCCGGCCTGTTGCCGCGCTCGACGCTCCTGGGGCCGAACCTCGTCCGCTTGCCCGCTGCGCACCCGGATGCCGTCGCACTCACCATCGATGATGGCCCCGACCCGGAAGTCACCCCGCAAGTGCTCGATCTGCTCGATGCCTGCGGCGCACGCGCCAGTTTCTTCTGCATCGGCCACCGGGCGCGGGCGCATCCTGCCCTGTGCCGGGAAATCGTGGCGCGTGGCCACCGCATCGAAAACCACGGCGATGCCCACGCCAAGACCCTCGCCTTTTTCGGCCCCGGCCGCCTGCGTGCCGATATTGCGGCGGCCCAGGCGAGTCTGGCCGACATCAGCGGCCAGGTGCCGCGTTTCTTCCGCGCCACCGCCGGTCTGCGCAACCCTTTTCTGGAGCCGGTGCTGGCCGGGCTGGATCTGCAGCTGGCGAGCTGGACGCGCCGCCCTTACGACACCCGCTGCGCCGATCCTGCGACCGTTCTCGCCCGCCTGACGAAAAACCTGGCGGCCGGCGACATTCTGCTCATGCACGACGGCCACGCAGCGCGCAGCGCCAGCGGGCGGGCGGTCATACTCGAAACCCTGCCTGCGCTGCTCGAATTGTTCCAGCAGCGGGGATTGCACACGCTCACCCTGCACGCCGCCTGTCCATGACACCACAAAAATTCTTGCCTTTGCTTCTCGATGAAGCCAGTCAGCCCTTTCGCGCTGCCGGCCGCTTTGCCTACCACTACACGCGCGGCAAGCTGTCCTCCGACAGTATTTTTCGTGAATTGCTGCGCCGTGGCATCTTGCCGCCGGCCGGGCGTTTTCTCGATCTGGGCTGCGGTCAGGGAAGTTTGTTCGCCTGGTTGCTGGCGGCGCGCGCGTTGCACCAGCGCGGCATCTGGCCGGAAGACTGGCCGCCGCCGCCGGCCCCCAGCGCGCTGCGCGGCGTTGAGCTGATGCCCAAAGACGTGGCGCGCGCGGCGCAGGCATTTGGCACCGATCATCCCAGCGTGCGCATTGAACAAGGTGACATGAATGCCGCCGATTTTGGCCGGGTCGAAGTCGTGACCATTCTGGATGCCCTGCACTATTTTGATTTCGCCCACCAGGAAAGCGTGCTGCAGCGTATCCGCGATGCGCTCACGCCGGGCGGGCTGTTTCTCACCCGCGTCGGCGATGCCGCCGCCGGCTTGCCGTTTCATCTGTGCAATCTGGTCGATCATGCCGTCACCTTCGTGCGCGGCCACCGCCTGCCCCGGCTCTACTGTCGTCCATTGAGCGAATGGGTGGCGTTGCTGGAAAAACTGGGTTTTCTCGTTGCGACGGTGCCGATGAACGAGGGCAAACCCTTCGCCAACATCATGCTGATCTGCCGCCTGCCGGACGATCAAGCCCCTACCCTCTGTTAGAATCCGGGCATGTTTTCCCCCTGCCAAATCACCGCCAGCACCCTCACCACCTGTCTCGGACGGG
>NZ_JBLJBW010000070.1:0-8661 GCF_047638095.1 Azonexus sp.
ATTTCCAGGGTTTCGCGGTTGTAGCGCTGGCCGTGGCAGACGTCGCACGGCACGTAGATGTCCGGCAGGAAGTGCATTTCCACCTTGATCATGCCGTCGCCCTGGCAGGCTTCGCAGCGTCCGCCCTTGACGTTGAAGGAGAAACGCCCCGGCAGATAGCCCCGGACGCGGGCTTCCGGCACTTGCGAAAAAAGCTCGCGGATGGGAGTCAGCAGGCCGGTGTAGGTGGCCGGGTTGGAGCGCGGCGTGCGGCCAATGGGCGATTGATCGACGTTGATCACCTTGTCGAACAGATCGAGCCCGGTGATTGCCTTGTGCGGCGCGGGTTCTGCCGTGGAGCCGTAGAGATGGCGGGCGGCAGCGGCATAGAGCGTGTCGTTGATGAGGGTCGATTTGCCGGAACCGGAAACGCCGGTGATGCAGGTGAATAGGCCGACCGGCAGTTCCAGTGTGACGTCGCGCAGGTTGTGGCCGTGTGCGCCGATGATGCGTAATTGTTTGTCCGGATCAGCCTGCCGACGTTTTTCCGGCACGGCGATGGCACGCTGGCCGCTCAAATAGGCGCCGGTGAGAGAGGCGGGGTTGGCGGTGACTTCTGCCGGCGTGCCGCGGGCGACGATGTGGCCGCCATGCACGCCCGCGCCGGGGCCGATGTCGACCACGTAATCGGCGCTGCGGATGGCGTCTTCGTCGTGTTCCACCACCAGCACGCTGTTGCCCATGTCGCGCAGGTTTCTGAGCGTGGCGAGCAGGCGGTCGTTGTCGCGCTGGTGCAGGCCGATGGAAGGTTCATCGAGCACGTACATGACGCCGGTCAGCCCGGAGCCGATCTGCGAGGCCAGGCGGATGCGCTGCGCCTCGCCGCCGGAGAGGGTTTCCGCCGAGCGTTCCAGACATAGGTAGTCGAGGCCGACGTCGATCAGGAAGCTTAAGCGGGCGGTGATTTCCTTGAGGATCTTGTCGGCGATCTGCGCCTTGTGGCCGGGCAGTTGCAGGCAGTTGAAATGATTGCGCGCCTCAGTGAGCGGCAGGCGGTTGATGTCGTGCAGGGTTTTTTCGCCGACCCGCACATGGCGCGCCTCGCTGCGCAGGCGGCTGCCGTCGCACTGCGGGCAGGTCGAGTTGCTGATGTAGCGGGCCAGGTCTTCGCGCAGGCTGGCCGAATCGCTGGAACGGTAACGCCGCTCGATATTGGGAACGATGCCCTCGAAAGTATGGTGGCGCTCGATGCGCGGGCCTTTGTCGGAAAAATGCAAAAAGCGGATGACTTCCTTGCTCGAGCCATACAAAAGAATCTGGCGCAGGTCTTCCGGCAGCTGATTAAACGGCGTATCGAGCGAAAATTGGTAGTGTTCGGCCAGTGATTCGAGCAGCGGAAAGGTGAAGGGATTCTTTTTGTCCCAGCTGCGAATCGCCCCGGCGGCAAGCGACAGATGCGGCGCGGCGACGATGCGCTGCGGATCGAAAAACTGAATCACCCCCAGGCCGTCGCACTTGGCGCAAGCGCCCATCGGGCTGTTGAAGGAAAACAGGCGCGGTTCCAGTTCCTGCAAGGCGTAGGAACAAATGGGGCAGGCGAATTTGGCGGAAAAGAGCTGCTCTTCGCCGCTGTCCATTTCGAGTGCCAGCGCTCGGCCGTCGGCGTGGCGCAGCGCGGTTTCGAAGGATTCCGCCAGGCGCTGGCGCATGTCCTCGCGCACTTTTAAGCGGTCGACCACGACATCCACCGTGTGTTTGTGCGATTTCGTCAGTTTCGGTACGGCATCAAGCTCATACACCGTGCCATCGACGCGTACCCGGGCAAAACCCTGGGCGCGCAGTTCGGCAAACAGATCGAGCTGCTCGCCCTTGCGGTTGGCCACCACGGGGGCGAGGATCATCAGCTTGGTTTCGGCCGGCAAGGCGAGCACGCTATCGACCATTTGCGACACCGTTTGTGCCGCCAGAGGATGTTGGTGCTCCGGGCAATAGGGCGTGCCGGCGCGGGCGTAGAGCAGGCGCAGGTAATCGTGGATCTCGGTAACGGTGCCAACGGTGGAGCGCGGGTTGTGGCTGGTCGCCTTTTGTTCGATGGAAATCGCGGGCGACAGGCCTTCGATCAGATCGACGTCGGGTTTTTCCATCAACTGCAAAAACTGCCGCGCATAGGCGGAAAGCGATTCGACATAGCGCCGCTGCCCCTCGGCATAGAGCGTGTCGAAAGCGAGCGAGGATTTGCCGGAACCAGATAAGCCGGTAATCACGATCAACTGGTTGCGCGGCAGATCGAGGCTGATATTTTTCAGGTTATGCGTGCGAGCGCCGCGAATACGCAAGGTGTCCATGGGGCGGGGGCGGTCAGGGGGAAAGGCAGCACTATACGCAAAAGCGGCGCGGCTGGGCGGCAGGAGTGGTGAGTGGAGTGGCGAGCTAACACAATGTCACTTTGTGTTACTGTAAATGTGTTGTTTAAGTAGTGAAATTCATAAAAACCAAACAAAAGGAAGAAAAATGAGCTTCAAAACGCGGATTGTGGCGGCTTTTTTGGCGGTTTTTGGCGTATTCCTGCTGGCCGCCGGCTTTGCTTTGTTTGGTTTGAATCAGGTCAAACAAAGTTTCATTCAACACATCGATCACGATGTGGCCTTTGAGCGCGCCGTGGTCGGCATGTATGCCCAGGGGCTGCAAAGCGGCCAGGCATTGCGCAATGTCACACTCAATCCGGCCAATAAAACCGGGCACGATAACCTCGCCAAAGCGCTGGAAGAGTTCGAGCTGCATTTGCAGCAGGCGCAGCGTCTGGCGCAGGGGGTATCAGCGCAAAGCGAATTGCTGCAACAGGTGCAGAAAGTGGCGCAGGAGCGCCAGCAGCTGATTGGCGAGATCGTCACACTGGCGGTGGCGGGCGACCAGGCGGGGGCGGTCGCCTTGATCAACGCCAAGGAAACACCGCTCTGGCGGCAAAATCGCAGCCTGCTCGTCGATGAGATGAAGCGCTTGCAAGAAGATCTGGAGCTGGCCAAGCAGACGACGCAAGGCACGATCGAGCGCTCCGAGCGCGTGATGATGTTCCTCGTGCTGCTCAGCGTGGTGGTCGCCATGGTTTTATTGACGCGGGTATTGCGCACCTTGACGCAACAGCTGGGCGCAGACCCGGCGCAGGTCTGCGCAGTGGCCGAAGCGGTGGCGGCGGGGGATTTGGGTGTGACCATCGCGACGGCGCAGCCGGGCAGCGTCATGGCCGCCATGGCGCTCATGCGCGAGCGCCTGGCAGATATGGTCGGCGGCATTCGTGACAATGCTGATGCTTTGCTGCAGGCGGCAAATGCTTTGCAGGCCGAGGCCGGGCAGGCGGCGGAGCGTTCCAGCGAACAAAGTGAATCGGTTTCGGCAGTGGCCGCCGCGATGCAGGAAATGACGGTCGGCATCGGGCAGGTCAGTGAACACGCAAGTGAGGCGCGCAGCTGCGCCGAAGAATCCGGTGATTTGTCGTGTCAGGGTGGCGCGGTAGTCGATCGCGTGGTGCAGGGCATGGCCCAGGTTGCCGAATCGGTGACGGAGTCCGCGCAGGTGATCTCTGCGCTGGAGCAGGAATCGGAAAAAATCGCGGCAATCGTCGGCACGATCAAGGAAATTGCCGACCAAACCAATCTGCTGGCCTTGAATGCGGCGATTGAGGCGGCACGCGCCGGCGAGCAGGGGCGTGGTTTTGCCGTGGTCGCCGACGAGGTGCGCAAACTGGCCGAACGCACGGCGCAATCGACGGTGGAAATCGCTACCACGGTGGACGTGGTGCGTAACGGCATCCAAAGCGGCGTGGGGCGCATGGAAACCGGGGTGCGGCTGGTCAATACCGAATCGGCCGATGTGGCGGAGGCAGGAACCACCATCGCCAATTTGCAAAACTATGCTGGGCAGGTGGTGCGCGCGGTCAATCAGATCGGCGATGCGCTCGGCGAACAAAATGCCGCCAGCAGCGAAATCGCCCGCCGGGTGGAGGTCATCGCCCAAATCAGCGAGCAGAACGCGGCAGCGATTCAACAGAGCGCCAGCGCCGCAGGAGAGCTGCAGCGCCTGGCGCAGGCGTTGAGTGAGGCGGTGCGGTATTTTCGGGTGTGAGAGGGGCTAAGTCTCGGTTACTAGGCTGTTGTTTGTTGCTTTTCGGGCTGGGTTCTTTGTTTTACCGCCTGGTTCCGCGCTGCGGCGCGGGCGTACTTTCTTTTGCTTGCCCAAAAGAAAGTAGCCAAAGAAAAAGGCACCCCATGGTCGACGCCCCGCTGCGCGGGGTGCCTTGCGCTACTCGCCGGGCCGGGCGGCTGGCTAAACTCGCCGCTATGCGGCTCAGACATAGCCAGCCGAAAGCCCCCGGCCCGCCTGCGTTGCTCAGCGTCTTCCAAGGGGAAGAAAAACCCGTCGGGTTCGGGTAGCACAAAAATATCCGCTTTTTTCGGGTACAGAGATAAAACAGTTTTTCTCTTGATTTGCCATGCTTGGTGCCAGGGTTGACCGGGTTCCAGTCATGAACCTCGGCTGCTCGTGCCGGAAAAAAGCCAGAATTTTCGACAGCTCCCAAACCCGGATGGTTTTTCCCCCATGAGAGGTGCCGAGCAACGCAGGGCTTGGCGGAGAAAGGGCAAGCATGTTTGAGGGGCGCAGCCCCGAGTTTGCGCCGCCCCCGCCAAGACCGAGTAGCGCAGGGAAGCCCCGTAGGGGCCACCGAACCGGGGTGCCTTTTTCTTTGGCTACTTTCTTTTGGGCAAGCAAAAGAAAGTACGCCCGCGCCGCAGCGCGGAACCAGGCGGTAAAACAAGGACCCCGGCCCGAAAAGCAAACCCCCTAAAATCCCTAAAACCCCGCCCCCCCCCTAAGCCCCTTGCAGCCGCGCCAGCAGCCTCTGCATCGCCTGCCCGCGATGCGAAACCCGGTTTTTCAATTCAGGCTCCAGTTCGGCGGCAGTCCGGCCCAGTGCCGGAACGAAAAAGAGCGGATCGTAGCCAAACCCCTCAGTACCCCGTAATTCAGTAAGAATTTCACCGTGCCACTCACCTTCGGCGATGAGGGGTTGCGGGTCATTGGTGTGGCGGCAGAGCACCAGGCAGCTGACGAAATGGGCGCGGCGGTCGGTGTGGGGAGCGAGGTCGGCGAGCAGTTTTTCGTTGTTGCGCGCATCCGATTTCGGTTCGCCGGCGTAACGGGCGGAGATGACGCCGGGCGCGCCGGCCAAAGCGTGCACGCACAGGCCGGAATCGTCGGCCAGTGCTGGCAGGCCACTCAGGCGGGCGGCGTGGCGGGCTTTGGCGAGGGCGTTTTCGATGAAAGTGGGGTGCGGTTCCTCGGCTTCCGGGATGCCGAGTTCGCCCTGGGGAATCAAGACGTAGCCCAGGGGGGCGAGCAGGGCGTCGAGCTCTTTGAGTTTTTTGGCGTTATTGGAAGCCAGTAGCAGCTTTTTCATGTGGTCAGCGCCTGTTTTTGGGCGGCGACCAGTTGGCGGATGCCGGCTTGTGCCAGGTCGAGCAGGCTGTTCATCTGTTCGCGGGAAAACGGTGCGCCTTCGGCCGTGCCTTGTACTTCAACCAGGCCGCCGCTGCCGGTCATGACGACGTTCATGTCGGTGTCGCAGGCGGAGTCTTCCGGGTAGTCGAGATCGAGCACCGGGCTGGCCTTAAAAATACCGACCGAAACGGCGGCGATGTGGTCGCGCACAGGGTTGGCGGGCAGTTTGCCGGTTTGCACGAGTTTTTCGCAGGCATCGTAAAGGGCGATCCAGGCTCCGCTGATGGCGGCGCAACGGGTGCCGCCGTCGGCTTGCAGGACGTCGCAGTCGAGCGTGATCTGGCGCTCGCCCAAGGCTTTCAAATCGGTCACGGCGCGCAGCGAGCGGCCGATCAGGCGCTGGATTTCCTGGGTGCGTCCGGTTTGTTTGCCTTTGGCCGCTTCGCGTGCCGTGCGGCTGTGGGTGGCGCGCGGCAGCATGCCGTATTCGGCGGTCACCCAGCCCTGGCCCTTGCCGCGCAGGAAGGGCGGCAGGCTTTCTTCGACGGAAGCGGTGCACAGCACGCGGGTGTTGCCCATTTCGATGAGTACCGAACCTTCGGCGTGACAGGTGAAGGCGCGGGTGATTTTGAGCGGACGCAGTTGGTCCGCAGAACGCTGGCTGGGGCGCATGGTTTTCCTTGAATGGGGTGGGTGAACCGGGCTTAAATTTTCCCCGGCTTGAATTTGTCGATGGCGGCGCGGATTTCTTCAATCGCCGCTTCGATGTCGTCTTCCGAGAGCTCGCTTTTGTAATTGGGGTTGCGCCCGAACTCGTCGAGGCGAGTGGTTACTTCGCTCAGGCCCATGGTGTGGGTGGAGATGAGGCTGCTCTCCGGTTCGACATAGCCGTCTTCCCAGCGCACGGCGACGATGGAGAGATTGTCGCCGCGCGGCCCGCCGAGCTTTTCGGCTTGCGTCATGATTTTGGGCAAGGTGTTGAGGAAGTTGGCCTCTTTCAGCTTGCCGGCGATGATTTCGCCGGGAATCGTGCCCCACAGGCCGTCGGTGCATAGGGCGATGATGTCGTCGCGCTCGAGCGGGGTTTTGCGCGAGAGGTCGATTTCCGGTACCGAGGGGCTGCCCAGACAGCTGTAGATTTTATTGCGGTCCGGGTGGGTGAGTGCTTGCTGCGGGGTGATCAAGCCCTCTTCCAGTAGCAGACGGATGCGCGAATGGTCTTTGGTTTGCACCATGATGCGTCCGTTGCGCATCAAATAGAGGCGCGAATCGCCCACATGCGCCCAATAAGCAATGCTGTCCTGGACCAGGCAGGCAACGCAGGTGGTGCGCGGCGATTCGCTCAGAGCATGGCGTTCGACGTAATCGAGGATGGCCAGATGGGCGCGGCTCATGCCCTGCTGCAAAAAACTGAAGGGATCGATGATGCGCGGCTGGGCCTCACTCTGAAAGGCATCGGCAAAGGTCTGGACGGCGATTTGTGCGGCAATTTCGCCGTGGTGGTGGCCACCCATGCCGTCGGCGGTGACCATTAACAAGGCATCGCGCGAATAGCAGTAGGTGGTGCGATCTTCGTTGTTTTGCCGGCCACCTTGGCGGCTGTCTTGGTAAATGGTGAATTTCATCGGGCGTTTGCTCGGAAACGGTTGACGAAGCGGCCCATCCAGCCTTCCTTGTGTTTTTCGTGCTGCGGGGTTTCGGCCACCAGGGCTTTTTGCAGGGAAAAGACGCTTTGCGGACGATACAGGTGATTGAGGTTCATGCACCAGTCGATGATTTCCAGCAGGCGGTCGGAGTATTTGCCTTCCCAGCGCACCATGGCGGGGATCAACTGATCTTTTTTCAGGCGCTCGTCGGCTGGCTGTGGGGCAGCGCCGGCCAGGCAGGCGTACATCGAGGCACCGACGCTGTAGATGTCGCTCCACGGCCCGAGATGCTTGCGCTCGCCATAGTGTTCCGGCGAGGCGAAGCCCGGGGTGTACATCGGCTTGAGCATGGGTTGGTCGCTGGCCAGGGTTTGCCGGGCAGCACCGAAATCGATCAACACCGGCGTCAGGTCGCTGCGCAGATAGATATTGGCGGGCTTGAGATCCAGGTGCAGCAGTTTGTTGGTGTGCACTTCACGCAAACCATTCAGCATGCGGGTGAACACGCCGCGCATGAAACGTTCGGACAATTTGCCGTGGTGACGGCGGATGTGCTCCTGCAAGGTGCAGCCGTGCTCGTATTCCATCACCATGTACACGGTATCGTTGGCGCGGAAAAAATTCTGCACCCGCACCACGTTCGGGTGCGACAGCATGGCCAGCGCCCGGCCTTCTTCAAAAAAACATTTCATGCCATAGCGGAAGGCACCAAGATGGTCTTCGGTAATCACCGGGCGGGTTTCGCCGTTGGCGCGCAGGGCCAGGGTATTGGGCAGATATTCCTTGATCGCCACCTCTTTGCCTTCAGGATCGCTCGCTAGGTACACGATGGAAAAGCCGCCGAGCGAGAGCTGGCGCTTGATGGTGTACTCTTCCAGGGCAAAGCCGCTGGGTAGGGGAGCGTTGGCTTGTTCCGCCATAAGTCTCGCGGTTATGATGCAATCAAGCGGCCATTGTCGGCTGTGTTGCCCGCCCTGTAAAGCAAAGAGGTAGTTTCGATGATCTGCAGTATGACCGGTTATGCCGCCTGCGCCCGCCCCGTTGAGGGCGGCAGTGTGCAGCTTGAAATCAAGAGCGTGAATTCGCGCTATCTGGATTTTCATTTTCGTGTCGGTGAAGAGCTGCGCGCCAGCGAACTACCGCTGCGCGAATTGTTCGCCAGCCAGATCAAACGGGGCAAGGTCGAATGCCGCTTGTCTTTTCAGACGCAGCAACAGCGCAGCGACAGCCTGCAGTTGAATGTGGATTTGCTGGCTGCCCTGAGCCAACTGGGCGAGGCGGTGCGGGCGCGTCTGCCGGATGCTGCGCCCTTGTCGGTCAATGAGATTTTGCGCTGGCCCGGTATGTTCGGTGAGCAGCGCATCGATTTTGCCGCCCTGGTGCCGGAAGTGCTGGCAACGGCGCGCGAGGCGCTGACCGAATTTACCGCCAGCCGCGCCCGTGAAGGCGAAAAACTCGCCAATGTACTGCGCGACCGCGTCGCCGACATGCGCGCCATCGTCGCCGAAGTCGCCCCGCGCATCCCGCAGGCGCAAGCCGCCTT
>NZ_JBLJBW010000071.1:0-8595 GCF_047638095.1 Azonexus sp.
CGCAACAAGATGAAGGAAAAGGAAGCCAAGGGCGGCAAGAAGACCCTGCTGCTCGGCCCGAACTGCCCCGGCCTGATCACCCCGGATGAAGTGAAGATCGGCATCATGCCCGGCCACATCCACAAGAAGGGCCGCATCGGTGTGGTTTCGCGCTCCGGCACGCTGACCTATGAAGCCGTCGGTCAGCTGACCGAACTCGGCCTCGGCCAGTCCTCCGCGGTGGGTATCGGCGGCGACCCGATCAACGGTCTGAAGCACATCGACGTGATGAAGATGTTCAACGACGATCCCGACACCGACGCCGTCATCATGATTGGCGAAATCGGCGGCCCGGACGAAGCCGAAGCCGCCCAGTGGTGCAAGACCAATATGAAGAAGCCGATCGTCGGCTTCATCGCTGGCGTCACCGCCCCGGCCGGCAAGCGCATGGGCCACGCTGGCGCGCTGATCTCCGGCGGTGCCGATACGGCGGATGCCAAGCTTGCCATCATGGAAGAGTGCGGCTTCACGGTCACGCGCAATCCGTCGGAAATGGCCAAGCTCTTGAAGGCGATGCTGTAAAATTTTGCCTTCAGCGTAAAAAAAGCGGGCGTTTGCCCGCTTTTTTTTGTCAATGCCCCAGCCAGGAGAAAATCATGGCATTGTTTTTAAGCGAAGAGGATGTCCGCCAGCTGCTCACGCCCGATATGGCGCTGGCCGCAGTAGAGGAGGCGCACCGCGAATTGTCCTGGGGGCGCGCGGTGGATATTCCGCGCCAGCGCAGCCGCCTGCCGCAGACCGTGCTGCATATTTTGCAAGGGGCTTTGCCGGCGCAAGGGGTGATGGGTTACAAGGCCTACACCAGTAACCGTTCCGGCAACCGTTTTCATGTGCATTTATTTGACGCCGCCACGGGTGAGCTAACGGCGATTCTGGCGGCCAATTATCTGGGTATGCTGCGCACCGGCGCGGCGAGCGGTGTTGCGGCACGCGCCCTGGTATCTCCGGGTGTGCAGGTGGCCGGCGTGTTCGGGGCGGGGTGGCAGGCGGAAGGCCATGTGCGTGCGATTTGTGCGGCGCTGCCTTTGGCGAAGGTCAAAGTGTTCTCCCGCGATGCGGCGAAATGCAGCGAATTTTGCGCGCGCTTATCGGAGCTGACCGGCACGTCCATCGTGCCTGCCGCCAGTGCCGAGGAGGCCGTGCGTGAGAGCGGGCTGATCGGTACGGTGACCACGGCCAGTCACCCCTTGTTTGATGCGGATTGGCTGATGCCCGGTGCGCACATCAACGCGGCGGGTTCGAATGCCTTGATCCGGCAGGAAGTTTCTGAACAAACCTTGCGCCGCTGTCAGCTGATTGCCGTCGATAGCCTGCCGACTGCCCTGGCCGAGGCTGGCGATTTACTGCCGGCGCTTGAAAAAGGCCGTCTGCACGCGCGCCAGTTGGTGGAATTGGGCGATGTGCTGATCGGTAGGCAAAGCGGGCGGCAAAGCGCACAAGACATCAGCTTGTTTGAATCGCAAGGCCTGGCCATTCAGGATTTGGCCGTGGCAGCACGGGTGCTGGCGGCAGCAAAAGCGCAGGGCATCGGGCGGGAGATCGACTTGTAGGATGTTTCTTTTTTGCCATGCCTAATAAATAAAATTGACCCTGAACGGCAGAGGCCGGACAATAAGCCTCTTGCCCGCGGGCAGAGGAGAGATAAGCGCAACATGACATCTGCGGAAACCGTTTTACACGACGCACTCACCGTCGCTGCCTGCAGCGATGCGGGGATCGTGCGGGCACACAATGAAGATGCCGTGTTCGTCGATGCCGATTTCGGTATCGGGGTGCTTGCCGACGGGATGGGCGGCTATAACGCGGGTGAAGTGGCGAGCAGTATGGCCACCACCCTGCTGGCCACCAGTTTTTCGCGTTTGTTGCGTTCTGCGGTGGAGACGCCGGCCGTGCTGGAGCATCCGCGTCAGATCATGAGTGATGAAGTGCGCGGCACCAATGCGGCAATTTTTCGTGCGTCACAAAGTAGCGCCAGCTGTGCCGGAATGGGGACCACCCTGGTCTTTGCCTGGGTATTGGGGCGCGAATTGCATCTCGCCCATGTCGGCGATTCGCGCGCTTACCTGTGGCGGGGCGGCAATTTGCGCCGGCTCACCAAGGACCATTCCCTGCTGCAGGAACAGATCGACGAAGGTTTGATTTCCCCGGATGCGGCACGCCATGCCGAACATCGCAACCTGGTGACGCGGGCGCTGGGGGTGGAAAGCGATGTGCTGGTCGATACCGCCACGCACGCACTGGAACCGGACGATATCGTTTTGCTGTGTTCCGATGGGCTCAACGACATGCTCGAAGATGGGGAGATCGGCGAGTTGCTCGGGCAGGATCGTTACAGTTTGAATGCGCGCGCGCTGCACTTGATCGAGCGCGCCAACGCCTTGGGTGGGCGGGACAACATTTCCGTCGTTTTGCTGCGTCTGGATGCCCAGAGCGCCGCGCAACCTGCCGCCAAGCGCTGGTGGCACGGTTTTCTCAATCAAGTGAAATAGTGCAGGGATAGTGACATGGCAAAACTGATTCTTTCCATGGACGGTCTGGTGCTCAAGGAAATCGAACTGAACAAGGAGCGTCTGACCATCGGGCGCAAGCCGCACAACGATATCCAGATCGACAATCTTGCTATTTCCGGTGAGCACGCCGTGGTGGTGACGATTTTGCAGGATTCTTTCCTGGAAGATTTAAACAGCACCAATGGCACCTTGGTCAATGGCCAGGCGATCAAGAAACATTTTTTGCGCAACAACGACATTGTCGAGCTGGGTAAATACAAGCTCAAATACATGGCGGATAGCGCCGGGCACAGCATCATGCCGGACGCCGAGCAAACGGCGATGATCCGTTCCGATGTCGGGCGGCAAAGCCAACTTGGCAGCCAGAGCGGCGAATTGTCCTTGCAGCCGACGGAGAACTTGAGCCGCAGCCAGGCCGGTGTGGCGAGTCGCCCCAGCGCTGTTCCGGCGGCGGCGATTCAGCTGCTCAACGGCAGTAATGCGGGAAAACTTCTGAAGCTGGAAAAAACCTTGACCACCCTGGGTAAGCCGGGGGTGCAAGTGGCGGTGATCGCTCGCCGTCCGCATGGCTATTTTCTGACCCACGTCGAGGGCGACAGCTATCCGCTACTCAATGGCAAGGCGATCGATGCGCAGGCGCAGTCGCTTGAGGATCACGACGTGATCGAAATAGCCGGGACGAAAATGGCCTTTATTTTGCAGGCCTGATTCAAATCGCATCCGATGCGCCTGGGTGAGGCTCGGGCAGCGTAGCGCCGGGCTGGTTTTGGGGTTAGGGCGTGAGCAGGATTAGATTGTCGCGGTGGATCATTTCCGCGTCTTCGATGTAACCGAGTATGCCTTCGATTTCCGCCGTGTTTTTTCTCAGGATGCGTTTGGCGTCGGTGCTGCCGTAATTGCATAAACCCCGCGCGATTTCCTGACCGCTTTCGGTGCGACAGGCAATGACTGCGCCGCGCTCGAATTCGCCCTGCACGGCACGAACGCCGATCGGCAAAAGGCTTTTGCCGGCCTGCAAGGCGGCGACCGCGCCGGCATCCAGGGTGAGCTGGCCGGCCAGTTGCAAATGATCCGCCAGCCACTGCTTGCGCGCGGCGAGCGGCGGCGTTTCGGAAAGCAATAGGGTGCCCAGGGTTTCACCGTGGGCCAGACGCAGGATGGGATCGTGCTCGTGGCCGCTGGCAATGACGGTGGCCGCGCCGCTGCGGGCGGCGCGCTTGGCAGCGATCACCTTGGTGATCATGCCGCCGGTGCCGACCTGGCTGCCCGCTCCGCCGGCCATTGCTTCCAGTGCCGGGTCGCCCGCCGTGGCGGTTTCGATCAGACGGGCGTCGGGATGCTTGCGCGGATCGGCGGTGTACAGCCCCTTTTGGTCGGTGAGGATGATGAGTGCATCGGCTTCGAGCAGATTGGCGACCAGTGCGCCCAGGGTGTCGTTGTCGCCGAACTTGATTTCGCTGGTCGCCACCGTGTCGTTTTCGTTGATGATGGGGATGACGCCGAGTTCGAGCAGGGTGTTCAGCGTCGAGCGCGCATTCAGGTAGCGCTTGCGGTCAGCCAGATCGTCGTGGGTGAGCAGGATTTGCGCGGTGCGCAGGCCGTATTGGCTGAAGGCGGCTTCATAGACTTCAACCAGGGCCGCTTGCCCGACCGCGGCGGCGGCCTGTTTTTCGTGTACGGTTTTGGGCCGGCGCGCCCAGCCCAGGCGCTGCACGCCGCAGGCGACCGCACCGGAGGACACCAGCACGATTTCCCGCCCTTCCTCGCGCAGGGCGGCGATTTGCCGCGCCCAGGCGGCGATGGCAGCAAGGTCGAGGCCGTTGCCGTTATTGGTGACGAGCGCCGAGCCGACTTTGACGACCAGGCGGCGGGCGGTGGCGAGGGTAGTCATGCGCTGGTTTCCGGGGGCGGGATGATTTCTGCTGCGCTTGCAGTATTGCCGGCTTCTTCATCGGCTGCGTCGTCGGCATCTTCGTCGACTTCCGGGCGGGCCATGCTTTCCAGCGCATCTTGCAGGGCATAGATGAGCGGTTTGGTGCCTTCGCCGTTGATGGCGGCGATGGGGAACACCGGGCCGGCGTAGTGTGCGGCGCTGCGGTAGGCGGCGAGGAATTCCTCGATGCGGCTCTGGCGTTCTTCTTCCGGGATCAGGTCGAGCTTGTTCAACACCAGCCAGCGCGGTTTTTCGGCCAGTGTCGGATCGTGCTTGATGAGTTCGCCGACGATGGCGAGCGCATCGCGCAGTGGCTCGGCGTCTGGATCGAGCGGGGCGATGTCGACCAGATGCAGCAGGATGCGCGTGCGTTGCAGGTGCTTGAGAAAGCGGATGCCCAGCCCCGCGCCGTCGGCCGCGCCTTCGATCAGGCCCGGCACGTCGGCCATGACGAAACTCTTTTCAGCGCCGACGCGTACCACGCCTAAATTCGGATGCAGGGTGGTGAAGGGGTAATCGGCCACCTTCGGGCGGGCAGCGGAAACGGCGCGGATCAGCGTGCTCTTGCCGGCATTGGGCAGGCCGAGCAGGCCGACGTCGGCAATGACGCGCAATTCCAGCGCGATGTCGAATTCTTCGCCGGCTTCGCCCTTGGTGCATTGGCGCGGCGCGCGGTTGGTCGAGGATTTGAAATGGGTGTTGCCCAAGCCGCCCTTGCCACCCTTGGCGAGCAGCACTTTTTTGTCGTGTACATCGAGATCGGCCAGCACTTCGCCGGTGTTGAGGTCGCTGACCACGGTGCCGACCGGCATGCGCAGGAAGATGTCCTCGCCGCCCTTGCCGTAGCAGTCGGCGCTGCCGCCGTTCTCGCCGCGCTGGCCGAGGAATTTGCGGGTGTAGCGGTAATCGACCAGGGTGTTGATGTTGCGGTCGGCAACGACGTAGACGCTGCCGCCCCGGCCGCCGTCACCGCCGTTGGGGCCGCCCATCGGAATGTATTTCTCGCGGCGGAAGGTGGCGATGCCGTTGCCGCCGTCGCCGGCTTTGACATAGATCTTGGCTTCGTCGATGAATTTCATGCTGAACTCGTCTTCTTCCCGATGCCGGCGTTGGCCGCGCCCGTCGTCGCCGCGCCGTACTCAGGTACTGTCTTGTTGCCGCCGGTCTTGCCGCCTTGGCCTCGGATCGAATACGCGTTCGATGCGCGAGTCCAGAGCGCCTCCTGAAACTAAAAAGCCCTATCCGGCGGACAGGGCTTTCGAGGTGTCGCCGGGCTGAATTATTCAGCAGCCGGGACGATGGTGACCGTGCGGCGTTTCTTTTCGCCCTTGATCGAGAACTGCACCACGCCGTCCTTCAGTGCGAACAGGGTGTGATCCTTGCCGCAGCCGACGTTTTCGCCGGGGTGGAATTCGGTGCCGCGCTGGCGGACGATGATGTTGCCAGCCAGAACGAACTGGCCGCCGTAGCGCTTGACGCCCAGTCGCTGGGCCTGTGAGTCGCGGCCGTTACGCGAACTGCCGCCTGCTTTTTTATGTGCCATGTGAAGCGCTCCTTAAAATTAGGCCGCGATCGAATCGATGCGCAGTTCGGTGTAATTCTGACGATGGCCCTGGCGCTTCTGATAGTGCTTGCGACGGCGCATCTTGAAGATCTTGACCTTGTCGTGACGGCCCTGGGCGAGCACGGTGCATTTGATGGAAGCACCAGCGACGAGGGGGGCGCCGACCTTCACCGACTCGCCTTCGCCTACCATGAGGACTTGATCGAGGGTGATTTCTGCGCCAACTTCTGCCGGTATCTGTTCTACTTTGAGTTTTTGGCCAGCGGACACGCGATATTGCTTGCCACCGGTTTTTACGACCGCATACATGAGTTGGACTCCGAAAATAAAAACGGAAATATGAAACAAAGGGTGCTGCAAAGAACCGCGCATTATACGGAAAATCGCCAATAGGTCAAAGCCTTGGCGAAAAATTTTTGGCCCCGCTGTGCTAGACTGCGGCTCTTTTTGGAGCAGAACCTATGTCAGCAAATGCGGCAGCAATCACCACGGCATCCGGCTTGGTTTACGAAGACACGGTGCCGGGTACGGGACGCATGGCCCAGGCGGGCGATCTGGTCACGGTGCATTACACCGGCTGGCTGGAAAACGGCAATAAATTCGATTCGAGCAAGGATCGTAACGATCCTTTCCAGTTTCCGCTCGGGCGCGGCCATGTCATCAAGGGCTGGGATGAAGGTGTGCAAGGCATGTTGATCGGCGGCACGCGCAAGCTGACCATTCCGGCGGACCTGGGCTATGGCGCGCGCGGTGCGGGTGGCGTGATTCCGCCGAACGCGACGTTGATTTTTGAAGTCGAACTGCTCGATCTGCAATGAGTCAGCCAGAAGATCCCTGGGCGAAATGGCGTTTGCCGGCTAAGGCAGAGGCCTCGGTGAACGCGCCGGAGGCGGCAGAAAAAGCGGAAAAACCGCCTGTCCATGCCTCTGAGCCGCTGCCTGAGAAAAAACCGCGAGAGCGCCGCCAGAGCGCCGTGTCGCGCCCGAAAGACGGGGCGGCAGTGGGCAGCGCGGTGAAAGATTCTGCGAAAGATGCGGCAGAAGCTGTGTCAGAAGCTGTGTCAAAAGCGGCGGCGGCAGAAACCGTCCCCGCTACTGCGTCCATCGACACTGCGCCGCAAGATCTGGCGGGGCGTTTGGGCGTGCGCAAAACGCCAGCGTCCGCCGCGGGCGGGGTGCCGAAGCGCCCTTTGCGTGGCGGTGCCCTGACACGTCGCCCGAAGCCGGCACCGCAGGCAAGGGCAGAAGTCGCGCCGCGCCGGAGTGCTGAAGGTGGGCGCGAAAACAGGCATCCAAACGAGCCCCGAAAGGATCAACAAAACGAGCGCCAAAACGAGCATTCAAAGGAGCGCGCAAAAGCCCCTCCCAAGGTTCGCCCCGTATCGGCAGCTCGCTTCGAGCGCGCCGCCGATGCGACAGGTAGCGCCGCGCGTGCGCCGCGCTCGGCGGCAAAAAAAACCTCGGTGGCAGAAAAAAGTGTGCCGCGCATTCCAGCGGCCGCATCGCCCCGCGCGGCTGCCGAAGGCGTGCGCGTCTCGAAACTCATGGTCGAGCGCGGCCTGGCCTCGCGCCGCGAAGCCGATGAATGGATAGAGTGCGGCTGGGTGTGGGCGGCGGGCAAACGTATCAGCCAGTTGGGCGCGCGCATTGCGCGGGATGCTGCGATCGAAATTCGCCGGGAAGAAGCGCCTTCGAGCGTGCCTGCGCCGCGCGAAGTAACGTTTTTGCTGCACAAACCGGCAGGCTACAGCTGTGAGCGCGGCAGCGGCGAGCACAGTGCCCTGAGTCTTTTGCAGGAAGCAAACCGACTGCCGCAACCCGGCGATCCGGCCTTGCAGGACTGGATGTTGCGCAATTTGGAAGCCGCCGGCCGTCTGGAAACCGAAAACAGCGGCTTGCTCGTGCTCACCCGCAACAGCGGTACGGCGCGCCGTTTATTGACCGACGAGCGGGAGCTGGAGCGCGAATACCTGGTGCGTATCCACGGTGAATTGAGCCGCAAAAACCTCGAACTGCTGCGTGAGGGCCTGCCGCTCGATGGGCGTCCCTTGGGCAAAACCTGGGTCAAGCAGCTTGATCCCGGCCAGCTGCATTTCATTCTGCGCGAAGGCCAAAAACGCCCCTTGCGGCGGATGTGCGAAGCGGTGGGCTTGACGGTGAAAAGTATCCAGCGCACCCGCATTGGTCATTTGCGCCTGGATAAACTGCCACCGGGCCAGTGGCGCTTTTTGCGCGCGGACGAAAGCTTGTAGGCGCAGAGACGGCGTTTTCTACGGGCGCAAAAAAGCGAAGCCGGGTGGCGTCAGTTGCCCGCTTCGTTTTTTTTGCGCCGCAGATTCGGGTAGCGTGGTTTCGCATCATGAAATTGATTTTCGTCGTTGACCACAATCGCCGGCTTCGTGATACTCCCGGGGTTTTGTAAGTGTTGTGCAAGGCTGCCGGCGTATCCTGTCGGCTCGCATATTCAAACCAACTCAGGGGGTTAGCATGTCGCAAGGCAAGTCCAAGATTATCTACACGCTCACCGACGAGGCGCCGCTGCTGGCGACT
>NZ_JBLJBW010000072.1:0-7249 GCF_047638095.1 Azonexus sp.
GCCATCGCCAAATACCACGTCACCGAGCGGGCGCGCCAGGTGGTCAATGACGGCATGGACGTGATCGGCGGCAAGGGCATCTGCCTGGGCCCATCGAACTTCCTCGGCCGCGCCTACCAGCAGGTGCCGGTGGCGATTACGGTGGAAGGGGCCAACATCCTCACCCGCTCGCTGATCATCTTCGGGCAAGGGGCCATCCGCTGCCACCCCTACCTCTTGCCGGAAATGCGGGCGGCGCAAAACCCGGATGCGGCGCAAGGTTTGGTCGATTTCGACCGCGCCCTGTTCGGCCACATCGGCTTCACCCTCAAGAACGCCTGGCGGGCTTTGCGCCAAGGCATCAGCGGTTCGCATTTCGTCAGCGTCAACACCGACGTGGCACCGGAAATGCGCCGCTACTATCAACAACTGACGCGCTTTTCCGCCGCTTTTGCCTTTCTTTCCGATGTCTCCCTGCTCGTACTCGGCGGCAGTGTGAAGCGCCGCGAAAAACTCTCGGCTCGCCTGGGCGACATTCTGGCGCAGATGTACCTCATTTCCTGCACGCTCAAGCGCTACGAAGCGGAAGGGCGCAAGCAGGAAGACGCACCGCTCGCCCACTGGGCCATCTGGGACGCCATGTACAAGGCGCAGCAGGCCTTTGATGGGGTGCTGGCGAATTTCCCGGTGCGCTTCATCGCCGCACTCGTCCAGCGCGTGATTTTCCCCTGGGGTCACCCCTACGTCGTGCCTTCGGATGCGGTCGGGCACCAGGTGGCAAAATCCTTGATCGCGCCATCCGCCACGCGCGACCGGCTGACCGCCGAATGCTTCCTGCCGCTGGAAGAAAAAGAGCCGGTCGGAGCGATTGAACTGGCGCTCGCCGCCACCCTGGCGGCCGAACCGATCGAAGCAAAAATTCGCGCCGCGCAAAAAGACGGACGTTTTGCCGACAACCCACGCGCCAATGTGCGCGACATCGCCAAAATCGCTGCCGAACTCGGCGTCATCACCACCGCCGAATATGAACTCATGCAGCGGCGCAACCACCTGCGCGACATCGTCGTGCGCGTCGATGATTTCCCCTTCGATTTCGACGTCGCCACGGCCAACAAACCTCTTGCCGACCGCATGGCGGCGTAAAAAATTGAGACAGTGATGAAAAAAACCATTTACGTCGTGGACGGCGCGCGCACGCCGTTTCTCAAGGCGCAGAAAGGCCCCGGCCCGTTCGCCGCCTCCGATCTGGCAACCCAGGCCGGACGCGCCCTGCTGCTGCGCCAGCCGTTCGCGCCTTCTGATCTGGATGAGGTCATTCTCGGCTGCGCCGCGCCCTCGCCGGACGAAACCAACATTGGCCGCATGGTGGCGCTACGTCTGGGCTGTGGCAAGAAGGTGCCGGGCTGGACGGTGATGCGTAACTGCGCTTCCGGCATGCAGGCGATCGATTCAGCCATTGCCAACATCCAGTGCGGGCGCGCCGAGCTGATCTTGGCGGGCGGCGTCGATGCGCTGTCGCGCGCGCCGCTGCTCTACTCGGACGCGATGGTGCGCTGGTTCGCCGGCATGATGAGCCTGCGCACGGCCGGACAGAAAATCGGCCATTTCTTGAAACTGCGCCCCGCCGCGCTGCTGACCCCCGTCATCGGGCTGATGAAGGGCCTGACCGACCCGGTGGTCGGGCTGCTGATGGGGCAGACGGCGGAAAACCTGGCCTGGAAATTCGGCATCGACCGCCGGCAGATGGACGAATTCGCCGTGCGCAGCCACCAGCGCGCAGTCGCCGCCCGCGCTGCGGGGCATTTCGGCGAAATCGTGCCGCTCATCGATGGCAAGGGCAAGGTCTATGGCGAAGACGACGGCGTACGCGCCGATGCCGATCTAGCCGGCATGGCCAAGCCGAAACCTTTTTTCGACAAGAAATACGGCAACATCACCGCCGCCAACAGCTCGCAGATCACCGACGGTGCCGCCTGGGTGCTGCTCGCCTCCGAAGACGCCGTGCAAAAGTGGGGCTTGCAGCCGCTCGGCAAGATCGTCGATAGCCAGTGGTCCGGTCTGGAACCGGAACAAATGGGCCTGGGGCCGGTGCATGCCAGCACGCAACTTTTGCAGCGCCAAGGGCTGGGGCTTGCCGACATCGATTACTGGGAACTCAACGAAGCCTTCGCCGCGCAGGTGCTTGCCTGCCAGGCCGCCTGGCGCGATGACGGCTACTGCCGCGAACAGCTCGAACTACCGGGGGCCCTCGGTGATATTCCCGCCGATCGCCTCAACGTCGATGGCGGTGCCGTCGCCCTTGGCCACCCGGTCGGTGCTTCCGGTGCCCGCATCGTCCTGCACCTGCTGCACGTCTTGCGCCGCAAGCAGGCGCAGCGGGGTGTGGCGACCATCTGCATCGGCGGTGGCCTGGGCGGTGCCATGTTGCTCGAGGCCTGCTGAGATGCGTATCGGAATCGTCGTCGATTCAGCCTGCGACCTGCCGCGCGAGTTTCTCGACCGGCACGGCGTACTCATTTTGCCCATCAGCCTGCGTATCGGCAGTGCGCTGATCGAGGACCGCCGCCACCCGGAAGAAACACAAAGCTTTTACGCCTTGCATCTGGACCGTAAAAACGAGCATTTCGCAGAATCCATCCCCTATTGCGCCACGCAGATCGAAACACTTTTCCTCGAGCGCCTGGTGCTCGAATACGACTATGTATTCTGCCTCACCATCACCAGTACGCGTAGCCCGATCTACGCCAATGCCATGCAAGCGGCGCGAGCCATTCTCAGTAAATACAAACCGATTCGCCGCGCCGCCGGGCTCGAAGAACGTTTCGGCCTCAGCGTTCTGTCCACGCGCAATTTATTTACCGGCCAAGCCGTGCCAGTCGCCGAAGCCATCCGCCTGATCCGCCTGGGCGGCATGCCCAGCGAAATCGGCGCACGCCTGCAGGCCTTGATCGATGCCACACACACCTATCTCATCCCGGCCGATCTCTTTCACATCTACAAACGCGCCTCCAAAAAAGGCGACACCAGCTTGGGCTGGGGGGCTTACACCCTGGGCAGCTGGCTGGGCATGAAACCCATTTTGCACTGTCACCGCGACCTCACCACCACCGTCGGCAAGGTGCGCGGTTTTTCAGCCGGTGTCGAACAATTATTCGACATCGCCGTCCGGCGCATCCGTGCCGGTGTGGACGCCCCGAGCCTGTGCATCAGCTACGGCGGCGCGCCTGACACCGTGCACGACATGCCCGGTTATGCGCAACTGGCCCAAAGTGCCGAAGACCACTGCGTCGCCCTGCACATTTCGCCCATGAGCAAAACTGCCGCCGTCAACGTCGGCCCCGGCGCTTTATCGCTCGCCTTCGCCGCCAGCGACCACGCCACACAGCAAGGACACTGAACATGACTTTTCAGCACTGGAACCTCAACATCGATGCACAAAGCATCGCTACCGCCAGCCTGAACCGTGCGGGAGAATCGACCAACGCCCTGTCGCGCGCGGTGATGGAGGAGCTCGGGCAACTGCTCGACCAGCTCGAACGCGAACCGCCCGCCGGCCTGATCATCCGTTCCGGCAAGGCGGCAGGCTTCGTCGCCGGGGCCGACATCGACGAATTTTCCCAGCTCGACACGCCGGAAAAAGGCCGGCAACTGGTGGCGCGCGGCTGGGATCTGTTCAACCGTCTGGCCGCCGTGCGCTACCCGACACTGGCGCTGGTGCGCGGTCACTGCCTGGGCGGCGGCCTGGAACTGGCGTTGGCCTGCCGCTACATCCTGGCGGTGGATGAGCCCGGGACCAAAATGGCCTTGCCAGAAGTCATGCTCGGCATTTTCCCCGGCTGGGGCGGCATGTCGCGCCTGCCGCAGCGCATCGGCGCACCGGCGGCACTCGACATGATGCTTACCGGCAAGGGGCTGGACGCCGTGCGCGCCAAAAAGATGGGCTTGGCCGACGATTGCGTGCCACCGCGCGTCATGGAAATGGCGGCGCGCCAGCTGCTGCTCTCCAACACGCCGCGCCGGCCGCTGCCCTTCATGCAAAAAATGCTGTCTGGCCCGCTCAAAGCGGTGGTCGCCAAGGGCGCGCGCAAGCATGTGGCGAAAAAGGCGCGCCCGGAACACTATCCGGCCCCTTACGCCATCATCGACCTGTGGCAGAAACACGACGGCAACGCGCTGGCCGCGCCCGGCGTGGTCGAACGCATCATCCAGTCGCCGACGGCGAAGAATCTGCTGCGCGTGTTCCGCTTGCAGGAAAGGTTAAAGAGCTTCGGCAAGAGCAACGACGCCGGCGGCGATTTCGTGGCGCGCCACGTGCATGTGATCGGCGCGGGCGTCATGGGCGGCGACATCGCCGCCTGGTGCGCGCTGCGCGGCCTCAGCGTCAGCTTGCAGGATCAGGACGTGACGCGCATTGCGCCTGCCATTGCCCGCGCCCAGAGGCTCTTTGAGAAAAAATTGCGCCAGCCGCTCGCCGTGCGCGCGGCCTGCGACCGTCTGATTCCCGACCCGGAAGGCGCGGGCGTGGCCCACGCCGACGTGGTGATCGAAGCCATTTTCGAAAACGTCGAGGCCAAACACGCCTTGTTCAAGGCGCTGGAACCGAAGATGAAGCCGCAGGCCATTCTCGCCAGCAACACCTCCAGCCTGCGCCTGGAAGACCTGCGCCCGGTGCTGGTGCGGCCCGAGCGACTGGTCGGCATCCACTTCTTCAACCCGGTGGCGATGATGCCGCTGGTCGAAGTGGTCGAAGCCGCGGGGGCCGACCCGGCTGCCGTGCGCGCCGCCTGTGCCTTCGTGCGGCAGATCGACAAGCTGCCGTTGCCGGTGAAAAGCGCCCCCGGCTTCCTCGTCAATGCCGTGCTCGCGCCCTATATGCTCGCCGCCATGCAGGCGGTGGATCGCGGCATCGCGCCGGAGAGCATCGACGCCGCCCTGCTCGCCTTCGGCATGCCGATGGGGCCGATCGAACTGATCGACACAGTCGGCCTGGACATCGCCATGGCCGCCGGCCAGCAGCTCGCGGGTGGCGCACAAGCGCCGCGCTGCCTGCAAGAGCGGGTGACCAGGCAGCAGCTCGGCAAGAAAGCCGGCCAGGGTTTTTACACCTGGAACCAGGGCAAGCCGCAGCGCGGCCCGGCCCCCGCCGCCCCGGCCGGGCTGGCGGAAGAGCTGGTTGCGCCGCTCATCGAGCGCACGCAACGCCTGGTCGCCGAAGGCATCGTCGCCGACGCCGAACTGGCCGATGCCGGCGTGATCTTCGGCACGGGCTTCGCGCCTTTTACCGGCGGCCCGCTACACCGGGAGGCTCGACTTGCCCAAGGATGAATTTTTTGCCCGACCAGGCTGGGGACATGCAAGTAAATGAATGGGTGCACAAGCTACCCGCATGTTTTTCCAGCCTCTTTTTGGATATTTGTTGCATTCTTGCCACACAGTAAAAAATAATTCAGATAAGACAATGTTTCAAACGCCCGTTTGCGGTTTAATCGTTTCACCCAAGGGAATTTATTCCCGTATTCATAACTAGGAGACCTACCCATGACTCACCGCCTCACCCTTCGCCTTCTCCCCGGCCTCATCGGCCTGGCCTTCGCCGGCTCCGCCTCGGCTTCGGGCTTTCAGTTGCAGAACCAGAATGCCGCCGGCACCAGCGTAGCCTATGCCGGTGCCGCAGCCGTCGCCGAAGACGCCAGCACCATTTACTTCAACCCGGCCGGGATGACCTATCTGCCGATGGGACACAGCATTTCTCTTGGCGCAACGGCAATCCAGCGTTCAGTGCGCTTTTCCAATACCGGAACGTCACCGATGCCTGTGCTCACCGCAGCAGGTGCGCCAACCGGCTTGTTCCACCCGGTCGGCAGCAATGGCGGCAATGGCGGCGGCACTTCGGTCGTTCCTGCCTTCTATTACAGCTATGCGATTACCCCGGCTTTGCGTGCTGGCGTGGGCGTTTCGGTGACTTACGGCAGCGAAACTGAATACAAAGACAATTTTGCCGGTCGCTTTTCCGGAAAATACACGTCCATCCACCAGATCAATCTCAACCCCTCTATCGCTTACAAGGTCAACGACCTGCTGTCCGTCGGTTTCGGTGTGAACTTTGCCAAGAGCGAGATCGAGTTCCGCCAGCACACCCCGATTTCGCTGGCTGGCCCGGAAGCCAAGCTGAAAGGCGACGATACGGCCTGGGGCTGGAACGTCGGCGTCATGTTGCAGCCCACCGAGCAAACCCGGGTCGGCCTTACCTACCGCTCCAAAATCAAATTCGATCTGGAAGGCAACCTGCAAATACCGGCCTTCGGACGCAATAACGACATCGAAGCGTCGCTGGAAACTCCAGATAATTTCTCGCTGGCTGTCAGCCACAAACTGAACGATCGCTGGGAACTTCTTGCCGATGCCACATGGACAGGCTGGAGTTCCGTCGGTGCGCTGATCCCTGTGTTCGCCGATACGAAAGGCCGCGCCACCGCACCGCTACGCTACAACTTCGAGGACACCTGGCGTTTTGGCCTGGGCGTCAAGCATCAGTTAAATGATGCGTGGAATCTGCGGGCCGGGGTAGCTTATGACGAATCGCCAGTGCCTGATTCGAAGCACCGGACGATGACCGTGCCTGACTCGGATCGCACCTGGCTGGCCTTCGGCGCACGCTGGAAAGTTAACCAGAATGCCTCGCTCGATTTCGGCTATGCCCGCATCTTCTTCAAGGATGCTGATACAGCCCGCACGGTCACGAATACGACCGAAGCAGTTACTTTGCAGACCGTTCGCGGGAAATTCAAGACGCACGCCAATCTGTACTCCGTGCAGCTCAATTACAACTTCTGATCCCTGCGTACCCTTCTTCTCTGCCTTCACCCCGGCCTGGTGCCGGGGTTTTTTTTGCCTGCGACTCAGGCAGGCAAGGCCTTCAGGCCGCCAACTCCTTGGGCAGCGGGAAATACACTGCTTCCTCCACGCCCTGCAACTGGCTGACCGGCGCGCCGGAGAGTTGGTGTAGGCGGTTCACCACCTGCTGCACCAGCACATCCGGCGCGGACGCGCCGGCGGTGACGCCGATACGGGTTTTTCCAGCCAACCAGCCAGCCTCGATCTCATCGACCGCGTCCACCAGATAGGCGGCAATCTCGCGTCCGGCGGCGACTTCTTTCAGGCGGCGGGAGTTGGAACTGTTCTGGCTGCCGACGACGATCACCAGATCGCAGGCATCGGCCAGCGCCTTGACGGCATCCTGGCGGTTTTGCGTGGCGTAGCAGATGTCATC
>NZ_JBLJBW010000073.1:0-6887 GCF_047638095.1 Azonexus sp.
GGCGGTGTGGCGGCTCCACAGATTGGGGCCGCGCAAGGCGCGAATGCGGGAAACGTCCATGATGGTCTTGTCGTGAGAATCAGATGCGGTTGGCGAGGTGGGCGGACTTGCGGGCGCGGCGCGGCAGCAGGGCAAAGGGGTCGGCGAGGTCGAGGCCGTAGGTGCGCAGACCGGTGACGATCACATCCTGCGACAAACCCAATCCCCAGGCAGCAGCCACGGCGGCCAGGGCGGCGGCAATGGTGTGCGGATGTTTTTCCTTGCCGATGAAGGGCACATCGCCCAACCGGCAGAGGCGACTTTCTTCCTCGCCGCTGCCCAGGTAAAGGCGGCTTTCACTGACGTAGACGGCGCGCTTGCCAGCAGCGAGATGCTGATCCAGTAGCGGCGCGTCCGGGTCGGCGGAAAAAAGGATGACTTCGCCGTCGCATAAAGGAATGAACTCTTCCGTCAGCGGATCTTCAGCGTTGAGGACGGCCGCACCGCTGGCCAGAATGACATCGATCTGGGTGCGGTAGGTGGCGCGCCAGGTGGTGTAATACTCGCTGCCGGTGGGCTGGATGTCCCAGGCAGAGAGGTCTTCCGTATCCGGCAACACATTGGTGACGATGCCGATCTGGCAGCGGTCGTAAGGCAGGCCTTCGCCGAGGATGACGCGGCTGCCGTTCTCGATCACCGCCGCATCGACGCTGCGGTTGAGCAGCAGCCGCCGCCCGCCGGCCCAGTTGGCGGCATCCTTGTTCTGGATGTGCCGGTTGCCGAGATACAGCCCGGCGCTGCAGGCCAGGGCGCTGCGCAGACCGGATAAATGCAGCATGTGCGCGAGCAGGCGGGCAACGGGGGTTTTGCCGCGCGAGCCGGAGACACCAATGACCGGAATGCGGCCGCTGCGCTCGGCGGCGAAGAGGTTATCGACGATGGCCTGACCGACCGGGCGCGGTTTGCCGATGCCGGGTTTCAAATGCATGAGCAGGCTGGGGCCGGCATTGACTTCGACAATCGCCCCGCCCTGGCCGGCCAGCGGCTGGGCAATGTCGCGGCAGACGAGATCGATGCCGGCGATGTCCAGGCCCACCACGCGCGCGGCAAGCGCAGCGATGGCCGCCGTTTCGGGATGCACTTCGTCCGTACAGTCAAAGGCATGGTTGGCGTTGCGCTGGATGAGCACTTCGCGCCCGGCGGCCGGCACGCTGTCGCCGCTGAGATTCTGGCGTTCGAGTTCGATACGGGCGGCGGTATCGATGCGGATGATGGAGAGCGGGTGCAATTCGCTTTCGCCACGGCGGGGGTCGCTGTTGACCTGGCGGGCGATTAGTTCGAGCACGCTTGATTGGCCGTCGCCGGTGACGGTGATGAGGTCGCTGCGATTGGCCGCCACCAGTTTGTCGCCGACCACCAGGAGGCGGTGTTCGCTGCCGGCGATGGAGCGTTCGACCAGCACCCCGGAGCCTTCGTCGACGGCAATGGCGTAAGCCTTGCGTACGGCATCGGGGCTGACCAGATCGATGAAAACACCGCGCCCGTGGTTGCCGTCGGTCGGTTTGACCACCACCGGGTAGCCGATGTCTTCGGCGGCGTCCACCGCGTCGTCGGCGCTGTCGACTTCGCGCCCCTCCGGCACCGGCACGCCGGCGGCCGCGAGCAGGTCTTTGGTCAAATCCTTGTCGCGCGAGATGGTTTCGGCGATGGCGCTGGTTTGGTCGGTTTCCGCCGTCCAGATGCGGCGCATGGCGGCCCCGTAGCCGAGCTGCACCAAGTTGCCGTCATCGAGCAGGCGGATGTGCGGAATCTTGCGCGCTTCCGCCGCTTCAACGATGGCGGCGGTGGAGGGGCCAAGGTATTTGCGGTCGACCTTGCGCCGCAGCGCTTTGTTGGCGGCCGCCAGATCATAGGTTTGATCGTTGATGGCGGCGAGCAGCAATTCGCGCCCCTGTTCCAGCGCCAGCCGCGTGCATTCGCCGTGGAAATCGCTGACGATGAGTTTGTATATGCCCGGCGTGGTTGTTTCGCGGGTGCGCCCGAAACCGTCCGGCAGACCGGCCAGACTCATCAGCTCCAGCACGATGTGCTCCAGGATGTGACCGGCCCAGGTGCCTTCCTGCAGGCGGCGCAGGAAGCCGCCGCGCTCGTCGTAATTGCAGCGGTGCTCGATCAGGCTAGGCAGCCAGGCGGTGAGGCGTTCATACAGGCCGGGAATCTTGTTGGAAGGCAGGGCTTCCAGGTCGCCGATGTCGATCCAGGTTTCCAGACTGGGCGGATAAGTCCAGATGCTCGGGCCGCGCAGGGAAAACTGCTTGATGATGCGAATGTCGTGGCTCATTTTTTTGGGCAGGGGTGGAGTTAGAGGAAACGGTCGAGCAGTTTGCGGCTGCTGCGGTCGAGTTGGGTCAGGTCGCGGATCAAGTATTCGATGCCGTTTTTGTCGGCGATGAGCAGCCGGGTGGCGGCCAGGCGGCGGATGTCTTCCTCGCCTTTCAGGGTGAGCGTGGTGTCGCCCCGGTTGGTGCGCACCTGCCAGGCGCTCGGGCAGGCGAAGCTGGAAACGTTGAGAAGTTGCTCGATTTCCGGCACGAATTCGCGGCTGGCGAGGTCTTCTTCGATCAGTTGGCGGGTGTCATCGGGCAGCTCGGCCAGCCGGTCGACCCAGGCGATTTCGCGGCCATCGCCGCTGATTAGCGCCAGTCCCTCATTCGGGGCGGCGATGGGAAAGGCGCGCACCGGCGTCACACCGATGTGTACTTCGCCGTCGGCAGCGCTGAGGACGAGGCGGTGCAGGGCGTCGCGTTGCAGTGTGAAATTCATGCGTATTTCCTCAAACCGTGGGCGTTTTGGGCAGATCCGGCGCGGCGGGTTCCGGCGCTTCGGTGTCCACATTGCGCGCCTGTGCCATGTAGAGCTTGTGGTAATGCCCTTCGGCCGCCATCAGGGCGTCGTGGTTGCCGATTTCGACGATGCGGCCGCGATCCATCACCACCAGCCGGTCGGCCTTGCGCAAGGTCGATAGCCGGTGCGCAATGGCGATGGTGGTGCGGCCCTTGACCAGATTGTCCAGCGCTTTCTGGATTTCCTTCTCGGTTTCGGTATCGACGGCGGAAGTGGCTTCGTCGAGGATGAGAATTTTCGGATCGATCAAGAGCGCCCGCGCAATCGAAATGCGCTGGCGCTCGCCGCCGGACAGCCCCTGGCCACGCTCGCCGACCAGCGAATCGTAGCCGTGCGGCAAGCGCAGGATGAATTCGTGGGCATGGGCGGCGCGCGCCGCAGCGATGATTTCGGCGCGCGTCGCGTCCGGTTTGCCGTAGGCGATGTTGTCGGCGATGGTGCCGAAAAAGAGGAAAGGCTCCTGCAACACCAGACCGATGTGGCTGCGAAATTCCGCCACCGGCACGGCGCGCACGTCGACACCGTCGATCAGCATCTGGCCGGACGTGACATCGTAAAAGCGGCAGATCAGATTGACCAAGGTCGATTTGCCCGAGCCGGAATGCCCGACCAGACCGATCATTTCTCCCGGTTCGATGACGAGATCGACGTCTTGCGTCACAGCGCGGGTGCCGTAGCGGAAGGAGGCTTTCTTCAGTTCGATGTGGCCGCGCACGCCGCTCAGATGCACCGGCTGCGCCGGTTCCGGCACGCTGGATACGTGGTCGAGAATGTCGAAGATGCGCTTGGTGCTGGAGGCGGCGCGCTGGGTGGCGGAAACGATGCGGCTCATCGAATCGAGCCGGGTGTAGAAGCGGCCAATGTAGGCGAGAAAGGCGGTGAGCGTGCCGACGGTGGAATCGCCGCGGGCGATCTGCCAGATGCCGAAGGCCCAGACGACGAGCAGCCCGATTTCGGTGAGCAGGGTGATGGTGGGCGTGAACAAAGACCAGGTTTTGTTCAGCTTGTCGTTCATCGCCAGATTGTGCTCGTTGGCGGCAGCAAAGCGCTCGGCCTCGCGTTTTTCCTGGGCGAAGGCCTTGACCACGCGGATGCCGGGGATGGTATCGGCCAGCACGTTGGTGACTTCGGCCCAGACGCGGTCGATTTTTTCGAAGCCGGTGCGCAGTTTTTCGCGCACGACGTGGATCAGCCAACCGATGATCGGCAGCGGCAAGAGTGTCACCAGCGCCAGCCAGGGGTTGATCGAAAAGAGGATGGCCGCCGTCATGGCGATCATCAGCACGTCGGTAGCGAAATTGAGCAGGTCGAGCGAGAGGAAGATGTTGATGCGATCCGTTTCGTTGCCGATGCGCGCCATCAGGTCGCCGGTGCGCTTACCGCCGAAATATTCGAGCGACAGGCCGAGCAGATGCCGATAAGTGGTGGTGCGTAAATCGCGCCCCATGCGCTCCGACACTCGCGCCAGGATCAAGGTGCGCGCCCAGCCAAGAAACCAGGCGAGCAAGGCCGCGCCGAGCAGGCCGCCAAGATAAAGGCTGACTCGCGGCCAGTCGATGGGTTGGCCGTTCTGGAAAGGAATCAGAATGTCATCCATCAGCGGCATGGTGAGGTAGGGCGGCACCAGTTGCGCCGCAGTGGCGAGCAAGGTGAGGGCAAAACCGGACAGCAACTGCCAGCGGTAGGGGCGGGCGAAACGCCACAGGCGAAAGAGCGTCCAGGTGGAGGGGGCGACGTTGCTTTCACGGGTGCAGTTCGGGCAATCTTCAGCATCGACTGGCAGGGAGTTTTTGCACAGCGGGCAGACCTCTTCCGGCGGACGCGGTGCCGCGTCGCGCAGCAGGGCAAATTCGCGAATCAGGCGTAAAGCGGCCAGATTGTTTTCCAAGGTATAGCGCCAGACGGCCAGGCGCCCTGTTGCATTGACCAATTCCAGCGTGCCGACACCGGCGTGGTCGTGGTGGTTCAAGTGCAATTCTGGCGCGAGCGGCCAGTGTTCGACTTGTCCCGCGGCGTTCGCAGCATAGAGCCCCTGTGCCGATAGTACGAGCAGGCCGGGGGCAAAATGCAGGTGATGGTCGAGGTCGGTTTCGAGCAGGCAAAGCAGAGGGGAGGCGCTGGTCAGATGGGCGGCAAACGGTGCTTGCCAGCGCTCAGGAAGGGCGGCCAAGGGCCCGTGTGCAGGACTGGGAGTAGGGGGCATGGAGCGGGTTGGGGGAAGGGTAGGGGGCTTTTACGCGATGGGTGCCGTAAAATTCGGTTTTTATTTTGCGTGTTCGGTGTGGCAAAAATCGTCTTGTTCAATAAACCCTATGGTGTGCTCAGTCAGTTTACGCCGGAAGGTCGCTGGCGTGGGTTGCGCGATTTTATTCCTTTGTCCGGTGTTTATGTTGCGGGTCGCCTGGATGCTGATAGCGAAGGCCTGTTGTTGCTCACCAACGACGGTAGATTACAGGCGAAAATTGCCGAGCCACGTTACAAATTGCAAAAAACCTATTGGGCGCAGGTGGAAGGTGTGCCTGATGCGCTGGCGCTACAGCGTTTGCAAGACGGTGTGCGCTTGCGCGAATTTACGACACAAGCCGCCCAGGTGCGCCGGATCGATGCGCCGCCCGACTTGTGGCCGCGCGATCCGCCGATTCGTTATCGCGCGGCAATTCCGACCAGCTGGCTGGAAATCGTTATCAGCGAAGGGAAAAATCGCCAGGTGCGGCGCATGTGCGCGGCGGTGGGCTACCCGGTTTTGCGTTTGCTGCGCGCCGCCATCGGGCAGGCCAGCTTGGCTGGTTTGGCACCAGGCGAATGGCGTGAAGAAACAGGCGGTATTGAATTTTTACGAGGAAAGAAAACATGAAACAGTTTTTTTTGGCAGCCATGACGCTCTTTTTGAGCGCCGCAGCCGGAGCGCAGCACAGTTTGGCGCAGATTGAATTGCAGATTGGTTTTCACCGTATCGAAGCCGAAGTCGCGGCGCGCGATCCTGAGCGGCAGAGGGGTTTGATGCACCGCCGTTCGATGCCCGCGCAGCGCGGCATGCTGTTCGTTTTTCCGCAGGACAACACCTATTGCATGTGGATGCGCAATACCTTGATTCCGTTGTCGGTGGCCTTTGTGGACGCCGAAGGAAAAATCATCAATATTGCCGACATGACGCCGCACAGCGAAGAAAATCACTGCGCCCGCCGCCCGGCGCGTTACGCGCTGGAGATGAACCGAGGCTGGTTTGCCCAGCGCGGTATTCAGGCGACAGACCAACTGCGCGGCCTGGAGCGCGCGCCGGTGGGACGCTGAGGTGGGTACAGAGGTGGGCGATGAAATGAATGCGCTTTTCCGTGAACGCTGGTTAGCCGTTTTGCCAGCAACCGGTGTGCCGAACGCCTTACGCCCCTGGTTGAGCGAAACCGCTTCGCTGACTTTACGCTGCCAGCGTCATTGCCGCGAGTTTCGCGTGCGTCCCTTGCGTCAGGCGCTGGCCCGGCCCTTGATTGATTTGCCAGGAGGGACTGGGCGCTGCCTGCCCTTGCGCGAGGTATTGCTAGAATGCGACGCCCGCCCGGTGATCTTTGCGCACAGCGTTTTGTCGGCAGTGCGCGCCGGGAAACTGGGGCGCTATTTCGCCGGTCTAGGCAGCCGTTCTTTGGGTTCGCTGTTGTTTGCGCATCCAGGGTTTCGGCGTGGGGCCATCGAGTATTTGCGTTTGTCGTCGCAGCACCCGCTGCACCGGCGACTGTCTCGCCATTTGGGTGCGCAGCCGCCCCTCTGGGCGCGCCGCTCATGGCATGTATTGGGCGATTACGGCGTGCTGGTTACCGAAGTCTTTCTGCAGCCCGGGGTTTTGGCACTGGAAAAACCGCTCGCTTTGACTCGGTAGGCCTAGAATTTGCATTCACCCCGGATTTGCCGAAAACCTTTGATAGATCCAGAGTGACAGGGCTATCGCATACGCAGATGTCGTAAACCCTAAAAGAAAGTCGTTCACAATCAATTAGTTATGACAGGGGCTT
>NZ_JBLJBW010000074.1:0-6824 GCF_047638095.1 Azonexus sp.
GACCGCCGTGCCATCGCTGAGACAAAGGAAAGCAAATGAGCGATTTCGTGAGCGAATTTTGGAACCTGTACGTCATCGTGATCGTACTGGTCAGTGTGGTGGGTTGCTGGGTGTTCTTGCTGATGCAAAGCAAGGCCAAGTTCACCCCGGGGGTGCCGACCGGCCACGTTTGGGATGAAACCCTGGAGGAATACAACAACCCGATGCCGAAATGGTGGAGCTGGTTGTACGTCCTGACGGTGGTTTTTGCCCTGGTCTATCTGGCCCTGTATCCGGGTCTGGGTAATTTCAAGGGGATGCTGGGCTGGACTTCGGCCGGTCAGCACACCGCTGAAGTGGCCAAGATGGACGCAAGCGTCAAGCCGCTGTACGACAAGTACAAGGCGATGGATCTGCAAGCCGTTGCTGCCGACAAGCAAGCCATGGAAATGGGCAAGCGCCTGTACCTGACCTATTGCATGCAGTGTCATGGTGCGGATGCGCGCGGTGCCAAGGGCTTCCCGAATCTTGCCGATGCAGATTGGCAGTGGGGCGGTGCACCGGAGCAAATCGTCGAAACCATCAACAATGGCCGCATGGGTGTGATGCCTCCGCATGAGCAACTGGGTGCGGAAACGATCAAGGATCTGGCCAACTATGTGCGCTCTTTGTCCGGCCTGCCGAACGATTCCGTGCGTGCCGGCAAGGGTGCAACTGCTTTCAACGAAGTGGGTTGCTCCGGTTGTCACGGCCCGGACGGCAAGGGTATGCAAGCCTTGGGCGCGCCTAACCTGACCGACAAAACCTGGCTGTATGGCTCGTCCGAGGCTGTCATCATCGACGGTATCTCGAAGGGCCACAACAACAAGATGCCGGCATGGGGTGAGTTCCTCGGCGAATCCAAGGTGCATCTGCTGGCAGCGTACGTCTTGAGCGTGGGCGCCAAATAAAGTGTCGTGGTTTGGGAGAGGGCTCGTTGCCCTCTTCCTTTTTTCCATTGCTCTTATCAAAATGGCACGGTTCGGCTCTGTTCGCGCCGTGCCATTTTTATAGAAACGATGCCTCATGAAACCAGAAAACACCTCCAATAACAGCGGGAAGCCAGCCGAGGTTTCCTTCTACGAGAAGCACAAAAAAATCTACATCCGCGAGGTCAAGGGCTGGTGGGCCAACTGGCGCTGGATTCTGGTGTGGGCGACGCAGATCCTGTTCTTTGCCGCGCCTTGGCTGGTCTGGAATGATCGTCAGGCCGTTTTATTTCATATCGTTGAGCGAAAGTTCTATTTGTTTGGGCTCGTCTTGTGGCCACAGGATGTGTTCTATCTTGCTGTTTTATTGATCGTTTCCGCTTACGCGCTATTTCTTTTCACGGCCATTGCCGGGCGTTTGTTCTGCGGTTATGCCTGTCCGCAGACAGTGTATAGCGAAATTTTCATGTGGCTGGAAAACCGCATCGAAGGTGATCGCGCCGCCCGCATGAAGCTCGACAAAGGCCCACTCAATGCACGCAAGATTCGCCTGAAAGCCTTCAAGCATGCGCTGTGGCTGATTATTTCGATCTGGAGCGGTTTCACTCTGGTCGCCTATTTCACGCCCATGCATGAGTTGCTGGCGGCGCTGCCCTTCGGTTTGTCCGGCTGGGAGTTTTTCTGGGTGTTTTTCTACGCCGGGTTCATGTACATGCAGGCCGGTTTTCTGCGCGAACAGGTATGCAAATATATGTGTCCCTATGCGCGTTTTCAGGGCGTCATGTTCGATCCGGATACGCTGGTGATTACCTACGATCCAGAGCGCGGCGAGCCGCGTGGGGCGCGTAAAAAGGGCGTCGATGCCGCAGCATTGGGCGATTGCGTGGATTGTGGTTTGTGCGTGGCGGTGTGTCCGACCGGTATCGATATTCGTGACGGCATTCAATATGAATGCATCGGTTGTGGTGCCTGCATTGACGCTTGCGACCCGGTGATGGACAAGGTGGGCAAGCCGCGCGGGCTTATTCGCTACACCACGGAAAACGCCCTGGCCCAGCATTTCACCAAAAAAGACGTGGTCGGCCATATTTTGCGTCCGCGCATCATTTTGTATTCCAGTGTGTTGGTGCTGATCTGTCTGGCGACCGCCTGGTCGATGGCGACACGGGTGCCCTTGATGGTCGATGTCATTCGCGACCGTTCTATCTTGTCGCGCGAAGCCGACGATGGTTCGATCGAAAATGTGTACAACCTCAAGATCATGAACACGACGGAAAATGCTCAACGCTACAGCCTGACGGTGGACGGACTGGACGGGGTGCGCCTGAGCGAAACTGCGCCGATCGAAGTGCGCTCGGCGGAAAACCACGAGGTGACGGTGGTGGTGCAAGCCCCGCCGGAATCCGGAAAAAGCGGTGCCAACACCATTTATTTCAACATCAAGGCAGAAAGCGATGCGGCGATTGCCGTGCGTGAGAAAGCCTCTTTCCTGAAGCCCTGACCATGACAGCAACTGTGACACTGCAAGCGGGCCGCAAGCCCTGGTACAAAGAACCCTGGCCGTGGATGTTGATGGCTGGCCCAGGCGTGGTGGTGGTGGCCGCCATTATCACCATCGTTTTGGCGGTGAAAAGCGACGATGGCTTGGTCAGCGACGATTATTACAAGGAAGGCCTGGGCATCAACCAGCGTTTGCAGCGTGACCACCAGGCCGCGCAGCTGGGTTTGCAAGCCGACGTGATGCGTGCCGACAATAAACTGCGTCTGTTGCTTTCGGCGCAAGGCAGCGCGGCTTTTCCCGAGGTCTTGATGCTGCATTTGAAGCATCCGACGATCGACGGTCGAGATCAAAAAATAGAATTGAAATCCGAAGGGGCGGGTTTCTATAACGGAGTTCTGGCCACTGCGGTGGCCGGGCGTTGGCATGTCAGCCTGGAGGATCCTGCGGGGCAATGGCGTCTTCATGGGGACTGGCGTGCTGATCTTGATGAGCCGCTGCGTTTGCGCGCAAAAGCGGAGTAACTTTTCAACACGGGAGGTGTTAAATGGCGTGGTCTACTTTGTTTTCAAGTGACTATGGTTTGATGAGTCTGGTCGTTATCGTCGGCGTCGTGGTGATCGGCGTCGTCATGGGGAAGATTTTTTCCGACAAGATGAAAGAAGAAGCCAGCGGCAAATAAGCGCCGGCAACTTCTAAGCGCCAGCTTTTCGGCGCTACGGCCCCGCCGGCATGAATTGCTGGTGGGGTTTTTTGTGTGTGTTTCCGGCGCGTGCCTATTTTTGTGTAGGCATGTTCCACCCAGGCGGATCACCGCGAACGAAATGCAAGTGCGGCGGCGGCAGGGCGACTGAGTGCAGGGAGGCGCGCGGAACTTTGCTGCGATTGCCTCGCGTAGGCCGACACTGATTGCGAGTGATTTACAATTCTTTTCTTTTGGCCTGGTCCTAGGCGCTAGAATCGCCGGCAGTTATAGGGAAAAACAATGAGCATCAGCGGGGGCGTCGGTTTATCCGATATTCGAGAAGATCTTTTGCACCATGATCCTTTGCTCGACTGCCTGGTCGAGTTGACGCGCATTCATGGTCGGCCTGGCACGCGCGCGGCGCTGGCGGCGGGATTGCCGCTGGAAGCCGGGCGGCTGACGCCCGGCCTGTTCGCCCGCGCTGCGGCGCGCGCCGGTCTGGCGGCCAAGCTGGGGCGGCGCGGTCTGGAAAAAATCGATGCCGCCCTGTTGCCGGCGGTGTTGCTGCTCAATGGGGAAGAAGCCTGCCTACTACTCGGTTGGGACGAAGGTGGTCAGCGGGCGCAGCTTCTTTTTCCGGAAGCTGGGCAGGGCTCGGTGAGTTTGAGCCGGGACGAGCTAACCGAGCGCTACGCTGGCATCGCCATTTTCGCCCGGCCGCATTTTCGTTTCGATCAACGCACGCCCGCCGTCGGCCAGGTCAAATTGCGTCACTGGTTCTGGGGGGCGCTGGCCGAACAGTGGCCGGTGTACCGCGACGTGCTGGGGGCGGCGTTCCTGATCAACGTGCTGGCCCTGTCCATGCCCTTGTTCACCATGAACGTGTACGACCGCGTGGTGCCGAACCGGGCGCTGGAAACCCTGTGGGTGCTGGCGCTGGGCATTCTCATCGTGATCGGCGTCGATTTTTTGCTGCGCTCCCTGCGCGGTTATTTCATCGATCTGGCGAGCGCGCGCATCGACATGAAACTCTCGGCGCTGATCATGGAGCGCGTCCTGGGTATGCGTATGGAAGCGCGGCCAGCGGCGGTCGGTTCGTTTTCGGCCAATCTGCGCTCCTTTGAATCGGTGCGCGATTTCATCACCTCGGCCAGTGTAACGGCCTTCATCGACCTGCCCTTCGCACTCCTGTTCGTGATCGTCATCGGCCTGATCGCCTGGCCGCTGATTTTCCCGGTGCTGGCGGCAATGCTGGCGGTGGCGGTGTATGCCTATGTTTTGCAATACAAGATGCACGAATTGTCGGAAACCACCTACCGCGCCGGGGCGCTGCGCAATGCCACGCTGATCGAAAGCCTGTCGGCGCTGGAAACCATCAAGACGCAGGCGGCGGAAGGGGTCATGCAGTCGAAATGGGAAAAGTCGGTGGCCTTCGTCGCCCGGGTCAACAACCGCATGCGTTTCCTGTCGGCGGCGGCGACCAACGGCGCGGCAGAAATTCAGCAACTGGTGAATATCGCGGTCATCATCATCGGTGTTTATCTGATTGGCGAGCGCATGTTGAGCATGGGCGGCCTGATCGCCTGCACCATGCTTTCTTCAAGGGCGGTGGCACCGCTCGGGCAGATGGTCGGGCTGCTCCTGCAATTCCAGAATGCGCGCATTTCGCTGACCTCGCTCGAGCAGGTCATGGCGCACCCGGTGGAGCGTCCGGCGGACGCCAGTTTCGTGCACCGGCCCGATTTGCGCGGCAGCATCGAATTTCGCGACGTGCATTTCTCCTATCCGAACACCCAGGTGGCGGCGTTGCGCGGCGTCACGGCGCGCATCAACGAGGGCGAGAAAGTGGTCGTCATCGGTCGTGTCGGCAGCGGTAAAACCACCTTGCAAAAGCTGCTGCTCGGCCTGTATCAGGCGGAGCAGGGTACGGTGAGCGTCGATGGCGTCGATGTGCGCCAGCTCGATCCGGCCGATCTGCGCCGCAACATCGGCTACGTGCCGCAGGACGTGACGCTGTTCTACGGCACCCTGCGCGACAACATCGCCATTGGCGCGCCCTATGCCGACGATGCGGCGATTCTGGCGGCGGCGGAAGCGGGCGGCCTGAGCGAATTCGTGAACCGCCACCCGGACGGCTTCGACATGCTCATCGGCGAACGCGGCGAATCGCTGTCCGGCGGCCAGCGTCAGGGCGTGGCGATTGCCCGCGCTTTCCTGATGGATCCGCCCATCCTGCTACTCGATGAGCCGACCAGCGCAATGGATTTTTCTTCCGAACAGCAATTCAAGGACCGCCTGCGCAAGATCGCCGCGCACAAGACCGTGCTCATCGTCACCCACCGCAACAGCCTGCTCGAACTCGCCACCCGCATCATCGTCATCGATGACGGCAAGGTGGTGGCCGACGGGCCGCGCGAACAGGTGATCCAGGCGCTGCAAAGCGGGCGCATCGGGAGGAGTGTGTAATGGCTTTCCCGAACTGGATCAAAGGCTTAAATGGTTGGCTGGAGCGTGTTGCCAAAAACAACAAGCCGCGCGTCGAGCGGGTGTTGGGCAAATTGCCCAATCAGGAAGACGTCGAGGTGGTCGATTTCGCCACCGATGCCGACCTCGCCATGCTGCGCCAGGAGCCCTTGCGCGCCAAGGTGCTGCTGCGCGCTATCGGCATCGTCTTTCTGGTGTTCATCCTGTGGGCGGCGATTGCCCGCCTCGACGAAGTGACGCGCGGCGAAGGCAAGGTGATTCCTTCCAAGCAACTGCAGGTGCTGCAAAGCATCGACGGCGGCCTGGTGTCGGAAATTCTGGTACGCGAAGGCGAGGTGGTGCAGCCGGAGCAACTGCTGGTCAAGATCGACGAAACCCGTTTCCAGTCCTCGGTCAATGAAAACCGCGCGCAGTATCTCAGCCATCTGGCGAAAGTGGCGCGCCTGAAAGCGGTCAGCGAAGGCACCGAATTCGTGCCGCCGGAAGAAGCAGTCAAGGAAAGCCCGGAAATCGCGGCGCAGGAACAGCAGCTTTATCTGGCGACGCGCAACGAACTGGCGGCGGCCCTGTCGATCGCCCAGCAGCAACTGGCGCAGCGCCGGCAGGAGCTGAACGAGGCCTCGGCGCGGCGTCAGCAGGCGGCGCACAGCCACGACCTGACGGCGCAGGAATTGGCGCAGACCCGGCCGCTCATCAACTCCGGCGCGGTGTCGGAAGTGGAATTGCTGCGTCTCGAACGCGACGTTTCCCGCTACCGCGGCGAGCGCGACATGGCCGGTGCCCAGATTACCCGCGCCCAGGCGGCAATCGGCGAAGCGCAGCGCAAGATCGAGGAAGTCGAGCTCACCTTCCGCAACGCCGCCGGCAAGGAATTGTCGGATGCCAACGCCAAGCTGAACAGCCTGGCCGAAGGCAGCGTGGCGCTGTCCGACCGCGTCAAACAGTCTTCCATCCGCTCGCCGGTCAAGGGCGTGGTCAAGCGGTTGCTGGTCAATACCGTGGGCGGCGTGGTGCAGCCGGGCAAGGACATGATCGAAATCGTGCCGCTGGAAGACAACCTCTTGCTCGAAGCCCGCGTGCTGCCGCGCGACATCGCTTTCCTGCGGCCAGGGCAGCCGGCGACGGTGAAATTCACCGCCTACGATTTTTCCGTCTATGGCGGTCTGGACGGCGTGCTCGAACACATCAGCGCCGACACCGTGATGGACGA
>NZ_JBLJBW010000075.1:0-6701 GCF_047638095.1 Azonexus sp.
AGCTGGATCGAGATATGGGCATTGGCGGCGTTATTCATGCCGAGCACCACGGCCAGCGGCGACAGGCGCTCGCGCCCCTTCTGCCACAACTCGCGGTAACCCTTTTCGTAAGCCAGCGTGCCGCCGAGCGCCGTACCCCAGGAGCACCCCCAGCGGTCACGATTTTCTTTATCAGACTGACGATTCAGACCGGCATCATCCCAGGCAGAAAAAGCTGCCGCCATGCCCAATTGGGCAAAACGATCCATCAGCGAGGCCAGCGGTTTGCCCAAAGCCGTATCCGGGTCGAAATCCGGGCAACTGACGAACGGCATGTTCAAGGGCCGCGGCTGATCGTCAGTCAGCAGATGCCGCACCGCCGACTCGCCAGCACAGAGCCGATGAAAAAAATCATCCAGCCCTTTGCCCTGGGCATAGGGACTGACCAGCCCCAGGCCGGTAATGGCAACCCGCCGCGCGCTCATGCTGCCGCGCTGGATGGATCGCTGGTTTGCCGGGCGATCAAGCCTTCCATCAGAGTGGCAAGTTCGCCCACCGTCTGCGGCGCTTTCAGGTCGGATTCGAGCTTGATGGCAAAGCGATCTTCGAATTCGAACATCAATTCGAGCATCATCAGGGAATCGACACCCAGATCGGCCAGCGCCGCTTCCGGAACAACGGCGGCGGGGTCGGCGGCAAGGCGCTCGTGGAGAAATTCGCGGATCAGTTCAATGGCTTTCATGCGCGGCGATTTTAGCCAAAAAAGGCTGTTTTTCAAATAAATAGCCGCTTTTGCGACGGTTTAAAAGGGGTCATTCGATCGTTTCCGCCTGATTTCCCTTGGCATCGCGTTTTGCCGTCGGGTGTATGGCCTGCAGCCCATCGTCGGCCAGGCCGACCAGCAAGGCCCGGCCATCGGGCAGTACGCGAAATTCTCCAAAGCGTGCCTGCGCCAAGGCTTGGCCCTGCCCTTCCGGGAAGAAATAGGCGTCGGTGACCAGCACCCATTCCCCTTTCAGCTGCTGCAGCGGCAGCAACAATTCATGCCCGGCCGGAGTTTCCCTCTGTGCCGCCAGGCGCAGCAGGTGGGCGACACCGCGGGCATCGAGCTCGGCGACGGCCAATGCCTGCCGCAAGCCCGGCGCATTGCGCTGGCGTTTTTCCAGCTCGTCACGCAGGGCAGTGGGCAGATCGAAGCGCAAGGCCATGTAATCGCCCTGCAAAAGCGAGCGCGGGTCACGCGGCAGGAGGGGCAGGTAGATTTTCTGTCCGTGCGCGATGATTTCCTCTTTTTGTGCCACATCGCCGCGCACCCCCCATAGCGGTAGCAGGGTGGCGAGCGCCAGTGCGCCAAGCAGCCATTTCGCCTGCGGCGCGGCAGGCGCGGTGATGCCGGAGCGAGGCCGGCGCAGCACGAAAAGCGCGCTCGCCAGCAGCGCCCCCATGACGGCGAGCAGCACGGCCTTGTCGGCCAACGGCCAGGCCAGGGCGTAATAGAAGTTGCCCAGGCTGAGCAACAAAATGGCCAGCGCCAGCCAGAGCAGGCGTTTTTTTCCATGCGCCGCCGCCAGGCTGCCGATCAGTGTCAGCGCACCGAGCTGCGGCAGCACCGGACAAAACACCAGCAAGCCCGTGTAAGCAAGCAGCAATAAACCACCGCTGCGCGCATCTAACCGCCAGCGCCGCCAATGCCACCACAGGCCGAAAGCGCTGAATAACACCAGCACCGCCTGTATTGTCGCCGGCCAAGACCAGGTCCACAGCGTTTGCAGGCCGGCATCGGCCACATCGGCCGAACCGCTGGCGCCGGCACCGAGCATGACGGCCAGGGCCGTGCTTCTGCCGGCCAGCGCGAGCAGGATGCCGACACCGATACCGTCGGCCAGCGCGCTGAGCGGCAGCGCCCAGGCTTGGCCGAGAAAACGTTTTTCCTGCAGCGACCAGGTCAGCCACAACAGGCTCAGAAGCAGCACGTTATTCGGCCAGGCGGCGAGCAGGGTATCGATCTTCAGGCCGGCTTCTCCCGTCGAGAGCGGCAGCGTCAAGGCCGTCCAAGCCAGCAGCACTCCCAGGATGCGCTGCACCCAGACCAGCTTGCAGCCGAACGAAATGATGATCTGCAGGGCCAGCAAACCGAGCAGGGCCGACCAATTCAACTGCATATCCTCAACGATCAACCCGCCGATCAGCCAGAGCGTCTGGGCGGCAAGCGCCATGTTCAGGCCAAGCTGGGCAAGGAACAGGCTCTTTTTTTCACGCAAAAAGAGGAGGGCTACCGCCGCCAGGGCCAGGGCAACGATCTGCGCGGCAGGCGGCTGCAGGATGCTGCCGCCGAACGCCAGCAGCAAGATGCCGAAAACGGGGATCAGGACCAGACAAGCACCGAAAAACCCGAGAACCAGCACCAGCCAGGAAGGATGGTCATCGTCCAGGGCATCCTGCGCCGGCGGCGGCAGCAGTTTTTCAGCCAGCGCCTGCGCCCACCAGTGCGGTAGCGGCGTCATCGCGCCGCCTTCTGCAGGCGATGCAGCCAGCGCACGCTGAGGCCGATGCTGGTGGCGATCAGGAAAGCCATGCCATAGAGGGCGGTGAAGGGATCGCTGCCCTCTATGCTGAAGAACAGCCGCCCGCAGCCCGCCAGAAACAAGCTGTTGGCAGACAACAAGGCCAGGGCGAGGACGGCCAGAGCGCGCCTGCGCCAGGCCAGGAGAAGCGCGAGAAACACCAGGGCGCAGGCCGCAGCATAGAGGTCGAGCGCCTGCGACCCGAACACGCCCCAGAGGCCTTCGCCGGTCCACGCCGCCAGGGCCATGAGGGCAGCGAGCACCTGACTGAGGCGCGCCTCATCCACTGCGCAGCCCGGCAGATAGGGCAGCAGCCAGGGCCAAAGCCAGATCGGCAGCCAGCAGGCCAGCAAGGCGACAGGGTGCGGGCTGCGCCGGAAAAGCTCCGCCAGCGGATTGAGCAGGGCATCTCCCGACCACAAGGCCAGGCCGGTTCCGGCGATCAGCAGCCACACCGCCCACAGGCCGTCGCTACGCGCCAGCAGCACCCAGACGAACCCGAGAACCGCCCATGCCGCAAACAGCTGCCAAGCATCGGCCCCGGTCTGATAGGTTTGCCCGACGAAAGCCAGCAAACCACCCAAGGCCAGCAGGGCGAGCAGCAAGAGGACCTTACGGGCGCGCGGCAGGAACAGGGCAAGCGCTCCAGGGAGAAAAACGGCGACCTGCAGCAGATTGAGCTTGAAACTGCGGCTCTGCGCCGGCCAGTGTGCCGCCACCCAGAAAATCAGCCCGGCACCGAGCAGGAGCGCAGCAATGAGCATCAGCGCACGCTGCAACAACACCGGCCAGTTGGCCGGCGGCTGGCTGGCGCATTGCCAGAGGCGCTGCGCCTGAGAGGGCGACAACGCGTGGCGGCGCACCAGTTCGTGAATCAGCATGGACATGAAATCGCTCGTTCGCAGACCAAGTCTAAATTTGCCCGGCATTATGCCAGCCTTGTCGGGCGGAGTCGGCGGCCGGCATGGCGATTGAATGCAACAAAATCCCCGTTCTGCTTTCCTTTGCTACCATGCGTGCTCTTCTTTTTCGGCATCCCCATGCGCCTGCAGATTTCACCGAGCCATGAACGCTTGCCCTGGTGGCAGCAACTGCTGTACCGGGCGGGCCTGTTGCTCTGGCTGAAGGCATTTGGCACCATGATTTTCATGGGGTTATTCTTTTGGGCCTATTTTTCCCTACTGAAATACCCCCTGCGCCCGGCCTGGGTGATGCCGCGATTGGCCGCAGACGACTGGTTTGCATTCACGCCGCACGCTTTCCCGGTGTATGCCGCGCTCTGGGTTTATGTTTCCTTGCCGCCGGCTTTTCTCGGCAACTTGCGCGCCTTGTTGTGCTTCGGCGGCTGGATGGCCGCCCTGTGTCTGTGCGGCCTCGCGATCTTCTGGCTGCTGCCCACCGCGGTGCCGCCAGCGGGACTCGATTGGTCGGCCTACCCGGAAATGGCCATGATCAAGAGCATGGACGGCGGCGGCAACGCCTGCCCGTCGCTGCACGTGGCTTGCGCCGTATTTGCCGCTTTCTGGCTGGGGCGCGTGCTGCGCCAGGTAGGCTCACCGCATTGGCTGCGCTACTTGAACGGGCTCTTTGGTCTGGCCATCGCCTGGTCCACCCTGGGGACGCGCCAGCACGTGCTACTCGACGTGTTCGCAGGTTTGCTGCTGGGCCTGGTTTTTGTTCTTGCTTCCCTGCGTCACCTGCAGCGGACGCCGCAGCGGCCGCTGCTCTAGGCGTCAAAGCAAGAAAGGCAGGTAGCGCCGGGTGTGCTGCATGTAGCGGCGGTATTCCTCGCCGAAATAGGCGAGACATTCCGCTTCGTCGGCGAGCGTGGTGCGCACCAGAAAAGCCGTGGCGATCAGGGCCAGCGTCAGACCTGCCCAGGAAGGATCCTGGCAAAAAACAGCCCAGGTCAAGGCCAGCAGGGAGGCGTACATGGGGTGGCGGATGTAACGAAAAACGCCGCTGCTCACCAAACGAGCGGTTTTCTCGAATTCGTAGAGCGTGGTATCGACACGGCGTTTTCCCCCGTAGGCCGGCACCAGCCCGCTCAACGCCGCCAAAAGAAGCAGCAGGCTGCTCACCTGCAAAACCGTAGCGATTTGCTGGTGCAGAGTCTCTGGGTGCTCGCCCCATTCCGGGCGATTGAGGAAGATCAGGACGAGCATGGTCTGCCAGGCAAAATAGCGGTAGAAACCGTGGCTACCCGGACGCCGCAAAGGTTTGCGCGAAACCCAAAGCAACAGCGCCGAGAGGAGGGCAAAAGCAACCCAATCGTGGCTGTTCAGTTGCAACATGGCGCGACTCAGTTCAGAGCGCGCAAGGTGGCGAGAAAACGCTCGACATCCTGAAACCCAACCACCCGCTGCGCGGTGATTTCCCTGCCACCGGCAGCAAAGAAAATGATACCGGGCGGACCGAACAGCTTGAATCGGGCGAGCAGCGCCTTGTCGTCATCACTGTTGGCGGTGACGTCGGCTTTGAGCAGGGTGAAACCGGCGAGCGCGGCGCGTACAGCCGGATCGCTGAAAGTAAATTTCTCCATTTCCTTACAGGAAACACACCAGTCGGCATAGAAATCGAGCATCACCGGCCGGTCGGTGCTGGCGAGACGCGCTTCCAGCTCGGCAAGAGAGCGCACCGGTTCGAACGGCAAGGCCCGATTCTCCGCCGCGATGGCGCTGCCGCGCAGACCGGCCAGCGGTTGCAGCGGGTCGCGATTGCCAGCCAGAGCGCCGATCAGGAGTGCCGCGCCGGTCAGCAGCATGAGCAGGCCAATGCCCTTCCAGAAACGCTGCCAGCCTTTGGCATTGACCGGCAGCGGGTCGATGGCGTGTAGGTAGATGGCGGAAATGGTGAACAACATGGCCCAGCCGAGCATGGCGGCAAAATCGGAAATCACCGGCGAGACCAACCACAGGGCGGTGGCGAGCAGCAGAACGCCAAAGGTTTTTTTGACGTTGTCCATCCACGCGCCGGCTTTGGGCAGTAGCGAACCGCCGGCGATGCCCACCGCAATCAGCGGCGCACCCATGCCGAGCGCCATGACGAACAGCGCGATGCCGCCGAACGCGGCATCCCCGGTCTGGCCGATATAAAGCAGCGCCCCGGCCAGCGGCGCGGCAACACAGGGGCCGACGATCACCGAGGACAGCGCCCCCATCAGGAACACGCCCAGCATGCTGCCGCCCTTGAGCTGCCCGGACTCCTGCGCCAGCTTGCTTTGCAGGGCAACCGGCAGCTGCAGATCGTAAAGGCCGAACATCGACAACGACAGGGCAACGAAAATCAGGGCAAAACTTCCCAGCACCCAGGCGTTTTGCAGGGCGGCCGACAGCAGGGTGCCGCTCAAACCGGCGGCGATGCCGACCGCGGCATAGGTGAGCGCCATTCCTAAAACATAGGCGAGGGAAAGCAGAAAGCCGCGCATCTTGGTTGCCCGCTGCCCCTGGCCGGCGATGATGCCGGAGAGAATCGGAATCATCGGAAAAATACAGGGGGTCAGCGACAAGCCGAGGCCGGCGACAAAAAAGAGCGCCAGGCTGGTCCACAACCCGGCGTTTTTCAGGGTTTCGGCAATCTGCCCGCTTTCATCGCCGGCACCGGCAGAGGATGCCTCCAGCGGCGGGGCGGCGGGGGTCGTCGCCGGATCAGGCAGTTGCACGCCTAGCGTCTGCGTCTGCGGCGGGTAACAGATACCGGCATCGGCACAACCTTGAGACTGCAGATCGAGCGTCAGATCAAGCTGGCCGGAACTGTTGCGCTCGACCGGCAAGCGAAACACCACTTCCTTGTAATACACCTCGGTGCGCCCGAAGGTGTCGTCGTCCTTTTCCTTGCCCGGCGGCAGTTGCAATGGCCCCAAACCCTGGGCCGGGTCGGCAGCGTGGATGCGGAACTTGTCCTTGTAGAGGTAATAGCCCTTGGCGATTTCGTAGCGCACTTCCACCGTCTGCCCATCGAGCGCGCGCAGGCTCGGTTTGAAGGCGACAAGGGGGTCGAGAAATTCCTGGGCGCTCGCCGCGCCGCCGGAAAACAGGGAGAGCAGCAGGAAAATTCGCAGAAAAAAAGTACGCAGGATCATGACGAGGTTTCTTCCGTCAGCCAGTCCAGATAGGCCGGCAAACCGTGGGTGATGGGCAGGGCGATGATTTCCGGGAC
>NZ_JBLJBW010000076.1:0-6591 GCF_047638095.1 Azonexus sp.
CAGGTCAAAGCCGCCGACATCGGTCTGCGTGCCAAGACCTACCTGGAACAGAACGGCGCTAAGAAAGTCAAGTAAGCGTCTGGTCTGACACAAAACAAAGGGGCGAGAGTAATCTTGCCCCTTTTTCTATGAAGACGATGCAAGGCGAACAACGCAATTTTCTGCCCTTTACTGGCTGGACCGGCACTTTGCTGGCGCTCTTGGTGTGGACGGTGCTGACGCTGGTTTCCTTGTTTACACAGCGTGAGCAGTTGAATCGGGCGGCGGCAGAACTGGCGCGCATCGATGCCGTGGCAAATTTGAAGAAGGATATGGCGATTCGCAAATGGGCATCCACGGTCGAAGGGGTGTTCATTCGCGAAAAACACATTCCGGCAGTCAATTCACTGGAGCAGGAAGAGCGGGTAACGGCGGTGCGTTACACCGGTCAGCAATTCACCTTGGTATCGGTCACGCCCATGCATTTATTGCTGGCCATTCAGGGGATGACGAATCAGGAATTCGGCAGCCGCGAGCGACTGACCTCGAAGCAGTTACGCAATCCCGACAATGTCGCCGATGAGTGGGAAACCAAGGCGCTGGAAGAGTTGGAAAAAGGGGCCAGCATCGTGACACAGGCGCTGCCGAAAAAAGGCGGGCACGGTTTGATGCGGGCGATGATTCCGATGCAGATGGAAAAAGAATGCCTGGAGTGTCACCGCGACACCCTGGTGCCGGTGGGTGGCTTGCGCGGCGGCGCAACAATTTCTATCGATCTCAACACCTATCGCGCGGCGCAGGAACCGACCTGGCACGCCATTCGGATCTGGCACGGCGGCATTTGGTTGCTGGGCTTGGCGGTGATCATGCTGCTGCACCGTGTTTTTGTGCGCCGAGCGGCAGAGTTTCAGCGCCAGGAACAGCTGCGCCGGGAAAATGAAGCTGCCTTTGCCGCGATGGCCGAGGGGGCGGTGATTACCGACCACAATGGCGACATCCTGTGGGTGAATGATGCTTTTTGTCAGATTTCTGGCTATGCGCGCAGTGAGGTGGTAGGGCGCAATCCGCGTTTGTTGAAATCTGGTGTGCACGAAAAACCGTTTTACACCGCCCTCTGGCAGCAGTTGAAGCGCGAAGGCCATTGGCGTGGCGAAATCTGGAACCGGCGCAAGAATGGCGAGGTGTTTCCTGAAGATTTGTCGATTCAGGCCTTGCGCAGCCCGGATGGTGTGATTCGCCGTTATATCTCGATTTTTTCCGACATTACTCAGCGCAAGAAAAATGAAAGTGAGCTGGCGGCCTACCGCGAGCATCTGGAGGATCTGGTGCGCCAGCGCACGGAAGAATTGACCGTGGCGCGCGATGCGGCGGAGGCGGCCAATCGCAGCAAGTCAATTTTTTTGGCCAACATGAGCCATGAGTTACGCACGCCACTCAATGCCGTCATCGGTTTTTCGCGTTTGATGGCCAATGACCCCGGTTTGTCGCCGGTGCGCCAAGACAATGTGCGCATCATCAGCCACTCTGGCGAGCATTTGCTGACCTTGATCAACGATGTGCTCGAGCTCTCCAAGATCGAATCTGGATCGATGCAGGTGCGACCGGAGGAAATCGATTTGCCGGAATTATTGGGCCAGGTCGTCGATATGATGAGCTTGCGCGCCGAGGAAGGAGGCTTGCGCCTGGATTTGAGCTATGAAGAGTTGCCGCGTCTGGTCTTGCTCGACCCGGGGATGCTGCGTCAGATTTTGCTCAATCTGCTTTCCAATGCGATTAAATTCACCCCTGAAGGCAGCGTCACCCTGAAGGTGAAAGTGCACAGCCTCTCTGCGCAAAGCGCCCGCCTGGAATTTGCCGTGTGCGATACCGGGATTGGTATTGACAGCGTCGATCAGGCGCGGATTTTTTCCTCTTTCGAGCAAATTGGTTCAGCCCATCAAGGCGGGACCGGTTTGGGGCTGACCATTAGTCAGCGCTATGTCGAATTGATGGGCGGCGAGTTGTGCGTGCGCTCGCAGCCTGGGGTGGGATCGGAATTCAGTTTTGCCATTGTCGTGCCGGTGGTGGCTGCCAGCGGCACCTTGCAACCGCGTCTGTTGCCGCAGCGCCTGTCGCCGCTGACGCAGGCGCAAGGGCTCTTGTTGCTGGATGAAAGCGAAGATCACCGGCATTTGCTTGAGGCCATACTGACGCCCCTGAATTTTGCCGTGCACCCGGCAGCGAACTGGGAGGAGGCGCAAGCTGTGCTGGCAAAGCAGAGCGTGCTGGCCGTCATCACCGATTGGCGTTTGCCGGAGATCGGCGGCGCACAATTACTCAAGGAAATTGCCCGATTAAGCCCCGCGCCGGTTTTTGTATTGACTGCCGATGCCTTGCTGGAAACGCGTCAGGCCGCCCTGGATGCCGGGGCGGCTGGCTTTTTGTGTAAACCGCTGAGTGAGCCGGAATTGCATTGTTTGCTTGCGCAGGTGCTTTCTTTGCCACTGGCAGAGGACGCGCTGCCGATGATCAACGATGTGGGTGCCCTTTCACCCCAAGATTACGCTTTGCTCGAACCCCCGGAGCGCGAGCAGCTGACACAGGCGGCGCTGACCTTGAATCCGGAGGCCATCGAGCGTGCCTTGTCCATTATCGCCGCGCGGCTGCCACCTCTTGCCGAGCGTTTGCAGGCGATTGCCCAAGAAAGACGTTATTCGGATTTGTGGGCCTGGCTAGGAATCGGCATGGCGACAGAGCCGTCCGTGGCGGCCGAAGCAGGTGGGCGTGACGCTGAAATACAGGAGAAACGATGATGACAATGCCGTCTGCGCCGCAGCTTGCCGTTCAAGCGAGCGTCAAGCGCGCCGATGAAATACTGGTGGTGGATGACACCCCCGCCTCTTTGCAGCTTTTGGCTGATTTGCTGACCGAAGCCGGTTATGTCGTGCGGGTCGCCCCGGAAGGGGCCATGGCCTTGCATTCGGCCCTGGCCCGTCCGCCAGAATTGATTTTGCTCGACGTGCGCATGCCCGGCATGGACGGTTACGAATTATGCCGTCGCTTGAAAGCTGCGCCGCAAACCTGCAATGTGCCGGTCATTTTTCTTTCCGCCTTGCGCGAAACCACCGACAAATTACGCGGTTTCACTCTGGGGGCGGTCGATTACATCGGCAAACCCTATCAGGCGGAAGAGGTTTTGGCGCGGGTGCGCACCCACATTGACTTGCACCGCTTGAAAACACGTTTGGCAGAGGAAGTTGAACAACGCACCGAAGAGTTGCGTCTGTCTTCTGAAGAATTGGAGGAAAAGCGCGCCCAGTTGCAGGCTTTGATGGGCTTCATGCATCAGGTACGCGAAGATGAACGCACCAGCATCGCGCGCGAATTGCACGATGAACTGGGGCAATCTCTCACTGCTTTGCGTATTGAATTGAGCTGGCTGCGCAAGCACTGTGCGCCGCTGGGAGAAGTTGTGCTCGAGCGGGCGGATGCGGGCTATGCGCTGGTCGAACAGACGGTACAGTCGCTCCGCCGGATTTCCGAAGGCTTGCGCCCGGGGATGCTCGATGTGCTGGGCTTGTGTGCGGCTTTGGAGCATCTGGTCAGCCAGTTTGCCGAGCGTACCGGGGTGAGTTGCTCGTTTAGCGCCGACGCCGACGATTATCGTTTGCCGGAAAACGGCGCCATCACGGTGTTTCGTCTGGTGCAGGAAGCCTTGACCAATGTCGCCCGGCACGCCGAGGCGAGCCAGGTCAGCGTGCGCCTGGCGCAGGAAAAAAATAGCCTGCATCTGTGTGTCAGCGATAATGGGCGCGGTTTCGCCAGCGCACAGCCGCGCCAGGGTTTTGGCCTTTTGGGAATGCGCGAGCGCGTGCTCCTGCTGGGGGGAGAAATCACGATTGACGGCAAGAACGGCACCCACATCGATGTCCGTCTGCCACTCGTAAAAGGGGAGTAGCCATGATTCGAATTTTGATTGCCGACGATCACGATATTTTGCGCGCGGGTCTGCGCCATATTCTGGCCGATGCGCCCGATATCGAGGTGGCCGATGAAGCAACCAACGGCAGCGAAGCCATTGCCCTGTTGCGCAAAGGGCGGTGCGACGTGCTGGTGCTCGACCTGACCATGCCCGGGCGTAACGGTATCGAGCTGATCAAACAAATCCGCAGCGACTTTCCGCGCCTGCCGGTGCTAATTCTCAGTATGCACAAGGAAGATATTTACGCCGTGCGGGCGCTCAAGGCCGGGGCCAATGGCTATTTGTGCAAGGACAATGCCGAGGGTTTTCTGGCTGAGGCCATTCGCAAGGTGCATGGTGGCGGTTTGTTCATCAACCAGAACGTCGCTGAGCGCTTGACCATGAATATTTTGCAGGGGCGGCACGCCGAATTGCCGCATAACCGCCTGACGGATCGCGAATACCAGATTTTTCTGCATATCGTGCAGGGCATGGGAGTGACCGAAATTGGCCGGCATCTGAATCTGAGCGTAAAAACGGTGAGCACGCATAAAGCAAGCATCCAGGCAAAGATGGATCTGGCCAATACGGCAGAGTTGGTGCGCTATGCCGTTGAAAACAATCTGATGGACAGCAATGCGGCAGAGGGTGTCTAGGAATTTTCCTACCAATAGCCAGAGATCGTCCTAAGTCATAATCCAGCAAACGCCACCTTATCGGCATGGCGTATTTCGCCCAAAATGCGACAAATTGCCGCAGGAGATTGCGGTGATTTGGGGTTGTTTATTCCAAACATATGGGAGAAGCGAGATGAGTAGATTGGTGATCAAGTCGGGCGTGCTGCTGTTGGCGGCGGGTCTTGGTCTTGGTGCGGCGGGTAGCGCGTTTTCGGCGGAATCGCTGCAAGACGTGATGAAGCGCCGCAATCTGAGCCAGCAGGACCTGCTGGCGGCGGCGAAGACCTATGTGCCGACGGGCAAGCGCGATGAATTTTTGGCGTTCAGCTCGGGCGGTCAGTCGGGCCAGGTGATTGTGTACGGGATTCCGTCGATGCGGATTCTGAAGTACATCGGCGTGTTCACGCCGGAGCCGTGGCAAGGTTATGGTTTTGACGAAGATTCGAAGGCCGTGTTGAAGCAGGGCTGGATCGACGGCAAGGAAATCACCTGGGGCGACACGCACCACCCGGCGATTTCGGAGACGAACGGTCAGTACGACGGTCAGTACCTGTTCATCAACGACAAGGCGAACCCGCGTCTGGCGGTGATCGACCTGCGTGACTTCGAGACCAAGCAGATCGTGATCAACCCGATCTACAAGTCGGAGCACGGCGGTGCCTTTGTCACCACGAACACCGAGTATGTGATCGAAGCCGCACAATATGCGGCCCCGCTGGAGAACAAGAAGTTCTACCCGCTGGAAGAGTTCAACGAGAAGTATCGCGGCGGCGTGACCTACTGGAAGTTTGACCGCAAGGAAGGTCGTCTGGACCCGAAGAAGTCGTTCTCGCTGGAACTGCCGCCGTACTCGCAGGACTTGTCGGACGCAGGTAAAGGCCCGTCGGAAGGCTGGTCGTTCACCAACTCCTTCTGTACCGAGCGCTACGTTGGCGGCATCGAAAAAGGTCGTCCGCCGTATGAAGCCGGCTGCTCCGCCAAGGACACCGACTATCTGCACGTGATCAACTGGAAGAAGGCGGCTGAACTGGTTGCGGCCGGCAAGGCCAAGAAGATCAACGGCCACGACGTGCTGATGATGGAAACGGCAATCAAGGAAGGCATCCTGTTCCTGATTCCGGAACCGAAGTCGCCGCACGGTGTTGACGTGACGCCGGATGGCAAGAACATCGTGGTGTCGGGCAAGCTGGACACGCACGTTTCGGTGTATAGCTTCGAGAAGATCCAGGCTGCCATCAAGGCGGGCAAATTTGAATCGAAGGATCCGTACGGCATCCCGGTGATCAGCATGAAGGACACGCTGCACACCCAGGTGCAACTGGGCCTTGGTCCTTTGCACACGCAGTTTGATTCGAAGACCTGTATTGCCTACACCTCGCTGTATGTGGATTCGCAAGTGGCGAAGTGGAACTTCTGCGAAGGCAAGGTGCTGGACAAGATCTCGGTGCACTACAACATTGGTCACTTGATGACCATGGAAGGTGACACCGTGGCCCCGAAGGGTCGTTACCTGGTGGCCTTGAACAAGCTCTCCATCGACCGTTTCAACCCGGTAGGCCCGCTGCACCCGCAGAACCACCAGCTGATCGACATTTCGAACGACAAGATGCAGTTGTTGTACGACATGCCGCTGCCGCTGGGTGAGCCGCACTATGTGGTGGCGATTGAAGCGAGCAAGCTGAAGCCGGGCGTTCGCTACAAGGTGGGTACGGACAGCCGCACCGACAAGCCGCACCCGGGTGCAGTACGCGCGGGTGAAGAGAAGACCGAGAAGAAGGGTAACCAGATCACGGTTTATGGCACGCTGATCCGTTCGCACATCACGCCGGAGACGATCGAAGCTGAAGTGGGCGACGAAATCACCATCCACCTGACCAACCTGGAGCGCGCCCAGGACGAGACCCACGGTTTTACGGTTTCGACCTACAACAAGCACGCCTCGGTTGAACCGGGCAAGACGGTGACGGTGAAGTTCAAGGCGGACAAGGAAGGCGT
>NZ_JBLJBW010000077.1:0-6570 GCF_047638095.1 Azonexus sp.
CAGCGCACCCTGCAGCTCATCGGCATGATGCGCGAAGTTTTTTGTGGAGTGGAGTCTTAACCCATGCCGATGGAGTTCGTGAATCAAAATATCCTGCTCATAGGGATCGTCGTCGTCAGCGGCCTGGGTTTGCTCTGGCCGCTCTTGTTTCGTTCGGTCGGCCAGGCGGTGAATCCTGCCCAGGCGACCCAGCTCATCAACCGTGAAGAGGCGCTGATTCTCGATGTGCGCGAAGCCAATGAGATGGCTGCCGGCAGTCTGCCCAATGCCGTGCATATCCCCGTTGCCCAGCTCGACGAGCGTTTGGGCGAATTGAGCGCGCATAAAGAAAAGCCGCTCATCGTCTGTTGCACTTCTGGCATGCGCTCGGGCCGCGCCTGCACGACGCTAAAAAAAGCCGGTTTTGCGCAGCTCTACAATCTCGAGGGTGGGGTCGATGCCTGGGCAGCGGCGAATTACCCGTTGGTTAAAGGAGGGAAGAAAAAATGACACAAGCCGTGTTGATGTACACCACAGCGGTCTGCCCTTACTGCATCCGCGCCAAGCAGCTTTTGCAGGCGCGTGGCGTGGGCGAAATCGAAGAAATTCGTGTAGACCTCGAACCGCAGCGGCGCGAGGAAATGATGCAGCGCACCGGGCGGCGCACCGTGCCGCAGATTTACATCGGCCAGACCCACGTGGGCGGCTGTGATGATTTGATCGCACTCGATAGTGCGGGCAAACTACGCCCCCTGCTCGATAGTCATACCGAATAATTTTCCTGTTGTCATTTAAGAAAGAAGTTCATGGAAGAAAACGAACAAAACGTCGCCGAACAAACGGCAGAAGCGCCGGTTTTCGGTATTGAAAAACTCTATGTGCGCGATCTGTCGGTGGAAGTACCGAATGCGCCGGAGGTTTTCCTCGAACAAGAGAGCCCGCAGATCGAAATTGGCTTGAACACCAGCGGTCGTGGTGTGGCCGACGGCGTGTTTGAAGTGGTGTTGACCGTTACGGTCACCGCCAAGCTGGGCGAAAAAACGCTGTTTCTGGTCGAAGTCGGTCAGGCCGGCGTGTTCCGCATTCAGAACGTGCCGGAAGAGCAGCTCGAAGCCCTCATCATGGTGGCTTGCGCCAATATCCTCTTCCCCTACGCCCGCGAAGCCGTGGCCGATTCGGTGACGCGCGCCGGCTTCCAGCCCATCGTGCTGCAGCCGGTCAATTTCGAGGCGATGTACATGCAACGTCTGCAGGAAAGCCAGGCCGTCGAAGGCAGCAACGCCCTGCAATGATGTTTGCCCGCCTTTTCATCGCCGCCGCCTTGAGCGCTCTGGCTTTGCCGGCGGCGGCGGTCGATTACCGTTCGGTGGGCGTGGCGGCCGCGGTGTTGTACGACGCACCCTCGCAACAGGCGAAAAAACTGTATCTGATCAAGGCGCATACGCCGGTCGAAGCGGTGGTCAAGCTCGAGGGCTGGGTCAAGGTGCGCGATGCCGAGGGGACACTCGCCTGGATGGAAGCCAAACAGACGAGCGCCCAACGCACGGTGATCGTAACCGCCGCGCAAGCCGCTTTGCGCCAGGAAGCGCGCGACGATGCGCCGCTCGTGGCGGAATGCGGCAAATGGCTGGTGCTTGATTTCGTCGCTGCCGGCGCGCCCGGTTGGGTGCAGGTGAAACATCGCGACGGCGCGAGCGGTTTCGTGCGTGCCAACCAGATCTGGGGCCTATGAAACTTGCTATTCTCGGTGCCGGTGCCTGGGGAACGGCGCTGGCGATTGCTTTTGCGCAGCAGCACTCGCTGACCCTGTGGTCGCGCGAGGCCGATGTGGCCGCCGATTTACAGCGCACGCGCGAAAACAAGCGTTTTTTTCCCGGCTACCGTTTGCCGGAATCAGTGCGGGTGGTGGAAGATTTTGCCAGCGCCCTGAGCGATGCCGAGGTGGTGCTGATTGCTACACCAATGGCAGGTTTGCGCCCGACCCTGGAAGCCTTGCGCGAATTGTCCTGCACCCTGCCGCTACTTTGGGTGTGCAAGGGTTTTGAAGCGGGCAGCGGTTTGCTGGCGCATCAAGTGGTGCGCGAAGTGCTGGGCAGCGAACAGATTTGCGGCGCGCTCTCCGGCCCGAGTTTTGCGGAAGAGGTCGCGGCCGGCCAACCGACCGCCGTGGCGCTGGCCGCCAACCAGCCGGAATTTGCGCGGCAGGCGGCGAGCGCCTTGCACGGCAAGCGTTTGCGCGTTTATGCCAACGATGATCTGGTCGGTGTTGAGGTCGGTGGGGCGGTGAAAAACGTGCTCGCCATTGCGACCGGCGTGTGCGACGGTCTGGGCCTGGGGCTGAATGCGCGCGCCGCCTTGATGACGCGCGGTTTGGCTGAAATCGCTCGCTTGGGCGTGGCGCTCGGGGCGCAACGCGACACCTTTCTCGGTTTGGCCGGCATGGGCGATCTGGTATTGACCTGCACCGGCGATTTGTCGCGTAACCGGCGGGTCGGTCTGGGCCTGGCCGAGGGCAAATCCTTGGCGACGATTCTCGAAGAGCTGGGCCACGTGGCCGAAGGCGTTTATACCGCGCGCGAAACCGATCGTTTGGCCCGTGAGCGCGGAGTGGATATGCCGATCAGTCGCGCGGTGGCCGCAGTGCTGGCCGGCGAGCTCACGGCAGCGGCGGCGCTCGAACAACTGATGGCCCGCCAGGCACGGGAAGAAGCGGTGTGAGGCGGTGTGAAGTGGCGGCGCAAGAAAGTTTTTTGCAGTTGCACCCGATAAGAATTTAAGTGCGGTTCGGGCAGAAGCAGCCAAGGTTTTCTGCGCCCTCGGGGCGAAGGCTGCCTGCCTTGCGATGCCCGGTGAATGGCAAAAAGCGGCGTAATTTTGCAGGGGCAGCTGTCTTGCGCTCAGCCTGCACCCATGAATTCGCACTGGCGCCAAGCCTCAAAAATCGTGACCGCCGCCGCATTCGATAAATTCAGACTGCGCTGGCCCGCGCGCATGGGGAGGCGCAGGCGTCGTTCCATGGGAAAAGTTTCGCGGATCTCGGGGGGCAGGCCGGCGGTTTCCTGGCCGAAAACGAAAACATCATCGGCCTGAAAATTCACGCTATAGAGCGAGCCGCTGCCGCGCGTGGTCAAGGCAAACATCCGCCGCCCGGCCAGGGCCGCCGTACAGGCTGCCCAATCGGCGTGGCGGGTGATGCGGGCGTATTCGTGGTAATCGAGGCCGGCGCGGCGTAGATGTTTGTCGCTTAAATCAAAACCCAGTGGTTCGACCAGGTGCAGTTCGGCGCCGGTATTGGCACACATGCGGATGATGTTGCCGGTATTGGGCGGGATTTCCGGCTGGTAGAGAACGACGGCAAACATGGCTGAAAAGGCGCGATTAAAACACGGAATCAATCGCGCAAGGCGCGTGCAATCACGGCGACATGCACGCTGGCCGCACCGCGCTGCTTGAGCACGCGGGCGCATTCGTTGGCGGTGCTGCCGCTGGTGAGCACGTCGTCGAGCAACAGGACGCGCTGCTGCCGGTAGTCGCGCGGGCAGGTAAAAGCGCCGCGCAGATGGTGCAGGCGCTCCTTGAGCGGCAGTGAGGCTTGCGGTGCGCCAGCGCGGATACGCGCCAGGCCGCTCGCGGCGCAGGGAATGCCCAGCCGTTTACTGAGCGGGCGAGCGATTTCCAGCGCCTGATTGAAACCGCGTTCGGCCAGACGGCGGCGATGTAGCGGGAGCGGGATGAGCGTCGTCCAGTCGTGTTCCGCCTGTTGCGGCGCGAGCAGGTCGGCAAGCTGCGCGGCGAACCAGCCGGCCAGCGCCAGTTGCTGTTGGTATTTGTAGGCTTGCACCAGCTTGTCGAGCGGAAAAGCGTAGGCGTAGGCGGCAAAAACGCCATCGAAAAATGGCGGCTGGGCGAGGCAGCGCCCGCAGCGCTCTCCGTAACTTGTCGTTTCCAGGCAATGCGGGCAGTGCGCGGGGGCGAGCACGGGTAGTTCTGCGGCACAGGCGGGACAGACGATGTTGTTTTTACTGGCGGCGTGGCAGAGCAGGCAGTGACTGGGCAGGAGGTAATCCAAGCTGTATCGGCCAAAAACCTCTCCGTAGCGGCGCAGGCCGGCGATTGGCGCGCGCACGGTGCGCCAAAAGGTGCTGAGCGCAGAAAAGCGGGTCGAGGCTGGTAAAATTGACTTGTCGCCAGCAGCTTCGGATAATCCATAATTACTGCCGCTTGCCTGCGGCTTTTTTGTATTTTCATCAGGATATTTCATGGCCCACCCCGCGCTTTCCACGACTGATTCCGTTGCCGCTGCTTCGCCCGTCCACCGCTGGACCGTGGCCGAGGTAACGGCGCTTTACGAGTTGCCTTTGATGGATCTGCTGTATCGCGCCCAAGAAGTGCATCGCAGCCATTTTAATGCAAATGACATTCAGCGTTCGACCTTGCTGTCTGTGAAAACCGGCGGTTGTTCGGAAGATTGCAGTTATTGTTCGCAATCGGCGCGCTATGACACGGAATTGGGGCGTGAGCGTTTGATGCCTTTGGATGAAGTTCTGACGGCAGCGCAAGCGGCGAAAGACAAAGGCGCTTCGCGTTTTTGCATGGGGGCTGCCTGGCGTGGGCCGAAAGATCAAGACCTCGATCGTGTGCTCGAAATGGTGCGTGAAGTCAAAGCCTTGGGTATGCAGACCTGCGTTACGCTGGGTATGTTGAAAGACGGTCAGGCGCAGAAACTGAAAGATGCCGGGCTCGATTACTACAACCACAATCTCGACACCGATAAGGAATTCTACGGTCAGGTGATCAAGTCGCATTGTCACGATGACCGTCTGGATACGCTCGAACAGGTGCGCGAGGCGGGCATCAATGTGTGTTCTGGCGGCATCATTGGCATGGGCGAGACGCGCAAGAACCGCGCCGCACTCATCGTGCAACTGGCCAATCTGCCGACGCCGCCGCAATCCGTGCCGATCAACAACCTGGTGCCGATTCCCGGTACGCCGCTGGCCGATACGCCGGCGCTCGATCCTTTCGAGTTCGTGCGCACCATTGCCGCCGCGCGCATCACCATGCCGACCTCCTGGGTGCGTTTGTCGGCCGGGCGTCAGGCGATGAGTGACGAATTGCAGGCGCTGTGTTTCCTGGCCGGGGCGAACTCGATGTTTTACGGCGACCACCTGCTCACCACGAGCAACCCCGAGGTTGACCGCGACGATGCGCTCTTTGCGCGCTTGGGGCTGCGCGCCGTTTGAGTACGCCCGCCGCGCCCTTTGTGGATCGCCGCCAAGTCGCGCGGCGTTTTTCGCGCGCCGCTGCCGGCTATTCGACGGGCGATTTTTTGGCGCGTGAAATCGACCGGCGCATGGCCGAGCGCCTTGATTATGTGCGCCTGGAACCCCGCCGCATCCTTGATCTGGGATGCAGCCGGGGCGGTAGTTTCACCCATCTGCAGCAGCGCTACCCGCAGGCTGCGCTTTATGGCGTGGATCTGGCTTTGCCGATGTTGCAAGGCTGGAAGCCGAAACCCTCTTTGCCCCGTGCGCTGTGGCGGCGCTGGCTGGGCTCTGAGGCGCAGGTGCCTCGGCCAGTATTGGCCGATGTCGCGCAACTGCCTTTTCAGGCGGCCAGCTTTGAATTGGTCTGGTCCAATCTGCTGTTGCACTGGCTGGAGCACCCGCTGCCCGTTTTTGCCGAGGCCAGCCGCAGCCTGACGCCGGGTGGCCTGTTCATGTTCACCACCTTGGGGCCGGATAGCTTGCACGAATTGCGCGCTGCCTTTGCCGATGGCGCAGCCCACACCCAGCGCTTTACCGATATGCACGATCTGGGCGACATGCTGTTGGAAGCTGGTTTTGCCGATCCGGTGGTGGATATGGAAAAAATCACCTTGACCTACGATACCCTGGATGCCCTATTCGCCGATCTACGCGCGGCGGGGTCTTCTTGCGCCATGACGGCGCGCCGGCACGGGCTGTTTACGCCGCGCCGCCTGGCCGCAGTCAAGGCGGCTTATGAAAGTGCTCGGCTGGCCGGGAAGCTGCCGGCCACTTTTGAAGTGGTGTACGGTCACGCCTGGAAAGGCGAAGCGAAAGTCGATGCCCGCGGTGACAAGGTGATCCGCTTTATGGCGAAGGACGCTTTCGGGCGGCCCTAAATCACGCAACTCCCGCGCAATTTCCGCGCAACCCCCGCTCACTGTACGCTGATGTCTACGCTATCGAAGCCGCCGCTGGCATCGAGCACGGTGATGCTGTGCCGCCCGGGAACGGCGAAGTCGTGCAGCAGGCCTTTTCCCGCTGCGCTGCGCCCGATCTGCCGGCCATCCACCAGCCAGTACAGGGTTTCCTGCCCGCCGCGCGCCTCCAGCCGCAGCCGGGGGGCATTGCCGGCACTGCTGCGGCGCAGGGTTTCGCCCGCCGTGATGCCGACGATTTTCAGCCCGGCTTCCGCTGTTCGACTACTGGCGCAGGCAGGCGACCAAGGCGGCGGCACGGCGCGGCGGCGGGTTGCGGGGTCGAGCCAGGGTTCCAGCGCGGCGGGCCAGCGGGCCATGTCCACTGGCCTTGCCTCACCATCGCTGCACGCCGGACGCACCCGCAG
>NZ_JBLJBW010000078.1:0-5653 GCF_047638095.1 Azonexus sp.
GGCGACGGCACGCAATAGCGCGTCTGCCCATGCAACATGCGGCTTTGCGCCGAGGAAAGGTAAAGCCGCTGGCGGGCGCGCGTCACCGCCACATACATCAGGCGGCGCTCTTCCTCCAGCCCGGCGCTGCCTTCATTGACGGCATTTTCGTGGGGAAACAGCCCCTGCTCCAGCCCGCTGACGAACACCACGTCGAATTCCAACCCCTTGGCGGCGTGCACGCTCATCAGTTGCACCGCTTCCTGACCTTCGCCGGCCTGATGTTCACCAGCCTCGAGCGAGGCGTGGGCGAGGAAATCGGCCAGCGCACCATGCTCGCCAATCGCACCTTCGGCATCGATGAAAGACGCAGCGGCGCTGACCAGTTCGTTGAGGTTATCAAGCCGCTCCTGGCCTTCCTTTTCACGCCGGTAGTGTTCCAGCAGCCCGGAGGTTTCACTGACCTGCTCGATGATTTCCGGCAGCGACAAATTTGCCGTTTCGTGACGCAAACGCTCGATCAGACCGACGAAAGCGCCCACCGTCTGCGCCGCCTTGCCGGTGAGCGAGGCGGCGGCGTTGTACAGACTGCAATGCATCTGGTGCGCGGCGGCTTGCAGGTTTTCCAGCGAGCGCGCACCGATGCCGCGCGTGGGGAAATTCACCACGCGCAGAAAGGCGGTGTCGTCATCCGGGTTGCCGAGCAGGCGCAAGTAAGCCAGCGCGTGCTTGATTTCCTGGCGTTCAAAAAAACGCAGCCCGCCATAGACCTTGTACGGCACCGCCTGCGTGAACAATTCGTGCTCGATCACCCGCGACTGGGCGTTCGAGCGGTAGAGCACGGCGCATTGGCTGGCCGGCACGCCCTCGCGCACCAGCGAGCGGATTTCCTCGACGATGAAACGCGCTTCGTCCAGATCGGAATAGCCCTCGAAGACGCGGATCGGCTCACCCGCGCCGGTTTCCGTCCACAGATTCTTGCCCAAACGGTCGCTGTTGTTCTGGATGATGGCGTTGGCTGCCGCCAGGATGTTGCCGTGCGAGCGGTAGTTCTGCTCCAGGCGGATGATGTTCTCGCCGCACCACTGCGCCTCGAAATCGCGCATATTGCCGACCTCGGCCCCGCGAAAACGGTAGATCGACTGATCGTCGTCGCCGACCGCGAAAATCTTCGCGCCGCCGCCCGCCAAGAGTTGCAGCCAGGCGTATTGCAGGCGGTTGGTGTCTTGAAACTCATCGACCAGGATATGTTTGAAACGCTGTTGATAATGCGCGCGCAGCGGTTCGTTGCGCTGCAACAGTTCAAAACTGCGCAAAAGCAGTTCGGCAAAATCGCAAACCCCTTCGCGGTTGCACTGGGCTTCGTATTCGGCGTAAAAATCGACGCGTTTTTGCGTGTAATAGTCGTACACCTCGGCTTGCGCGGCGCGGATGCCCTGCTCCTTGTGTGCGTTGATGAAATGGCACAGTTCGCGCGGCGGATATTTTTCGTCGTCCATGCCGAGATTCTTCTGCAAGCGCTTGACCAGGGCGAGCTGGTCGCCGCTGTCGAGAATCTGGAAGGTCTGCGGCAGGCCCGCCTCGCGGTAATGGGCGCGTAAAAAACGATTGCACAGGCCATGGAAAGTACCAATCCACATGCCGCGCACGTTGATCGGCACCTGCGCGGTGAGGCGCGCCGTCATCTCGCGCGCCGCCTTGTTGGTGAAAGTCACCGCCAGCAGCGCCGCCGGCCCCGCCTGATGCGTCGCCAACAGCCAGGCGATGCGTGTGGTCAGCACCCGCGTTTTACCGCTGCCGGCCCCCGCCAGAATCAGCGCGTGCGCCGGCGGCAGCGTGACGGCTTGCAGTTGCGGAGAATTGAGGTGTTGCAGCAGATCAGACATGGCACTACTGGAAGAAAAAACAGCCCGCCAGTGTACACCCTTGCTCTCCTTCAAAGAAATTTGTGCGGCGCAACAAAATTTTACTATTAATCAAATTGCGGCCCCTTTGAAGAATGTATACTGCGCCCATAAATTTATAGTGCACCGCACAAAATGCCCACAAGGCGAGAATCAACGTCGTACAACGGCCCTTACCCTTGGCCGACAACGAAAAGGAGAAACACCATGAACAGTATGCAAGCCCCGAAAATCCTGCCCTGGGTCGCCAAACGCGCCGGGATTACCGAAGAACTCGCCCTCAAACTCTGGCGACGCGCCGTCAGCGAAGCCGAATATCTGAGCGGCCAAACCACCGGCAGCGAATTCTCCGGCCTGGCGGTCGAGCGTTTTCTCACCCTGGTCGAAGACGAAGCCGGCCCACCCGCGCCCTCGCTCCTCAACCCGGCCCCGCAACTCACCTGGTTGTGGCGTCACCAGACGCGCGTCTCGCTCCTCTCCCTGATGGCGGCGCAAAACGCTTACCGGGTCTGGCAAAACACCTGGAATGACCTGAGCGGGCTAAAAAAGGCCGCGTAAACACCGGCGCTGAATTCCCACTGAAAATCCACCGTTCGCGGTGGATTTTTGTTTCCTGAATCATTCTGCTGCCGATCTCGCCGACACATGACAACAGGCAAGCTGCGCTAGAATCCGGCGCATGATTTCGCCCGCCCCCAGCCTGAACCTTGACCACGAAGCCGGCACCGTGACCTGCCGGATTCGCGGCGACTGGCATGCCGGACACCCGCTGCCGGAACCACTGCCGGCGGTAATCGGCGGCAAGCGGCTGCTCTTTGACTGCAGCGAACTGGGCCGCTGGGACAGCAGCCTGCTCGCCCGTCTGCTGCCGCTGGCCGAATCGGCCCGACAGGCGGGCTGCGCCATCGACGACGACGGCCTGCCACCCGGGCTGGCCCGCCTGCTGCGCCTGGCGCTGGCCGTACCGGCGCGGCAGCAAGCGGCGCACGAGGACGAAGAAAACATCTTCGAATACTTCGGCAACGCCACTCTGGCCACCTGGCGGCGCGTTCCGCAGAACCTCGCCTTCCTTGGCGACCTGTTCCGCTCGCTTGCTCGTCTGGCCGTCGGCCGCGCCCGTTTCCAGCGCGCCGACCTGCTGCTTTTCGTCGAGGATGCGGGGCCGCGGGCGCTGCCCATCGTTTCCTTGATCAGCTTTCTGGTCGGCACCATCCTCGCCTATATGGGCGCGGCGCAGCTGGCCATGCTCGGCGCGCAGATCTACATCGCCGATCTGGTCGGCATCGGCATGGTGCGCGAAATTGCCGCGCTGATGACCGGTATCCTCCTCGCCGGGCGCACCGGCGCTGCCTACGCTGCGCAACTTGGCACCATGCAGGTCAACGAGGAAATCGACGCCTCCCGCACCTTCGGCCTGCCGGTCAGCGATTTTCTCGTCTTACCGCGCTTTCTCTCGCTACTGGTCATGGCCCCGCTGCTGACGCTGTACGCCGGCATCGTCGGCGTGGCTGCCGGCATGCTGATTGCAACAACGGTGTTCGATGTCGGCGTCTTTGCCTATTTCCAGCAGACGACGAAAGCCCTGAGCATGACGCATTTCGTCGTCGGCATGGTCAAAGGTACGGTTTACGGGGCGCTGGTCGCCATTGCCGGCTGCCTCTGCGGCATGCGCTGCGGGCGCAGCGCCCAGGCGGTGGGCGAGGCGACGACGGCAGCGGTGGTGCTCGGCATCCTGCTCATTACCATTTCGGCCTCGTTGCTGACCATTCTTTTCCAGCGCTTGGGCATCTGACATGCACCCGCGCCCCATCGCCATCGAGATCGATTCTTTGACCCTGCGCTATGGCGAGCGCCTGATCCAGCGCGATCTCAGCTTCAGCATCCACCAGGGCGACATCTTCATCATCATGGGCGGCAGCGGCTGCGGCAAGAGCACCCTGCTGCGCCACCTGATCGGCTTGCAGACACCGGCCGCCGGCAGCGTGCGCTTTGCCGGGGTCGATCTGTGGCAGGCCGACGACAGCACCCGCCAGGCTATGCAGCGGCGTTTTGGCGTGCTTTTTCAGAGCGGTGCGCTGTGGAGTTCGCTCACCCTGAGCGAGAACATCATGCTGCCGATGACCGAAATCGGCGGCTATCGCCCCGCCGACGCGCGCGAGCTGGCGGCAGTCAAGCTGGCCCTGGTCGGGCTGGCCGGTTTCGAGAACTTTTATCCCTCAGAAATCAGCGGCGGTATGAAGAAACGGGCAGCGCTGGCCCGGGCCATGGCGCTCGATCCGGACATCCTTTTCTTCGACGAACCCTCGGCCGGACTCGATCCGCTCAGTTCCGCCCTGCTCGACGAATTGATCCTCGAACTGCGGGAGAGCCTCGGTGCCACCATCATCATCGTCACCCACGAGCTGGCCAGCATCTTCGCCATCGGTGACAACTCGGTCTTTCTCGACGCCGAAACGCGCACGATGATCGCCCAGGGCGACCCAAAAGAACTTCGACACAGCGGCCCGGAAGGCGTCCGCAATTTTCTCGGCAGGGGAAAAATGTGAGCAAAAAAACCAACTCCGCACTGATCGGCGCTTTCGTTCTTGGTGCCATCACGCTGGCAATCGCCGCGCTCTTTTTTGTTGCCGGCGGCGATTTGTGGAAGAAAAAATCCCGCTACATCATGTATTTCGACGGTTCCGTCTATGGTCTGAAAGTCGGCGCACCCGTGGTGTTTCGCGGCGTCCATATCGGTCTCGTACGGCAAATTGGCATCGCTCTGGACAGCAACCAGACCTCTTTTTACATCCCCGTTGAAATCGAGCTCTTCGCCCAGCCAGCAGTCGATTTGCAAGGCCAATCGGTAGACATCAATAACCAAATGGCCTCCGGTGCTTTCGTCAGCCAAGGTTTACGCGGCCAACTCTCGATGCAAAGCCTGTTGACCGGACAACTTTACATCGACCTCGATTTTCACCCCGAAACCAAGGCTCGCCTGCGCGGGCGCGAAAACAGCAAATTACGGGAAATTCCCACCATCCCGACGCCGGTACAGTTGCTCAAACAACGCATCGAAAATATCGAATTCGACACCTTGTTCCGCGACATTTCAGCCATCGCCGCAACGCTACGCGAAACCGCCGAAAGCGGCGAAATGAAAAGCACCCTGCAGACGCTAAACCGCACCATGCACAATCTGGAACGCTTAAGCGCCCAACTGGAAAAAAACAGCGCACCGCTGATCGGCGACATCCGCAGCACACTGGCCGAAACCCGCAACGCCATGGGATCGGCGCAAAGCGCACTGCTTGAAATCAACAAAACCGCCAGCGCCATCCGCGAAAGCACCGCTGATAACTCCCTGCTACAACACAATCTGCAACGCGCACTGAAAGAAACCACGCGCGCCGCCAGCGCCGTCCGCCAACTGTCTGACACCCTCGAACAGCGCCCGGAAGTGCTGTTACGCGGCAAAGGAGAACACTGATGCTGCTCCGCCTCCTGTCATTGAGCGCCACTCTGCTACTGAGCGCCTGCGCCAGCACCCCGCCCAACCAGTTCTACCTGCTCGAAGCCGCGCCGACCACGGCGACACTCAACACCGCGAGCAGCACGGCCCCCCGTCTGGGTATCGGCACCATCGTCCTGCCCGACTACCTCAACCGCCCGCAGATCGTCCTCCGTGACCACGGCGGCCGCCTGCTCCTGCGTGAGCGCGAGCGCTGGGCGGAACCGCTCGAAGACGGCGTGCGCCGCACGCTTGGGGAAAACCTCGGGCAGCTGCTCGG
>NZ_JBLJBW010000079.1:0-4843 GCF_047638095.1 Azonexus sp.
GACGGCATCATCCGCGAGGCCGTGCTGCGCGAATTGAAGCGCGGCGGGCAGGTGTATTTCCTGCACAACGAGGTCGATACCATCGACAACATGCGCGAAAAGCTGGAAAAACTGCTGCCAGAGGCGCGCATCGTGGTCGGCCACGGCCAGTTGAACGAGCGCGAGCTGGAGCGCGTCATGCGCGATTTCACCAGCCAGCGCGCCAATCTGCTCTTGTGCACCACCATCATCGAAACCGGCATCGACAATCCGCACGCCAACACCATCCTCATCAACCGCGCCGACAAGTTCGGCCTGGCGCAACTGCACCAGCTGCGCGGGCGCGTCGGCCGCTCGCACCACCAAGCTTACGCCTACCTGCTGGTCCATGACGACAAGGCGCTGAGCAAGCAGGCCAAACAACGTCTGGAAGCGATTCAGCAGATGGAAGATTTGGGCTCCGGCTTCTACCTCGCCATGCACGATCTGGAAATTCGCGGCGCGGGCGAGGTCTTGGGCGACGACCAATCCGGCAACATGCAGGAAGTCGGCTTCAAGGTATTCACCGACATGCTCAACCGCGCCATTGCCCACCTCAAACAGGGCAAGGCGCTGGATGCCGGCGACCTCACCCAGACACCCGGCGTCTGCGGCGAAATCAATCTGCGCACCCCGGCGCTTTTGCCTGACGCTTACTGCCCGGACGTGCACGAGCGATTGACGCTCTACAAACGGCTCGCCAACGGCGAAACGGATGCCGACATCGACGCCTTGCAAGAAGAATTGATCGACCGTTTCGGCCCCCTGCCGGGGCAAGCCGAAGCCCTCATCGCTACGCATCGTCTGCGCCTCTTGCTGCAACCTTTGCTGGTGCAAAAACTCGATGCCAGCGCCGACCAGATCACTTTGCAATTCGCCCCGGAATTTGCCAAAAATCCGCCTATCGATCCGGCGCGCATCATTGCCTTGATTCAGAAGAACCGTCACTACAAGCTCGCCGGGCAGGATAGAATTTCCCTTTCCCGGCATTCACCCAGCCTGAAAGACAAAGTGGCTGCCATTAAAGACATGCTCCGCGCCCTGACCCAATGAACAACAGCACACTCGACAATATCAATATCGCCGCTTTCGACCCCATGCCCAGCCCGGATGACATCCAGGCGCGCGTTCCCCTCACGGCCCTCGCCGCGGCCACCGTCTGCGCCGGGCGTCAAGCCCTGCGCGACATCCTCGACCGGCGCGACCACCGCCTGTTCGTGGTGGTGGGCCCCTGCTCCATCCACGACCCCGTCGCCGGCCTCGATTACGCCCGCCGCCTGAAAGCGCTGGCCGATGAGGTCAGCGACACGCTGTGCCTCGTCATGCGCGTCTACTTCGAAAAACCGCGCACGACCGTCGGCTGGAAAGGCTATATCAACGATCCTTTCATGGACGATTCCTTCCAGGTCGACGTCGGCATGGAAAAAGCCCGCGCCTTCCTGCTGGCGGTCAATGAGCTCGGCCTGCCCGCCGGCACCGAGGCGCTCGACCCCTACGGCCCGCAGTATTATGGCGACCTGATTTCCTGGGCCGCCATCGGGGCGCGCACCACCGAGTCGCAAACGCACCGCGAAATGTCCTCCGGCCTGTCCACCCCGGTCGGCTTCAAAAACGCCACCAGCGGCGATCTGACGGTTGCCACCAATGCCATTCTCTCCGCCTCGCGCCCGCACTCCTTCCTTGGCCTGAACAGCAACGGCCAAGTCAGCATCGTGCGCACCCAGGGCAACCCGCACGGCCACGTCGTGCTGCGCGGCGGCGAAAACGGCCCGAATTACGACACGGTTTCCATCGCGCTGGCCGAAGCCGCGCTGACCAAGGCCAAACTGCCCGCCAATCTGGTGGTCGACTGCTCGCACGCCAACAGCGCCAAAAAACCGGAAATGCAGCCCTTGGTCATGGCCGACGTGGCCAACCAGATTCGCGCCGGCAACGGCTCCATTCTCGGCGTCATGATCGAATCCAATCTGGAAGCCGGCAACCAGCCGATTCCCGCCGATCTGTCACAACTGAAATACGGCTGCTCGGTGACCGACGGCTGCATCGGCTGGGATACCACCGAAAAAACCCTGCGCGAGGCGGCCATTCTGCTGCGCGACGTGCTGCCCGGACGGCTGGCGGATTGAGCGCCATGAAACTCATCCTGCAAGGGGCTGCCCTGCCGACTTTCCTGCTGGAAAACATCGCCCGCGCCACGCAGGCCGAACATATCGAACCGCGCCCGCCGCAAAGCACGCACCTGTTTGGCGCCCGGCGCACGCCCGAATTCGAGCAGTTGCTGCCCCTGATCGAAGCAGAAAAACTCGATTGGGCTTTCGTTAAAAACGGGCAAAAACTCAGTGATTACGGCCTGATCTGTTTCGACATGGATTCAACCCTCATCACCATCGAATGCATCGACGAACTGGCCGATTTTGCCGGCAAGAAAGCGGAGGTTTCCGCCGTCACCGAAGCGGCCATGCGCGGCGAAATCGACTACCGCGAAAGCCTGCGCCGCCGCCTCGCCCTCATGGCCGGGCTGGACGCCCGCGTGCTCGCCCGCGTCTTCGGCGAGCGCCTGCTGCTCTCGAACGGCGCGCGCGAACTGCTGGACGCCTGCCAGAACGCCGGCCTGCGCACGGCCATTCTCTCTGGCGGCTTCACCTATTTCACCGAGCGGCTGCGCATCGAACTCGGCTTCGATTTCGCCACCTCGAACGAGCTGGAAATTGCCGGCGGCAAACTGACCGGCCGCGTGCTCGGCGACATCATCGACGCCGCCGCCAAGGCGCAGCATCTGGCGCGGCTGCGCGACCAGCTGGGGCTGCGCAAGGAACAGGTGATCGCCGTCGGCGACGGCGCCAACGATCTCCTGATGATGGCAGAAGCCGGCCTCTCGGTCGCCTTCCACGCCAAACCGGCGACCCGCGCCCAGGCCGACCTGGCCATCAACTTCGGCGGCCTGGACAGCCTAATCAACCTGTTCGACCCGGCCTGAGCAGGCTGCCGGCTTTTACCCTGCCGCGCAGCGCGGCAGCCAGAACAAGGCAGAAATTGTCTTGGCATCGGTGATCTGCCCGGAAAACACCGCTGCGCTGGCCGCCTGCGGCGACAAGCGGGTGATTTCCAGAAACTCATTGGCATCGAGCATTTGCCCGCCCCGCAGTTCCAGATCGTAAGCTGCGAAAATCTCGATCCGCTCATCGGAATAGCCGATGCACGGGTGCATCACGCCCAGATGCGCCCAACGCGCCGCTGCGTAGCCCGTTTCCTCGAGCAACTCGCGCTGCGCCGTATACAGGGGATCTTCCCCGGCATCGATCTTCCCCGCCGGCAATTCCAGAAACACCTGGCGCAAGGGATAGCGGAACTGGCGCTCAAACAGCAAATCGCCATTGGGCAAAAAAGCCAGAATCACCACCGCCCCCGGATGGGTGATGAATTCACGAAACGATTCAGCCCCATTCGGCAGAGCCACCCGCGCCCGCTGCACCTGAAGAAAATCGCCGGAATACACCTGTTCGGTGTGAATTTCCTTTTCCAGTAAATGACGATCAGCATCCATTGTCGAACCCATGTTTCATCCATCGAAAGGCAAAGGATATCAGGCTTGCCGCTCGCCACATCAGCCCCCAGCCTCACTCAGAAAACGGATGCGCAAAAATATTTTCCCCGCCAAAAATTCCCGGCAAAACGGGGGGAGCCCTTGTTTTTTCAAACATTTTTCCGTCATGGAACAACGCAAAGCCGCAAGGAACAAACCACTGCATATAGTCAAGACCTTGTCACGAACAACTACATCTAGTAGATTCCCTCCTCGACAGAAAACCTGCCATTCGCGATACGTCTCGCCAGAAAATCATCACGAGGAGCCTTCAATGAACCCGCAAGCCGAGCAGCTTTCCTTGACCGACATTCCCGCCCCGCCGCAGTTTGCGCCGCTGCCGGAGCAGGAGATTTCCGGCGAGGTGCTGGTTGAAAAATACGCCAAGGGCAAGGAAACCAATGTGCACGACGTGCGCAAGCGGGTGGCCTGGGCGCTTGCTCAAGTCGAAGAAGAAAAAAACCGCGCGCACTGGGAAGCGCGCTTTCTCTGGGCGCAGGAAAACGGCTTCATTCCTGCCGGGCGCATCAACTCTGCCGCCGGCACCGACCTGCAGGCCACGCTGATCAACTGTTTCGTGCAGCCGGTGGGCGATTCCATCGTCGAGAACACCGACGGCAAACCGGGCATTTACACCGCGCTGGCGCAAGCCGCCGAAACCATGCGCCGGGGCGGCGGTGTCGGCTACGACTTTTCTTCCATCCGTCCGCAAGGCGCGCGCGTCAAAGGCACGCAATCGCGCGCTTCCGGCCCGGTGTCCTACATGCGCGTCTTCGACCGCTCCTGCGAAACCGTGGAATCCGCCGGCGCGCGCCGGGGCGCACAGATGGGCGTGTTGCGCTGCGACCATCCGGACATCGAAGAATTCATCCACGCCAAAGACAAGGGCGATTTAACCAATTTCAATATCTCCATCGGCGTCACCGATGATTTCATGCAGGCCGTGGATAACGATGGTTTCGTCGAACTCGCCCACCGCGCCGAACCCAATGCCGATATGCGCAGCGAAGGTGCCTACCAGCGCGACGACGGCATCTGGGTCTATCGCAAGCTGCGCGCGCGCGAATTGTGGGATCAGGTGATGAAATCCACCTACGACCACGCCGAACCGGGCATTTTGTTCCTCGATCGCATGAACAAGGACAACAACCTCAACTACTGCGAGGTGATCGAGGCCACCAACCCCTGCGCCGAACAGCCGCTGCCGCCCTACGGCTGCTGCTGCCTGGGTTCGATCAACCT
>NZ_JBLJBW010000080.1:0-4159 GCF_047638095.1 Azonexus sp.
ATTATCCACGCATTCTTAAAGTTTCGTCAAAGCATGATCTACGAGCGCGCCGCGCGGCGTGAATTTGCCCAGGCGGCCGCTGCTACCATCGTGGTATTGCTGGCGGTCGTTCTTTCTGTTCAGCTCATCCGTTTGTTGAAGGATGCGGCGCTGGGTAAGCTCGCCCCGGAAGGGGTTTTGGCGATGCTCACCTTCGCCGCCACCCGCTACATGCCGATGCTGCTCACGCTGACCCTGTTCATCGCCGTGTTGCTGTCTTTGTCGCGCATGTACCGCGATTCGGAAATGGTGGTCTGGTTTGCCAGTGGCATGCCGCTGCAGCGCTGGATACGTCCGGTGATGCGTTTTGCTTTGCCCATTTTGTTGTTGATTGCCCTGCTGTCCACGGTGCTTGCCCCGTGGGCGACGCAGGCGCAGGCGGCCTATCTGGCGGGGATGGAAGTGCGCTCCGAGTTGTCGATGCTCTCGCCCGGCGCTTTTCGCGAAATCCGCGACGGGCGGCAGGTTTATTTCATCGAAAATATCGACGAGCGCGGTGGGCAGATCGGCATGGTGTTCGTGGCTTCCATGCTGGAAGGCAAGCTCGGCGTGGTGATGTCGGAGCGCGGTCACCAGGAAACACGCCCCACGGGGGAGCGCTTTTTGGTTCTGGAAGAAGGTCGTCGCTATGAAGTCGAGCCGGGAACGCCGGCCTTTCGCGTGATGGACTTTGCCCGCTACGCGGTGCGCACCGAAGACGGCGAAACGCCGCAAACCCGGCGCGCCCCGGGGCGTATTCCGTTTCTTGAGTTGCTGACATTGGACGACCCCATTATGCGCAGCGAAGTGGTGTATCGCATCGCCGTGCCGGTGGCGGCGCTGATTTTGGTGCTCATGGCCATTCCTTTGGCGTATGTCAACCCGCGCGCCGGGCGCTCGGCCAACTTGTTGATTGCCATCATTATTTACGCCATCTACAGCAACGTGATGTCGATTGCGCAAACCTGGGTGATGCGCGGCAATCTGCATTTCGCGGTGGGGATGTTCTTGCCGCATGTGTTGATGCTCTTGCCGTTGATCATCATGTTTTATGTGCGGCAAACCGGCGGCTGGCGCTGGCGCCGACAGGGGGCATGATGCTGGCGCGCTTGGTTTATCAGCGTTATTTGGTGCGCGAAACGCTGGCCGCAATCGGTTTGGTGTTGCTGGCTTTCATCGCGCTCTTTGCCTTCTTCGATTTCATCGAAGAATTGCGCGGTGTCGGGCGCGATCGTTACGGTGCGGGCGTGGCGGTGTTGTCGGTATTGTTTTCCCTGCCCGGCTTGATTTACGAATTGCTGCCGGTGGCTTGCCTGATCGGCACGCTGTACGCCCTGGCAAGCCTGGCGCGGCATTCAGAAATTACGGTGCTGCGCGCTTCCGGTCTTTCCACTGGCAAGTTGCTGCGTACCCTTTACCGCGTGGCCGGCGTGCTGGCGGTGGCTACTTTTTTACTGGGCGAGGTGGTCGTGCCCTGGACTGATCGCCTGGAACAAAACCTCAAAGCCGGGGCGCTGAACAAGCCTTTTGCCCAGCAAGGTTTCATCAGCGGGCTGTGGATCAAGGACGGCAATCAGTTCATCAATGTGCGCCACCCTCTCGGTCCGGCCTATCTGGAGCAGTTGCGCATTTATCGCTTTACGCCGGAAAGAGCGCTCGAAAGCGTGCTGGAAGCCCAGTCGGCGCGCTACGTCGAGGCTTCCGGGTGGCAGTTGCAGCAGGTGGTGAGAACCGTGCTGGAAGGGGAAACGGCGCGGGTGGAAGAGGCGGCGGAAGAAATCTGGCCTTCGGCGATTACGCCGGATCTGCTTTCCGTGCTGATGGTCGCCCCCGAGCGCATGTCTTTGTACGACCTGTTCGGCTATACCCGGCATTTGTCGAACAACAAGCAAAATACCGGGCGCTACGAAATTGCTATCTGGAAGAAGCTTTTCTATCCGCTGGCGGCGCTGGTGATGGTGACCCTGGCGCTGCCTTTTGGTTATACGCACGACCGGGTGGGCGGGGTGAGCCTGAAAATCTTTGGCGGCGTCATGCTGGGCATCGCCTTTTATGCCCTGAATGGCCTTTTCTCCAATCTGGGCATCATCAACGCCTGGCCGCCTTTTGCCAGCGCGCTGGCGCCTTCAGCGCTTTTTCTGCTGGCGGCGGGTGGCTTGATCTGGTGGGTCGAGCGGCGCTGAATCCCTGAGGCGAACCATGCGCGTGCCGGCCAGGCGATCGTGCAAAAATTGCCCGTCGCGATCAAATAAGGCCCAGGCGAGACCTATGCCGCCCAAAACGATGCTGGGCCAGGCCGCCATGTAGCGCAGAATGGCCTGCAGCGGGCGCAGCGGCGTGCCGTTGGCGCTTTCGATGCGCAGTTTCCAGGTTTTCATGGGCAGCGTCTGGCCACCGTGCAGCCAACACCAGACAAAATAGGCCATGAGTACGAAAAAAATATGCAGCCATTGCAGTTTGCCGCTGGGTTGCCAGCCAAAAGCCACAAAAATCATCTGCGGGAAGATGAAAAAGGCAATCAGAATGGCAAAAACGACGAGGCTTTCGTAAAGCATTGCGCCCAAACGGCGGCCGACGCTGGAAGGATCATGGAGCATGGTGGGGAAACTTTGTTGCGGTGCGGAAAAATAACGCGTTTTGTCGTCTTCAATCTTGACCGTTGTGGGGGTGTCGATTAAGGTTACACCCTTTTAGGCTAACAGCTTTTGGGCTCGAGCATGATGATCAGCGGTGCAGAAATTGTAATCAAGTGCTTGCAGGAAGAGAAAGTGGATTGCGTGTTCGGCTACCCCGGGGGTTCCGTGCTGCATATTTACGATGCGCTCTTCAAGCAGGATCAAATCAAACACGTTTTGGTGCGCCATGAGCAGGCGGCGGTGCACGCGGCGGACGCCTATTCGCGCTCCTCGCAGCGGGTCGGCGTGGCGCTGGTCACTTCCGGTCCGGGGGTGACCAACACCGTGACCGGCATTGCCACGGCCTACATGGACTCGATCCCGATGGTCGTTCTGTGCGGCCAGGTGCCGACCAGCTACATCGGCCAGGATGCCTTCCAGGAGTGCGACACGGTCGGCATCACCCGCCCTTGCGTCAAGCACAACTTCCTAGTCAAGGACGTTAAGGATCTGGCCCTCACTATCAAGAAGGCCTTCCATATTGCCGCAACCGGTCGTCCCGGGCCGGTGGTGGTCGATATTCCCAAGGATGTCACGGCGCAGCTGTGCGCTTTCGACTACCCGAAAACCATCCAGATGCGTTCCTACAATCCGGTGGTCAAGGGGCATCTGGGGCAAATCAAGAAGGCGATGCAGGTTTTGCAAGAAGCCAAGCGCCCGATCATCTACGCCGGCGGCGGGGTGATTTTGTCCGATGCCGCGCTGCAGCTGACGCAGTTGGCGCGCAAGCTGGGTTTTCCGGTCACCAACACCCTGATGGGCTTGGGCGCTTACCCGGCAACGGACGCGCAGTTCGTCGGCATGCTCGGCATGCACGGCACTTTCGAAGCCAATAACGCCATGCACTACGCCGACGTGATCCTGGCCGTCGGCGCGCGTTTCGATGATCGCGTGATCGGTAACCCGGAGCATTTCGGCAGCGAACAGCGCCGCATCATCCATATCGACGTCGATCCCTCCTCGATCTCCAAGCGGGTCAAGGTCGATGTGCCCATCGTCGGCAATGTCGCCGATGTGCTCGACGAAATGCTCAAACTGCTCGAATCCGGCGGCAAAACCGATCCGGAAGTGGCAGATTGGTGGAAGCAGATCGATGAATGGCGCGGCCGCAACTCGCTGGCCTACCGCCAGACCAATCACATCATGCCGCAGTACGTGGTGGAAAAGCTGTACGAAGTGACGGGCGGCGACGCCTTCGTCACCTCCGACGTCGGCCAGCACCAGATGTTCGCCGCGCAGTACTACAAGTTCGACCAGCCGCGCCGCTGGATCAATTCCGGCGGCCTGGGCACCATGGGGGTCGGCCTGCCCTACGGCATGGGCGTGCTGATGGCCAATCCGGGGGCGCAGGTCGCCTGCATCACCGGCGAAGGCTCGATCCAGATGTGTATCCAGGAAATGTCCACCTGCAAGCAGTACGAACTGCCGGTGAAGATCATCAACCTGAACAACGGCATGCTCGGCAT
>NZ_JBLJBW010000081.1:0-4118 GCF_047638095.1 Azonexus sp.
CCGGCATGATCCTCGAAGGCGTCGTCACCAACGTCGCCGCCTTCGGCGCTTTCGTCGACATCGGCGTGCATCAGGACGGCCTAGTGCACGTCTCGGCGCTGTCCAACAGCTTCGTCAAAGATCCGCACAGCGTGGTCAAGGCCGGCCAGGTGGTCAAGGTCAAGGTGCTCGAAGTCGACCTCGCCCGCCAGCGTATCGCGCTGACCATGCGCCTGAGCGACGACCCCGGCAAAACCGCCCAGCGCGAGCGCGACAACAACTCCCGTGGCGCGCCTTTGTCACGTCAGCAAGCCCGCCACAACAGCCCGCCACCTGCCGGCAACGCAATGGCGGCAGCATTCGCCAAACTGCGCAAATAAACTCGAAATAGACTCAAAATAAACTCGCGCAGGGGGCACAGGGCGCGCGGCCGGCGCGCGCCCCAAAAACCACCTTATTTCATTCCTGCCGCCGCCGGAACACCCAGCGTGCGGCATCCGAAACTTCTGGCGCAAAGGCATAGCCTTCGCTGGCAAACGCCAGCAAACCCTCGGGATCGGACAAACGCTGCGTCACCGCATAGCGCGCCATGAGCCCGCGCGCTTTTTTGGCATAGAAACTGATGATCTTGTAGCACCCGCCCTTCCAATCCTCGAACACCGGCTGGATCACCCGCGCGGCGAGCCGCTTGCCATGCACCACCTTGAAATATTCCTCAGAGGCCAGATTCACCAGCACCGGTTGCGCCATGGCAGCCAGTTCCGCATCCAATGCAAGCCGCAAACGATCGCCCCAAAATGCGTACAAATCCTTGCCCGCGGCCGTGGCGAGTTGAGTCCCCATTTCCAGGCGATAGGCCTGCATCAAATCAAGCGGGCGCAAAATACCGTAAAGGCCGGAAAGAATGCGCAGCTGCGTTTGCGCAAAGCGTAAATCCGCCGCCGCCAAACTGTAGGCGTCAAAACCGTCGTACACATCCCCGTTGAAAGCAAAAATCGCCGGGCGGGCATTTTGCGGCGTAAACGGTGTCTGCCAAGCAGCATAACGATCGAAATTGAGATTTGCCAGGCTGTCCGACAAGGCCATCAGACGCGCAATATCGGCTGGCGCGTGCTGGCGCAACACTTCGATCAAGGCAGCGGACTGCGTCAGAAATTGCGGCTGGGAATGCTCGGAAAAAGCCAGCGGCGTGTCGTAATCCAATGATTTTGCGGGCGAAAGAAGGATCAACATAGCTTAAAAAACACCACAAAACAGGAAAAAGAAGAACCTTGGATTGTACCGGCTGCTAGAATCGACCCTTTGCTTTTTTTCAGGGATGTTCATGAAAAGAACCCGTTTTGGCGCGCGTGCCCGTCTATCGCGCGATGCAGCCGAACTCCAGCGTTTAGCCACCGGGCTCGCCGAATCGGGCGGCAAACTGGAGGACGCTTTTTGGGCAAACGAGCTCTCTACCCTGGTCGATGCCCTGCTCAAAAATGGGGCGGAAGACGACTTCAGCAGCGCCCTCGATCGTCTGGAAGAAACGCACGGCGCAGCCTATGACGAACTGGCCGATGCCATCGAAGCGGGCAGCGAATCCTGCCAGATCGAAATTCAGGGCAAAGCCTGCAATGTTCTCCTGTTCGCCGCCCCGCTACTGGCCTGGTCGCGCTTTTCCATCCCCGCCGCACAACTGCCCGCCGCGCTCGTCAGCACCTTGAGCGCGCATCTTGGTGCCCACGCTTTTGCCAATGGCAGCCGCCTCGCCCTGGCCAATTTTCTCTTCAGCCCGGATCAATTACCGCGCAGTTTTTGCGATACCCGGGGGCTCACCCTGGCGCTCACCGATGCCCTGAAAAACGGCCAGCACCTTAAGGTCGATAGCACGCAATTTCCCGAAACCAACCGTTTTTTGTCGGATACGCGCTACCTCATCGGTGCCGTTGCCGTGCCGCAAGGCGCGCCGATTTTTCGCTGGAACGAGAAAGACGGCAACAAGGAAAACGCCCTTGCCGCCTGGCAAAAACAGGGCAGCCCCAACCTTGAAACCCTGCTTCCCGGCTGCGCCTGGCAACTCATTTTGCCCGATGCCTACCACGCTGCCTGCCGCAGCGCCGACCGTGCCTCACGCCCCTTCTCGGTCGCCGCTTCGCTCACCTTTTTGCACACCACGATCGGCCTGCAACCCGACCAGATGCGTGCCATCATCGGCCCATGCTATGACCGACGCATGGAAGAATACCGGATCAGCCTCGGGCCTCTGAGCCAGAACACGGTGTATCACGGCCTCGTCTGGCCGCTCCTGGGCGACGAAGACGAAAGCACCGATGCCGCCGGTGAAATCGAAGCCGTGCTACGCGAAGCCGGCGTACGCGACATTCGCTTTCTCGACCACCATTTCCCCATGGAATTTTGCGACGACTGCGGCGGACCGCTTTTCCCGGACAGCGAAGGCGAACTGGTACACGCCGAAATGCCGGAAGAAGCCGCCAGCCCCTCACCGCACATGCACTGATGCGCACGAACGACGATTGGCTGCGGCGCAGTCAGGCGGCCGTCTGGCACCCTTGCACGCAGATGCGCCAGCACGCCGAATCTGCCGGCCCAGCGCATCTGCCGCTGATTCCCATCGCACGCGGCGCAGGTGCCTGGCTCTACGATTTTGACGGCCGACGCTTTCTCGACGGCATCAGTTCATGGTGGACCAATCTCTTCGGCCACGCCAACCCGCGCATCAACGCCGCCCTGCACGCCCAGCTCGACACCCTGGAGCACGCCATGCTGGCAGGCTTCACCCACCCGCCGGTAGTGGAATTGTCGGAACGCCTCGCGGCGCTGACCCAACACCGCCTCGGCCACGCGTTTTATGCTTCTGACGGCGCATCGGCCACCGAAATTGCCTTGAAAATGAGTTTTCATTACTGGCGCAATGTCGGCCGGCCAGAAAAAAGGCAGTTTCTCTGTCTCGCCGACAGCTATCACGGCGAAACCGTCGGCGCGCTCGCAGTCACCGATGTCGCCCTGTTCAAAGACGCTTACGCCCCCCTGGTGCGCCAGGCCGCGCACGTTCTCCCCTCACCCGATTTTCGTCTCGCCCAAGCCGACGAAACACCGGCCGACACCGCCCGGCGCGCCGCCCTTGCACTGGCCCAATATCTTGAACGGCACGGCCAGAACATCGCCGCTCTCATTCTCGAACCGCTGGTGCAAGGCGCTGCCGGCATGGCGATGTACGACCCGGAATATCTGCGCCAGGCCCGCGCCCTGTGTGATGCACACGAGGTGCACCTGATCTGCGACGAAATCGCCGTTGGCTTTGGCCGCACCGGTACTTTTTTCGCCTACGAACAAGCCGGCATTCACCCCGATCTGCTCTGCCTCTCCAAAGGCATCAGCGGCGGCTACCTGCCACTCTCGGCAGTGCTCTGCCGCGATGAAATTTACGCCGCTTTCCTCGATGACAGCCTGGCGCGCGCTTTCCTGCACTCACACAGCTACACCGGCAACCCGCTGGCCTGCCGGGCAGCGCTCGCCAGTCTCGATATTTTTGCCGAAGACGAGGTACTTCACCGCAACCGGGAAAAAGCCCAGCAAATCGCCGCCGCCCTCGCCCCGCTCGCCGCCCACCCGCAAGTGCGTCACCTACGCCAACGCGGCATGATCGCCGCCTTCGACGTCGCCACCACCGACCCACATTTCTCCCGCCGCTTCTACCGCGCCGCCCTCCAGCACGAAGCCCTGCTACGCCCCATCGGCAACACCATCTACCTGATGCCGCCCTACATCATCGGCCCAGAAGAAATCACCCACCTCGCCCACGCCACCCAAGCCGCACTCGACACCGCATTACGCGCGGCCGATTGAAAAAGAGCCTCGCTCTAAAAGTCGCCGCGCTCTATCTCACCCGCGCTCGTCTGAGGTCGGTCGAAAAATAGAGACGCGACGACTATTCGAAAACGCAGAAGACGATCGATGGAATAAGCCGGCGCGATGGAGAGGCATGTGGGCAGGCAAAAACACAAAACCCGCAAAGCCTGTGGCAGAGCGGGTTTGTGCTGCATCTCTGGCGGAGACGGAGGGATTCGAACCCTCGATGCAGGTTTTGCCCGCATGCTCCCTTAGCAGGGGAGTGCCTTCGACCTCTCGGCCACGTCTCC
>NZ_JBLJBW010000082.1:0-3562 GCF_047638095.1 Azonexus sp.
TAAAAATACCGCTCATGGTGCCCTCCTTTGTGACGGTGCCAGAATTCTCGGATTCGCTAGGCCGCGAATCCATGATGTGCGCTAAAACGGGGCTTGGTCTTTTGTCGTCATGGTGGCGCCTTGCAGACCATGAAAAAACCCGGAAGCCTGTTCTGGCTCCGGGTTTTGGCAGGGTATTTCAGTGCGCCGCTGGGGGCGCGGTGAGGCTTACTGACGCCAGGCGCAGCCGTCGAGTTTTTTGCCGTTGACGGTGAGTTCGGCCTGCCAGGCCTGCATGCGTGCCTTGCCGTTTTCGCTGGTGTTGCGGCAGTTTTGTCGTTTAAGGCGCAGCGGGGCGGTGAGTTGGCCGCTCAAATCGATATCGACGCTGTTGTCATCCTGACCACTGACTTTGTAATCGCCGATGACATCTTTCTGGCCGTCTTGCTGCAAGGTGCCCTGGTTTTCGAACAGGGTGAGTGCCCAGCCTTTGCCCGCAGCGCGCCATTCGCCGGTGCTGCGCCGGGGCGCGTAACAGCGGGCGTCCAGGCTGGCAAAGTTAAGGGCGCGTGTGCGCAGCAAGGCATTGCCCTCAGGCTCGCCAAAAAACTCGGCGTAAATCGGCGTGCCGTCGGTCAGCCCCAGTTCTTTCAACTGGGCAGTGACTTCTGCCTTGGGAGAAATGTCTTCGATGTTGACGTAGTTGCGATCGCGGCAGGGCGTGAAAATCAGGCGTTCCTGGCTTTTGAGCACCAGGCCGCGGGCCACCTTGCGGGCGGCCTGTGCGGCGTTGGTGTCGACGCTCGCCGGGGTGGCGTTCGGGGCAGCGGGTGGTGGGGCGTCCGCCGCCAGCAACTGGATCGATGTGCTGGCAAGAAGGAGGGAAAGCAGGGTGCGGCGAAGAAGGGTCATTATTGGCTAACCTTTGAAAATCAATGGGATGAAATCAGCTGGCGAATGTCGTTGGCAATGCTTGCCGGCGGCGTGGCATAGGCAAATTTCTTGATGAAAGTGCTTTCCGGTCCGAGCAGGTAAATGCCGGCGGAATGGTCTACGGCGTAGTTTTTCGGGTCTTCGCTTTCACCGACAACCTTTTCGTAGCGCACTTTGAAATTACGCGCAGCGGCTTGCACCAGGGCGGGCGAGCCGGTCAGGCCGATGATGCGTTGGTCGAAAAATGCGGTGTAGGTCGCCAGCTGTTGCGGGTTGTCTCGTTCGGGGTCGACCGAGATGAAAATTGCTTGTACGCGCTCGGCGTCCGTGCCCAGGAGTTTGAGCGCTTCGGCGATATCGACCAGGGTGGTGGGGCAGATGTCCGGGCAGAAGGTGTAGCCGAAGGTGATGAGTTGGAAGCGCCCGCGAAAATCTTCGTTGGAAACGGCGGAACCCTGCGGGCCAATCAGCATGTAGCGCGGGTTGATGCTGCGCGGTTCCAGATCGAAAGTCGTGTGCGGCGAGCTTGCGCGGGCATGCTGTGTGCCGATCAGGAAAGGCAGCGCCGTCAGCGCTGCGCAGAAGTGACGACGTTTCATGCGCCTTTTCCGACGGCTTTTTGCAGCTTGCCGCGTCCAAGATCGATTTGTTCGGCCAGGGTTTTGCCATCCGGGCAGGTTTTGCCGTCGCTGCCGAAGTTGAGGAAGCTCTTGCTGGTGGCGTCTTCAAATAATTCGCCGACATTGCGCTCTTTGGGCACGGTGTCCACCATGATTTCGCGCATGCGGGCGGTCAGTGCGTGTTGCTTGCAGGCCAGGATGACGCCGTTCAAGGTGCCGAATTCGGTGACAGCCTGCGTCAAGGCATCTTCTGCGGCGTGCGCAGCAGGTGCGCCAAGGAGGATGAAGGCGGCGATGAGCGGGGCGCGCAGTGAGGTGTGTCGTGAGCTGGCTCGCAGCATGTTTTACTCCTTTGCAGAGAGATGAAGTTCAGGGCGGGCGCGCAGGCTGGAGATTTTGCGGCCGTTGTTTGGGTCAATCACGTGTAGTGCACGCAAATGGCCCATGAGATAACGTTTTTTCAAGGTCAGATCGACAGGTTTGCCGTAGGTGGCTTTCCAAAAGGTTGTGCTTTCCCGGGTCACGGGTTCGCTCAGGCATACCTCGGCGCGCAAACCGAGGCCGGAGGGATCAATACCCGCCGGCAAGGAAAAAAGCAAGGCGTCCTCATCGTCGTCGGTGCTGGAGAATGACTTTATGTTGTTGAAAGCAAAGAAATAATCGTAACGCCAGCGTTCTGTCATGGTTTGCGGTTCGCCGACCTTGTCCTCTGCTTCGTAGGTGCGCCGATCTTCGCTTTCGCTGGCCAGCGGCAGGTATTTGTAGAGGTAGTAGTCGCTGTTTTCGGTTTTTTCTTCCGGCCAGCTCCAGCCTTCAGCAATGGATTTGTCGCGCATGGGGTAGTGCAAGTGACCTTCGGCAAAGCGTGCCGGTTCGCCGTGTGTGAGATCGATATCGAGCTCCAGGCAGCGCGTTTCAGGCTGGGCAGCGAAGCGCTGGTAGAGGGCGGGGGCAGGATCGGCCTGCGCCGTGCTGGCAAAACCAGGCATCCAGCCCAGCACCATGAGGCAGGAGAAACAAAGCGTGCGCATCACAAGGCTTTCAGTTGTTGGCGTAAGGCGCCCGCAATCGCCGTGGCGGCAGTGCCGTGAGCGATTTTGTCGACGAGTCTGCCGTCGCCGTTGATGAGGAAAACGTCGGCGCTGTGGTCGACTGCGCCATTTTCGGCAAAGTGGTAAATCACGCCGTAGCGCTTGGCGAGGTCGGCGAGTGCGCCGGGGCTGGCGGTTGCGCCGAGAATGGAAGGGTCGAAAAACGCGGTGAATTCGGCCAGGTGCGCGGGCGTGTCGCGGGCCGGGTCGACTGAGACGAACAAGGTGGCGACGCGGGCTTTTTCTTCGGGTTCGAGCTGGCTCAAGGCATCGGCCAGGGTGATCAGGCCGGTCGGACAGATGTCCGGGCAGCTGGTGTAGCCAAAAAAGAGTAATACAGTTTTGCCCTTGAAATCGGCCAGGGAAATTTTGCCGCTCGCAGTTTCAAGCATGAAGTCCCCGCCGGCCGGCAGGCCCGGGCGGGGCAGCGGGCGGCTGGGGGGTTCGGGGTGCCAGAAAAGCGCCAGCGTGCCGATGCACAAAACCAGGAGGAGGGCGGTGGTGGCGAGGATTCTTTCCTGCATCGACGTGTGAGTTTCCTGTGGAGTGTTTGTGGTGCGCCCGAATTGTTGGTCAGTGCCATGGAAATAGGTTTAATCACCATCAAATTTTCCGGCAATGGCAGGAGTTTGAGAGGTGTCGGCGCTTTGCGGTGTGGCGCAAGCATTTTGCCCAAGGCTGCGCTGTCGATTAAGCCCCAGAAGGCTGATTGATAGCAGCTGTGATTCCGCACGAGGATAGGAAAAATCCTAACAAAAACTAAGCCAAACCCCCGGAATGGCGCATGAATAGGCAATCTCCCAAACAAAGCAAGGCTAAATTTAGCCTCGATCAATTTTTTTGTTTTGGCTGCGGCATAGAGTGCGACAAATTGCCGCAGGAGATTGCGGTGATTTGGGGTTGTTTATTCCAAACATATGGGAGAAGCGAGATGAGTAG
>NZ_JBLJBW010000083.1:0-3387 GCF_047638095.1 Azonexus sp.
GGTGGCCGGGTGCTGGCCGCGCTGCAAGGGCAGGGGATTGACGCGCATCCCTTCGATCCGGCCAGCCAGGCGCTGACGGAACTGGCCGGCTTCGACCGCGCTTTCATCGCCCTGCATGGCCGGCACGGTGAGGATGGCACCATCCAGGGCGCGCTTGAGCTTCTGCACATTCCCTATACCGGCCCGGGGGTTTTGGCCTCGGCGTTGGCGATGGACAAATGGCGTAGCAAATTGGTCTGGCAGGCCGCCGGCTTGCCGGTGCCAGCCTATGCACTATTGACGGCAGAGAGCGATTTTACCGCCGTCGAGCGCAGCCTCGGCCTGCCTCTGTTCGTGAAGCCGGCACGCGAAGGTTCGTCCATCGGTGTGAGCAAGGTCAAAACCAGCGGCGAATTGGCGGCGGCCTACGCCGAAGCCGCCCGTCACGACCCGTTGGTGATTGCCGAGCAGGCGATTTTGGGCGGCGAATACACGGTTGGCATTTTGGGCGATGAGACCTTGCCCATCGTCAAGATCGAGCCGGCCACCGAGTGGTATGACTACGAAGCGAAATATAAGCGCGACGACACCGCCTACCGCTGCCCCAGTGGCCTGTCAGCGGAAAAGGAGGCGCAGATTCGCGCCGAGGCGCTGCAGGCTTTTCGTGTGTTGGGCGGGCGCGGCTGGGGGCGGGTGGATTTTCTGATGGATGGCGCCGGGCAGCATTATTTCCTCGAAGCCAATACCGCACCGGGCATGACCGATCACTCGCTGGTGCCGATGGCGGCACGCGTGGCTGGCCTGGAATACCCGGCATTGGTGCGCCGCGTGCTCGAACTTGCGGCCAACGATTGAGGCGATGAATGTGGCACAAACCGCAACTGCTCAACACCTTGGCCGACCTGTTGTTTCTGGTCGGTGCCGCAGCCTTGCTTGCGGCGGGCGCGGTGTGGCTGCTGCGCGTGCCGGCTTTGCCGGTGCAGTATGTGCTGTTCGAGACGCCCTTGCAGCACACCCGGCGCGGCGAGATCGAGCAGGTCTTGCCGGGCAGTCTGCGCGGCAATTTCTTTACGCTGGATGTCAGCCATGTCCGCCAAACCTTGCTGCAACTGCCTTGGGTGCGCGGGGTTCAAGTCCGTCGTCTCTGGCCGGCAGGGCTGGCCGTGCAGATCGAGGAACATCAGCCGGTGGCGCGCTGGGGCGAGGGGTATGCGGAAATGATCAACGGTCATGGCGAAGTGTTCGCGGCACTTTTGCCGGAGGCGGAAATGCGCCGCTTGCCCTTGTTGCAAGGCCCGAATGGCACGGCGCGGCAAGTTTTGGAGCGTTTCGTCAGTTTTCGCGAAATGTTTGCCGATGTGGGCGAACAGCCGGTGCAGCTGAATTTGTCCTCGCGCCTGGCCTGGCAGTTGGTATTGGCCGACGGGATGCGCATCGAGATCGGGCGCGAACATCCGAAATGGCCGGTGGAAGCGCGTTTGCGGCGTTTTGTCGAGATTTACACAAAAGAAATGGCGGCCTTGGAAGCCCGGCCGACGGTGGTCGATCTGCGCTATCCAAATGGGTTTGCAATCAAGCTAGCGGCAGCCGATGCCGTGCAACCGAAGGGAAAGTGAGCACATGAGCAGGGATAACAAAGACCTGGTGGTCGGCCTGGATATCGGCACTTCGCGCATCATTGCGCTGGTCGCCGATCTGGACCAGGAAGGGCGACTGAACGTCATCGGCGTCGGCTCGCAGGAATCGCGCGGCCTGAAAAAAGGCGCGGTGGTCAATATCGAGGAGGCGGTGCACACCATCAGCCGCGTCATTCAGGAAGTCGAGCTGATGGCCGACTGCAAGGTCAGCCACGTCTATACCGGTATCGCCGGCAGCCACATCAAGAGCTTCAACTCGAACGGCATGGTGGCGATCAAGGACAAGGAAGTCACCCAGGCCGATGTCGAGCGCGTGATCGAAACGGCGCGTGCCATGCCGATTCCGGCAGATCAGGAAATCCTGCACATCCTCACGCAAGAATTCGTCATCGATGGTCAGGACAGCATTCGCGAGCCGATCGGCATGAGCGGTATGCGTCTGGAAGTGAAAACGCACATCGTCACCGGCGCGGTATCGGCGGCGCAAAACATCGTCAAATGCGTGCGCCGCTGTGGGCTGGAGGCCAACGATCTGGTGCTGCAACCGCTGGCTTCCAGCTACGCGGTGCTGTCGGAGGATGAAAAAGACCTGGGCGTGTGTTTGATCGACATCGGCGGCGGCACCACCGATATCGCGGTGTGGACCCAGGGGGCGATCCGCCATACCTCGGTGATTCCCATTGCCGGCGACCAGGTGACGAACGATATCGCCATGGCGCTGCGCACGCCGACGCGCGAAGCGGAGGACATCAAGATTCGCTACGGTTGCGCCCTGACCGACATGGCGGACGCTTCGGAAAATATCGATGTGGCCGGGGTGGACGACCGGCCCAGCCGCAAATTGAGCCGGCGCGCCCTGGCTGATGTGATTCAGCCGCGGGTCGAGGAGTTGTTCGAATTGATCCAGCACGAGTTGCGCCGGGCCGGCTTCGAGGATGTGCTGTCGTCCGGCATCGTCCTCACCGGCGGGGCCAGTGCCATGCCGGGCATGGTCGAGCTGGGCGAGGAAATTTTTCACATGCCGGTGCGTCTGGGTAACCCGAAATACCACGGCAGTCTGGCCGACGTGGTGCAAAGCCCGCGCTTTTCTACCGCTTTCGGTCTGCTGCTGGAAGCGCAGACGCAGCGCCGGCGGGGGCAGAAGATTCAGGAAAAACGTGGTGTCACCGACGTTTTTTCCAGCATGAAACAGTGGTTTGCCAAGAATTTTTGATTGTTAACGGTTTTTTCCGGAGGAGGTCCTTATGTTTGAAATCATCGACAAAGACGAGTCGCAGGGCACCATCATCAAGGTGTTCGGCGTGGGTGGTGCCGGTGGCAATGCCATCGAACACATGATTCGCGAAGGGGTGAGCGGCGTCGAATTCATCGCCGCCAACACCGATGCGCAGGCGCTGGCACGCAATGCCGCCGCGTCCAAGCTGTCGCTCGGCAAGAGCGGCTTGGGCGCTGGGGCCAAGCCGGAAGCCGGCAAGGCGGCGGCGGACGCGCACCGCGACGAGATCCGCGCTCAGCTCGAAGGCGCGCACATGGCCTTCATCACCGCCGGCATGGGCGGTGGCACCGGCACCGGCGCTGCCCCCGTGGTGGCCGAAGTGGCGCGCGAAATGGGCGTGCTGACGGTGGGCGTGGTGACCAAGCCGTTCAGTTTTGAAGGCGGCCGGCGCATGAAATCGGCGGAAGCCGGCATTGCCGAGTTCGCCAAGCACGTCGATTCGCTGATCGTCATCCTCAACGACAAGCTGATGGAAGTGATGGGCGATGATGCCGA
>NZ_JBLJBW010000084.1:0-2772 GCF_047638095.1 Azonexus sp.
CTGCGCGACCGCGTCGCCGACATGCGCGCCATCGTCGCCGAAGTCGCCCCGCGCATCCCGCAGGCGCAAGCCGCCTTCACCGAAAAACTGCGCCAGCGCCTGGAAGACGCCTTGGGGGCAGCCAACGACGAGCGCATCCTGCAGGAAGTCGCCGTTTTCGCCACGCGCATCGACGTCGCCGAAGAGCTCGCCCGCTTGGAAGCCCACCTGAGCGAAGTCGAGCGCGTCCTCAAGGCCGGCGGTGCCACCGGCAAACGCCTCGACTTCCTGATGCAAGAGCTCAACCGCGAAGCCAACACCCTGGCCTCCAAATCCGCCGTCACCGAAGTCTCGCAGGCGGCGATGGAATTGAAGCTGGCCATCGAACAGATGCGGGAGCAGGTGCAGAACCTGGAGTGATCTGCGAAAATGCCGGCTTTGCTTTCTGTCGAGTCGCCATGTCGCCGCAACAAATTCAAGCCATTGCCCCTGTCGAAACTATCGTTGCCGAGCTGAAAGCCGGGCGGATGGTGATTCTGGTGGATGAGGAAGACCGCGAGAACGAGGGCGATTTGCTCATGGCCGCCGAGCATGTGACGCCGGAGGCGATCAATTTCATGGCCAAGTTCGGGCGCGGCCTGGTTTGTCTGACCTTGACCGAGGCGCGTTGCCGTTTTCTTGGCTTGAACCAGATGGCGCGCAGTAACGGCACGCAGTTTGGCACGGCATTCACGGTTTCCATCGAGGCGGCGGAAGGGGTGACGACCGGCATTTCGGCGGCGGATCGGGCGCATACCATCCGCACGGCGGTGGCGCGCACGGCGCGTCCGGAAGACATCGTCCAGCCGGGGCATGTTTTCCCCATCACCGCCCGCGACGGCGGCGTGCTGGTGCGTGCCGGGCATACCGAGGCGGGTTGCGATCTGGCCGCGATGGCCGGGCTGGAGCCTTCGGCGGTGATCTGCGAAATCATGAATGACGACGGCAGCATGGCGCGGCTGCCGGAGTTGATCGAATTTGCCCGCGTGCATGGTTTGAAAATCGGCACCATCGCCGATTTGATCCACTATCGGGCGGCCTCTGAAACCCTGGTCGAGCGCGTCAGCAGCAAAACGATCAACACTGCGCACGGCGATTTTTCCCTGCACGCCTTTGTCGATCGTGCCGGCAAGGCCACCCATCTGGCGCTGGTGAAGGGTGAGATTCCGGCGGGCGGTGAAACCTTGGTGCGGGTGCACGAACCCTTGTCGGTGCTCGATTTTCTTGATCCGGCGAGCGGTCGGCAGTCATTTTCCGTGGATCAAGCCATGGCGGCGTTGGCGCGTAACGGGCATGGTGTGATCGTGCTCATGCATCGTTCGGAAGACGGCGAAGCCTTGCTCGAACGCCTGCAAAAACCGCTCGATGCGCCGCGCACCCAGCGCAAATGGGACCCGCGCACCTATGGCATCGGCGCGCAGATTTTGCGCGACCTGGGCGTGAGCCGGATGCGGCTGTTGTCCAGCCCGCGCAAGATGCCCTCCATGACAGGTTTCGGCCTGGAAGTTACCGGTTTTGTGTCTGCCCCTGAGGAGTTATGAGCCATGGCCCGTTTTGACAATGTATTTGAATTTGACAGCAATCTCGATGGACGTGAGCTTTCCATCGGTATCGTCATGAGCCGTTTCAACCGGCCCGTGTGCGAGGGCTTGCTCTCGGCCTGCGTGGCGGAATTGAAGCGCCTGGGCGTGGCCGACGAAGATATGGCGATTGCCACCGTGCCGGGAGCGCTGGAAATTCCGCTGGTGCTGCAAACCATGGCGCAAAGCGGCCAGTACGATGCGTTGATCGCCCTGGGGGCGGTGATCCGTGGCGATACCTATCATTTTGAAGTGGTCTCCAACGATGCCTGTCGCGCCATCATGGAACTGCAACTGCACACCGGTACGCCGATTGCCAACGGTATTTTGACCTGCGACACCGACGAGCAGGCCGAGGTGCGCATGCAGCCCAAGGGGGCCGAATGCGCCCAGGCAGCGGTGGAAATGGCCAATTTGCAAGGGGCGCTGACCGATGAGTAAAGCCGCACAAACGGCCAAGGCGGCCAAGCCAGCCAAACCGAAATCGGCCCGCCGCCGGGCGCGAGAATTCATTCTGCAAGGCTTGTACCAATGGCGGGTGGGCGGTGCCGATGAGGCGGCCATCGAAGCCTACGCGCCGGAAACGGAAGGTTTCGACAAAGCCGACCGCGCCTTTTTTACCGCCACCTTGCGCGGTGTGATCGCCCAGCACGAAGCCCTGGTGGCGCAGATCAGCGCGCACATCGACCGGGCTTACGAAGAGTTGTCGCCGATCGAGGCGGGGGTTTTGCTGCTCGGCTGTTTCGAGCTGCTCCACCACCCGGAAACGCCCTACCGCGTCATCATCAACGAAGCCATTGAGCTTGCCAAAGCCTTCGGCGGCACCGACGGCCACAAGTACGTCAATGGCGTGCTCGATAAAATCGCCGCTCAGGCGCGCGCGCAGGAAATGCGTGCGCCGCAGTCCGGCGGCTAGCACATGGCCGCCGCCGGTGAGTTCGGGCTGATTGCCCGCTATTTCACCCGTCCGACGCCCTCGGCGCTGCTTGGGCCGGGCGACGACTGCGCCTTGCTCCTGCCGACGCCGGGCAAGGTGTTGGCGGTGACGACCGACATGCTGGTGGCCGGCGTGCATTTTCTGCCCGACACCGACCCGCAGCGCCTGGGCTGGAAAACCCTGGCCGTGAATCTGTCCGACCTCGCCGCGATGGGCGCGACGGCGCGCTGGGTGACG
>NZ_JBLJBW010000085.1:0-2106 GCF_047638095.1 Azonexus sp.
TTGCCCAGATAGGCGCGGCTGGCCGCTTCCACCCCTTCCAGTACGCCGCCCATCGGGGCGCGCAGCAGATAGATTTCAAGGATTTCCTTTTTGGAAAGATGCAGCTCCAGTTGCAGGGCGCGCAGGATTTGCCGCAGCTTGTTTCCGATGCTGCGGTCGCCCATGCTGCGCGGCATCGGCGTCAGCATGCGCGCCACCTGCATGCTCAAGGTGGAGCCGCCGGAGACGATGCGGCCATGCCAAAGCCATTGTCCGGCAGCACGCAGCAAGGCGACGGGGTTGACGCCGAAATGCCAGTAGAAGAAACGATCTTCATAGGCCAGCACCGCTTCCACGTAACGCGGCGATACCTCGTCCAGCCGCACCGGCTGCCGCCAGATATGCCGGCCATCCGGGAAGGCGCGTAGTGGCGTGCCATCGCTGGCCAGCACCAGTTGTACGCCGCGCGGCGTGCTTTGCTGCGCCTTTGCTGCTGGCGGCAGCGGGAAAAGCTGGTCGGCGAGGAGCAGTGCCGCGAGCAGGGCGGCCAGCAGCCAGCGCAGGCAAGTCAGGGCGAGCGACACGGCTCGCCCCGCTGGATCAATGGCGCTGCTCCCCATCGTTGATCGTGATGTGATCCCTGTCCGCCGCCAGCCCGTAGATCGTCGGCTGGTACATGTCCTCGGCGTAGCTGGGCGGCACGACGAAGCGGCCCGGCGTGACCACGCGCGCACGGTAGAAGAAATGGGTGGTACCGGGTGCCAGGCGGGCGGCGACGACGAAGCGGTCGTCGCGAAACTCGACATGCTTGATGCGGGCATCCTGCATCGCCTGACTGACCGAAATGCCATCGACGATGAACTCGTTCTGCTCGCTCTGGCTGATGTTGGTGTTCTCGATTTCGATGCCGGCGGGGATGTAATCGACGATCATGGCATTGGCGTAATGGCCGTGGGTTTTGACATCCAGGCGCACGAGCAGGCTTTCGCCGACGCGCAAGGCGCGTTCACCAAGTGCTTTGCCGTCGGCGCTGTACCAGTGGCGCTTGAGCGCGAAGGCATCGCTGCGCGCTGGCGGCGCTTTGGCGGGGTGGCCGGCCAGATCGAGCGACAGGTAAAGGCGCGCATTGTGCGTGTTTTTGAAGGTGATGCCACGGGCCAGCGCGCCGCCTTCCAGCGGCAGGAACTGCATGCCCTTGCCGCCCAGACTCTGACTGGCACCACCTTGCGTCAGGTTGGCACCGCCTTGCGTTAGGCTGGCCTGCCAGGGCGTGCCGTCGGCGGCGGCAAAATCACGGCCGAGCAGGAAGACGGCCATTTTTTCCTGGGTACTCAGGTAGCGGTGTTTGTCCATTTCTCCTGCCGCTACTGAAACCAGATCGGCGTGTCCGGGCGGCGCGAGTTTATGCTTTTTGAGCAGCACGTACATCAGTGCCGAGTCGCGCAGGGTGCTGCCGTAATCGCCCCACCAGTAGCGGTTGTCGCGCGGTTTCTGCAAACCGGCGGCAATGGCACTTTGGCTGCGCGGCTCGTCACCCATCAGCTTGAGCGCCAGGCCAAGCTGCACCAGTGCCAGGCCGGAATGCGATTGTTCGCTGGCTTCGGCCAGCTGACGCAGGGTGGCGAGCGGCGCTTTGCCATGGAGCGCCAGCACATAAGCGCCATAGGCGAGCACGCTGAAACGGCCCGAGCCGGCGTAACGCCAGTCGCCCCAGCTGCTGTTGTGGTTGTAGTTGAGCGGCCCGCGCGGCAGGCTGGCAACGCCTTCCTGCAAGCCTTTCAAGAGAAATTCGACGGCTTTTTTCTCCATCTCGGCCGGCACGGCAAAGCCCTGTTCGCGTGCATCTCTCAGGAAATGGCTGACGTAGGCGGAGAGCCAGTACTCATATTCCGCGTAATTGCCCCACAGGCTGAAACCGCCGTTGGGCGCCTGCATGCCGGCCAGTCGGGCGATGGCCTTGTCGAGCATGTCGGCGCGCTGGGCCGGGGTGTAGGCCTTGAGGCCGAATTGCCGGGCGGCCGCTTCGTCGATGAAGAGGTGCGGGTAGGCGGTGCTGGTGGTCTGCTCGGTGCAGCCGTAGGGGTAGGTGAGCAGGCCGCGCACGGCGCTGCGCACGTCGATGGGCGG